>NZ_VXKN01000001.1 GCF_008693185.1 Acinetobacter qingfengensis
ATTTTTTATTGGCACGATTTATATTATGTCACTGGAAACCGATACATTTGAAGCGCTTAAAGTCAGTCCAATCTGGTTTATTATTCTGATTATTGGATATTTTGGCTTCTATAAACCTAGATTGAAAAAATATTCGGGTTAAAAAATAATTTTAATAAAAACGTCAGATGTATTCTGGCGTTTTTTATTGATTTGACAATTGAAACAATTCGTTGGAAAGCTAATGGAAATTTAAGATTTCATTAATAAAATTTCCAGCACAAATTTACTGCCAATAAAACCTAATGCCAGTAATGCAAAACCAATTAGAGTAAAGCGAATAGCTTTCATACCACGCCAGCCATATCGCCAGTGGCCAACCAATAACCCACCATAGATCAACCATGAAATGACACTAAAAACAGTTTTGTGTGCAAGATGTTGTCCAAAAAAATTTTCAATGGTAAAAAAGCCAAAACCTAGTGCTACAGTTAATAAAATAAATCCGACCATAATCAGGTCAAATAATAAGGATTCCATTGTTTGCAGGGACGGTAATAGGTTTACCCAGACTCGATATTTCTGTTTCTTTTTTAATTCTCGATTTTGAAACCAGATTAAACACGCATGAATTGTTGCCATGAGCAATACTGCATAAGCGGCTAAAGATAAAATAATATGAATATCAATGCCTAATCCTTGCTCAATAATGACATGTCCTGGAGAGTTAAATGCTGCTCCCATAAACATACCCAGTATGGCAATTGGAGTAGCAATTAAATTTAAAATAATTACAGGACGATACATGCTAAAAATAATACTTAGCAACAACATTAATCCGGACGTAAAAGAGATTAAGTTAAATACATCATAATTTATTCCCCATGGTGTAAGCATATCAATACTGAGTACCAATGCATGTAAAATCAGACCAGTCAATAAACTTGACCAGACCAGAAAAGGATTGGTTGTCGTTTTATTCAGGAACTGTTTTAACAGGTACAAAAAACCTGTGACATAGGCAACCAGTGCCAATATTGTGAAGATCAAGGGCAGATTCATGCCAAACCTTTAATACATGTTAGAATGTGCATAGAAACAACAAGCGCTACAAATTTTTTCCGAACTCAAGTATCCTATCGCATCTTATGCCATAATTGATCCATTGTTGGAAAGAATTTTTTGCAATTAGCCATTTTAAGCGGAATTTGTAATGTTTGATACATTAACGGAACGACTCACGCAGAGTTTAAGAAATGTCTCTGGCACAGGACAGTTGACTGAAGATAACATCAAGGATACGTTACGTGAAGTACGTATGGCATTGCTTGAAGCTGATGTTGCATTACCTGTTACCCGTGATTTTATTGCCAAAGTAAAAGAACAAGCATTAGGGCAGGATGTTTTGCAACAACTTTCTCCCGGTCAGGCTTTTGTGAAAATCGTCCATGACGAATTAACCCGAATGATGGGTGAAGCTAATGAAACTCTTGATTTGGCGGCTAAACCACCCGTTGTTATTTTATTGGCTGGTTTACAGGGGGCAGGTAAAACCACTACGGCTGCCAAATTGGCACGTTATTTAAAAGAACGTCAAAAGAAAAAAGTTGCAACGGTGTCTGCCGATGTATACCGTCCAGCTGCGATTAAACAATTGCAAACGGTATCTGCCGAAGTCGGTGCGGAATGGATTACTTCGGACGCTTCCGAAAAACCAATTGACATTGTTAATCGTGCCATTGAACAAGCTAAAATTAAATTTGCCGATGTATTGATTGTCGATACCGCAGGTCGTCTACATATTGATGATGACATGATGGACGAAATCAAAGCATTACATCAGGCAATTGCACCAACAGAAACGCTATTTGTCGTGGATGCCATGACTGGTCAGGATGCGGCAAATACTGCCAAAGCCTTTAATGATGCTTTGCCATTAACAGGTGTTATCCTGACCAAAACTGACGGTGATGCACGTGGCGGTGCTGCTTTATCTGTACGAGCAATTACAGGAAAGCCAATTAAATTTCTAGGAATGGGCGAAAAGCTTGATGCTTTGGAACCATTTCACCCAGAGCGTATTGCACAACGTATCCTCGGTATGGGTGACGTTCTCTCTTTAGTCGAAGAAGTTGAACGAAAAATTGACCGAGAAAAAGCCGAAAAAATGGCGAAAAAGCTACAAAAAGGTGGCTCGTTCAATTTGGAAGATATGCTGACTCAATTTGAGCAAATGAAAAAAATGGGTGGCATGGCAGGCTTTTTGGACAAGTTACCTGGTATGAGTGGTGCAGGTATTCAACAAGCACTTGATCAAGCACAGCCTGAAAAACAAGTAAAAAAAATGGAAGCCATCATTCAGTCAATGACGGTTAAGGAGCGTCGTAATCCGGACATTATCAACCCAAGTCGTAAAAAACGTATTGCGGCAGGTTGTGGTATGGAAGTGCAGGACATCAATCGTTTGTTGAAACAACATTCTCAAATGGCGAAAATGATGAAAAAATTCTCCAATCCATCTGGATTAAGTAAAATGTTACGTGGTGTACAGGACATGCAGAAAAAAATGGGAGGCATGACCGGTATGGGACCATTATTTGGCAATAATGATAAGAAATAAAATTAAAAAATGCTGATGAAAATCAGCATTTTTTTTGAAATATTAAAATATGATTGAGAACGTTATAGAGGTAATTAACTATTTATAATTGAAGTGTCGATTACATTGATTATAAAAATACAAATGCCCAATGAGTTTCATTGGGCATATTGGCTTAAATAATGATCCATTTATTTTAAGGTTGGAACAATTATTTATTCAGACTTATGCAGCATCAAATGCTTTAACTGCTGCAATTAATTGTGCCTGACGATCTTTTAAAACTTTTGGTAAGCGATCACCCAATTTATTGAACAATTCAGTATGGCTTTCAATTTCTTTTAACCATAAATCTTTATCCTGAGAAGTCACTTTTTCAAAGTCTTCTTTGGAGAAATCTGTACCATTCCAATTTAAATCTTCGTAGGTTGGTACATAACCAATTGCAGTTTCTACAGCATTGGCACGACCTTCTACACGATCAATGATCCACTCAAGTACACGAGTGTTTTGGCCAAAACCAGGCCATACAAAGTCGCCATTTTCATCACGGCGGAACCAGTTTACATTGAATATTTTTGGAAGTTTATTGCCAGCAGCTTTAGCTTTTGTTGCAACTTCTTCACCCAATGTTAACCAATGCTGGAAGTAATCTGCCATGTTGTAGCCTGTAAATGGCAACATTGCAAATGGATCACGGCGAACCACACCTTGTTGACCAACCGCAGCAGCAGTTGTTTCAGATCCCATAGTTGCAGCTTTATAGACGCCATCAACCCAGTCAAATGCTTCTGAAATTAATGGAACGGTGTCGGCACGACGACCACCAAAAATAAATGCAGAAATTGGTACACCTGCCGGATTTTCCCAATCAGCATCAATAGATGGGCATTGACCTGCAGATACTGTGAAACGAGAGTTTGGATGTGCAGCTTTTTCACCAGCAACATGAGGCTGACCTTTCCAGTTGGTTAGGTTAGCTGGTGCTTCTTTGGTTAGACCTTCCCACCAAACTTCACCATTGTCTGTTACGGCAACGTTAGTGTAGATTACATCTTTGTGTAGTGTTGCGATACAGTTCGGATTAGTTTTTGTATTTGTACCCGGTGCAACACCAAAGAAACCTGCTTCAGGATTGATCGCATATAAACGACCATCTTCACCAGGTTTGATCCATGCAATATCATCACCTACAGTTTCGATTTTCCAGCCTTCGTAACCAGCTGGTGGAATTAACATGGCAAAGTTGGTTTTACCGCATGCAGATGGGAATGCTGCAGCGATATAATGTTTTTCGCCTTGAGGATTGGTTACACCAAGAATCAACATGTGTTCTGCTAACCAGCCTTGTTCACGGCCCATTGCAGAAGCAATACGTAAAGCAAGACATTTTTTACCTAATAGTGCATTACCGCCATAACCTGAACCAAATGACCAGATTTCACGAGTTTCTGGATAATGCACAATATATTTTTCAGCATTACAAGGCCATACAACGTCTTTTTCGCCGTCTGCAAGTGGTGCGCCTACAGAGTGTACGCAAGGAACAAACTCACCATCAGTACCTAAAACATCATAAACCGCTTTACCCATACGTGCCATTTTACGCATGCTAACAGCAACATAAGGCGAGTCGGTCAATTCGATTCCGATCTGTGCAATATGACTTCCCAGAGGGCCCATGGAAAATGGTACAACATACATGGTACGACCTTGCATGCAACCATCAAAAAGCCCATTTAGTTTATTGCGCATTTCTGCTGGTGCCATCCAGTTATTGGTTGCGCCTGCATCATCTTTTTGTTCGGAACAAATAAACGTGCGATCTTCTACACGAGCAACGTCAGAGGGGTCAGAGTTTGCAAGATAAGAACCTGGGTGTTTTTCTTCATTTAACTTTTGCATGGTGCCGTTGGCGATCATTAAATCAATCAAACGTTGATATTCTTCATCGCTACCGTCACACCATTCGATTTTTGCAGGCTTGGTTAATTTTGCAATTTCTTCAACCCATGCAATAAGCTTAGGATGACGAACGAATTCTGGTGCGTTCACTTGGGTCATGTTGAGGCCTATTTAAAAGTGTGTACAAAGTACAATTAATCGCTAGGATCGTAGCGATTACAAATCAAAAAATGTGGGCGTATTAAAACATAAATTGCATCAAATGATAAGCAATTTTATCTAATGGAGAATTGACTTTTGAAAAAACTTGATTTAGGTGGATGATTTTGAAAGAAATAATTTAAATAAATACTAGGGGTAAAGAAAATAAATACTTTATTCTGTTATAAATCAATAGTCATTATTTTTTTGAGTGATATAGGAAAAAAGATAAAAAATACACAAAAATATCATTATTTTGTGATGGAAAAGCCTAAAATATGAATTTTTAATGGGGTCAGTGATCCTTGATCAGATTCCTTCTGAAGAATGATATTTGCTTTGAAGGTGTTGTATTTATGTAATATTCGTTAGTTTAAGGATGAATTACATTTTTATCTGGTATGACTAAGCTAATTTGCGTTATATGTAGATTTGCATTCTCTAGTGAAAAGAAGTCGCATAATGCACGATCCGCTATCAATTGTAATGAACACAGGTTCGGGTCACCATGGTCATGGACATCAGGTGAACATTGAAAAAATGGTTGAAATTTTGTCTGCTGCAAATTATGCCGTGGCATTATTTTTAACGGATCAGGTCTATAATCTGGATCAATGTATTGCTGAGGCTATAAAGCGTCATCAGTCATTCCCCAAAGGGCAACGAGGTATCATTGTCGCAGCAGGTGGTGATGGTACGATTAATTCCGTTGTACAAGCTTTGCTGGGTTTGGATATTCAACTAGGAATTTTACCTTTGGGTACATTTAATTATGTGGCACGTGCCTTGAATATTCCCTTGAATATTGATGAAGCAACACAGGTTTTGGTTGATGGCGACATCAGATCTATTCATGTTGCTCAGGTAAATCATCGGGTATATTTGAACAATGCCAGTATTGGTTTATATCCTGTGATTATCGAAAGTCGTGAATATTACAATCAAAAAATTGGTCGTTTTCCTGCGGTGGCATATTTGTCAGGCTTGGTTGAGCTAATTAAGCCTTTTTACCATTTTAGATTGAAATTACGCATTGATGGAAAACTGCATCCGGTTGACAGTCCAATGATTTTTTTTGGCAATAATCAATTACAACTTCAGGATTTAAAATTACGTTTGGCAGATTGTGCTGCACAAGGTAAATTGGCTGGTGTTGCATTGGGGCAGGTAAATCGCTGGCAATTATTACAATTAATTTTAAAATTATTTCAGGGAGAATTAGAGCGGGCAGATGATGTTTATGGATTTTGTGCGGATCAGGTTGAAATTGAATCTAAACAGAGAACTTTAAAAGTTGCATTGGATGGAGAAATTGTACAACTGACAACACCTTTAAAATTTGCAGTATGCCAAAATGCAGTAATAGTAAAGGTCCCGCATGTTATTACATCTATCTGATTTACACTTTGGGACAGAACAGGCTGATCGTGTTGTTGCTTTACAGCAGTTTTGCCGGCAATGCCCTATTGAATTAGTAGTCGTTAGCGGAGATTTGACTCAGCGAGCCAGATATCAGCAATTTTTTAAATGTCGACAATTTTTACAAAGTTTGAATTTACCTTATTTGGTTGTACCTGGTAATCATGATATTCCGCTTTATCATTTGTGGCGGCGTTTTATGTCACCATTTTCTCGTTATCAACTATTTTTTGGTGATACTGAACAAATTATTCAGACCAAGCATTTTTTTGTCATTGGCGTAAATAGTATTCGGCCCAAACATCATACCAAAGGATATGTATCAAAGTTACAAATACAGACTGTGGATCATATTTTATCTAAAGCACCTGCACATTTACTTAAGTATGTTGCGATTCACCAGCCTTTTTATAATGAACCTTTCGATAAACATGCTTTAAAAGATCGACCTGTATTAGGGGAAATGGCGTTGAGGTATTGGGCGAATTCCGGATTGAATGGACTATTGCATGGACATTTGCATCATTCAGCCAAGTATAATTTACAGCAATTATATGGATTAAATGTTGAGCATCCGGTATGGGATATTCATGCTGGAACAGCATTGTCTTATCGTCTACATCATGGTCAACAGAATGGTTTTAATTTAATTACGCCAGATGGAGCAGTTTTGGTATATTTATTTAATGAAATCAGCAATAAGTTTGAAAAACAGGCAGTTCTGTAGAAAAGTGCCATATTAGATTAAAAAAAGTACAAAAAAACTAATTTTTTTTAATTTACCCCTTGAAGCATTTTTTTCAATCCCCAAAAAAATGGCAGTACAAAGATTTGTTGGCAGTGGCGATAAGGAATGAAGGAGTCATTGGCAACATTTTTAAACAGAACTTAATCTGATGGAGTTTTTTATGAGCAATATTCGTCCATTACATGACCGTGTGGTTATTCGTCGTGTTGAAGAAGAAACAAAAACCGCCGGCGGTATCTTATTACCTGGTTCAGCAGCAGAAAAACCATCGCAAGGTGAAGTCATTGCTGTAGGTAATGGTCAAATTACAGACAATGGCATTCGCGCGTTAGATGTAAAAGTAGGCGACAAAGTTTTGTTCGGTACCTATGCAGGTACAACTGTTAAAGTTGATGGTGAAGAACTATTGATTATGAAAGAATCTGACATTTTAGCCGTTTTGGAAGGCTAATCCTGAAAAATCATTAGTAATCAGATCGAGTATTTAAATTAAAGGATTTGGAGTAAATTATGTCAGCTAAAGATGTAAAATTTGGTGACTCAGCACGTTCTAAAATGATTGCAGGTGTGAACATCCTTGCAGATGCAGTAAAAGTGACTTTAGGACCTAAAGGTCGTAATGTCGTGATTGACCGTTCTTTTGGTGCGCCACATATTACTAAAGATGGTGTAACTGTTGCCAAAGAAATCTCATTACAAGATAAATTTGAGAATATGGGTGCGCAACTGGTTCGTGAAGTTTCTTCAAAAACCAATGATATCGCAGGTGATGGTACAACAACTGCAACTGTATTGGCGCAAGCGATTTTAAGTGAAGGGATCAAATCTGTAACTGCAGGTATGAACCCAATGGATTTAAAACGTGGTATCGACATTGCTGTAAAAGCAGTAGTAGAAGGTATCCGTGCGACAGCAAAACCAGCTGATGACTTTAAAGCGATTGAACAGGTTGGTTCAATTTCTGCAAACTCTGACCATACTGTTGGTAAACTTATTGCTCAAGCAATGGAAAGAGTTGGCAAGGAAGGCGTGATTACTGTTGAAGAAGGTTCAGGCTTTGAAGATGCTTTAGATGTTGTTGAAGGTATGCAATTTGATCGCGGTTACATCAGCCCGTACTTTGCAAATAAGCAAGACACATTAACTGCTGAGCTTGAAAATCCATTTATCTTACTTGTAGATAAAAAAGTCAGCAATATTCGTGAGTTAATTACAACATTGGAAGCTGTTGCAAAAACAGGTAAGCCTCTACTGATCATCGCTGAAGATGTTGAAGGTGAAGCGCTTGCAACATTAGTTGTAAACAACATGCGTGGCATTATCAAAGTGTGTGCTGTAAAAGCTCCTGGCTTTGGTGATCGTCGTAAAGCCATGTTGCAAGATATTGCTACATTGACTGGTGCAACAGTAATTTCTGAAGAAATCGGTTTGCAACTTGACCAAACAACATTAGATCAATTAGGTACAGCGCATAAAGTTACAGTATCTAAAGAAAACACCGTGATTGTTGATGGTGCTGGTGATGCAACACAAATTGCTGAACGTGTTCAACAAATTCGTGCGCAAATTGAAGAGTCAACTTCTGATTATGATAAAGAAAAACTTCAAGAGCGCGTGGCGAAATTAGCTGGCGGTGTTGCAGTTATCAAAATTGGTGCAGCAACAGAAGTTGAAATGAAAGAGAAAAAAGATCGTGTTGATGATGCACTTCACGCAACTCGTGCAGCTGTAGAAGAAGGCGTTGTTGCGGGTGGTGGTGTTGCACTTGTTCGTGCGGTCAATGCACTTGATGGTTTAAAAGGTGCAAATGAAGATCAAACAGCAGGGATTAACATCCTACGCCGTGCTATTGAAGCACCACTTCGTCAAATCGTAGCCAATGCTGGTGACGAACCATCAGTCGTTATCAATGCTGTGAAACAAGGTGAAGGTAACTACGGTTATAATGCTGCAACCGGTGAATATGGTGATATGCTGGAAATGGGTATCCTTGACCCTGCGAAAGTAACTCGTTCTGCATTGGAGCATGCGGCATCTGTTGCAGGTTTAATGTTAACAACAGAAGCAATGATTACTGAAATTCCAGAAGAAAAACCTGCTGCACCAGATATGGGCGGTATGGGTGGAATGGGTGGTATGATGTAAACTTTACATCATCTGTTCTTCCAAAAATCCCTGCAATGCTATGTTGCAGGGATTTTTTATGGCAAAAGAAAATAAATATAATAATGAAAGATATGTTGGAGTGAACACTACAAAAACAATGTAGTGCGAGTATTGGAAAGAAAAATCAGGGGAAAAATATGTCTAATCAGCAAAATCGGATATTTGATGTAACAGAAGAATATGCATTATATCCAGTAAAAGAGGTTAAACGCTTATACGGATATGTCAAAAAATATAATATTTTATTGGAAAAAATAAAATATTTAGAGAAAGAAAATGCTGATTTAAAACAGAGAATCTTAAAGATCGATTGAAAAAAATTATTTATTGGCGGACAGCATTTCTTCAATCAAATGATAAATTAAAGATTTTTGTTTAGTGGTCAGCTTGGCAAACTTATCAGAAAAGTCACTGAGCGTTATATTGGTATGATAATCTGTATTCGTAGATTCCTGCTGGTCATTTAATTCTTCTCCAAAACGCAACCACTGGCTGGAGATATCCAACCATACTGCTAGAATTTGTAACTTATCCTGATTGGGAATGGCATTACCAGAAAGCCAGTTACTTGCTGTTTGTACGCTAACTGGCTGTCCCTGATAGCGTAGATTAAATTCACGAGCTAACCATGTTGGGCTATTTATGGCCCAGCCATTTTTAGCAAGTTGTTGTTTTAGCCGCTTGCTAAAAGCTTCTTTTTCATTTTTTACTTTCATTTGATTAAAAAAAAGAACGTCAAGTAAGTTTTGATAAAGTAACATGCTTGAAATCAAGTTTTGATTGATAAAATATTGTATTTATGCAGTATTTATAGATTAATTTGAGTATATTTTATACTTGTTTTTTACGTAATTAAATAAAAAATATAAGAAACACAAAATTTTGTATAAAATTAATCAAGTTTTGATTGATAAATTTTTAAAGTAAAACTAGAATTTGAGCAAGGCTTACCTCAGCTCACATCGTCATTTGGGCTACTGATGCCAGATTTGCAGATTTAAATAATGGATAGGTAGTAAAACACGATAAAACAGTGTTTTGGGGAAAATAAGTTTTATACAGCAAAGACATTTAAAGGGTGATTTTATATGAGAAAAACATTTTATTTATCAGGATTGGCCATTGCATTGACCATAGCAGCAACAGGAATTTATGCTGAAACAGTAACTGTTAGCGGTGCAACTTTGGCATCCAATGCCAATGATATTGCAGTTAATGTTAATTCGGATGATGGATCTATTGGTAACTTTTATGTCACCAATGGTTCAGCCAATACAGTTACGACATTAAATAGTGCATTAACCTATACAAGATTGACGTCTTACACGGGTACAGCAGCAAACCCAACCGAAGCAGCATCATTAACGTTAAATTCTTCTGGAGTCACACTGGCTGATGGTTCAGGCAATGCATTGCAATTAACAGGTGTAGCAGATGCAACATTATCTGCGACTTCAACCGATGCTGTAAATGGTTCCCAACTTTATGCGACAAATCAATCTATTAGTAATTTAAATGATGGTTTAACTGCGGAAACAGCTGCACGCATTGCTGGTGATGCAGCAACACTGGTATCAGCAAATGCTTATACTGATACGGCTGTGGCAACAGAAACGGCTGCACGTATCGCAGGCGATGCCGCAACGTTAACATCAGCAAATAACTATACAGATACTAAATCGACAGAAACACTTGCTGCTGCAAATGCCTATACAGATACTCGTGTAAACAATCTTGCCAACAGATTGGATGACGTTGAAAAAGCTGCTTATCGTGGTACGGCAATTGCGTTAGCTGCTCAGCAACAAGTTCCAAATATTAAACCTGGGCAAATTGCTGTATTTGGTGGTGCTGGTCATTATAAAGGTGAAACAGCAGGTGCATTGGGGATTGTAAGTGCTTTGGCTGATGGTCGTACATCAGTCAGTGCTGCGCTTGGGGTTGCTGGTGGTGGTGAGGTTGGTGGACGTGTCGGTCTTGCTTATGTCTTTGGCGGTAACTAATTCATTTATCATTTGATGTTATTGATTGAGTTGTATCCATAATTTATATGGTTACAACTCATTTACCGACAATATTCTGATTGATTAACTGATCAGTCATCATTGTTTATTCAGTGATCATGACATATAAATTCTTCAGATAAATCAGAAGAGCAATCGATCCTTGAGATAAATAATGCAAAATTTATTAAAGAAAATATTTAAAGTTAATCGTATGAAAACGGAAACGACAATACTGGGATTGGATGCAGCATTAAAATCAGCACGATTAGCACGTAAAAGCATTGGATTGATTTCAGCCAAAGGGCGTTTGCATCAGGGACATTTAAGTATCATTCGTGAAGCACGAAAATTATGTGATGTTGTGGTTGTTAGTATTTTTGTCAATCCTGCTCGATTTAATGCAGTTCAGGATTATGCCAACTATTGTAGTATTTTAAGTAATGACCATTATTTACTGGCTGATATGGGATGCGATTTGCTTTTTGTACCTACAGTACAGCAGTTATATGGCGATGATTTATGTCGAACAAAGATTACTGTACCAGGCATTACGGATATTCTATGTGGGCAATTTCATTATGGATATTTTGATGATGACATTACAACATTAACCAAGTTATTTAATATTGTTCAGCCTGGCCTTGCATTTTTGGGCCAGATTGATTGGCAGAAAATTGAAATCATGCGAGCAATCCGGCGAGATTTAAATTTGCCGGTAGCAATTGTTGCAGTTCCCATTTTTCGTGATGAAAATGGTGTTGTTTTAAGCCGTTGCAATACTGAGTTTAATGATCAGCAAAGACGGCTTGCACCATTGGTTTATCAGAGTTTGTTAAAAGCACAACAGAATTTGTATGCGGGGCAAAGGTTATCCTGTGTATTAGAAGAAATTTATCAAACATTGCAACAATCAGGTTTTGAAATAGAATATGTTCAAGCATATACGCCATATTTAGAGCCTGTGATAAAGTTTGACCAAAATATAATGTTATTTGTTGCGGTAAAACTGGGTATTTTTCGGTTAAAAGACAATATCAATGTGAAATATCCGAGTTAAAAATAATTTTCTTTAGATCGTTCAATCTTAAAGTTTTCCTCATTATCCTCACTTCGGTGAGGAATTTTTTATTATTATTCAATTGAGTTAAAATTTAAATCCGTTGGTAATATTTGTGATATAAAAAATTTTACGAAAAGTTATGCCTTTGGAAGGCTGATAAATAAACTAGAATGATCAGTTAGAGTATTTTAGATAAATTTAATATGGTTAAATATACGCAGTTTTTAGTCTGGTTGAAAAGTTGATGAATACTGAGCAAATTATTGCAGAAATGCGTAAGTTAATTCAGATCCTGGCAAAACATAGTCATGCCTATTATGTGATGGACAATCCGACAATATCTGATGCTGAGTATGATCAACTATATCATCAACTTAAACACATGGAACAACAATACCCCGATCTCATTCAAACAGATTCCCCAACCCAAAAAGTAGGTGGAGAGGCCCTCTCTAAGTTTAGCAGTGTAACGCATGCAGTACCGATGTTGTCACTAGGTAATATATTTAATTACGATGAGTTAAAAGCATTTGATCAGCGAATTCAGGAACGTTTACCACAACAAAAAATTCAATATGATATCGAACTCAAGCTGGATGGTCTGGCGATTTCATTATGGTATGAAAAAGGTGTACTGATTCGTGGTGTAACGCGTGGTGATGGTGAAACCGGTGAAGACATTACTCAAAATGTGAAAACTATTCGTAATCTGCCATTATCTTTACGTACTGCTAACGTGACTGTCCCGGATTTTCTGGAAGTTCGTGGTGAAGTTTTGATGCCAAAATCAGGTTTTGAAAAATTAAATCGTGTTGCCGAACAAAATGGTGAAAAAACATTTGCAAACCCTCGTAATGCTGCTGCGGGAAGTTTACGTCAACTTGATCCAAAAATTGCTGCCAGTCGACCACTGGCATTTTATGCCTATGGAGTGGCACAGTGTGTACCTCATCATGGTTTGGCATCGATGCATGAAAGTTTGCATTGGTTAACTCAACTTGGTTTTGAAATTGCCGAACGTCAATGGGTGGTTGATAGTATTACTGAGGTGCAGCAATGTTATGAACAAATCATCAAAGAGCGCCATAATTTAAGTGTAGAAATTGATGGAATGGTGATCAAGGTTGATGATCTGCAACAACAAAAACAATTGGGTTTTTTAAGTCGGGAGCCACGTTGGGCAACAGCATACAAATTTCCAGCTCAGGCAGCATTAACTACAGTAGAAAATATTGAATGGCAAGTCGGACGTACCGGTACTTTGACGCCTGTTGCACGTTTGCATCCGGTATTTGTTGGAGGTGTAACAGTATCTAATGTAACGCTGCATAATATTGGAGAAATTCATCGTCTGGATGTGCGTATTGGTGATCGGGTTAGTGTATACCGTACTGGTGATGTGATTCCAAAAGTTGAAAAAGTCTGGCCTGAATTTCGGCCTGAACATGCTGCAATCGTACAACTTCCTGAAAATTGTCCGGTATGTGATTCTCCAGTTGTTATGCCAGAAGGTGAAGCATTGGCCAGATGTTCAGGTGGACTGTTTTGTTCAGCTCAGCGTATTGAAGCGATTCGGCATTTTGTTGCACGTAAAGCACTGGATATAGAAGGGTTAGGTGATCGATGGGTTGAATCTCTCTTAAATTTACAACTACTTCGAAATGTGGCTGATATTTATCAACTTCATCAACATCGTGAAACATTATTAACCATTGAAAAAATGGGTGAAAAATCAGTTCAGAATTTATTACAGGCAATTGAGCAAAGTAAGGATACTCAATTACATCGTTTTATTTACGCGCTGGGAATTCGTGGAGTCGGTGAAACAACTGCCAAAATGTTAGCTAACACTTTCCAAACGCTGGATGCATTGATGCAGGCAGATCTGGAACAATTGAAAAAAACCCCTGATGTAGGTGATATTACTGCAGAATGGATTTATGACTTTTTTCATGCACAGCATAATCTGGAGGTCATTGAACGTCTACTTCAGGCAGGCATTACATGGCCAGCACCGCAAGCACCGACTCGGCAGCCATTAAATGGGGAGAGTTGGGTCGTCACTGGAACACTAGCCAGTATGGGGCGTGATGACGCAACACAAAAACTACAGGCATTGGGTGCCCGTGTTTCAGGTAGTGTATCAAGTAAAACCAAATGTGTGGTTGCTGGAGAAAAAGCCGGAAGTAAACTGGAAAAAGCTGAAAAATTAGGTGTTTCAGTGATGAACGAACAGGAATTTTTAAGTATGCTAGAGCAGTATCAATAAAAAGAAGCAAAGATGATGAAAATCACATTATTTATGTTGTTAAGTAGCTGCATCGTATTAAGTGGTTGTCAGGTTATGTCAGCTACTGAATGTGAAGTTGCTAACTGGGCGGATCTTGGACGACAGGATGGATTAAAAGGTTATACATCCAGAATAGATTCCAGAGTTAAATCTTGTAATAAAAAACAGATTGCTGTAAACGCTACGGACAGACAGCAATATCAACAAGCGTATCAATCTGCGATTTTGCAATATTGCCAACCTAAAAATATTTACCAGTTATCGATTATTGGACAAGGATCAATTAGTGCTTGTCCAGAACCTAATCGTAGCCGAGTTAGAGCAATTCATGATACTGCTTCACGTTATTACAATAACAAGCAGGATATTGAATCAAAAAGGAATAATATTCGAGATATTGATCGAAAAATTGACAAAGTTACGGATAAAGACGAACGCTATAAATTACTGGAACAGCAGCGACAACTTTCAAAGGATTTGAATCATTTGCTTGAGGATCAAATTCAGTTAGAACGGGAATTGGAATTGGTTAAACCTTAATCTGAAAATTAAGTTGCCTTAGAGGTTGTTTTTTAAGTTCGCTCAGCTTGATTCTTTGAGAACAAAGTTTTTCTCAAATAAGTATTTTAATAAATTTATTTGATAATTCTCCCCCTATTAGGGGGAGATATATAAGATTGTTTGAAACATCTATTCTTTTAATTGGCGTTTAATTTAGCGTTTTTTGATAATACCATCGTCCAGTAATTGCTGAAAATGTTCAACAACACTCTTTTTGATATCATGGTAATGTAGCCCCAATTCCTGGATGCTACGTAAATTATTAAAATAAATTGGATATCCCATATTTAGACGAACAAATTTCCGTGATAAACCAAATGCAGGTGCAACTAAGCTAAACAAAGGTTTCGGTACTTCAAATGGCGGAAATGGATATTTCTTGCCAAAGTGTTGTTGTAGGATGTAGCCAATGTCCATCAAACTAAGTGTTCCACCACAGACAATATAACGACCGTGAGCTGATAATTCTTGCGCAGCCTGAATATGTGCCTGTGCAACATCTCTTACGTCAACAATTCCATTCCACATTGCTGGTGCACCAAAACGCATGGTACCGTCACCAAATTGTTTAAGTACTTCGACACTACCGGATTGTGTGTTGGCTGTTAAAGATGGCCCCATAACCAGAGCCGGATTAATGCAAACCAAATCCCAGCGCGCCTGATCTGCCTGCATTTTCCAGGCAGTTCTTTCTGCGGCAACTTTTGAGTATGGATAAGGCTGATGATCAATACTACTGGTGCTATTCCAATGACTTTCATCAAAGCGATTTTCTGCAGTTTTGATAATTTCAATGGCATCACCGTACGTCGCAGCAATACTTGATGTGAGCACAACACGTTTTACTGATAAAGTACGGTTTACAGAAGTTAGTACATTTTCGGTCCCTTTTATGGCCGGTTGAACAATATCTTTAAAAGCATCTTGATAATTACTGACCACAAAAGGCGATGCAGTGTGAATTACAATTTCACAATCCTGCATAGCACGATCAAACGCTCTTTCATCTAATAAATCTGCTTCAAATAAGCGTAAAGTTCCGGACGTTTGTTCAGCGATATGGTTTAGGTGTATTGTTTTATAGGGTTGATTTAAATTGCGAACAGTTGCATGTACTGTACGGCCAGCTTCCAATAAGCCTTTAATAATCCAGCCTGCAACGTAACCAGTTGCACCGGTAACAAGGATTGGCGCATTTTGATTAAAATTATTCATCGACAATATCTGGCAATATGAAAATTATTATTTTCCATGAAAATTGTAAAAAAACAAAAAAAATTGCAAAAAAAAATATTTTAAAACTCTAAATTTTAGCTTAACAAATAAGTCGTTTACTTTATTTAATTCATCAATAGATAAATAATTTGATTACAAATTCAACAGTTTAAGGCGTATTAATTTCAAAGAATTGCCTTGATATAGATTGCAAATGCGTTTGTTTCTCATTATTAGTTATTTAAAATCAAACATTTAAGTGTATTTTTGAGTTTTCATCTTTCAAAAAATAATGCATAATATTGGAAAATTTAGGAGCTTTGGTATGAAAGGCAATCCAGACGTTATTGATTATTTAAATATGTTAATTGGTGGTGAACTTGCTGCCCGTGATCAATATCTAATCCATTCCCGTATGTATGAGGATTGGGGCTTAAGCAAAATCTACGAACGTATTGATCATGAAATGCAGGAAGAGGCATCACATGCGGACGCTATTATCCGCCGTGTATTATTCCTAGAAGGTACACCAAATATGAATCGTGAAGATATTGATATTGGTACCGATGTTGTTTCTTGCTTAAAAGCTGATTTGGCATTGGAATATCATGTTCGTGAAAAACTGGCAAAAGGTATTCAATTGTGTGAAGAAAAAGGTGATTTTATTAGTCGTGATATGTTACGTCAGCAATTATCTGATACTGAAGAAGATCACACTTACTGGTTAGAAAAACAGCTTGGTCTCATTGAAAAAATAGGACTACAAAATTATATTCAATCACAAATTTAATTATAATTTTTATACATAAAATGAAAACCGGGAATGTTTCCCGGTTTTTTATCAATACAAAAAAGCTTTAAATATGTTTAAAAATTCAAATAAGATTAAAGAATATAAAAACATCCGAATTCAACGCTCATTGAAGGTTAGGGGAAGCCAGATATCTATTTTTCCTTATTGGTATACCTGTAAAACCATATTTATTTTTTCTAAAAAAAAGTGTTCGCGTTTACAAATTAACGAAGATTAATCTTTAAAATACTTTAATTAAATAAGTATTAGTAATGATGTTATCTAATTTGTAAAATTTACTAAAAAATATAAACAAGAATGATTTAGATTACTTTTAAGAATGTAAATATGTTGATATTATGTATTTTCACTTATCCTTTTGTAACCAATTATGGATTTTTTATGGATCTCCCAAGAAATTTTTTAACCCGCAGTATATTATTTAGTTTGGCTTCTAGTAGCATTGCGTATGCAGATGAAAATAATATCAAACAGTTAGATGCAATTGTTGTGACAGCCTCTGGATATGAACAGACCATTGCAGATGCACCGGCTTCCATTACCGTAATTGATCGTGAAGAGCTTGATAAAAGAAATTATCATGATATTACTGATGTATTAAATGACGTTCCAGGCGTAACAATTACTGGATCGGGTAGTACATTGGACGTCAGTATTCGTGGTATGGATCCGCAATATACTTTATTTTTGGTAGATGGCAAAAAACAGGATAGCCGTACGACACGTCCGAATGGCGACGATTTTGGTCTTGAAAAAGGAATTTTGCCACCGTTACAGGCCATAGAGAGAATAGAAGTGATTCGTGGACCAATGTCATCTCTATATGGTTCTGATGCGATGGGAGGGGTTGTCAATATCATCACGAAAAAAGTACCTGATCGTTGGACAGGAAGTTTTGATGTCAGTACAACGTTGCAGGAACATAAAGATTCGGGCGATGTTTTTGATACCAATATTTATCTTGCAGGACCATTAGCTGAAAAATTAGCCATGCAAGTTGCGGCCGGTTATTATAATCGGGATGAAGATAATATTATTGGTGGTTTTAAAGGAACTAAACGTGAGCATTTAAATACCAAATTTACCTATGTAATTAATGATCATCATGATGTGGCTTTTGGATATGATACGTCTAAACAGGTAGGTGATGAAACAGCCAAAACAGCCGCCAGCAATATTCGTGGGAAATTACGGTTTTACCGTGATGTATTTAGTTTGACTCATAATGGTAAATATACTGATAACGTAAATAGTAATTCATATCTTCAGTATGAAAAATCACAGACACCAGATCGTGAAAATGCTGTACTAACATCATTAAATAATGGTGTACGTGTGAATCAACCGATTGAAACTGAAGTTTTGACGGCAAATACACAATGGAACTGGTTATTGGGAAATCATACCTTAAGTTTCGGCGCATATTTTAAAAATGAAGAATTAACAGATAAAGCAACAAATCTAAATACTGCCGGAAATGCAGGAAGTGATTTTTCACGCTGGTCAAATGCATTATTTTTTGAGGATACGTGGGCACTAACAGATCATCTTAATGTGACAGGTGGTTTAAGATGGGATAATGATGAACAATATGGTTCGCATTTTAGCCCTCGATTATATACGGTGTATCATCTAAATGACAAAATTACTTTAAAAGGTGGTGTTACAACAGGGTATAAACAACCTGAATTACGTGCAGCAGCTGACGGTTTTTGGCAGGTTACCGCACGTGGCGCAGGAATTATTTTAGGTAATTCTGATCTAAAACCAGAGCAAAGTACGACGTATGAAATTGGTGCAATCTGGCAAGGGGACTTATTTACAACAAGTCTTACGGCATATCATACTGATTTCAAAGATAAATTGCAGAATTATAGTGCTTGTCAAGCGGGTAGTCGCACCAATAGTGCAAGCTGGACTTGTACAGCACCTGATGGACAAACAAAATATTGGCGTATTCTTGAACGTACCAATGTAGACAGCGCAGAAATTAATGGTGTCGAAATCACATTCGACACTCAACTCAATGACTGGTCAACTTTACGTGCAAATTATACCTTTACAGATTCAGAGCAAAAATCAGGTGCAAATAAAGGTAGACCGCTTAATGATATTCCGAAACATAATGTAAATGTCACACTCGATACTCAGCCTAGTGATGCTGTAAATTTATGGGCACGTTATAATTATCGTGGTGCTACTACCGATAGTACAACAGTGACAGAATGGCCTGCGTACAGTTTTTATGATGTCGGGCTGAACTATCGTTTCAACGATCACTTAACAGCAAAATTTGCAATTAATAATATTTTTGATAAACAACTTGTTGCAGAGGAAAATGAAAAAGTATTGGATGGTCGTCGTTACACAATAGGATTAAATATGAATTTTTAACAAATAAATTTAGATTGTTAAAAACCATTTGATCGAAAAACCACGTTATCTCCATAATTGTGGAGATAACGTGGTTTTAATAACTGTAATCGTTATGTTTAGTAAGTTTTTGTTAAAAAATAAATTTTAATGTATTTACATATCATGTGCTTAATTTTTTAACTTTTAATTTTATTTCTCAAAAATATTACCTTAAATTAAATATTCACTATTGAAACATTATATATTAATAAGTATGTGATTGATAAATATAAGTTTTTATGATTTATGGTTAAGTTTGTATGCTATGGTGATAACCTTTAGTAAATAATATTAAGAATTATTTCTCTTTTAATGATAATAATTATCTGTTACCATCCTGAAAGGAAATGTAATTTATGTTAATAAACACAGGACTTTGGTAATGTTTAGTAAGCTAGAAAAGAATACCTTAACAATTTGCATATTGGCGTCAATATTTGCAACTACATATACTTTTGCGAATGATGAACAAATAGAACAACAGAAAAAACCTGTTCAGCTTGATGCGATTGTTGTAACAGCTGAAGAGCAAATCAAGCAATCTCTTGGTGTATCAAAAATTACTGCTGAAGATTTAGAAAAAACACCTGTTGTTAATGATATTTCAGAAATTATTCGTCGTATGCCGGGTGTTAATCTTACGGGAAACAGTGCAACAGGTCAGCGTGGAAATAATCGTCAAATCGACATCCGTGGTATGGGACCAGAAAATACCTTGATTTTGATAGATGGTAAGCCTGTAACTTCTCGTAATTCTGTTCGTTATGGTTGGCGTGGTGAACGTGATACGCGTGGTGATTCGAATTGGGTTCCAGCAGATGCAATTGAATCTATCGAAGTATTACGAGGTCCTGCTGCTGCTCGTTATGGCAATGGTGCAATGGGTGGTGTCGTTAATATCATCACCAAAAAAGTAACGAATGAAACACATGGATCAGTTGAGGTTTATACTAATCAACCAGAAAATCGAAAGGAAGGGGATAGTAGTCGTGTCAGTGCCAATTTGAGTGGGCCAATTATTAGAGATGTTCTGTCTTATCGTATATACGGCAATTTTAATAAAACAAATGGTGATGCTGCTGATCTTAACCCTGTAAACTCTTCTGGCTATCGTGCAGCGGGTAAAGAAGGGGTAGAAAATAAGGATATTAATGCTCGTCTGGCATGGCAGGTGACAGATAATCAAACTTTGTTATTGGATGTTGGAGCTAGTCGTCAAGGTAACGATTATGCAGGAGATTCACAAAATAGTAATCTGGATTTTACTACTAATGCAATATTATCATCCTTAATTGGTACAGAAACTAACACTATGTACCGTACCAACTATGCCCTTACTCATGAAGGTAACTGGGATTGGGGGAAAAGCAAACTTTTAGCATCTTATGACCAGACGAGAAATAAACGTCTAGCTGAGGGCACTGCTGGTGCGTCAGAAGGTCGTATTAATAGTATTACTGATCGTCCGACATCTGTTTTAGATACTTTACGTTTTAGTGCTGAGGCAAATATTCCTATTGAACTATGGCGACCACAAAATTTAACTTTAGGTGCTGAGTGGGTTGATGAGGATTTCACTGATACTGCGAATACAACTCAAGGTACTGGTGATTCAGTTGTAGAAAGCTTAACAGGCAGTAATCGTAGTAACATGAATTCTCGTATTGCTTCGGCATATATAGAAAATAATATTAAAGTTACACCAACAACAGATGTGGTATTGGCATTACGTTTTGATGATCATAACAAATCTGGAGATAACTGGAGTCCAAGTTTAAATCTTACTCAAAAATTGGGTGATTATTTTACATTAAAAGGTGGAGTTGCTAAAGCCTATAAAGCACCAAATTTATATCAAAATGCTGAAGGATACTTATTAGCAACTTCTGGTAATGGTTGTCCAATTGGTTTGAGTCGTTGTTTATTACAAGGTAATGCAGATCTCAAACCAGAAACTTCAGTAAATAAAGAAATTGGTATTCAGTTTGAGAAAGATATTGTCACTGCGAGTCTGGCATGGTTCCGTAATGACTATAAAAATAAAATCACTTCTGGTGATACTGTATACGGACAAGTTCAATATAATGGTGCGACATGGAATCTACTGAAATGGGTAAATATTCCAGAGGCACTAGTACAAGGTTTGGAAGGAAGTATTAGTCTGGATTGGGGGAATATTACCTGGACCAATAATTTTACTTGGATGAAAGATTCGATTAATAAGAGAACTGGTAATCCATTATCCATCGTTCCAAATTACACGATTAACTCTATTTTGAATTATGAGATTACAGACAAAGCAGATGTTAACTTTGTCTATACCCAATATGGTCGTCAAAAACCACGTCAGTTTTCAGAAACGGCTCTTGAAAATCGTACTGGTATTGTGACAACTGCAATCAAGAGTTATAGTCTTGTTGGTATTAACTTTGGTTATAAATTTAACCAAAACTTTAGTGGACGATTGGGAGTAAGTAATTTATTTGATGAACAGAAATTGCGTGATACAACTGTAAATCAAACTTATAATGAACCTGGTCGCGCTTATTATGCCAGTTTAAAATATCAATTTTAAAATTTTCAGATTAGTTTAATAGTTAATATAAAGCCCAATATTATATTGGGCTTTATATTTTCTGAATTATAATTTAGAATTCAATAAAATATTTGTGACTTGTTCAGAATTATAGAATTCTTTTAGATAAAAACGAATACGTTGTATTAGATAGCCATCATTGATAAGCTGTTCAATAATAGGCATCATTAATTCATAAAGCTCATTTTTTAATAATTCATCATTAATATTAAGATCAGCTAGAATTTTAGCAAAAGTTTCTGTTTCGTGTGCTTTTAACCATAAGCGAATACCATCAGCAACCTGTTGTTGTAGATAAGGTGTTTGGCGTAAATGTTGCCAGATTTGTGTGGTCATTGTGACGGTTTGTGGTAAGTCTTCTACCAGAATATAGTTTTGCAGTTGAGATAAGGGCATTTTTTTTATTTGATGCCAAAGTTTGGCTTGCCAGTGATAAAGTTTTTCTTCATCAAGACTTTGATTAATCAATTGTTCACTGATATTACTAATTTTTGAAATATTTTTTTGTAGATAAATTTTAATGGTGTCATCAAAATTTTGATCAGTTGCCAGTTCAATGACAGATTTTCCCATTTTCATAAATGAACCTACACCCGGTATTCTTTTACTTGCAACAGTTTGATCCAGATAATCTTTTAGGCTTTGTTGCACAATATTGGTTACCAATTCAATATAACTTTCGTTGGTTACAATCTTTTGGATCAACGCCTGTCTGTGCTGATGCTTGGAGGCAATATATTGTGCAATTTGATCGACTGTTTCTACAGGGATAACGTCTTCAATGGTAGTGTGTATATTTACTGGATGTTGAAGTGCCTGTGCAATATGTTGTTCAATTTGTGTAATTAACGAAGCAGAAAGCTGGGTATTTAGAATTTGTTGCTTTAATAAGGCCTGAATATGCTGCTCAGACCAGATAGATATAATTTTTTGTTGCTTAAACCAGTCAAAAAAACCAAGTACTTCTTGAGCAATAGTCGTTGGATTGCTTAATTGTTGCTCGATAAAACACATTTGGGCATCTAAGATAGCTTTGGCTTTAGGATGCATATATTACAGGCTCAGACAGGACAATCATTGAATAGATTGTAGCAGATGGTAGCAAATACGTGTGATTTTTACAGGATTGAGAACAATTCATTGATGCCTTGAAATTTAATATTTTATCTAAAATATCTTAATCATTTATATGTTAATAGAAAATTGAAATTATAAATGGAATCTCGATTTAATCGATATTATTCAAGAACCCGAATGTAAAAGGTAGTTTTTGTCTAATGACAAACCACAGGAAGGCTCTTACAATGGGCGCATATTTGCGGTTTTAGGAATCCCCATGTTAAGTGCACAAGAGGCATTGCAACGCCTTAAAGATGGTAACAAAAACTTTGTTAGTGGTAATACAACTTTTAAGAATTTATCTCATCAGGATCGTGCTGCACTTGCATCAGATCAAAATCCTTTTGCGATTATTCTAGGGTGTTCAGATTCACGCGTTCCTGCTGAGATGGTTTTCGATCAAGGATTAGGGGATCTGTTTGTCATTCGTGTTGCCGGAAATGTTGTTGCACCGTCACAGGTTGGTAGTGTTGAATTTGCTGCTGAGCGTTATGATTGTCCGGTAGTGGTAGTATTGGGACATAGTCATTGTGGTGCAATTCAGGCAACAATTGAAACTTTGCAAAATCCGGAAAATTTACCTTCACAAAATTTGATGTCTATCGTTAATCGCGTACGTCCATCCGTAGAAATTTTATTTCAGACCGAATTAAAGGACGATATTGAAAAATTATCAAAACATGCAGTGCGTGCCAATGTTTTTGCATCAGTAAATCAATTACGTCATGGTTCTGCGGTACTTGAAAAACTGATTGAACAAGGCCAGTTATTGGTGATAGGCGCAGAATATTCACTGGAAACAGGCGAAGTCACTTTTTTTGACTATTAGTTTTTTGGGGAAATAATAAAAAATCAGGCTTTAATAGCCTGATTTTTTTACATTTTCTTATATTGTTAAGCATTAATAGTTTTCAGGTACAGCGTTTAAAAATTCACGTCGAGCCTGTTCATTGTCTTTCATTTCACCTAAAAAGCAAACAGTGCGCGTTGTTGAATGTTGTTTACCTACACCACGCATCATCATGCACATGTGCGCTGAATCTATGACCACAGCTGCGCCTCTTGCACCCGTCACTTCCACAATTGCCTCAGCAATTTGTTGCGTTAAGTTTTCCTGAATTTGCAAACGTCGAGCAAACATTTCGGTAATGCGTGCAAATTTAGATAAACCTAGTACATTACCTTCAGGTAGATAGGCAATATGTACACGTCCATAAAAAGGTAATAAATGGTGTTCGCATAGAGAATAAAATTCGATATTTTTAACTAAAACCATTTCACGGTTATCTGATGGAAATACCGCATCATTGGTAACTTCTATCAGAGATTTTTGATATCCGGAAGTTAAATAGGCCATCGCCTTTGCAGCACGAATAGGGGTGTCTTTCAGTCCCGGGCGTTCCAGGTCTTCACCGATGGCGGTTAAAATATCTGAATAAGATTGCTGCATACTCATTTGGCATTTATAGGCTGATGAAAAACAAGTAGGGGATTGTATCAGAAAACATACGGTTTTTTTCCGATTATTTTCTTTCTTGCTGATACTTTGGATTTTTTTCTGTTCGTTTAAGCAATACCAGTACGGCACCGGTTCCACCTTGATTTTCTGGCGCACTCACAAAAGCTAAAATATCTTTATGCTGACGTAACCAACCATTCACACAGGTTTTTAAAATACCGGTAGGCCCTTTACCATGAACAATTTTGATCACATTCTGATGATCATCTTTAGCCATTTGAATAAGCTGTAATACTGCAATACGAGCCTGTTCAATGGTACAACCATGTAAATCAACTGCTTCAAACCAGCGTAATTTTCCTGCTTTTAAGTCTTCAAAAACACGATTTTGCAAGGTTGTAATGCGATAACTTAAAAATGCCTGACTTGCAACAGGATTGAGTAAGGCTTGTGTGTCCGACAATATGGTTTCGTCTGTTTCAGTTGTTCCTTCAGCCGCAATGCGTTTGGCTAGCATTTGTGCATTTAGTCGTTGGTGACTTTTTTGTGTTGCTTCAATCGCAAGATTACCACGATCAATTTCTTGCACACCTTGCATGGCTTTGTTAAACAATTGAGTGTCGTTTTCCTGCTCAGCTTGAGGAGATGTATAAATAGGTTGTTTGCTGGATTTTTTTTCAGTTGATACTTTTGTTTGAGGTGCTGTCACCTGTTTCTTAAATTGTTTTAATAAATCCAGTTGTGATTTGGAAAGGGATGTATCTTGTTTGCTCATAGTATTAAGAAATATAAAATAATCGTACTTGTCGTAGTATAGTACGAAATACTGTCGGGTAAAAATTAATTGGTTAAGATTTTGATTTATATTTACTTTTTAAATTGTTGATGCAGTCAACTTTATTGATTTAAATTCTTGAATGAAATTAATTTTTTACTTTGTTTTTACTCTGCGATAAATGATTTATTGTTGTTAGCATCAGCAATTTGGTCAGTCTAGTGATGTTGAAATTCACTAGACCACTTGCATAAAACTAGATCAAAACGATCTAGATTGTACGTGGCAAACCAAATAATGTATGAAGTGCCTGACCTGCATGCGGTTGCTTCATAAAACCTTCACCAACCAGAAAACGATCAATTCCATGATCTTGCATAAATTGAACTTGTTCAGAAGTACTAATACCGCTTTCGGTAATGATTTGGCGTGATGAGCCTGCCATATCTTTTAGGCGAACTGTGGTATTTAAATCCACTGCAAAGGTTTTTAAGTTACGGTTATTGACGCCTAATAAACATTGTTCAGGTAACTGCAAGGCACGTTGCATTTCCTGTTCATCATGCACTTCAACCAGTACATCAAGTTGTTGTTCAAAGGCAGTTGCTGCCAGTTCCTGTAATTGCGCATCGGATAAAGCCGCAACAATTAATAGGATACAATCAGCCTGTAAAGCCCGACTTTCGATAATGTGATAGGGATCGACCATAAAGTCTTTGCGTAAAGCCGGTAATGTACAAGCTTCGCGGGCGATACGAATATTGTCATGATGACCTTGAAAGAAATCGACATCAGTCAATACTGATAAACAGGCCGCACCAGCCTGTTCATATTGTTGAGCTATTTCCGCAGGTTGAAAATTTTCACGGATAATGCCTTTAGAGGGCGATGCCTTTTTAATTTCAGCAATAATTGCTGGTGATTTATGCTGTAGTGCCTGCGCAAAACCGCGAACAGGAGTAGCTTGTTGTGCAAGTTGTTCCAGATCGGCAAGGCTATATTGCTTTTGTTTGGCTGCAATTTCTTCATATTTACGCAGAACAATTTTACCTAAAATCGTATCCTGAAGGTGTTTTTGCATGTTCATTGTCCGTTTAAATTGTTGGTTGCATTTGTTTCAGGGTTCGTGTGTATTCACTGACGACACTCATTTTTTCCAATGCCTGTCCACCATAAATAATGTCATGTGCTAATGCGACACCTTGTTTATAACTTTTGGATATACCTGAAACATATAGTCCTGCGCCTGCATTGAGTGCAATCATATTGGCAGCTTTTTCACCTATGGCAGATTTTTTCTTACCTAGTGCATCCTTGATTAATTGTAAACTTTGTTCAGAGTTCTCTACAGAAAGACCACTTAGTGTTTGCGCCTGAATGCCGGCATCTTCAGGAATAATTTGCCATTCCTGAATGTGCTGGTCTTTCAGTTCTGCCACAGTGGTTGGCGCAGCTAAACTAATTTCATCCAGACCATCTTGAGAATGAACAACCATCACGTGTTGTGCGCCAAGTTGCTGTAAAACCTCTGCAATTGGTCGGCATAATTCGGCAGAAAATACGCCAATAACAAAACGTTGTACACCGGCAGGATTAGTCAGTGGGCCGAGTAGATTAAAAATACTACGAATTCCTAATTCTTTACGTGGACCAGTAGCATATTTCATGGCTTTGTGATGATTGGGGGCGAATAAAAAACCAACGCCCATTTCACGAATACAGCGCTCCACCTGAGACATATCAAGATCCAGACAAATACCAGCCTGTTCTAATACGTCAGATGAACCAGATTTGCTAGATACACCACGACCGCCATGTTTGGCAATTGTTGCACCAGCAGCAGAAATCACAAATGAGGCTGCAGTCGATACATTAAACAAATTTTGCCCATCACCGCCAGTACCGACAATATCGACTAGATAAGGAATATCGCTAACATCGATTTTGATCGCAAGTTCACGCATGACACGGGCAGCAGCGGTAATTTCATCAATACTTTCACCTTTTAGACGTAGCCCCATCATGAGTGCCCCGATTTGTGCATCCGTTGCTTCACCTTGCATGATGGTTCGCATGACATCTTCCATTTGTGGCTGAGTCAGGTGAATATTTTTGGTGATATTATTAAGTGCCTGTTGAATATTCATGGTTATGCATTAAGCTCATTTATAAATGTCTAAAAAATTTTTAAAGATCTCATGTCCATGTTGGCTCAAGATTGATTCCGGGTGAAATTGCACACCTTCTACTGCCAGTGTTTTATGTTTTACGCCCATAATTTCTTCAATTGAACCATCTGCCTCCTGAGTCCAACACGTCACTTCCAGAGATTCGGGAACAGTGGCCTGATCAATAACCAGTGAATGATAACGTGTGGCCAAGAACGGATTAGGCAGATTGCCAAAAATTCCTTTATCTGCATGGTACATGTCAGAAAGACGGCCATGCATAACGGTCTTGGCACGAATGATTTGGCCACCAAACGCTTGGCCAATCGCTTGATGCCCAAGACAAACACCTAGTAATGGAATTTTTCCTGCAAAATGCTGAATGGCTGGAATGGAAATTCCTGCTTCAGATGGAGAACATGGTCCTGGGCCAATCACTAAGTATTTGGGCTGCCATCGCTCAATATCCTCTAATGAAAGTTGATCATTGCGTACAACTTTAACTTCCTGATTTAACTCGCCAAAATACTGGACGATGTTATAGGTAAAGCTGTCGTAATTATCGATCATTAGAAGCATATCGGATTTATCCTATTGATTTTAAAAACCTTTTATCTAACTTAGTTTTTTGTTACTCACAATGTTACTCACAAATAAAAAAGTGACCTAAAATTGATAAATAAAAAAACTGCTAGTTAAGCGATTACTATATCAGATTTTTTATGTTCTTCGATCTTTTGTTTGACATCTGGTATAGATATAAAAAGTGGTTTGTCAAAGAGCAGTAAATATTTAGTATCAGTCAAAATAATTGTTAGTGAAATATTTTAAACAAAAGTCTATATGAACCTGTAGCCAGAGCAATTAGTAAAATTAAAACAAGATAGAGTATATATTCACCAATACTAGTTGAAGGGTTATTAAGCTTGATGGAATACATATAGTAACCAATAGCGATTAAGAGGATAGTGATTAAAATTATCATTCTAAAATTAGAATTAAGTTAAAAATTTAGCATAGTACTTAAAAAGTTTTTTTCAAGTCTGGATATTGCTGGAAGTGCATGTTGATTTTATTTATTCATATTACAGCTTATTTTAAATGTATGGCGTAAATCATGTTCATAGTTAGATTAAATAGACTTTATCTCTAAAATTTAATTGCTGACCAGCCTGATTTAATTTTTTGGTCCGTCTGGTCAGTTTTATATTTGGTGGTAAAAATGAGCGATTTTTTATGGAGATAATCCTATAGTGGTGTCATAGTTCACGTTTGACATTAGGTAATACACATAGCATTTCATAAAGTAGGTTAGCACCTAATAATGCTGTGTTGCCAGTGGTGTCATACGGTGGTGAAACCTCAACCAGATCACAGCCAATGAGATTAAGGCCTGCACAGCCACGTATAATTTCCATTGCCTGGATTGTGGTTAATCCACCGATTTCAGGAGTTCCGGTGCCCGGCGCCCATGCCGGATCAATACCATCAATATCGAAGGATAAATATACCGGACCACCATCAACATGCTGATGTACTTCCTGCATTAATGGTACTAGAGATTTATGCCAGCATTCTTCAGCCTGAACAACTCGAAACCCTTGACGGCGTGACCAATTAAAATCATCTGCACTGTAGCCTTGTGCACGTAAGCCGATTTGCACAACGCGACTACAGTCTAGTAAATCTTCTTCTACTGCACGGCGAAATGTGGTGCCATGTGCAATTTTTTCTCCAAACATTTCATCGTTAACGTCAGCATGGGCGTCAATGTGAATTAAACCGACTTTGCCGTATTTTTTTTTGATGGCACGCAAAATGGGTAGGGTTATGGTGTGATCTCCACCAAGTGTTAGTGGAATAATATTATGCGATAAAATGTCGTCATATTCCTGCTCAATGATCCGTACACTATCCAATAAATTGAAAGTATTGATCGCAACATCACCAATATCTGCAACATTAATTGACTCAAACGGCGCTGCGCCAGTTGCCATATTGTATGGACGAATCATAACAGATTCTGCTCTAATTTGACGTGGACCAAAGCGTGTACCAGAACGTAATGAAGTTCCAATATCCAGTGGAATGCCAACAAATGCTGCATCAAGTTCATCAAGCTCGTGCGATGCGTTCACCATAGGTAAACGTAGCATGGACGCATTGCCACCAAAACGTGGCATTTCATTTCCACCCAAAGGTTGATGCAATTGTTTTGACATTTACAATCCTATATCTGTTTGTTTTAACTATTTATCTATCAAAATAATAGGCAGTTAAATAGGAAAAATTAAAAAATTAGTTTAGAATTTTAGAAACTTTTAAATGTATTGATAAGTAAGCTGAATTCGATGGTGCAAAGTAATTTTCCAGATCTTAAGTTATTACAAATTTTTGTAACTGTTGTTAAAAATCAAGGGTTTGCTAATTCACAGCATGAGTTAAACTTATCCACATCAGCAATTAGCACATATATGAGTCAGCTTGAAAGTAATGTTGGAATGAAGTTGTGTAGTCGAGGGCGGGGAGGTTTTGCCTTAACCACAAAAGGCGAACTGTTTTATCAGGAAGCACTGAGAATTTTACAGGAACTTGATAAATTTTCGATATATACAGCACAAATTAAGGGTGAACTCAACGGAACAATTAAAATTGGTATTATTGATTCAATTATTACGGAAAATAATTTTTCCATTGATCAGGTGATTGGATTATTTTCGCAGGAAAATCCGCATGTCTATATTCGTTTACAGGTACAAAGCCCTTATGAATTACAAATGGGGATTCTTGAAAATCGATTTGATGTAGCGATTGGTTCCTTTTTTACCAAAGTCAGTGGCATTATTTATCAACCTATTTATCAGGAACAACATTGGTTATTTTGTAGTGATAAACATGCGTTTTTTTCACAGCGTCATCTGACTGAAGGGCAGGTTACACAGGAAAAAATGGTAAGACGAGGATATTGGAGTCATCATGAACTGGCCAAACATGGTTTTAAAAACTCTTCAGCAACAGTAGAGTCTATGGAGGCTCAGCTTATCTTAATTTTGACGGGTCAATACATTGGTTATTTACCTGAGCATTATGCTCAGCACTGGGTTGATCAAGGGCGTTTAAAAGTATTGTTACCTTCCATATTTGGCTATCGTGCTCCATTTTCTGTTATTAGTCGCCGTGGTCGGACAAAGGAGTTATTTATTCAGAAATTTCGTGACGTTGTTGCACATACCAGTAAAATTAAAACCAGCTTGGCAAGAAGTATATAAATCATATTTTTGATAAAGTTATGGAGAAAATAATTGAGTTAATGGTTCAAGTTGGCCATTTTTCATTTAGATAACGCCAGTAGCGTTTGGGTACATATTGAATATGTAATTTAAGATTCTGCCGTTCTTTAACATTGACGCTATGAAAATAATCTTTCCAGAGTTGATCATAAAGTATTTCATCATCATCCAGTGCAATCATGAATTGCTGTTGAAAACCATTGTCCAGATTACTGTCAATGTGCTGTGTATTCATTTCAATTTGATGGATATTGTCCAGATCATAAAAAATGCCATAATGACGTAAATCATCATAAATCAGCCATTTTTGATCTTGGTAGCGTTGTTTGAAATGTCGTTGAATGATTGGAATAACATTAAAATCAGGGCGAATTAAGGCAACATAAAATTGTTCTTTGGTTTTCTTAAAGCGAATAAAGGCTTCCATTCGATGTTTTTCCCGGCCAACTTGCTTTGCCCACTGTGAAATGGCAAGAATATCTGCCTGACCATAGTTTTTTTCTACAGATTGTTGTTGCTGAAACACATAAATACAGTAATTAAAAATATGTTGATATGCCTGATTTTTTTCTGATAAAAAAGCATAATGGAGCTGTTGTAAAGCTTGTTTAGACAATTTGTGCTGTAAGCCTTGCCATACCCGTTGTGCGTGATGTTCGTTGGCTGTGACATAAATGTTTTCACCAAGTAGATCAAATTGTGCCTGATTATTTGCAGTAATTTGTACAGTAAATTCCCGAAACTGAAACGCTCGAAATATACAACTACATAGCCCTGTTAATGTCCCATCGAAAACCCATACTGCCATTTAAAAGCCCAGATTTAATTGAGGTGATAATTGTTTTTGGTATTTAGATTGGCCTTGATTGAGAATGTGTTGCTTGAGTTGCATTGCTGTTTTTTCTTTTTGAAAAGTAGGTGAGTCAATACAGCGCACAAAGTGTTGTGCTTTAGACCATGCGACACCCATACGCTGCACAGTGTCCATACGAATTGAACCAAAACGTCTGGCCTGAATAATTTTTTTTGCAGAACGTGTCCCAATACCGGGAACCCGAATAATCATATTATAGTCTGCATGATTTAGATCAATCGGAAAGTATTCTGGATGACGTAGTGCCCAACTTAATTTTGGATCAATATCCAATTCCAGATTAGGATGCTGGTTATTAACAATTTCGTCATGCCGAAATCCATAAAAACGCATTAGCCAGTCTGTTTGATATAAGCGATTCTCTCGAATCAAGGGTGGTGCAGTGCCTACCGCAGGCAATAGGTTTTGTTCGGTATTAATAGGGATATAGCCTGAATAATATACACGTTTAAGTTTAAATTCTCGATAATGCCGATCAGCAACATTCAGAATATCCAGATCTGTTTCCTGATGCGCACCAATGACCATTTGTGTGGTTTGTCCGGCTGGAACATACTTGGGAACATGGCGAATCAGTTTACGTTCGTCAATTAACTGAATTCGCCGGTCACGTACCAAGCCTAAGTCCTTACGTACTTCTTCATGACTTTTTTCCGGAGCAAAGGCATTGAGTCCGGTTTCGGTTGGCATTTCCAGATTAATGCTCATACGATCTACATATAGACCGGCTTCGTGGATAATTTCAGGTGATGCACCGGGGATGGTTTTTAGGTGAATGTAACCATTAAAATTTTCTTCCAGACGTAATTTTTTGACCACTTGCATCATTCGTTCCATGGTGTAATCAGCAGATTTAAAAATTCCGGAACTTAAAAACAAACCTTCAATGTAATTTCTGCGATAAAAATTCATGGTTAGATCAACCACTTCCTGTACAGTAAATGCAGCACGTTTCACATCATTGGAACGACGAGAAACACAATACTGGCAATCAAAAATGCAAACATTTGAGAATAATATTTTAAGAAGAGAAACACAGCGGCCATCTTCGGTATAACTATGACAAATTCCCGAGCCGGTATTGCCAACACCTTTATCTTTATTTTGACGATTACTGCCACTGGATGAACAGGATACATCATATTTGGCTGCATCAGCCAGAATTTGTAGTTTTTCTCTAATGCGATCAGACATGACAGTTAGCTATTCCGATATTTCTGGGTAGGGTAAAATTATAAAAGAATGGTAAGAATATGAGCTGTGAATTTCTACCTGAAAGCGACACAGCATGTCGTGAAAAACACATTAAACATATTTACAAAAGTAACTTATTGATTGGTTTGTTTATTTTTGTTTTGAAAAATAAACAGGTTAGGACACTAGCAAAAAGTTTAATGTCTACATCACTATTTTAAAAAATAACAAGCAATTTAAATGTGATGTATTTGTTAAAATTAATTAAAAATTAAATATATATTACGAAATAAATGATTTTTAAGTAAAAAAAATTATTAAATTTCTAATTTAATACAAATGTTAATATAAGTGATAACAATTATTAATTTTATATACAAACTATAATGCAGCAGGTAAAAATATAGGCATTATTGGTAGGGAAAATATATGTTGCATTGTAACGGAAAAAAACAATTTAAAAAGAAGTCTTTATATTATTTGTACATGACTATCGGCTATGGATTATGTTGTTCAATTTATTCTTCACAGGTATTTGCTGAAACAGAACAACAGAAACCAATTTATACCACGCTGACAGCCATTGAAGTACAGGCGCAACATTCAGATGGAACAGTAGACCAAGGCTATCGGCCAAGAGAAGTTTCTCAGGCTGGACCATGGCAGGGACGTCAACTTGAAGATTTACCTTATTCCATCAATATTTTTTCTCAAGATGTCGTTAAAAATTTACAGTCAACAGTGAGTCCGGATGCAGTTTATCGCCTTAATCCAACTATTCAATTGACAAGATCTCAGTATGAAAATGATCAACCAACCTTTATGAGTCGTGGATTCAAGGTATCCACCATTTATCGTGATGGTTTGCCAGGTGATCAATATGGACATGGAACCAGTATGGAAGATACTGAAAAACTGGAAATGTTTAATGGTTTATCTGGCTTTTTATATGGTCCGGGTAATGTTGGCGGCATGGTTAATTATGTGAGTAAACGTCCGACGGTAGAGCGATTTAATGAAATTAGCTTAGGCAATGCAGGTGGACAAAGCTGGTACACTATGGCTGATTTTGGTGGAAAAATTGATCCGCAAGGGGTTTTTGCTTATCGTTTGAATCTTGCCAAACAAGGAGGTGAAACGGCTGTAGATCGTCTGGAAATTGAAAAAGAGTTTGTTAGTTTAGCGTTAGATTGGCATATTCTGGACAATCTACTTTTACAAGTGGATGCCATGCATCGTGATTATGCTGTCAATGGCAATACTGCTGACTGGGTATTTGCTTCAGGAGTATCACGTTATTCCGCAGATCGTTTTAAAAATGATGTTTTGTGGGGGCAACCTTGGATGAATAATCATTACAAGTCTGAACGATATGGTGCGCATTTAACATGGAATATCAATGAGTATATGGATTTTAGAGCATCTTATCTGGATAGTTTTAGCAGTAGAAAAACACAATCTGCTACAAATACCGTAAATGCAGACGGTACATTTGGTCAGGAAGTATCCAGAGTTTATGCCGATGGACAAAACCGTATTACCAGTAATCAATATGATAAATCTGCAGCAGCTTATTTGGATGTTGCATTTCATACCGGATCGATTTCACATAAGTTAACAACCGGTGTTCTGAGTACAAAATCGATTCAGAAACGTTATCAAAGAGAAGCTGGAAATATCATTACGTATAGTAGCGATAATCTAAATCTGCCTGTTTATCTGGATCAGCCAGATGGTTTTATTGTTGATCGTGGACAATTAAGAAAGCGATCAGAAAACGTATCGACCAGTTGGTTGATTGGTGATGATATCCAATTGAATGAGCGTTGGTCAGCATTATTAGGGCTATCTTATGTCAATATTCAAAATAAAATATCAGGTTATGATGCCTCACACCTTTCGCCTAATCTTTCAATTATTTATAAACCATTTGTCGATTTAACAACGTATGCCACTTATATTGAATCACTCGAAAATGGTGGCATTGCCCCTGAAACTGCCAGTGGATTGGCAGTCGTCAATGCCGGTGAAGTATTTGATCCATTGAAAAGTAAACAAATTGAATTAGGTGCGAAATATACACTAAATGATTCGCTATCTCTGAATACAGCCATTTTCCAGATTGATAAAGGGTTGCAGTATAATGAAAAAATTAATGCAACAACAGCAAGATATGTACAAGATGGCAGGCAGATACATAAAGGTATTGAACTCACAGCAACAGGAAAAATAGGTGACGCTGTAACCGTAATTGGTGGATTTACCTTATTAGATGCCAAAGTGAAGCAACAAAAACAAAATACTGCACTGGAAGGTAAACGGCCAACAGAAGTTGCACAGCAAATTTTCAAATTATATGGTGAATACACTTTACCAAGTTTTGAGCAATTAACCTTAACGGGCGGGATAAATTATACAGGCAAGCGTTTTGCCGATACACTGAATCAAGATGAAATGCCAGCATATACTCTGGTTAATCTGGGTGCAAGATATCGCATGGATATCCAAAACTATCCTGTAACCTTACGCTTGAATGTAAATAACATATTGAATAAAAAATATTGGGCCAACACTTCTGTCTTGGGTGATCCACGAACATTTATGTTTTCAGCCAGTATAAAGTTTTAAATTATTGCGATGATTTTATACTTTTGCGCTTTATTCAAGATAAGGTATGATGTGGCTGAAAGATTATATTTCTACTAAATTTGTATGAAAAAAGCATTCGTGCGATTACTGGCATTATTGTTTATGCTTCAGAGTGTCTGGGGTGTAGCTGAGGCGTCATGTCTGCACGAAATGCGTTTATTTTCGGTAGATATTGTGGTTGAAAATTCTTCTTTAATGCCATCCTTAGAAAAAAATCTAATACTTTCTACTGTTGAAAAAAAATCAGCCTTAACAAATCTTGATATATCAAAAATTAAGGATTATTGCCAAAAAATTTGTGTACAGGATCAGTGTAGTCATTTTGGTCAGCATATTAGCCTAAATCCGCAGCAATCTAGTCTGCAGCATGTGACCTATACATCAGTGAAAATTCGACAACGCTACTATTGGCAAAATTTTTATCAATCGCCTGATTTAATAGGACAAAATCCCCCACCTTTATTATCCCCGCTATAGGTGGGGTAGCCAAAAAAGTCCCACCATTTTTTTAAATTTTTTAAAGGTGGGAACATCATGTTTAAACACAATGCGATATGGCAGCATCAGCGCAGTCTATTGGGATGGTCGCAAGCAAAATATATGCTTGCACTGTCAGGACTGTGTTTTTCTTCAAGTCTTTGGGCAAATACATTTTTAAGCTATGAAAATACGCTTAACAAAGTGACAGCATATCAACAACAAGCCAATACTTTTGCTACGCAACAGCAGATTGGCGAGGCACGGGTCAAACAAAGTGCTTTATGGGCAAATCCAAATCTCTCGATATCTCAAACAGGTTTTGGCAGCAATCAAGATCGTGAGCTGGATATTAGTGTCAGTCAGGAAATTGATATTTTTGGCAAGCGTCGTGCGTTAAAGCAACTTAGCCAACTGGAGCAATCACAACTTGAGATTACACAAAAAATCTATCAGGTAGAAATAGAACTTGCAGTTGAATACTTATGGTCGCAAGTTGCGTTACAACAAGAGGAATTGAAACTGAGTCAAAATCAATTGGCGACCAGTCAGGCCACAATTGATGCCACAAAATTACGCTATCGTGCCGGCAGTATTTCAAAACTCGATGATGATCGGGCAATGGTCACGCATATTGAAAATCAACGCAAAACCCAGCAAATAGAATTGGCATTGACCATTGCCAAAAAGCAATTGGCAAATTTATGGGGTGAAAGCGCAAGTAATTTTACCGTGAATTTTAACCAAACGATCTGGCCTTCGGATACTGCACAATTTATTGAAACAAGCAAAAACAACAATCTGTATCAGCAAAATTTAGCCTTGCTGCAACAGCAGCAACATGCCCAAGCGGATTATTTTAAGGTTGCCAATCGTCCAAATCCAACCGTGTCGTTGGGTATGACACGCAATCAAAGTGCTGGCGTGAATGGTAGCGACAATCAGTTGATGCTGGGTGTAGAAGTGCCACTGAATATTTTTAATCGCAATCAATATTCACAGCAAATCATCAGTGCTAAGCAAACTTTACTGGATCAGCAAAAACGTTTTTATCAACTACAACATGGCGTTCAGCTTGAAACTTTGCTCAGTGAAATTACAGGCTTAAAACAACAATATGATTTGATGAATGATAGACAAATTCCATTGTCGGAAGAGGTTTATCAAAAAACGTTGCTTGGTTTTAAAGTCGGTAAATATTCGATTACCGATGTGCAACAAGCCAGTGTTCAGTTACAGGAACAGCGTTTAAACAAGATACAGCTACTCAAGCAGGCATGGCAAAAATCTTTTGAAGCCAAAAGTTTGGCTTTGGGCGTTGATGTGAATGTGATCCGTTCGCCAGATGCCATCATGCAAATCAATCAAAAATTATGGCAAAGCACGCAAGAAATCAGTACCACTGTAGGAGTAGAGTAATGACAACACAACAGAAAAAAACACAATGGTTATGGGTGGCATTGGTTGCAATTGTAGTGGCTATTTTGGCGGCTTGGATTATTTCTAGTAAAGACAGTGCATCTGCAACAGAAAGTGAACATGGGCATGTTGAAGGTGAGGCAGAACATGCAAAGGACGAAAGTCACAGTGAAGCAGGGCATGGTGAAGATGGGGAACTCGAATTTTCTGCAAAACAATTGGCGGAATTTGGCGTAAAACTTGCCAACACAGAAATGGGTGCCGTGCAACAAAGCACAAATTTTCCTGCCAAGTTGATTGCCAATACGGATCAACAGGCGCATGTTTCGTCAACGTTTGCAGGTCGGGTGGACAGCGTATCGGTGGCACTTGGTCAACCGGTAAAAAAAGGGCAAGCTTTAGCTACTTTATTTATTCCCGATTTGGTTGATCAACAGGCCAATTTAAGCATTGCACAGGAAAATTTAACGCTGGCACAGCAAGATTATCAACGTGAAAAGCAATTGTTCGACCAAGGTATCTCGGCTCGTCAGGACTATCAACGTACCTATAATGCCTATCGTCAAGCACAAATTCAGGTACAGACAGCAAAAAGTCGCTTAAATGCGCTCGGTGCATCGAATGGTAGCAATGGACGCTATACCTTGATTGCGCCATTAAGTGGTGTGATTAGTCGCAAAGATATTGTGGTAGGTGAGCAGGTCAGTTCCGATAAACAATTATTTGTGATTGATCAATTAGATGCACTTTGGCTGGAATTTACCTTGCCAAATGATGCACAAGTCAATGTCGTGCCAAATCAAGAGATTGCGTTTAAATCATTGCAAACCCAAAACACCTTTAAAGCGGTGGTTCAGGCATTAAGTAGCGAGGCTGATGCGCAAACCGGGCGTTTACTGGTACGTGCCAAAGTGATCACACCTGCACAGGAATTACGTCCAAATCTGATGGTCAATGTTGAATTGAACAGCGGTACATCTGCATCGGTTTTGCGGGTTCTTAAACAAGCCATTCAAGAAATTGATGGCAAACAAGTGGTTTTTGTGGCCAAGCAGGAAAAGGACAAAATTCATATTACCCCTACATCGGTGACTTTGGGTAATTATTCTGCTGATGGGCAATGGGTAGAAATCAAATCGGGGTTGAGTACTAATCAAAGCTATATCAGTCAAGGTAGTTTCCTGATCAAATCTGAACTGGAAAAAGGGGAAGCGGAACATGGACACTAAAAATCCTATTCACCTTCCGCCTGCCGAGGGTTTATTTGATCGGCTTATTCAATTTTCTATTCAAAATGCCATTTGGGTGATGCTGTTTGTCGCGGCATGGATTGGTGTGGGCGTATATAGCTATCAACATTTGTCGATTGATGCAGTGCCGGATATTACCAACGTACAGGTGCAAATCAACAGTCAGGCCAATGGGTTCACTGCATCTGAGATTGAGCAACGCATCACCTACCCGATTGAAAATGCTATGTCGGGTATGCCGAATTTGCAGCAAACCCGTTCGCTGTCACGTTATGGCTTGTCGCAAGTCACGATTATTTTTGAAGATGGTACGGATATTTATTGGGCAAGGCAACTGATCAATCAGCGTTTGCAGGAAGCCAAAAGCGAATTGCCCGATGCCATTGAACCGCAAATGTCACCTATTTCTACAGGTTTGGGTGAAATTTATCAATGGGTGATCAAAGCCGAACCGACTGCCAAAAAAGCAGATGGTACGCCTTATAGTGCCATGGATTTGCGGGAAATTCAGGATTGGATTGTGCGTCCACAGTTACAACGGGTCAAAGGTGTTGCCGAAGTGAATAGTATCGGTGGCTACAATAAAACTTTTGTAGTGTCGCCTGATTTAATGCGTTTGCAGCAATTACAAATTCCTTTATCTACCTTGCAACAGGTATTAAGTGAAAATAATGAAAATCGTGGGGCAGGCTTTATTGAGGACAATGGCCAACAATTGACGGTACGTGTGCCAGGCATTTTAAGCACGGTGCAGGATATTGAAAATGTCAATGTCACCACTAAAAATGGCTTGCCAATTCGGGTTGCAGATGTTGCACAAGTTTCCATTGGACATGATTTACGCACCGGTGGTGCAACCTATAATGGCGAAGAAACAGTTTTGGGTATCGCCATGATGATGATGGGCGAAAACAGTAAAACCGTTTCGCAAGCCATTGATCAGAAAGTCAAAGAAATCCAACGCTCTTTACCCCAAGGCGTAAAAATTGAAACTGTCTATAACCGTAGTCACTTGGTCGATAAAGCCATTAAAACCGTGGCAAAAAATCTGATTGAAGGCGCGATTTTGGTCATCGTCATTTTATTTATCTTTTTGGGTAATTTTCGTGCAGCACTGATAACCGCATGCATCATTCCATTGTCAATGTTTTTTACCTTGTCGGGTATGGCGCAACAAAACGTCAGTGCCAATTTGATGAGTCTTGGGGCACTCGATTTCGGCATTATTGTTGATGGTGCGGTGGTGATTGTGGAAAACTGTATCCGTAGGCTGGCCGAAGCACAGCATCATAAAGGGCGTTTACTCACCCGTTCCGAACGTTTTAGCGAAGTCTTTCTGGCCGCGAAACAAGCACGTCGTCCATTAATTTTTGGTCAAATTATCATTATGGTGGTGTATTTACCGATTTTTGCTTTATCGGGTGTGGAAGCGAAACTGTTTCACCCAATGGCAATTGCGGTGGTGTTGGCACTTGTCGGAGCGATGATTTTATCGGTGACCTTTGTGCCTGCGGCAGTGGCTTTATTTGTGACAGGCAAAGTTGAAGAAAAAGACAGTCGCTGGATGCACGCACTAAAACGTGGTTATGGCAAACTGCTGGATCATACTTATGAATTTAAATCTGTTGTGGTGGCGATTGCACTGGGTATTTTAGTGTTAACAGGTTTGTTAAGCACTCGTATTGGTAGCGAATTTTCCCCAACTTTAAGTGAAGGTGATTTTGCTATTCAGTTGATGCGTGCGCCCAGTACCGGTATTGAGCAATCGCTAATTATTCAAGAAAGTGTGGAAAAGCAATTGTTGAAAGCATTTCCTGAGATTAAAGCGGTGTTTGCCCGTACAGGGACAGCTGAAGTGGCAACCGATGTGATGCCGCCGAATATTTCTGATGGCGTGGTACTACTCAAACCTCGTGAGCAATGGCCTGATCCAAAGGAAACCATTGATGAATTACGCACACGGATGTTGGCGTTTGTCAGTCAAATTCCCGGCAATAACAGTGAATTTTCACAACCGATTGAACTACGTTTTAACGAATTAATTTCCGGTATTCGTAGTGATGTCGGGATCAAAATTTTTGGCGATGATATGCAGGTGCTCAATCAGGAAGCCGAAAAAATTGCCCAGAAAATCCGTGGTATTCAAGGTGCAAGTGAAGTCAAAGTTGAACAGACTGATGGATTGCCTTTACTGAATGTGGATGTTAATCATGCCTTGGCAGCGCAATATGGTTTATCGGTGCGTGAAATTCAGGATGTGGTTGCAGCAAGCATTGGTGGACAAAGTGTTGGACAAATTTTACAGGGCGATCGTCGTTTTGATTTTGTTATTCGCTTAAATGATGACATGCGTAATCCGCAGCAATTGGCAATGTTACCCATTCAATTGCCAAATGGCGGTCTGATTAAATTACAAGATGTCGCAAAAGTCGAAAATATATTAGGTTTAAGCCAAGTTAGCCGTGAAGATGGTAAACGCCGAGTGGTGGTATCAGCAAATGTGCGGGATCGTGATCTGGGTTCATTTGTTGCTGAGATGCAAACGACCTTAGCCAAACAGCCTTTACCAAGTGGTTATTGGTTGGGCTATGGTGGTCAATTTGAAAATCTGGCTTCGGCAAAAGCCCGTATGCAAGTGGTTATTCCACTTGCCTTGATCATGATTTTTATTTTGTTGATGGCGGTTTTTCACAAATTTAAAGACAGCATTTTGGTGTTTAGTGGCGTACCTTTTGCGCTATGTGGCGGTTTGGTGGCGTTATGGCTGCGTGAAATTCCATTGTCGATGTCGGCAGGTGTGGGCTTTATTGCTCTGTCGGGCGTTGCGGTATTAAATGGTTTGGTGATGTTGAGTTTTATCCGTGAACTCCGTGAAAGTGGTATGGATATCGTCCATGCAACTTGGCAGGGTGCAATTTTACGTTTGCGTCCTGTATTGATGACGGCATGCGTTGCCTCGCTTGGCTTTGTGCCAATGGCAATTGCCACAGGGACGGGCGCAGAAGTACAGCGTCCATTGGCGACAGTGGTGATCGGTGGAATTATTTCCTCAACACTCTTAACCTTGATTTTATTGCCGGTGATTTATCGCTGGATGAATCAGGACCAAAAAACCAAAACGATATAGGTTTAAATAATTAGATTTGCTGAATTTTTATGTTGAATAAATTTTCGGCAAATCATGAATGGAAAATTGAAAAAAGAGTACATGACAAATGACCAAACAACATCAACACAATCCACAAAAAAAATCGTGTTGCTGTGATGATGAGATTCAACCCTCGCATGATACACACGCTTCTTCACACGAGCACGAACATAGCGCAGAAGGCAGTAAATTCCAGTTGTTTTTACCTGCAATCATCGCTTTTGTCATTTTAATTCTTGCACTTGCCTTAGACCATTGGATTAAGCCTGAATGGTTTACAGGCTGGCTACGCTTTATCGTTTACTTTGCTGCATTTTCACCAGTTGGCTTACCTGTCATTAAAGAAGCCATCGACAGCATGAAGAATGGTGACATTTTCTCCGAATTTTTATTGATGAGTATTGCCACCATTGGCGCATTTGCGATTGGTGAATATCCCGAAGCTGTAGCAGTGATGTTGTTTTATGCTGTAGGTGAAGTTTTTCAAACTCTAGCAGTTTCACGTGCCAAAGGTAATATTAAAAGTTTACTCGACCAACGTCCTGATGAAGTGACGATTTTAGTCGATGGGCAAGCCCAAACCATTGCCGCAGCAGAAGCAAATATTGACGATGTTATTCAGCTTAAAGCAGGTGAGAAATTAGCATTAGACGGCGAATTATTGTCTGATAAAGGCTCATTTAATACCGCTGCATTAACCGGTGAAAGTAAACCTGATACCCTCTATCAAGGTGAAAAAGTGCTTGCCGGCATGATTAACCTCAATACGGTCAGCCAAGTGCGCGTCACGACGGCATATAATGACAGTAAACTCAGTAAGATTTTAGAAATGGTGCAAAATGCCACTGCACAAAAAGCACCAACTGAACTCTTTATCCGTAAATTCGCCAAAATTTATACGCCGATTGTGGTGTTTTTGGCTATCGCCATTTGTGTGTGTCCGTATTTCTTTGTCGAAAACTATCAGTTTAATGATTGGCTCTATCGTGCCTTGGTATTTCTTGTGATTTCTTGCCCGTGTGCGTTGGTGATTTCGATTCCACTCGGTTATTTTGGAGGCATTGGTGCAGCAAGTCAAAATGGGATTTTATTTAAGGGCAGTAATTTTCTCGATATTTTGGCAAAAGTGCAAAATGTGGTGATGGATAAAACCGGCACCATGACTGAAGGTGTATTTAAAGTCCAAGAGGTGGTGTTTAACGACAATATCGACCAAAAATATATGCTGCAAATGGTCAGCGCTTTAGAAAAATTAAGCAGCCATCCTGTGGCAACTGCCATACATCAACATATCGGCGAATTAACCCTTGATATCGAACTGAAAAATGCAGAAGAAATCGCAGGACATGGTTTAAAAGCCACTATCGCCGATAAAACTTTGTTGGTCGGCAATTTGAAATTGATGGATAAATTTGAAATTGGTTATCCTGTCGACCCATCGAGTATTATTTATACGACCATCGCTGTTGCCTATGGTGATGAATTTGTGGGTTATATTACTATTGCCGATGAAATCAAAGCTGATGCACAAGCGACTATCGACCAACTCAAGGCTTTACATGTCAAAACCACCATGTTAAGTGGCGATAAAAATAATGTGGTGCAATTTGTGGCGCAAAAATTAGGCATTGATGCAGCTTATGGTGATTTATTGCCTGAAGATAAAGTGGCGAAAGTTAAAGCCATCAAAGCCAACAACCAAAGCGTGGCATTTGTTGGTGATGGCGTCAATGATGCGCCTGTGGTGGCATTGAGTGATGTCGGAATTGCAATGGGTGGGTTGGGCAGTGATGCCACCATTGAAACGGCAGACGTAGTCATTCAAGATGATAAACCGTCAAAAATTCCATTAGCAATTAAAATTGGTCAACAAACCAAACGCATCGTATGGCAAAATATCACCTTAGCCTTTGCGGTCAAAGCGATTGTATTGATTTTAGGTGCAGGCGGCATGGCAACCATGTGGGAAGCGGTATTTGCCGATGTGGGTGTAGCATTACTGGCGATTATGAATGCAATGCGGATTCAAAAATTAAACTAAAATTTCTATAATTAACATTTATTCTTGATAGGATAATCTGTATAACAAAGCGTACAGATTATCCTAAGATCAATACATTAGATATCTTGAAAAATTAAAATGAATAAAAGTTATTATTTTATATTAAATTTACTTTTTGATTAAATTCAAAATCTACTCCTTTTTGCATACTCCCTCATAGGAATTTTAAGTCAATGTTGATCATTTTATCGTTAGATATCACTTAAAAATTCGTAGCAAAGAGGGGTTTAATATGACAAGAGTTGCAATTATTGGTGCAGGCCCAAGTGGTATGGCGCAATTAAGGTCTTTTCAATCTGCACAAGCAAAAGGTATTAACGTTCCGGAATTTGTATGTTTTGAAAAACAATCTGATTGGGGAGGGCAATGGAATTATACATGGCGTACAGGTCTGGATAAAAATGGTGAACCTGTACATAGCAGTATGTATCGATATCTTTGGTCAAATGGGCCAAAAGAAGCACTGGAATTTGCCGATTATAGTTTTAATGAACATTTTGGCAAAGCCATCGGCTCATACCCACCACGAGAGGTGTTATGGGATTATATTAAAGGTCGGGTAGAAAAAGCCAATGTCCGTCAGTATGTACGTTTTAACAGTGCAGTAAGACATATTGAGTTTAATGAAATAACGCAACAATTTTTGGTTACAGTACATGATTATCAACAAGATAAAATGTATAGCGAAAACTTTGATTATGTCATTGTGGCGAGTGGGCATTTTTCTACACCTAAAGTGCCAAAATATGAAGGTTTTGAACATTTCGGTGGGCGTATTCTGCATGCACATGATTTCCGTGATGCACTGGAATTTAAAGGTAAAACTGTTCTTATTGTTGGTAGTAGTTATTCTGCAGAAGACATAGGGTCACAATGTTATAAGTATGGTGCAAAACAAATTATCAGTTGTTACCGTAATCAGCCAATGGGATATAATTGGCCTGTAAATTGGTCAGAGCGTCCAGCATTGTTAAAAGTTGATCAAACACATGCTTATTTTGCTGATGGTTCAAGTATAAAAGTTGATGCTATTATTTTATGTACGGGTTACTTACATTATTTTCCATTTATATCAGAAGATCTTCGTTTAAAAACAGATAACCGTTTATATCCATTAGGGTTATACAAAGGCGTTGTTTGGGAAAAAAATACAAAACTATTTTATTTGGGAATGCAGGACCAATGGTATACCTTTAATATGTTTGATGCACAGGCATGGTACGTCCGAGATATCATTCTGGGAGAAATTCTTTTACCATCTTTGACAGAAATGCAAATGCATACTCAGCAATGGCATGACACGGAAAATGCAATTACTGAAATTCCTGATATGTATAAATTTCAGGGCGATTATATTATGGAATTGGTTGAAGAAACTGATTATCCAACATTTGATATTGAAGCCATGCGATTAATTTTCATGGAGTGGAAAAAGCATAAAAAACAAAATATCATGACTTTTCGGGATCATATTTATACTTCTGTCATTACAGGAACAAAAGCAGCCTTACATCATACTTGCTGGCTAGATGCATTAGACGATTCATTAGAAGCATATCTGCAAGATGATTCCGCTCAACAGAAAAAGGCTGTATAGGGTGTTAGAGTAACTAGATTGTTAATAATTTGTCATAGAAAAAGGCTCAATGATAATTCATTGAGCCTTTTAAATTTTGGCTCTCCCACCTGGGCTCGAACCAGGGACCTGCGGATTAACAGTCCGTCGCTCTACCGACTGAGCTATGGGAGAATGTAGGGCGCATTTTATGGATGAAAATTATCTTGGTCAAGATAAAATTTTAAAAATAGAATTAATTGTCTTAAAAAACAGCAATTTTAAGTCAGTTCATTTAAAACTTAAGTATAAAAAGTTTTGAATTATAGCAAACAAGGTTTTCAATATATCATGAGGTTCTGGCTTGAATAAAAGAAACTAAAGATCCCTATTTTTTTGTATCACTTAGCTAAAAACCATAAGATAGGCATAAATATTGTATATATATCTTTGTATGCAAATAGATTGCATAAATTTTGATATTTTAGGAAAATATTGCTTATTTTCTTGAATCTAGACTATTTAGACATACTGGGAGTATATCGCACATGTCGCATCAACTGGATGAATATGATCAAAGAATTTTGCAACATTTGCAATCAAATGGACGTTTAAGTAATCAGGAATTGGCAGAAATAATAGGATTATCCACATCACAATGTTCAAGGCGACGTATTGCTCTTGAGCAAAGCGGTATGATTATGGGGTATTTTGCACAATTACATCCTGATGCGGAGCAAAATCCGATTATGGGAATGGTGGAAATTAAATTTTCACAATATAGTCCAAGTGTACTCGAAAAATTTCTACAGTTTATTGCACATGAACCAAAAATTTGTGAAGTTTACAAACTAACTGGGCGTTACGATTATTTGCTTAAAGTTGCAGTTGCTGATTTGAGTCAAATCAGCCTGATGATTAATCAATTGACAGCATTGAATATTAATATCAGTAATTTTAATACTTCGATCGTGTTGGAGCGTGTGAAGGAAAATCATCACATGATGTATTCTGGAGTCAGTAATGAATAGTCTAATAGAAAATCTGTTAGGAACTTAATTCATGCCAATACGATCTCATTCTCATGTTGAAGATGCATTAGCAATGATTATTGCAACTTTCGTCATCTCTTTTGCTGTAATGCTTATTCAACAATCCGGAACGTTGACTGGTGGTACTGCCGGTTTGGCATTTCTTTTACATTACGTGACAGGTATTCGCTTTGGTATTATTTTCTTTTTAATCAATATTCCATTTTATTATCTGGCCTATAAACGTTTGGGCTTGGCTATGGTGATTAAAACCTTTATTGCGGTTGCTTTATTATCAATATTAACTGAATTACATCCACACTATATTCATATTGATACATTGATGCCTTTTTATGGAACTCTCTTGGCGAATATCTTATTGGGCATTGGATTTTTGATTTTGTTTCGTCATCGTTCAAGTTTAGGTGGAGTTAATCTTTTAGCGCTGTTCATTCAGGATCGTTATGGAATATCTGCTGGGAAAGTGCAGTTAGCAATAGATATGTGTATATTATTGGCATCAATGCCATTTGTAAGTTTTAAATTGCTGATAATTTCCATCATTGGAGCAATTATTCTAAATATGATTTTGACGATTAATCATCGTCCAGATCGTTATCTTGCTTAAATTTGCTGTTGTTAAGGAAACAACTATGTTCGAACAAGTACCCGCTTATGCAGGCGATCCAATTTTATCATTAATGGAAACGTTTAAAACTGATCCTCGCGAGAATAAAGTCAATTTAAGTATTGGCTTATATTATAACGATGACAGTATTGTACCGCAGTTAAAAGCAATTTCTGAAGCTCAGACACAATATCAACAGCATGATCAGGATGCCAAATTGTATCTTCCAATGGAAGGTTTGGCACCTTACCGTAATGCCATTCAAGCGTTATTGTTTGGAGACGATCATCCTGTATTGGCTGCAAAGCGTGTTGCAACGATTCAGACTTTAGGCGGTTCTGGTGCATTAAAAGTTGGTGCAGATTTTCTGAAAAACTATTTCCCGGATTCAGACGTCTGGGTGAGTAATCCAACTTGGGATAATCATATTGCAATTTTCTCAGGTGCAGGTTTTGTCACACATCAATATCCTTATTTTGATGTTGAAACACGTCAGGTCGATTTTGAGGCAATGTGTGCTTGTTTAAATCAATTGCCTGCAAAAAGTATCGTTTTATTACATCCTTGCTGTCACAATCCAACAGGTGCAGATTTAACATCTGAACAATGGGATAAAGTGATTGAAATTATTCAGCATAAACAGATTATTCCTTTTCTGGACATTGCTTATCAAGGTTTTGGACAAGGAATGGCAGAAGATGCCTATTTGATTCGTGCATTGGCAAATACTCAGGTTAGCTTTATTGTTAGCAATTCTTTTTCCAAGATTTTTTCACTTTATGGTGAGCGTGTCGGTGGATTATCATTTGTTTGTCAGGATGCCGATGAAGCAAATCGCGTGCTTGGACAATTAAAAGCAACTGTGCGCCGTAACTATTCAAGCCCGCCAACAACTGGTGCAGCCTTAGTCAATATTGTGCTGAACTCTGCTGAATTAAAACAGCTTTGGCTGGATGAAGTGGAGGAAATGCGTCAGCGAATTTTTACAGTGCGTGATCAATTACGTCAGCGTTTAACGGAACTTGTTCCAACACAGAACTTTGACTATCTGGTGCAGCAACAAGGGATGTTCAGTTATACAGGATTATCTGCGCAGCAGGTTGATCGGCTACGTGATGAATTTGGAGTATATTTAGTACGCTCAGGTCGGATTTGTGTTTCCGGATTAAATAAAAATAATGTGGCGACTGTGGCTGAGGCAATTGCTAAAGTATTGTAATGTAAATATGAACAGATCGTCTCTAGAGATTGGTCTGTTCAATTTCAGGACATGTATCATCTAAAAATAATGACTATTATCTTTGATTTATGGTTACTTAATATGATGCACTACAAAGTAACATAGTGATTTAAATTGGTGCAGTTTTACAAACTATTTTCAGTAAATTTCTTATAATTTTTTTACTGCTTGTAATGTCATGATCTTAAACTTATGAGTGCTTTAGGACATTATCATCTTTATAAATCAGTCCTTCTACACCAAGTACCATATCACTGGCAGAATAAAGTCCTTGCCCAATATCTTTAAGGTAAATGATATTTTGTTGAGCATCAATCCAACGATAAGATAAGTAAAAGACTTTTTTTAGATCAAGTGCCTGTTGGACAGAAAACCATACCTGATCTGCATCATCAGGATGAATACGTTCACCATATAAAGGACTATTAATTAGTTGAGTCGGTAAATATCCTATAACTTGCTGACAACCTTCATTTACATATTCCATGGTCCAATTACGATCATTACGTGAACGATATAACATCATGGGCAAACGTTGTAATAAACCATCTAGTCCGCGCTGGTGAGCAAGGCGTAGTGCAGTTTCTTTCATTTGTTGAGTTTGTTCCTGCAAGAAAAAGTAATAGTAATATTTTTGATATTGTGGATCATGAACAGGTTGGCAACGCAGACGAAACCAGAATAATTTCTCCTGATAAATTAACCGGATATCTTGTTCGGATTGTTGAGTATCTTGCTGCATTTGTTGTGTAATAACATAGAGATCATTCGGATAGATATAATGTTTAAAGTTGCGAAAAGCCTGTAAAGGTAGACTGAATTGATCAGGATAAAAATAAGATTCAATAAAATTTTGCCAAGATTGATTATAACGCAGCACTTGATAATGCTCATCCAGTAATAAAATACATTCAGAAAATTGTTGAAAAGTATTCAGCCATAAATGCTGGATTTGTTGATGTTGTTCTGTCTGCCAGAGAAACCATTTATTCATATCTAACCTTTTTTTATGTTATTGATCTAGATTTAGGTGTTGATGTGTCCAGACGGATAATTCCAGACGGGAATGTACATTGAGTTTACGCAGCAAATTTTTGACATAAACTTTCACTGTGCCATCGCTAATGCCAAGCTGTCGGGCGATCAGTTTGTTGTTTAACCCTTTTGCAATGAGTAACAGCGTTTCTTTTTCCCGTTGGGTAATTTTTTGCAAAATATCAAGATGACCATGTTTGGCGTATGTAAAATTTTGATCAAGATCAGAGGCCGTTTTAATTACGGGCTGCTGCCGTAATTGCTGAGCCAATACGTTGATTCCATGTTGATTTAACGCGGTTTGTCCCGAAACAACTTCATGCAATTGATGTAAGATTTCATCGGGTGCAGTATCTTTGGATAAATAACCATTTGCTCCTTGTCGCAGGGCTTCGATGATTTGATGATCATCATCACTTGCAGTGAGCATAACAATTTTAAGCGTCTGATTATCAATCCGGATTTGTTGTAGAATATCTAGTCCGGATTCATTTGGCATTTGTAAATCCAGCAATAATAAATCTGGATAATAGGGCGGAATTTCCTTTAAAAATACTGCACCTGAAGGATGCTGTGATAATAATTGGAAATTTTCAGATTGTTGTAGCAGTTCTGCGACACCACGGCGAAATAAAGCATGGTCATCAATAATACTAACTTTATATTTCATGTGATGTGTCCTTTATTGTTAATGTATTGAGTTGTATCGAGATGGTCGTGCCGTGTGGATTGTTATTTTTAATGTTTAGGATCGCACCAATACGTTCGGCCCGTTCTTGCATGATTTCCAGTCCGAAACTATCGGAACGTTTTTGATGGAGCTGAATACCAATGCCGTTGTCATGAATGTCAATATTTACAATTTCTGAGCTAGATTTTTCAATAAAAATTCTGGCATGAGTTGCTTGTGAATGGCGTACAATATTGCTCAAACTTTCTCGAATAATATAAATTAATTGCATACTTTGCTTGGCGGTAATATTCAAGTGACCAAGACGATTATCTAATTCAAAGTCTATGGCTGACTGTCTGGAAAATTCTGCAATAATATTTTTAAGTGAGTTGGAAAAATCCAGATCTTGATGGATTAGGCGTGATGCCGTGATTAAATCACGAGTCTGTTGATAGGCATAATGGGTGTAATTTGCCAGTTCATGGCTAGGTTCAAGAAGGTCATGATAGTTTTGCTGGTTTTTACAAGTTTGATGAAGTTGAGCGGATTTTAATCGCAAGAAGCCCAAAATTTGGGCAATGCTGTCATGTAATTCAGCAGCAAAATCACGGCGTTCTTGTTCCAAAGTGACTTGTTGCTTATCATAAATTGTTAACCATTGTTGAAGACCTTGTTGTAAACATTGATCTGTATATTCTAAACAGCTTTGAGTTTGTACAGGCATATCATCATATAAATATACTCGCCAGATTAGACGGTTGTGATTTTTTGCAATCAAACATGCTGTAAAAGATTGTTTGCAATGGAGAATACTTTGTGTGATTTCTTGTTGGTCAGCCTGAATTGATTTTTTAAGCAATAATTGTTGTAAGCGTTTCAATTCTGGTCGCCCTAAATATTGATCAGGGGCATGATATAATACGCATTCATGGCTAAATGGATAGCAACAAACAATAAAAAGTTGTGGTAGATGAGCTTTTTTAATCCAACTTTGTTGTAAGTTTTGAATAATTTGGGGCAGGCTTAGCCAATCGTGATCCATTGTGATCAATTGAATTTGTTGCTGTGATAAAAACAATGCCTGAGAAATAGCTTGATTGTCATCAGTAGTCTGAGAAAAATTATTTTCTTCTGCTTTAGATAAAATGGGAACGGTGTTTTTTTTGAGAAAAAACCTTTGCCACTTTTGCCAAAACAGCATAATGATTATATTCCTTTCAATAAAAATTCACTGAAATGCAATTTGTCTGGAATAATTATTACAACAGCGCACATTAAAATATCTGACAACATTAAAAGCAGAATGATTGAAAATATGCATATTTAATATCCTGTAAATTAAAAAATATTCCTGTTAGTTATTTTTGTAGCATGAATTATGCCAAAGCATATTTATTGGCTTACCTATTTTTGGGTAAGTCTTTAAGGAGATTGTGATTGAGGAAAAAAATTTAGATATTGGATTCAATACAGCAAATAGACTTTGTAATAAATATATTGGTTATCAGGATATTAAATATGTCAGATGTGATACAGCAAAGATTAATACGGCAAGAAAGCAATCGTATTGAACAATATATTCATCTACAAAAACCGATGACAACGTTGCATCTTCGTGTTGATGCGCAAAGTCTCACTGTTATACATTTAGAGAAAAATGATCAAATTGAATTTAAAATTCCAGAGGGTCAATGCCTAGAATTATTACCACGTGATCATGTTCAGTCTTTTAACCCAAAATTACTTGAAACACAAAGTCAAAGTAATACGGACATGATTCAAATTTGTGCCGCAACACAGACTTTGGCACAACTCCAACAGGGGACACAATCAAGTCATCATCTGGCGCAACTATTGTGTCGATATACGATTGATAAAAAGCAATTACAACATGTGATTTTGATTGAGAAAACTCAAACAATAAAATTATTATGTACCGAAAACCTTCAGCTTATTGTCATTAATGCAGGTCTGGATATGTGTATTGATCAGCATAATGTTATTAATGATATAAAAGTAATTGTGCATAAATATCAGGCATTGAATGAGTATTTACCGGAACCTCTGGCTCAGCCAGTTCAAGAAATTCGTATTCCTTCAGCCAGTGCCAGAACTTATGAAGTTAAGGCTGGACAGTGGATACAAATTATTGATGTATCAGGGAAGCAATGTTCGGATTTTCTGGCTTTTGATGCACAAGCTTTGGTGCAAGGGCAAGAAATTGCATTAGATGCTGTAGCCACCAGAACCTTATTGGGACATAGTACGCCCGCACCAGGTTTATACTCCCGATTTGCCGATTCAAATATGCAGACTTTGATAGAGGTCATTCAAGATACAGTCGGGCGACATGATATGTTTTTGACAGCTTGTAGTCCAAAATTTTATGAAGATAGTGGTTATTTTGGCCATGTTTCCTGTACAGAGAATTTTAATCAGGCATTAAAAAAATATGCTATTACAGCCAGAACCGCATGGCCAGCGATTAACTTTTTTTATAACACTCAAATCGAGCCTTGCGGCACCATTTCAATGGATGAGCCTTGGTCAAGGGCTGGTGATTATGTGCTGTTACGAGCAACAAAAGATCTGATTTGCGCATCTTCTGCCTGCCCAGATGATATTGATCCTTCCAATGGTTGGGTGCCTACAGATATCCACGTGCGTATTTATGATGCTACAGAATATTTTCCACGTGCCAATGCTTATCGTATTACTGCTGAAGAGATGCCTCGTATGACCAAAAATACTGCTTTTTATCCATGCATTGCAGCCTTGACTTCGCATTTGGTTGATTATCGAGGTTATTGGGTGGCCTCACAATATGATGGCTGGGGGGCCCAGGCAGAATATTCAGCTTGTCGTGAACGTGTTGCCATGATTGATTTATCAGCGCTGCGCAAATTTGAAATCGTTGGGCCTGATGCAGAAAAATTTATGCAGTTTGCTTTGACACGTAATGTCCGTAAATTGGCGGTAGGTGAAATTGCTTATTCAGCAATTTGTCTGGAAACAGGTGGTATGTTGGATGATGGTACAATTTTTAAAATGGGCGAGAATAATTTTCGCTGGATTTGTGGTGATGATTATACAGGGATCTGGCTGGCGCAACAGGCAAAAAAATTAAATTATCAAATTAGTATTCGTGCATCTACAGATCAAATTCATAATCTCGCAGTACAAGGTCCCAATAGCCGAGAATTATTACAAAAACTTATTTGGACACCAGAGCATCAACCAGACATCAAAAAATTAGCATGGTTTCATTTTACATTAGGGCGATTAGGCGGACCAACAGGTTTTCCGGTAATGGTTTCACGAACCGGTTATACGGGAGAGTTGGGGTTTGAAGTCTGGTGTCATCCTGATCAGGGCAAAGCACTTTGGGATACGATTTGGCAAAATGGGCAACAATATGGTATTGCTCCGATGGGTTTCGATGCATTAGATATGCTGCGTATTGAAGCTGGATTGATTTTTGCAAATCATGAATTTACGTCACAAATCAATCCATTTGAAGCAGGTATTGGTTTTACTGTGCCAATAAAAAGTAAAGAGGAAAACTTTATCGGTAAAGAAGCAATGCAAAATCAGAATCCGCTAAGTCGGTATAAGCTGGTTGGTTTGATACTGGATCAAAGTCAGGCGGCATTACATGGAGATTCAGTTTATCCAGATTCGGGTCATTATCCAGTAGGTGTGATTACCAGTGCAACCAATTCACCAATTTTACAAAAGCAAATCGCATTATGTCGCATTGCGCCACAGTATGCAGAGTTGGGAACAGTTGTAGAAATTGGCAAGCTAGACGGACAACAAAAACGATTGACAGCACAAGTAGTAAGTTTGCCTTTTTATGATCCGGAACGTATACGTGTTCGTTCCTAGCAAGATCTTCTGTACAAAACAGTTATGTGGTCTTGAAAAATCAGCATTCCAATAGACGGAGATGGTTCTATAAGATCATGTTTTATTTTAGAAATGAATTCTAGGCAATGTGGTTTTAGATATAAAGCTACATTGATCCACATACAATGAAATGCAAGAGGAGGGAGAATATGCTTTCCCATATCATGAAAGGTTTTGTTGGTACGTTATTGTTTATATTATCACAGGCTGCATTTGCAGCTGAAGAAGCTACCCTTGATTCAACATCTACCGCATGGGTCATGACATCTATTGTGTTTGTCATGATTATGTTTATTCCTGGTCTTGCATTATTTTATGGTGGCATGATTCGTGGAAAAAATGTTTTATCCATTTGTACACAGTTTTTTGCTTTTGCCGGCTTAGTTGGTTTAATGTGGATTGCTTTTATTTATAGTCTGATTGTTGATGGCACTGGCATGCAAGAAGGTGTATTTAATCTTCATAGCTTTGTCGGTGGATTGGATAAAATTTTTTTAAATGGTGTAACGGAACAAACACTGATTGGTGGTATCCCTGAATATGTACTTTCAGTTTTTGGGATGACTTTTGCCATGATTACACCAGCAATTGTTGTGGGTGGTTATGCAGAACGCATGAAATTTAGTGCTTTAGTTTTATTTGCCATTCTATGGACAACAATTGTGTATGCACCGATGGCGCATATGGTTTGGGGTGGTCCGGGCGCTGCAATGCACAATTGGGGTGTACTGGATTTTGCAGGAGGAACAGCCGTTCATATTAATTCTGGTGTTGCGGCATTAGTGGGGGCAATTATGCTGGGAAAACGCAAAGGCTGGAAAACTCCTCATTTGGCTCCGCATAATTTGGTCTATACGTTTATTGGTGCAGGATTATTGTGGGCAGGTTGGTTTGGTTTTAACGTAGGATCAGCATTAGCTGCGAATAGCAGTGCAGCATTAATTTTAATGAACACGCAGGTCGCAGCATGTGGCGGTATTGTTGGTTGGATGTTAATTGAAAAGTTAACGGATAAGCATGTGACTTCTCTCGGGTTAGCTTCTGGTGCAATTGCAGGGTTAGTTGGAATTACACCAGCAGCAGCTTATGTTGGACCCTTTGGAGCCAGTATGATTGGAATCATGACCGGAATTTGCTGCTTCTTTGCAGTGACACGTCTAAAACGTATCTTGCATATTGACGATTCATTAGATGTTTTTGCTTTACATGGTATAGGTGGTATGATTGGTGGAATATTAACCGGTATTTTTGCAGCGCCGTCATTAGGTGGAAATGTTGAAGGTTTGCAATTTATCCCGCAATTTTTTTCTCAAATTATTGGAATTGTAGTTACCGTTGCGTATAGTGCAATTTTTACTTGGGGAATTTTTAAACTTATCGATATTACAATTGGTTTAAGAGTAACTGATGAAGATGAGGAGCGAGGACTGGATCTTACCGATCATAATGAACGTGCTTATAATAACTAATAAAAAACAAGTTTTATTAAATCAATGATTATTGCCTCAAAATAAATTTGAGGCATTTATTAACACAAAGTTGTTTGGATAATTTAGATGTTTTATGAAATTAAATATATAGTTTCTTAATAAAATAAATTGCTTATAGAATATGGATATTTTCTACATTTTAAATAAAAATCATCACAAAAAAATTTATGTGAATTCATGAAATATAGAGAAAGCCGACATAAATTTTTATAATCACTGCAATGGAGATAATTTATGTTGTCTAAGAAAATCATGGTCAGTTTACTAGTCATCAGTACAGGAGCAATGAGTAGTTTAACTTTAGCTGCACCTTGGCAAGATGATCACCGTCCTGTCCGTTATCATGAGAAGCATCGAATGGGGCCACCTGATGGACATTATTCAAGATCTCATCATAAACAGGACGTTAGACAATGGCATCGAGGTGATCGCCTACCTCCACATTTTCGTGAAAAACGTTATCGAGTCGATAACTGGCGAGCACATCATTTACCTCGGCCACCACACGGACATAGATGGGTGAATGTAAATGGTGATTATATATTGGTTGCTGTGGCATCCGGTATTATCACCAGTATTTTACTACATCATTAATGATATATAATCAGCTAAGTCATTTATTAACGTTAAATATAAATAATAAAACCCCAAATCATGGGGTTTTATTATTTGTTAAAATTCGGGATATTAATGTCGAGCTGCTTTCGCCTCATCAATTGCCTTGACAATTGGTGTTTTAGGTAAAGGTTTTGGCATTTCAGTCAACGCCAGTGGTAAAATTTCATCAATGGATTTGACAGCCTTAATTTCTAATCCTGCTTTTACATTTTCTGGAATTTCTTTCAGATCACGTACATTTTCTTGAGGAATAAAGACTAATTTTATGCCACCACGATGGGCTGCAAGTAGTTTTTCTTTAAGGCCACCGATACGTAATGCATGACCACGCAATGATGTTTCACCTGTCATGGCAATGTCCGCACGAATCGGAATACCTGTAAATGCAGATACCAGCGCTGTAGTTAATGCCAAACCTGCTGATGGACCATCTTTTGGCGTAGCACCTTCTGGTAAATGCACATGTACATCGGTTTCTTCAAATCGTGAAGCTTCAATTCCCAGTTCGTCTGCACGAGTACGGACGACAGTCATGGCAGCGGTAATAGATTCTTTCATAACATCACCCAGTGAACCGGTTGTAATGAATTTACCTTTACCTTTTACTGCTGCAACTTCAATGGTTAAAAGTTCACCACCAACAGAAGTCCAAGCCAAGCCATTAACACGGCCAATTTGTGCTTCTTCTTCTGCAATACCATAATCAAATTTCTGTACACCCAGATATTCCGGTAAGTTTTCAGCGGTAACATCAATGTGCAGGTTTTTGGTTTTGTTGCTAACAGCTTGTTTTACAACTTTACGTGCAATTTTGGAAACCTCACGCTCCAGACTACGTACACCGGCTTCACGAGTATAGTGGCGTACAATGTCACGAATTGCTTCTTCATGAACACTTAACTCTTTGGTACGCAAACCATTGTCTTTAATTGCTTTAGGTACAAGGTAACGTTCTGCAATATTGACTTTTTCCTCTTCGGTATAACCCGGCAAACGAATAACTTCCATACGGTCAAGTAATGCCTCTGGAATGTTCATGCTGTTTGCAGTACAAATAAACATAACTTCCGATAGATCTAAATCTAGATCTAGATAATGGTCATTAAATTTACTGTTCTGTGATGGATCAAGAACTTCCAGTAGGGCAGAAGCTGGATCACCACGATAGTCCTGTGCCATTTTGTCAATTTCATCAAGCAGGAAAAGTGGGTTTTTTACGCCAACCTTGCTTAATGATTGCACGATTTTACCAGGCATTGCACCAATATAGGTTCTGCGATGGCCTCGAATCTCAGCTTCATCACGTACTCCACCCAAAGCCATACGAACAAATTCACGTCCGGTTGCTTTAGCAATCGATTCACCCAATGAAGTTTTACCAACACCAGGAGGACCCACCAGACACAAAATTGGACCGCGTAATTTTTTCACACGGGATTGGACAGCCAAGTACTCAACAATGCGGTTTTTCACATCATCCAGACCATAATGATCTGCATCCAGAATTTCCTGAGCTTTATTCAGGTTAATACTGACTTTACTGGCTTTATTCCATGGAGTATCCAGAATGACTTCAAGATAATTACGTACTACGGCAGCTTCACTTGATGCTGGTTGCATGGATTTTAATTTACGGAATTCGCTTTCTGCTTTTTTCCGTACATGCTCAGGCAAATCTGCTTCTTCCAGACGTTTTTCGATCTCGGTAATGTCATCTTCACCGCCACCGTTCATGTCTGAAAGTTCACGTTGAATAACTTTCATCTTTTCATTAAGAAAGTATTCACGTTGATTTTTTTCCATTTGACGTTTTACGCTGTCATGGAGACCTTGTTCAATCTGTTGTTCTTCAGATTGTTGCAGTAAATAAGTCATCAGTTCTTTGAGATGATTTTCAAATTCATCAATTTCAAGAAATTTTTGTTTGACCTCAATACTTAACGGTACGCGGGTTGCCACAAAAAATAATAATTGCGCTAAATCGTCAATTTTATTTGCTGCTGCAATCAGTTCACGTGCATTACGTAATTTGGCTTCAGCATATTGTGCAAACAAGGCATTTACTTCTTGAATACGGGTTTTTTGCGTATCTTCATCAAGATGAATCTGCATTGGGCTAAGTTGATGTTCAGCTTCAAGATAAGTTTCATGTTCAATAATTTTTTCTAATTTTGAACGATGTAAACCTTCAATTAACACTTTGATGCAATTGTCATCATTTTCATGATTAACCACTTGTACAATACGGGCAACTGTACCGTATTGATATAAATTGTCGTGGTCAATGTCTTCAGTCAAAGAGTCTTTTTGTGCTACTACGAAGACCAAATTATCACTGTTGCGAGCCACCTCAACCGCATTGATTGATTTTTCACGGCCCACAAAGAGTGCAATTTGCATATGTGGATAAACCACTACATCTCGCAAAGCTAGTAAAGGCAAGGTTCCAGGAAGTTGTTCTTCATGGGTGACTTGGTCTGTAATAATTTCAGTCATGGGCACTCCTAATGAGTGACAAGTAAGTTTGTCATGTTTTTATTAGTGATGTATTTCTTGTAAATTACAAGGGTAACTTGAAAAAAAAATCAAGTTTTTTGGTCAGGATTAAGTGTTTGTGTCTTATTTACCCAGTTTGGCAGCCAGCAATTAGATATTGGTTTTAAGCTTAATCTGAGATACACGTGTCTTGAATAATCATTGTCGATTAAATAATAAGACTATTTCCGATCCTTTATTTTAAAATTTCAATTCAGATTTCATGAACCAGTTGTTGAACCTCTGATGGTTCAATGGCTGTAATTTTTTTGCCAAATCCGCGTAGCCACCAGATTAGTTGTGAATTGAGTGGAACGGTGGCCTCAATCTGTATGATATCATTATTAAGCTCACTGATTTTTTGATCTTTGGAGAGTTTGGATTCATAAAATGTACCTGCATTGGTTTTATGCATAGTAAGTTTAAGTCGAATGGGTGTAGTGGGTTGATCCGGTTGGATGCGGAAACCTAAAGTGCCAGATTCAATAAATGCATCGATATCAAATTTTATTGGATGCAATGCGCGAGATTCCATGAGTGTTGCAGATTTAAAACGATGTAAGGCAAATGTTTGAATAGCATTGATGTTTTTATCATCACGTGTACAAACCAGATAAATTACTGCACCACGTTGTACCAGCGCTAAAGGATTAAGAATATAGGTTTTTTCTTCATTCTGCTGATTGCGACGGCCATAGATGCATTCAATTTGCCGATCTTGTAATAGCGCTTCGTAAATGACTTGCTGAGCTTTGCGATTGACTACCGGTGGAATGAGTGGTTGTGTTGCGGGAATAATACGCACACGATTTACCCATTGCCGAACATTATTTTGCTGTGAAGATAAGCTACGTCGTGCTAAATCAAACCATGGATTAATTTCATCAAGTAGACTGGGCGGCAGTAAATGACGTAAATGTTCTTCTACCATCATAAATGTCACTGCTTGAGAGCTGCTCATGTGTGGCAGACTTTGCAGGGGCGCATCAGTTTTCCAGCGCCAACCTTGTGGTGTTGCACCGTTATTTTCAATAGGGAAACGCTCTGCAATCTGATTAAGGTCTCGTTGTACGGTGCGTAAACTGATTTGAATACCTTCACGTTCCAGTTGTTGCTGTAGGTCACGTGTACCAATCCATTTCCCATTAGGTAAACGGGACAGAATTTGCCATTGGCGATAGAGACTATTGCCGGTTTCTTTATCTTGAGAAGCAACAGTACTGGATTTTTTTGCTACTGATTTTTTTGTATTTGACATAATTTAAATGACTCAAGCACAACAATCTAAAAAAGCTTTGCAAATGTAGCATAATTTTCCAACTTGATGCTAATCTAATCAGATGCTTTGAATTGTAGTAAATATCATGCCACTGACATAATCGAAATTTAGGGGGGAATTATGGTTAAAATTAATGTATTACAGGCAGATATTACCAAAATGCAGGTTGATGCGATTGTAAATGCTGCAAATTCGTCTTTATTAGGCGGCGGTGGTGTTGATGGAGCAATTCATTATGCTGGGGGCCCACAAATTCTGGAAGAGTGCCAGAAAATTCGGGCCAGACAGGGTGGTTGCAGAACTGGAGAAGCTGTGATTACTAGTGCAGGGTTATTAAACGCAAAATACGTTATTCATACGGTTGGCCCAATTTGGCAAGCCAATCAACCTCAGCAACATCAATTATTGGCACAATGTTATCGTAATAGCTTGCAATTGGCCGAACAGTATCAGTGTCACTCTATTGCTTTTCCGAATATCAGTACGGGCGTGTATCATTTTCCTAAACATGAAGCTGCAATGATTGCAATTGGAACAATAAAAGATAAACTTCTCGAACTGCATTATGTACAAACCATTTATTTCGTTTGTTTTGATGAGGTTAATTATCAGATTTATCGAGATAGAATGCAGCGCTTTAATGATCTATATTCAGGTTAAATATGATTCTTGTACAAACTGTAGCAACTCACATCATTACCGGATTTCTTGGTGCGGGTAAAACCACTTTATTAAAAAAATTACTGGCACAAAAACCTGAGAAAGAAATTTGGGCTGTATTAATGAACGAGTTTGGTGAGATTGGTCTTGATCAGAGCTGGGTGGCTGAACAACAGGGAATTGCAGTGAAAGAAGTACTTGGAGGATGTTTATGTTGTACTTCGCAATTACCCATGCAGATTACTCTAGCAAGATTATTAACTGAATATAAACCACATCGGTTATTTATAGAGCCTACAGGATTAGGGCATCCCAAAATGTTGATTGAGCAGCTTTCTGAGCCACACTGGCGTGCTAGTTTGCAACTTAAACAAGTCATAACGCTATTGGATGGTCACCGCTTGCATGAGCAACTTTGGAAACAATACGATATTATTTTACAACAACTGGATGTAGCTGATGTTATTGTCGTATCACATCATCAACAAATGCAGGCAGAAGACCACCAGCAATTACAGCAACTTCAACATGCTTATGCTTATAGTGGTAAACACTGGCAATTTAGTGATTTTGGCAAAATTAATCTAAAAGAAATTGATGTAGACAGAGAAAATATTACTGTTAAAAAACAGCCTTTATTATCTCTAGCACGAAGTAATGTTTCTCAAATATCAGAAAACCATGGGCCTAAAACCTTACCCTATTATTATCAGACTCAACGACAGGGCTATTATGTCGCAGGTTGGCATTTACCTAAAAATTGGCAATTTGAAACTGATACATTATTACATGCATTACAGCAACTTGAGCAGCCTGAACGTATAAAAGCTAAACTTAATACAGAACAAGGCTGGATTGATATCAATGCCATTCCATCAAATTTTGCTATAGATGTTAGCGCTCAAGCCGGGCTGGATAATCGTTTGGAAATTATTAGCCGGCAAGCACAGGATTGGCGCGAGATTGAAACTATTTTACTGAATAGCCAGATGAAAGTTGATTTAGATCAAGCATAGGGACAAATCAAAAAGGTTCTACTGATCCTGATCTTGTTCCTGATTAAGCTGTACAGGCATTTTGGTGACTAGCAATTGATCAATCTTATAATGGTCAATATCTACCACCTCAAATTTAAAACCTTCATGCTCAACAAAATCTGCTGGACGAGGAATTTTTCGTAAACGATACATCATGAAGCCTGCAATGGTTTCATAATTTTCCCATTCAGGAAAATCTTCAATATTTAAAGCATGCTTAATATCTTCAATTGGTGTGGTACCTTCAATTAACCATGAATTTTCATCACGTTTAATAATTTGTTGTTCTTCTTCCATCGGCGAAACCCAGTCACCCATTACGGTAATCATAATGTCGGAAAGCGTAATAACCCCCACAACCAAGGCATATTCATTCATTACTACCGCAATTTTTTCTTTTGTTGCACGGAAACGATCCAGTAATTCCGATAAAGTCAATGAGTCAGGAATAATCAACACATTTCGGATTGTAGATTCATTTAATTGAATAAATGATTGATTATTCATAATTTTAACTAGAATATCTTTGGTGTCTACGTATCCAATGACCTGATCTATCTGTTCATTACAAACTAAAAATTTGGAATAAGGGTATTCTGCGATTTTTTGACGAATGCTGTGCTCAGACTCTTTCAAGGTAAAGTACACCACATTTTCACGTGTGGTCATACTTGATGGTACAGTACGTTCTTCAAGCTCAAATACATTTTCAATAAAGTGATGTTCCTGTTGTTGTAAAACACCTGCTTGTGCACCGGCATCTACAATGGCAGAAATATCATCAAAAGTAATATTATCGTCACGTGTGGTATTAATTTTTAATAATCTGAAAATCAGATTGGCAAAAGCATTTATTAACCATGCCAAAGGCTTGCAGATGGTAATGAAAACGCCAATCGGTTTAATCACAGAGATTGCAATACGTTCGGGGGCAATCATTGCCATACGTTTGGGCATTAAATCTGCAAACAAAATAAATAGTGAAGTTACCAAAGTAAATGACAGGGTAAAACCAATGGTTTGTGCCCATGCGCCAGTATAGTAACGTTCGACCAGTTGTACTAGATATGGACGAAATGCGGCTTCACCAAGAATACCACCAAGAATAGCAATTGCATTCAATCCAATTTGTGAGGCTGCGAAAAAATCAGCTGAATTTTCTTGAAGTCTAAGTACCCGGCCTGCACGTTCATCACCTGCTTCATCAAGTAATTTTAATTTAATCTTTCGAGCACCTGCCAAAGCAATTTCTGAGAGGGAAAGAAACCCTGCACATGTGATTAAAGCAATAATAACAATGATATTTTGAAATAAACTCACGGTACACCTATAAAAATTATTTGCTTTAGTTGCTTCACTGACACAGATCTAATGATTTTAATACAAGAACGAACACAAGAAAAAAATAATGAAACAGCTTGGGGCTGTTGACATTTTGTAAAAATCATCAATGAAATGTCAACATATCTTAATTATTTTACCTTAAAAAAGTAATTTTGAGATAAAAAAGAAGCCATATTTGTATATGGCTTCCTGATTTTTAACTAATATTGAATATGTGTAGGGAAGGAATGATTATTATTGGATAAATATTCACGTTTCTCTTCTTCCACCATTTGCCTGGCCACGAATAGAATTAATTGACGTAACCAACGATGTGCCGGATGATGATGTAGCAACGGACACCACGCCATTTTAAGTTCAAATTCAGGAATATAAAATGGTGGATCTTTAATTACAATTTTATTATTTGGGGTTTGCAATTGTGCAATCCGAGAGGGTAATGTTGCAATTAGATCAACATTTTGTACCAATAACGCTGGAATTTGATAATGTCGGGTAAATACTGAAATTTTGCGCTTCTGACCAATACGTTCCAGTGCTTGGTCAATCCAGCCTAACCCTGCCTGTTTTTCAGGATTAACCCCAAAACCGACACCCATTCCTGTTTTAGATACCCAAATATGTTGCGAATCCAGATAAGCCTTTAAATTTAAATGTGAAACGGCTGGGTGTTTCTCACTGAGTAAACAGCTAAAACTATCACGCCAAACCAGAACCTGATGAAAGCTTTGAGGAATATCATTAAATCGATTAATTGCCAAATCAACTTTACCTTGTTCCATATCGCGGTAAGACACATCACTCGGTGTTAGAAAATCTAATACGACATTGGGTGCTTCGGAGCGTAAAGCCTTGATTAATCTTGGGACAAGTGTTGCCTCAGCATAATCTGAAATCATGATACGAAATACACGATTAGATGTATAAGGACGAAATTCTGTCCGAGGTTCAAGAATCATAGATAGATCAGATAGTGCATCACGAATGCGAGGCTGTAACTCCAAAGCCCGTTCGGTAGGTGTCATACCTTCTGATGAACGAATAAGCAGGGGATCATTAAATAATGTTCTCAAACGGCGTAAAATATTACTCATTGCTGGCTGGGTAACACCTAATTGCTCAGCTGCACGAGTAACATTCTTTTCTCGTAAAAGTACATCTAAATAAATAAGTAGATTGAGATCGACCCGCTCTAGATTCATCAAATAAATACCAATAATAACGTGGATAAATGTTTAAGGATTATGCCATATAATCAAACGCATGTGCATTTTATTTAAACAAAGTTTGATCGAATAAGAAATTAATTGAAATAATAGGTATGCGATGTTCGTTAATTAGATCTAGCTAATGTCTATATGATTAAAGATCTGCTTGAAGGATTCAAAGATACTTTACTAATTTATTTACCATTATTTTATTTGAAAACTAGCTAGTTAAGTATTAAATAATCATAGATTTTTTTATAAAAAAATACTATCTTTTCTGCTCCTTTTTTTCTTGAGGGTTGTTTATGAAGTATATTTTACCAATTATCGTATTCGTTGTGGTATTTTTTATCCTGTTTGCAAAAAATTTGAATGGCGGATAGGCTCTAGGATAAAAATTAGAATTTTTTTAAATTATTAATTTTGTTCGCAAAAAAATATTGTATATATGTCCTATAAATTAGCCGTTTTATTAGTTTGTAGGACTTTATATTTAAGATGAATTTATTATATATATCAAAAAATATTTTTGGTTTTTTACATATCCAATTATAAAATACACGAGATGAAAAATCTTGGAATAGCTCAATGAATAGAATCAAAGCTATTATAATAAATGCAGTTAATTCTTTCAGCAGAATATAAATTTTATAAAATAAAAAAGCCACTTAATGTAAGTGGCTTTTTTGATGAATTTTGGTGGGATGGCGTCTACCAAACTGGTTGACCATCACATTGATTTTCAATAAAAATTAAATTAATAAAACCTTTACTATACAAACCACTATACAAATCAAGTATTATTAGCACCTTAATTGCATAAAATTCAATCAAAAATATTTAACACATATCTAACTTATCTCTTTTACCTAGTTTGGTAATTGCCTTTCTTAAATTATGTGTCAAATTACTAACGTCATAATCAGTTTTACTTGTTATCTTATATTCAAAAGGCGTAAGACCTTTCAAATCAGATGCTAGTTTTTGGTCTACTCCACGTGGTAATGCTATAAATGTCCGTTTTCTTGTTAATAAGCCCATAAACAAACCTAGCTCGAAAATTACATTATCTCTAGGCGCTCTTTGCTCAATTTCTCTAGATATTGTTATATCATCATCCTGTAAAATAGCCAATCCAAAATCTGACTCTTGGACAGCTCGTTCTAATGCTTCAAGTGTATAATCACCACCATTAAATACACTAGTTTCATTCCAAATCGTTACATCAAACTCATCATAATCAAGTTGGGATTTTATATCTCTTGCTATATTTAATGATTCTACAGTACTGATGATAAATAATTTTGGTTTTTCACTTTGCTTTTCAATCAATTCATTTCTTTGATTTAATCGTTGTGACAAATCAACAGCTAATAACTGATATATTTTTGGATATTTTTGCGCCAATTCATTAAAGGCTTTAGCATTTACTTTCAATGCAACAGTAGTAGTGTTTGCAATAGCCGTAGCAGATCTAGGTTGTGTAGCATCAAGTGCAGACATTTCCCCAATACTTATACCAGCCTTTCTCGTATAAGGAAATTTATTGCCATACACTAATAAATTTACTTCACCAGCAATGATAAAAAATACATCTTGATCGTAGTCGCCTTGTGTAAGGATGGTATCACCCTCAGCAAATTCCACTAATTCACCATGTTCTGCTATATCCTCAGCCATTTGTTTATCATGTTGGACTAATGTTTGCGGTAATAACGCATCAACAAGTACTGATTTGTCTTTAAAGCGATCTTTAAGTTGCATTTTTATTCCACCTTATTTTGTTTAAATTCACATCTCTTCATAGTGTTACAACAAATGACTTCGCAATCTTTTCTAAAACTATCCCAAAATTCTTGTTCAGCTTTATCCAATAAAAAGTCATTAATAGCCACCATAAAAATCACTGTTGCACAGTTTTTTGGGCATTTACCAATACTGATATGTTTCTTTAAGCCATGATCATCGCAAATACATGTGTAACGCTTATTAAGGACTTGATCTTCATTGCCAACTAAAATCAGTTCATCATTAGCATAAACATGATAAATTTTTTTCTTGTCACTATTTAGTTCAACAACTTTTAATTGCTCTAAGGTTACACCCAACAAATTATTCTTAAATTGATCAAAATAATGCTCAACTACTTTTTGGTATTTTGCGCCATCACCATGCGCCCATTGTTTAAAATCATTGATGGGCCACACACCATTAAGTTCACATTTATATTGGGCTTCTAAAAATTTTTGGACTGTTCGTACCCACTTTTCAATAGGTAAGGTTGCTAAATCCTCGTACAATCCTAGGCAAAAAAAACCACCACTATTAATATGCCTATTAGGACATAAGCTAGGGTAACGCCCATTGGTTGCTTTCACTTTTAGTACATCGTTTACAGCATGTACTTCCAGTTCTACAATACGGGCATCACCAGCATCGGTATAAAATTTCAACTCAAAAATAATCGTATTTTCATTTTTTTGCTGAATAGAAATTTTCTTTTTACTTAGATAAGCAACTAAATCATTTAAATTTGGCATGTGCTTTTAGGTCAGTATCTACATATGGTGCTGATTCATACAAGCTGCTTTTCTTGACTGTATCATTATTTTCATCAGCTTGATCAGCAGACTTAATTGATTCATAGGTTAAATCAGCAGCAACTTGATTTTTAAATAAAGTCTTATACTTATCACTCAAATTATCATATGCATCTGTACCAATTTTAGTTGCATTACCCTTACAAACTTTCTGTGCCTCTTCAGATTCAATTGTAGATATTCCAATTGCATAACGTGAAGTATCATTTCGTTTACCAACTCGTGTTAAAGATACATCACCTATCTCATATCCAATTGCTAACCCCAAATCATCAATACCATCTATTGCAAAAGACTCATTCAATTTATCCAAACACATATTAAAGCTACTTCTAATACCAGCAACAGCCTCTGTAGCAACATCTACTGATTTATCTTTTTTGGTTTCAACATGTGATCCTTCACAAATTAGCCCATGCAAACAATCACCGATAAAACGGACACGGCGTCCTTTATAGTCATTGCTTAGGGTTGCATCCATTTCAGACCGCAAAACGTGTAAAGCTCTAACAATGTCTTTTTTGCCTTCTTCTGAATTAATATTTGCGCTTACAAAATTTGTAAACCCATCAATGTCGGCATAAATTGATACTATTTCCTGATGCTTAGCTGATTTATAGTACAAATCATCAAAATCCAAATCTTTTAAAGGTGGGGTAGTTCTACTAAAACTAAAATCATTTAACTTTTTATCATTATTTTTTAACTCCTTCATGACATCATCACATGTCAAATCTAAATCTGCTGCATTCTTAGATGTTTCAATTTCATCAGACTTTAATTTTACTTTTTTAGTATCTTTAGTCTCATCTAAACTCAAGCCAATTACATTTCGGGCATTAGCAGTCAAATATATCCCTACATTGCTTCCACATGCATGTTTTGCAGCATGATTGGCTGGGTCACCTAAAAATAAAGGCTCACGATTACTTCTACGTCCGTTATTAACGGCAAGGGCTAAACCTGTATCAATACCAATACGAATATCCGCTGCTTCAATTGACTCATCCCCATCAACTTCACGCTTTTGTTTAACAGATTCGATAATCAAATCTGCAATTGCTATAGCCTTATCAATACGATCCTTTTCAGATTCATCACCATATGGTTTAGCAATTACCGCATGTAATCTTTGATTATGAAAATCAACAAAAATGCTATCTGTTCGGTCTAATATAAATTTTATAGCACGCACATGCGAATCAAAGAAACGTATAGCCCGTTTATGTGTTGTAGATGATTCAGTTCCATTTGCTGTTGTTAATATGCCCTTTAAGTTAAGGATGTCTACATACAAATGTACTGCATTCATCGAGTACGCTTCATTAACTTTTATATTCGATAAGTTTTTATCACGGGTATATTCTTTAATTGTGACTTCTTCAACAGCATCACAAAGACTATCAATATGATCTTCCGCACGTGTTTTATTCCACTTGTAATACATAGTTTTTGATTCTTAAATTTATTGAGTTATATTTTAAGTGAGGATGCTTTTTAAAGTTTCAAGGAATTTTGTTTTTTATTTTATTTACAATATAACCTTATGATTATTTTAATTTAAATTACACAATCAAAGCCTAGCACATTTATCCAAACCACCCTTAGTACTCAGGCTTTGATATAAAACCAACTTATCACTTAAGTTACTTTAAGCACTTAACACGGCGTTGGGATCATTAGCTGCTTTTTTATTACACCACCAATTCTCCACGTCCTGACGATCAAAGTAAACGGCAGCTTGTCTAGTCACACCCTCTTTGATAGGTCTTGGGAAGGATACGTCTGTTTGTATTAACTTAGCCAACTTGTCCGCTTTGATTGATAAAATATGGCACACTTCATTTTTTGTTAGTCTTAGTTTTTGCATACATCCCCCTTTTGTTTTTTATTATTAATGTTGTCTATATTGATATTATAATCTTGCATAAATTTTACTCTTTTACGGTGGATGGTTGACCGTCCATATAAAAGGTCAATATCCCCATTAAGCAAACAATTATAAAATTTTCTATCTGCACTATTTGTTATCTTTGATAATTTAATCACATTGTTAAAATTTGGTAGTTTTAGCTTATTTAAATGTCTTTTAAAAAACATATCTAAATGATCTACATCACGCCATTGCCAAGCAAACATCAAATCCCAATCTTTTAGCTGTTTATAATAAATTTTAATCTCAGCCCTGATTGTAACATCAGCAAGTGCTTTTAATTCAGGACTCACGATGTCTTTTTTAGTACGTTGCTGATCAATCTCTTTACCTTTGTGATAATAACCTAGTACCCATCGTTTAGATGATTGACCAAAATAAACCCCATTTGGGTATATTGTTATAGATTTATATGGATAATAACCACCTGTTTTTAATTGATCCAAGTAATTTAAAGCCAATTGTTTATTATCAAAAATTAAATCCAGTTTAACATGGGTTTGATAGATACGATATTGACCTTTTTTAATGATATCTAGTTGCTCATCTGTTGGCTCAATTAATCCCATCTCAATAAATTTTTTAACTACATCTAAGACCAAATCGTCAATACTGGCACATCCTGTAATGTTTTGACCATTTAACCATTTATAAAAGTTACCACTGATCTTTAACTTATCATCTACAGATTTGACTCTTAAAACATGTTTATTTTTAGACTCTATACACAAGGGACTATAAGATTTTTGTGCTTTGCCAAAATCATGGCTCTCATCCAAATAGATTGTTAACCCTTTAGACAACTTCTTTGGATCATGTGTTACATCAACAACTACATCTAACCAATCTATATTAATTTTATTTTTATACATTTAATTATCTCCTTTACAATATTTTTTATTATTTTTAATATGCTTAAAATAAAAGCATCTAAATTAATATCAAAAAAATACACATGACTATTTTAAATAAGTCAAAAAACACTTAAAGGATTAGATATAAAAAGGCAGGCATACTAAAATTTTAAAAATGTAATTATTATGTTATGTCAAAATGCAACAAATGTACTATTAATATTAACAATAGGTGGTTATTGTACTCCATTTTTTCATCAAAATCAAGTTGGTCATTTTCAACTCAATTTTCACCCCATTTAATTACAAAAATAGTAGGACTCATTTTAATTAATATCTTTTAAAACAAGCCCCCTCATACGATTTAATGTAAAATTTAACGGCGTACAAACTGATCAAATGTGTAATTACCTAAATTAGTTTTAACTTCGACCTCCTTAATGTAATTAACATCACAACCTGTCGAAAATTTTGCATAACGTCCAAACTTTAATTTGGCAGGTAAGTATTTTTCACGCATATAATCATTTATGTTGCAATTATTACCACGATTGATGATGATCTCATTCACTACAACCCTGTCCACTTTAGACTGGATGGCAATGTCGTAAACTAAATGACCATATATTTGGGATACCTCTGGGTTTGGGGGGAAAGTGACATCAATAGGTACACCATCTATTAGTTGCTTAATAGGGTTTACGCTTCCTGCATCTTCATAACCACTATTATTTGTTTGCTCTATTGATTCATCATCTTGCGCAATTGCTGTACCCTCATCTGCTAATGCATCTGCACCTGCCAATGGATCAGCTTCGGCTGCCGCTGCTACCGCTTCTTCAGCTTGTTCTTGTGCTGTTGTTGCACCTACTGCCTGCCCACTTTCACTACATCCCCATACCAAATATAAAGATGTCGCCATCAAGCCCCAACACAACGATTTTTTAAACATATTTGCCCCATTATAAAGTCATCATTTATTGCTTTCTCACTTTATAAATCTATTGATCCCGTGTTGTTAGATTTAAAAAGTTAAGCAAACAACGTAACTAAAGTTTAATAATTTACGTAATTAAAATCAAATATTACGTAACTATTAGTTAAGCTAATTATTTTGAGGTAATGAAAAATGATGATGAAAAAACCTTATTTGCAAGTCGTTTGATTAAAGCCATGCAAGCTAAAGGTTACGAAGCTAAGGCTTCTATTTTAGAAAGAGAGTTCAATTTGAACTATTCAGGCAGACCTATGACATTACATGGGGTACGCAAATGGCTCATCGGCGAAGCTATTCCGTCAGGTGACAAATTGCTTACACTTGCTAAATGGCTAGATGTACCACCAGAAGAATTGGCTTTTGAAAAAGACATCCAAAAAGCAATTGCACAACGTGATGCCCGTTGGCAGCAAGATATTGGTTATAGGGATAAGGAAGTATTTGAAGCTTTTATAGCACTATCACCAGCACATAAAAAAATTGTAAGGGATATGATTGTTGCATTGTCCAACAACTCCACAAAAACATAAAAAATATTTATTTTACAATAAATTATAAACCGACATAATACACCAATTTTTGTACCTCAACTTGATACTCATTCCAATCAAAAACGACTTGCCCGTATTGGATAAAGTCATCATGTTCAGGGCTATTCTCATCCAATAAAATGATTTTGGGGTATCTTTGCTGTAATTGGCTTATGTCCAATTGATCTAATTTAGGGTAAACCAAGCCATAACCCAACCAATTTTGTACAGCAAGGGCTAAAACCTGACTATTTTCATGCTCAGTTTCAGCCATAATGACATCAGGATCAAACGCTGTAACTTGATAATGACAATCATCTTTCACTTGTATTGGTGATGATCTAAAACCTAATTTAGTCGATTTTGGACTATCATAAGCAGATAATAATTGCATAATATTTTTGCTCCTAATTTTTTTATTACGCAGCCGTCTCCCCAAATTCATTATCAAAAACAGTATCTTCAAAAAGTTTTGCAAGCAATTGTTTTTGTTCATCTGATAAGTTTAGTTTGGTTGCTAAATCATCTATTGATTGATTATTTTCAGATACTTCATTCGATATACCATTAACTAAACCATCCAAATAGTTTGACCATGTTTGCATCATAGCTTTACGTTGTTTCAAATAAACCGCCTTGTTATATATGCCTTCGACACCACCTACTTTGTGGGCAAGTGCGGACTCCACCCATTCACGCTGAAAACCATGTTCACGCAATGCTGTACTCAAAATATGCCTAAAGCCATGTGGTGTTTGTTTTCCTTTATATCCCATATCTTTTAATGCTTTACCAAAAGTATTTTCTGATATAGGTTGATTTGCTTTCAAACGACCACGAAATAAATAGGGGCTATCTCCACTATAATTTTTTAATTCTTGCAATAAATCTAATGCTTGGCTTGATAAGGGGATAGTATGTTCGATCCGTTTTTTCATACGGTGGGCAGGGATATTCCATAATTTATTATCAAGATCAAATTCATTCCATACCGCTTTTCGCATTTCGTTAGGTCGACAACCAAACATAAGTGATAATTGTAACCCAATAGATGTTTGACGGCTTTTAAAGGCATGTATTGCCTTTAATAAATCAGGTAGTTCTTCCACCGTAACATGGGGCATATTTTGGCTTTTATGCTTTTCTAAAAATTTTTCAATCCCCACTATTGGATTGTAGTCTATTCTGCCTGTTACTTCGGCTAGGTCGTAAATATCTTTGCACAAACCTCTTACACGGTTGCCCATCTCAATAATTGGCTTGCCAGTTTTGGGGTGTGGCTTTTGCTGTATTTGCTTAAATAACTCTAACCATTCTTTCTTGGTGATTTTTCTATAGTCTCTTTTTCCCATCACAGCATAAACATGATTGGTTAATGACCCTTCATTTCTTACCCTTGTTCCATCTGTCCAAGTCTTACCATTACAATACTCTAATGCTAGGTTCTTAAAAGTATGTTCACCATTTTCAATTTGCTTTTGTTGATTTTTATAGTCGATAGGGTCAATACCATCAGCAATTTTTTGTAGCCACTCTTGTGCCTGTAATCTTGCCCGCTTTCCACTAACTTCAGGATATGTACCTAAACCTAACCATGTCCATTTTCCACTAGCTGGACTTTTATATCTTAAATCCCATCGTTTATTACCTTTAGGACTAACAACAAAATGAAGATTATCACCATCATTGATTCTATATTCTTTAAGCTCTGCTTCTAAGGATGACAAAACAGCATCTTTCATTGGCTTCTTAATATTTGCTGATCTTTTCATGGTATTCCGTTACTTCTTGTATAGTGGTAATCAACCTAACTCAGATTATACACGATACTATACATAGAAGCTTGTATTGTATGTCATCATAAAAAGTTATATACAGGCATAAAAAAGGCTTAAACCATTACAGTTTAAGCCTTTTTGTCTTGTATACCGTCATATGCCAGTATACAAATTTAATGTCTTGGTGGAGATGGCGGGAGTTGAACCCGCGTCCGCAAGCACTACACTCGAGAATACTACATGCTTAGATATCGTCTATTGTTTTAACATTTTGTGACCCGACGAACAGGGTACAAGATGCGATCCTCTAAGTTTGGTATAAAGTCCCGAGGCTTAACTTTATACGGACTTGTGTGCGTGCGCTTCAGTCGGGCTACCAGACCACAAGTATTCTAGTAGGCGGACAAGCTGCCCTTAGGCAGCTAGAGCGTAAGATTCGTCGTTTGCGACTATTAAAATGCAAATTTTATTTACGAGAGGAAATGCGCTCTCGGCATGCATCTATGAGCTTCATCACCAGCGTCGAAGCCAATAACATCCCCAGATGAGTTGATGATTGTAACAGAATAAAGCATAAAATCCAATGCTTTTGCTTTGAATCGCAATATATTAGCATCTACATCTGGATAGAACAGATTTCGTTCTTAAGATTCAGGTTAAAAATACAGGAAAATTTCATGTCATATTTAATGGCGCTTGATCAAGGGACGACTTCTTGTCGTGCAATTATTTTTAATCACAAGGGGGATATCAAAGCCATTGCTCAACGGGAAATTAGTATCAAGACACCTTATTCTGGTTGGGTTGAGCAGGATGCACATGAGATCTGGCATACACAAATTGGCGTCATGCAGCAGGCTTTGGCTGAAGCAAATATTTTCGTCCATGAAATTGCAGCGATTGGTTTAACCAATCAACGTGAAACTACGATTGTCTGGGATAAACGTACAGGCTTGCCTTTGGCTCCAGCCATTGTATGGCAGGATCGTCGTACCACAGAATGGTGTCAGAAACTAGAAAAAGAAAAACAGGATTTGGCACAATTCATTCAGCAAAAAACAGGATTAAGAGTTGATCCCTATTTTAGTGCTACGAAATTGGTCTGGTTACTTGAAAATATTGAAGGCTTAAGGGGATTGGCTGAACAAGGACATGTTGCTTTTGGAACTGTAGATAGTTGGTTGATCTGGAAAATGTCTCAAGGAGATCGTCATGTCATTGAAGCAAGTAATGCCTCCAGAACACTTTTAATGGATTTACTTACTCAGCAATGGAGTGAAGAATTACTTGAAAAGCTTGATATTCCACGCAGTGTTTTGCCGGAAATTGTCAGTTCACAGCAAATTATCGCATATACCGCAGATGGGCTTTTTGCCAAACAAATTCCGATTGCAGGTGTTTTGGGTGATCAGCAATCGGCATTGTTTGGTCAAGCTTGTTTTCAGGCAGGTATGGCAAAAAACACCTATGGCACGGGGTGTTTTTTGTTGATGAATACTGGCGAGCAACCACAAATCAGTCAACATCAATTATTAACTACATTGGCATGGCAACAGCCACAACACAAGCATTATGCACTTGAAGGTAGTGTATTTATGGCAGGTGCAATTGTACAGTGGTTACGTGATGGTCTTGGAATTATTACCAATAGCAAACAGGTTGAGCAACTGGCTGAGCAGGTAAGACACACTGATGGCGTGGTTTTGGTTCCTGCTTTTACAGGATTAGGTGCGCCATACTGGGATAGTGAAGCAAGAGCATTATTATGCGGTATGTCAAGGGGAACAACCAAGGCACATATTGCAAGAGCAGCGCTAGAAGCAATAGCTTTTCAGGTTTACGATGTATTAAAAGCCATGCAAATGGACAGTCCTATGCCTTTAACGGAGTTACGGGTTGATGGTGGTGCAAGCCAGAATAATATGCTAATGCAGTTTCAGGCGGATCTTCTAGGTGTGCCTGTATTGCGTCCTAAAATGGTAGAAACAACTGCATGGGGTGCCGCCATGATGGCTGGTTTGGCGGTTGGTTTTTTTCAATCAGAACAGGAACTGGCTGACTTGTGGCAATTGGATCGTTGTTTTGAACCTAATATTTCCGAGGAGCAACGTCAAAGACACTTAAAGCAGTGGCAGGATGCAGTACGAAGAACCTTATTAAATTGTGTTTGATATTGTTAATGTTATTTTTGTGATATTTAATTTTATATCACTTAAATTGAGTGGAAATAATACTTTTTTTTACTAAACAATATCTTATGCTGATTTTGGTAATCAGCATAAAAGATGTACCTTAATGAGAGGCGCCTTCCGGAAGCTTGACGTTTTTAGGTTTGGGTGCCAGCCAGACCAGAAATCCGGCCAGTAAGAATAAAAATACAAAGATTAAAAAGACATGATCTGCTGCAACAGTTACAGCTTCTTTGGTTACAATATCATTGATTACACCAAGTGCCGTTTCCTGATTGAAGCCTTGCTGTATCAGGTTATTCAGCGTCAATTCAGGGTTGAGTCTGGATACAATTTCACTATGAGCAAGAATTGCGTGATCATCCCAGATAGTGACTGCAACAGAAGCCCCGATTGCACCAGCCATGGTTCTTAAAAAACTCATTAATCCTGCTGCAGAAGCAATTTCCTGTGGTAAGACAGAAGCTAGTGCAAGGTTGGATAATGGAATAAAGAACATGGGTACACCAAAACCTTGTAAAAATTGAGGTAGAGCAACAACCCAGAAGTCAGCTTCATTGGTCCAGAAAGCTCGCATTAATGTGACTGCACCTAACCAAATTAGACCAAAAAAGGCAATTTTACGTGGATCGTATTTTGCAGACCATTTTGCAACAATTGGCGACATGAGAATCGAACCAAATCCCATGGTTGCTGTGACATAACCTGCCCATGATGCGGTATAGCTTAAATTACTTTGTAACCATTGTGGAATGATAACAATACAACCAAAAAATGCAGCAAACCCAAATGCCAGTGCAAATACTGCACTACTAAAGCCAATGTGCCTGAAAATTCTTAGATCAACGACTGGATTTTCTTCGGTTAGTTCCCAGATGCAGAAAGTAATAAATCCGACAATTGCAAATCCGGCAAGACCACAAATCAAATTGCTATTAAACCAATCGTGTTCATGCCCCAAGTCAAGCATGAGCTGCAAAGCACCGATCCACAGAATAAGTAGCGTTAAACCAATGACATCAATTTGTAGTTTTGCAATTTGTGTTTCTGCAACGCGTAAGAAATGCCAAATACCAGCAGCACAAAGTAAGCCAATCGGTAAGTTGATAAAGAAAATCCAGTGCCATGACCAGTTATCACTAATGGTTCCACCAAGAATAGGTCCCAGAATTGGGCCAATAACAGTGGTTAAGGACCATATTGCCATAGCTTTTGGATGTTGATCTTGTGGAAAAATCCGCATCAATAAGGTTTGGCTTAGTGGCATAATCGGGCCACCAAAGAATCCCTGACCAATCCGGCAAATGACCAGCATTGCAAGGCTATTGGATAATCCACAAAGCACTGAGAATGTAGTAAAACCAATTAAACAGATAATAAATGTGCGTACAGCACCAAAGCGACCTGCTAACCAGCCTGTCAATGGAACACAAATGGCTTCTGCAACTGCATAGGAGGTAATAATCCATGTTCCCTGAGAACTTGAAACCGCCAGTCCGCCGGAGATATGTGTCAGGGAAACATTGGCAATGGTCATGTCCAACACAACCATAAAATTTGCCAGTGCAAGAAATAGTGCAGCGATTAAGAGACGGCCACCCTGAAGCTCGGTTGGATAAATTTGTGTTTTCATGCGTATTTATCGGGAAGCAAGATCAATGGTTGCTGTCATGGATAAACCTACACGTAGTGGATGCTCACTTAATTCTTTTGGATCAAGCTGAATCCGTACTGGTAAACGCTGTACCACCTTGATCCAGTTTCCTGTTGCATTCTGCGCTGGAATTAATGCAAAAGCAGCACCTGTTCCACCAGAAAAACCAACAACCTTACCATGATAGACCACATCGGAACCATAATAATCCGATGTGAGTTTGACACTTTGCCCCACTCGTACATTGGCAAGCTGGCTTTCTTTGAAGTTTGCATCTACATAAAGCTGTTGAATCGGTACAATTTTCATGATTACGTTGCCGGCAGCCAGACGTTGTCCTACCTGAACATTGCGCTGTGCAACAATACCATCAATTGGCGCACGAATAATGGTACGTTCCAGATCCAGTTTGGCCTGTTCAACACTGGCTTTCGCTACTAGAACATCTGGCGTATCATTTTCTGTACTTCCCTGAATAAGCGCATTACTGGCATCAAAATTACTTTGTGCAGCTTTGCGACTAGATTGGGTCTGTGCCAGATTAGCTTTGGCAACATCAAGTGCTGCTTTAGCTGTATTGGCTGCAGCTTGCGCTGATGTCAAATCCTCTTTGGAAACGCCACCAATATTCACCAATTGCTGGCGGCGATTTAAATCGTCTAGCGCTTTATTATAATCCGCCTGAGCTTTATTAACTTCGGCTTTAGCACTTGCAATCGCATCTGCACTCACAAAAACCTGTGAATCCAAAGCATTGCTATTTGCTTTACTTTGTTTAAATTGACGTTGTGCTTTGGCCAATTGCGCTTCAGCCTGCGCTAGTGCAATTTTTGCATCACGATCATCAAGTTGAACTAAAATGTCACCCTGATGAATTTGCTGTGTATCTCGAACAAATACTTGTCGAACTTGTGCATTGACCATGGACGTGATGGCTGCTGAGTCTGCACCAACATAAGCATTGTCTGTATCAACGTCATTACTGCTCCACCATAGCCATCCTGCATAAATAAGCGCAATGATGATCAGGATGATGGCAAAAATTTTAAAAGTCTTTTTGCGTTTTTGCTGTAATGTCAGGGATTCTCCGGATGTTGATTGCACATCTGGGCTTTGTTGTTGAGCATCGCTCATAGGGATTATCCTAAGATTTTAGAAGGTCAAAAAAGATAGGGGACGAAAATGTACCGACTAGTACACATTAGGATAACGTGAAATTCATTCAAAAAAAAGTATTCTTATACTTCAGTATTTATCGAAAATTCGCATAAAAAGATAATAATCTGAATATTTTTAAATCATATTTAGTATGCGTAAGATGCTATCCCTGTAGCAATCAGTTGATTTTGATCATTATGTAAATGCATGCGCATTAAACAACTTTTATTACCCAGACGTAAAGCTTCTGCCTGGGCAATAAAATATTGCCCACGGCCCGGAGCAATATAATCAATACGAATATCCAGTGTTGCTAAACGAGTGACTTTTTCAATTGCCACTTCAAATTGATCAGGATTGGCCAATTCATAAATTTTAGCCATTGCTACAATTCCGCCAATACTATCCAGAATGCTTGCTGTGACGCCGCCATGCAGAATAGAAAAAGCTACATTGCCCATTAAATGGGATTGCATGTTAAAGATAGCTTCAATTTCCTGTTGAGCACTGATTCGCATATATAATTGATTATGCGATAAAAAAGGAGATTGATTAAATGCATCGCAGAGCTTCTGTAATAAGATATTCTTCTGTCCAAAATCAGATGGCATTACATTATCTGTCCATTGTTTTTGCATTTCTTCTTCCTACTTTTCATGCTTAACTTCGCTTGCCTGATCATGCTAAAGGCGTAGAATAGCTTAGCACTGAATTAGATTATCCGGGAATGTGGTGACGCATCGGTTCAATAATCTATTGATCAGGAAAGTTATGGTTTTTATTGGGGATATAAATTTGGACTAAACCTGATGTGGTATAGGTTCGGATTTCATCAAATCATCAGGACAAAGTATGTCTTCTTCATCCGAAAAGATAATTATTATTGGTGCGGGCGTTGTAGGTCTAAGCACTGCTGTAGAATTGCTGCAACATGGTTATATGGTTGAAATCTTTGATCAACAACAAGCGGCAAAAGCTGCATCATGGGCAGGTGGTGGTATTTTATCACCAATGTATCCATGGAAATATCATTCAGCAATTAATCAGTTGGCTAAATTTGGCAAGCAAAGTTATTTGGCACTCAATGAAAAATTACAGCCAATAACCGGAATTGATTTTGAAATTGAACAAGGTGGTATGCTGATTTTTGATCATGATCAGTTTGATCTTGGACTTAATTATGCACAACATTTTCATGAACCTGAGCAGCAAGCATATTTAGTTCATCGCCATGAAATTCAAAAAATTAATTCTCAAGTGAATACTGAAATTGATGCGGCAGTTTATTTTCCCCAGTTATCCAACATTCGAAATCCACGATTAACTCAGTCTTTGCTAACATATGTACTGCAACATCCTCATGCAAGATTACATACCCATACACCCATTCAAAAAATTAGTATTGCGGCAGCTAGAGTTAATGCCATCTATGATACTTCAGGCAATCGTTATCGGGCGGACCAATATGTTATTGCAACGGGCGCATGGACTGCACAATTAATGGCACAATTTAATGTGCATCTGGATATTCAACCTGTACATGGGCAAATGGTATTGTATAAAACACCGCCAAAATGGCTTCCAACCATGTGTATGAACAATACTATGTATTTGATTCCACGCAGAGACGGGCACATTGTTTGCGGCTCTAGTACTAATCATTTTGGCTTTCATCAGGAATTGCATGAGGAAATTAGCCAGAATATTATTCAGTCAGCTTTATCTCTAGTGCCGGAACTATCAAAATTTCCAGTTGTAAAACAATGGGCTGGATTGCGTCCTGGGTCACCAACAGGTGTACCAAAAATCTGTAAGATCCCTCAATGTGAGAATGCATGGTGTAATGCAGGACATTACCGAAATGGCTTGGTTATGGCACCTGCTTCAGCGCGATTATTACGTGAACAGATGCAAGGCTTGGCAACATGGGTTGATGCCAGCCCCTATCAGTGGGCCGGTTAAACTTAGCGTTGTTGTTCAAGCATCCGTGCTGCTGGCTTTCCTAAAAACCAGTAGCCTAATCCTACTAATAATGCATTAACACAAAGAAATAGGCCGATCAGGAAAATCACAAAAGTCTGATTATGTAATGCCAGCCATAAACTACTAAAATCTGGTGTAAGTGTTTTTTGTGTCAGCATTAAGCCTATATATCCGGCAACAATACTATAACACCAGAAGATAGTAGCGCAGCCTGTACTCAACTGCATCCGCTGTTTCTTGTCTGGGAGCCTGTGATAATGCTTTAGAAAGCGATTTGTCATTAAATAAAAGGCAATCACATAGGGCATTAAAATTAACATGCTAAAAAATTGCGGCAAGAAAGCCCCAATGATGCCTAAAAGTACAGTAAGAACAATCAGCCAGAGTAGAAAATAGCAATAACTCGAAAAAAGGTTAGACATTTTTTTCATAAAAGTACGTTTAAAACATCATCATAGCTGAAAAAAGTAAAAAAATTCAAAAATAATGTCAACCAATATTGTCAGTATGACGTTAATAAGGGTAAGACTTGCAATCATCCATGCAAAAAGTTGATGTGTCGTGTAGGCATCCATGAGCATCAATTCATAAACGAGGTATTAGGCACAATCATAAATCGTTTATGTGAGATGATACTTCGGTTGGGTCTTATTATCGCTTCATGTAATAATGGCATCTTACATGAAGCGAAGAATTTATATATGGTCAGTTCAAGCCTCGCATCTTAACTGGCCTTTTTCTTTGCCTGTTTTTGCTGAGTTTTTACAAGCATTCGTATTTTAAAGATAAAATTTCGGTAAAATGACTGTGATATTAAAATATTTTCAACAGGAAATTTCAACCGTGCAACTGATGTCTTTACCCAAAAAAATATTACAGTGTGGTCAATTACAACTAGATTTATCTCAACCACAAATTATGGGAATTTTAAATGTTACGCCTGATTCTTTTAGTGATGGTGGATTATATTATTCGCAGGATCAGGCGGTTGCTCATGCTCGTCAGATGATTAAGGATGGCGCTACAATCATTGATATTGGTGGTGAATCAACGCGTCCAAATGCAACCACTGTTTCTGTTGATGATGAATTAAAACGAGTGATTCCCGTTGTAGAAAAATTGGCTCAGGAGCAGGTGGTTATCTCTATTGATACCAGTCAGCCGGAAGTTATTCGTGCAGCGGTGGCTGCGGGGGCACACCTCTGGAATGATGTTCGTGCACTTACTCGTCCCAATGCTCTGGAGACTGCAGCAAAACTAGATGTTCCAGTAATTTTAATGCATATACGTGGTGAACCATCAACCATGAATCAATTGGCAAAGTATGAGCATGTGACATTTGAAGTGATGCAGGAATTACAGCAACGTATTGATCAGGCATTACAGGCAGGTGTTCGGGCTGAGAATATTATTCTGGATCCAGGTTTTGGATTTGCAAAAAATACTGCACAAAACTTGAAGTTACTTCAGGAATTCTGGCAATTACATGCATTGGGTTACCCCATATTATCCGCACTCTCCAGAAAACGTTTTATTGGTGCAGTACTTGAGCAGCCTGAAGCTGGCGAACGGATGATCGGCAGTGTTGCTGCACATTTAATATCAATTCAACAAGGTGCATGTATGGTACGTGTACATGATGTCAAAGCCACTGCGCAAGCTATTAAAATATGGCAAGCCATGCAACATGCGGAATGAGGGGAGTCTAGATGTTAAAGCTCATTTATTTTGTACCCGACACTCATCTTGAAAGTACCAAACATGCAATATTTTCCGCTGGTGCTGGTGGGATGGGTGATTATCAATGTTGTGCGTGGCAAGTAAAAGGGACTGGACAATTTCGACCTATGGAAAATGCACAACCCTTTATCGGAAAATCACAGGTATTACAATATGTTGAAGAATGGCGAGTCGAAACTATTGTTCCAGAGCAATTGGCAAAATCAGTCAAACAGGCGCTTCTAGATAGTCATCCTTATGAAGAACCTGCTTTTGAATTTGTGCAGTTGATTGAGATCTAGGAAAACTGTGAAAAATCTGCTTTTCTTTTTTCCTTGAAAGCTGACAAAGCTTCGCGCATTTCTGGAGATTTAACCCGCTGCATAAAAATTTTTGCTTCATGATCAATCCAGTCAACAATTTCATTAAGATTGGCTTTCATTAATGCCTTGCTTTGCTTTAGTGAGGCCAAGGGTAATTGTGCCAGTGTTTTTGCTGTGTGTTGTGCTTGTTGATAAGGATCATCACAAATTTGTGTAATTAATCTGGCTTGATAGGCAGTGTGAACATCAAATTTTCTGGCAGTCATCAGTAAATCGGCTGCAAGTAAATACCCAGCTTGTTGTTGTAGTAATTTGCTTGAGCAACCTTCAGGAGATAATCCCAAACTTACAAAAGGAATTTGAAACAAACAACTTTCATCTGCATAGACAAAATCTGCATGTAATAAAATCGTGACACCAATACCAATTGCAACACCTTTAACAGCAATAATCAGTGGTTTGGAAAATTTTGCTGTGGATTTGAGTAATAGAAAAGGCGGACTATCCTGTGCAGCTTGGGTGCTGTGGTGTAAATTTTTTGCAAAATCCTGCATATCATTTCCCGCAGTAAAATCTTGTTGTGCCCCTCTTAGAATGACGCTACGTACTATTGGGCTAGCATCTGCTTGATACAATGCTTGTTCAAGTGCAAGATAAAGTTCGCTATAAATGGCATTTTTCGCTTCCGGTCGGTCAATATAGAGTGTGAGTACACCATGACTTAATTCAGCTTTTAAATGTTGAATATTTTGATTTAGACAATCCAGTGACATTACAATATCCTTGTGGTGTTTATTTCTTTTGTTTTAACAAAGTCACAGGAAACTGTACAGTTCACGTTTTGAGTCATTTTATGCTTGCTGAAAAAAAACAATTTGATGATCTGGTATTTATTGGTCGCTTTCAACCTTTTCATATTGCACATCGGGAAGTGATTGACATTGCTTTATCCATCAGTCAATCAGTCGTGCTGGTTTTGGGTTCGGCTCAGGATGAACGCACCATTAAAAATCCCTTTACTGTGGCAGAACGGCAGCGCATGATTTTATCCGGATTTTCTAAGCAAGATGCCAAACGTCTAAAATTTGTGCCTATTATTGATTTATATAATGATGAAAAATGGGTTAACGCTGTGACTAATGGCGTAAACATGGTCGTTGCTAAAACAAATAAAGTAGGTTTGATTGGTCATTTCAAGGATGATAGTTCTTATTATTTAAAATTATTTCCACAATGGCCTTTGGTAGAATTACCTAATTTAAAAAATGCACTATCCGCAACACCTTTACGTGAAAAATACTATCGTGGTGAAATTGATCAACAAAAGTTTACCCCGGAAGTGCAGTTATTCCTACAGGAGTTTCAGCATACCCAGATATATCAGCAATTACGGCAGCATTTTCAACATCAGGATGAATCCGTCATATAAAGTCATTCGCTTAAATTTTGTATAAGTCAAATAAAATTAAATGATACTGAAAATGATTGATTTGACCCTGCAAAATAAAAACGATCAAAAACACAGGATAGAATGAAAAATGAAAAAATATTTGATTTTACTTTTATGCTTTATCGGACAATCTGGTTGGGCAAAAGTACCAACCGATAATCAGGTTATTCATTGGTTAAGTAATAAAAATGAAATAGTTGCTGATCATGTTTCACCAGATTCAGCACATATTTTAAATACCCAAACGATTCGGTTGCAATCCGGCGAAACCGCTTATTTGTCTGAGGTTGAATATGACAATGCAGGGCGTAATTTTACCAAGGGTTATATCTTAACACGGCCAAAATTACACGAGTCCCGTCATCTTAAAGATTATGCGGGACAACTCACTGAGATTAAAGTTTTAAGTCATGCCAGAACAGCAACGCTTGTACAACTCGGTGGGGCAGGCTCTGGTCAGGGTACCATCACGCAGGGAATCTCTATTGTTAGCTTTGATGGCTGGCAAGTGAAACAACATTTTGATGCAGTTACTCTATACGACGATAGTGGTTATGATGAAAATCACTGTACCAGCCAAAAGGGAAGTGTCAAATTTGAGGAAAAGAATGCTCGAGTTGTTTATAGCTTAACGACACAAACTGCAAAAGATTGTAATCGTCCTGAAACTTTTAAAAGTGAAACAGAGGAAACAGCACAACACATTGATTGGTAATGATTAAAGAATATTGGTAAATACAAGACTGAATTTGATGTTCATTCAGTTTTGTATTTATTTTGGCATACTTGGTATTCAAGCATGTTGTAGTTGTTGAATTTCCTTTAAAATTAATTCAGCATGGCCGGCTGCTTTAACTTTTCTAAAAGTTTTAAGCAACTTCCCTTGATGAAAAATAAAAGTCGAGCGTTCGATTCCCATTACTTTTTTGCCATACATATTTTTTTCTTTAATCACAGCAAAATGTTGACATAACTGTTCATTTGGATCACTGATTAAAGTAAAGTTTAGATTTTGTTTTTCGATAAAACGTTCGTGACTTTTAAGTGAATCACGAGATACACCAACAATTTGAGTCTTCAGTTGTGTGAATTGTGCTTGATATTGGCTAAACTCATTGGCTTGTGTCGTGCAGCCCGGTGTAGAATCTTTGGGATAGAAATATAAAACTAACCATTCATGATTTAATTTCGCAAGATTAATTTGCCCCTGACTGCTTTCAAGCAACAAATCAGGAAGATTAATATTTTCGTCTGACATAGGATTATCCTTTTTTATTCGATTACATTGCACCATTGATCATAACAGTGTACAAAAATTATTGGTTTAAAAACTAGTGTTAAAAAAACCTGAAGAGGTGTGCTTCAGGTTTTTTCTCTGATCGAAATCAATATTATTTTTGAGCAGCAGCTTGAGCAGCACTTTGTAATTTAGAGATCAATTGTGGCCCTAAACAGGTTTCAAAAGTCTTTTTATTTTGCTGAACAAAAGCCAGTGTGCTTGGATCTTTTTTCTGGTTCTGTAAGCTAATGATTTCCCATTTTTGAGATTCTGTTACACGGCCCTCAGCTTCAACCTGACATTTACAGAATTTATCTGCATCTGCGCTTGCAAGCTTACCTTGAGTCGTTGCAGCTTCTTTACAATTACTGATTAATGTTGATTTAACATTAGTACTTTTGCTTGGATCTTGTGGTGCAGCAAAAAGTACAGAGGAAGATAAGCTGGCAGTGATTAAAAGTGCAGTTGATAAAATTTTAGCTTTCATAAATAGTCCTAAAAAATTGTTTAGTTGATATAACGTGTTGGATCAGCCACGCCTGCTTCAATAAACCCTTGATGACGTAGGCGGCAACTATCACATTTTCCACAGGCATAACCTTGATCATCTGCCTGATAACACGATACAGTTTGAGCATAGTCTAAACCATGTTCGAGGCCGAGACGTATAATATTCCCTTTGGATAAATGTAACAGAGGTGTTTCAATTTTTACAGGATGTCCTTCCACACCAGCTTTTGTTGCAAGATTCGCCATTTTTGTAAACGCATCAATATATTCAGGACGACAATCAGGATAACCTGAATAATCAACAGCATTAACACCAATAACAATTGCCTGAGCTTCTTTAACTTCAGCTAGTGCCAAAGCATAGGATAAGAATATAGTATTTCTGGCAGGAACATAGGTAATCGGAATACCTTCTTGTGCATGATCAGGGACTTCTAGATTATGATCCGTTAATGCTGAACCACCAATATTACCTAAATCAATATTGATAATACGATGTTCAAGCGCATATTTTTTTGCCAGATTTTGTGCAGCTTTTAATTCACTGGTCGAACGTTGACCGTACATAAAACTGATTGCATAACAATCGTAATGTGCAGAAGCCCAAGCCAAACAGGTACTTGAGTCTAAACCACCAGACAATAAAACTACGGCTCTAGGGCGCATTTAACTATCCTAAACAAAAATAAAAACGCCATTATTCTAGCATAGGACAAGCTTGAGGCTGCGTAATTGTGGTGATTTTTACCTGTAATAAATCTAGCGTCCTTTTTCGTCTTGCCAGAGAAGTTTATGTAACTGTAATTGAAATTTGACTGGTAAATGGTCTTCTAAAATCCATTGTGCCAATTGACGTGCGAAAGTTGGAAGCTTTACATCGCCGGTAATCGCAAATGCAGGAGAAAACCAGACTGTAGATACTTTACTTGCTAGTTCATGCTCTGCTAAAAAAGCTTTTGACCATTCATAATCTTCAAGAGAACCGATCACAAATTTAATCTGGTCATGTGATGTTAGATAAGCATAATTTCTAATCAAATTACGGTGTTGCTCTGCACTGGAGGGTGTTTTAACATCCACAATACGACTGACTCGAGTATCTACTCTGGAAATATCAAGTGCACCACTGGTTTCAAGCGATACATGATATCCAGCGTCACATAAGCTTTGAAGCAATACCAGACAATTGGGTTGAGCTAAAGGTTCACCACCAGTAACGCAGACATACTTGGCTTGATAGTTGGCAATTTCATCATGAATATGCTCTAAACTGGTACGGTAGCCACCTTCAAAGGAATAGGTTGTATCACAATATTGACAGCGCAAAGGGCATCCTGTTAACCGAACAAAAACTGTTGGGTGACCTGCTTCATTTGCTTCGCCTTGAAGAGAATAAAAAATCTCGGTCAGCCTTAAGCCGGCAGCAGGATCGGTAACAGGAATAGATTGAGTACGCATAGAAATGTCGAACAACTGAGATGGGAGTAGAGAAAATGAAGGCAGATATTCTACCTGAAAATTAAAAGAAAAACCCCCTGAAAATTTCAGAGGGCTTATTTTATTCTTTAGATCTGATTATTCAGCACGAAGTAAATCATTCAGACTTGTTTTACTGCGAGTTTGTGCATCAACTTTTTTTACAATAATGGCAGCATATAGACTATATTTACCATCTTTAGATGGTAGGCTACCAGGTACAACAACGGAACCTGCTGGTACACGACCATAATGGATTTCACCGGTTTCACGATCATAGATACGGGTAGACTGACCGATGTAAACACCCATTGAAATCACAGAACCTTCTTCAATGATTACACCTTCAACAATTTCAGAACGTGCACCGATAAAACAATTATCCTCAATAATTGTAGGGCCAGCTTGTAATGGTTCTAGAACACCACCAATTCCGACACCGCCTGACAAATGAACATTTTTACCAATTTGTGCACATGATCCAACGGTCGCCCATGTATCAACCATCGTGCCTTCATCAACATAAGCACCAATGTTCACATAAGATGGCATCAATACTGCATTTTTAGCAATAAAACTACCTTTACGTGCAACAGCAGGAGGTACAACACGAATGCCAGCTTGCTGAAATTGTTCAGTTGTCCAACCGTTAAATTTGGTATCAACTTTATCGAAGAATTGTAAGTCACCAGATTGGATTGGTTGATTATCATTTAATTTGAATGATAATAAAACAGCTTTTTTAAGCCATTGGTTAACGATCCATTCTCCATTTTGTTTTTCAGCAACACGAAGGGATCCGTTATCTAAACCTGCTAAAGCCTGATTAACTGCATCACGGATATCCTGAGGGCAGTTTGTACTGGAAAGTTGTGCACGATTTTCAAAAGCTTGTTCAATAGTCTGTGCCAATTGAGTCATCATTAATGTCCGTAAATTCAAAATGCTAATCATTGTAACCGAAGTTATAAAATACGCCTAGCGTTGGATTTTTTAATAAATTATTGCAAAAACATCATGGTTGTAACAAATTGTGTAAAAAAATAACAAAGGAAAACAAAAAACCTGTCACATTTTGTAAGGGTTTATATTAAGATTTGCTCAATTCAAACGAAAATAGTTTGTTTTTTTGGAGGAGTCAAATAATGAAAATACTTAAATTAGTCGCTATGGCCGCACTTGCAGGTTCTGCAACATTTGCAATGGCGGATGAAAAAGTAATCACTGATGAAGGTGTTGCAACTTTCTCAACATTTAAACCAGCGCAAGTACGTGCAGAAGTAGGTACAACTGGTTATGGTGGTGCGTTCTCTTGGAATGTAAATCCTAAAACTGCTGTAACTGTAGGTTATAATGGCGGAGATATTTCTTGGTCACCAGATGTTAAAGTCAATGGCAAAGAATATGATACAGATTTAGATAACAGTAAAAATGCTTATATCAACGTAGAATACCGTCCTTGGGCAAATTGGTTCTATGTTGCTGGTGGTGTAGGTTATCTTGATCAAAAATCTTCTCTAACTAAAACTGAAAATGGTGTAGCAGAAGCATATAACTATCGTTACGATAACGTTATTGCTCCATATGTTGGTTTAGGTGTATCTCCATCAATTACTAGCCGATTTGGTGTTTTTGGTGAAATTGGTACTTATTATGCTGGTAATCCAGATGCTAGCTTTGCTGCAAATGATACTAAGAATGATACAGAGCAACTACGTAAACTGAACGATGCAAGTAAATATGCATGGTTACCAGTGGCTAAAGTTGGTTTAAGCTATCGTTTCTAATCTAAACTAGTTTTAGATTAAAAAATGGGTTGTTTCGGCAGCTCATTTTTTTTGTCTAAACTTTAACAAAATGATGTAATTTTAAAGTCAATAAAAAAGCATGTGTTTCCACATGCTTTTTGTCTTAAACAATTTATTTTTACAATAAATTATTCAGAAACGATTGTTACAAGAACTTCAGCAGCAAGATCGTGGTGTAATTGAACAGCAATGTTAAATTCACCAGTATGGCGAAGGGCACCGTTTGGAAGGCGAACTTCAGCACGATCAACATTCAGACCAGCATTAGTTAATGCATCAGCGATGTCGCGAGTACCAATAGAACCAAATAGTTTACCTTCATCACCAGCTTTTGCAGTGATTACGATATTTACTTCGTTCAATTGATCTGCACGTGCTTGAGCAGCAGCCAATACTTCAGCTTCTTGTTTTTCAAGTTCTGCACGGCGAGCTTCAAATGCAGCAGTGTTTGCTTCAGTTGCAGCTACAGCTTTACCTTGTGGAATTAGGAAGTTACGACCATAACCAGCTTTAACTGATACTTTGTCACCTAATTTACCTAGGTTTTTAATGCGTTGTAAAAGAATAACGTCCACAGCTCACCTCACTTATGGTTGTCAGTGTAAGGAATCAAAGCCAAATAGCGAGCTTGTTTGATCGCAAGAGCCAATTGACGTTGATAACGCGCACGAGTACCAGTGATACGGCTAGGAACAATTTTGCCGTTTTCAGTGATGTACTGTTTTAAAGTGTCGATATCTTTGTAGTCGATGTATGCAACGTTCTCAGCTGTGAAGCGGCAGAACTTGCGACGACGGTAAAAACGTGCCATATATGTTCTCCTTACCCTTCAGCAGATTCTTGAGTAGCTTGTTGTGCTTCTTCACGTTGAGCTTTACGCGCACGTTTTTCTTCAGCACTCTTAGCCAATAAAGATTCTTCAGTAATCGCATTGTCACGACGGATGATAAGGTTACGAATAATTGCATCGTTATAACGGAATAATTCTTCTAACTCATCAAGCGTAGTTTGACCACATTCAACATTCATTAAAATGTAGTGTGCTTTATGAATTTTATTGATTGGATAAGCCAATTGACGACGGCCCCAATCTTCAAGACGGTGAATTTGACCACCAGCTTCTTTGATTTGTGCGATATAGCGTTCAACCATACCTACAACTTGGTCGCTTTGGTCTGGATGTACCAAAAGCACGATTTCGTAGTGACGCATGTCAGCTCCTTACGGTTTAAACAGCCCCTAACAGTGTTAGAAGCAAGGAGTCATAACCGATTAAAGTTATGTCGCATTAAGCGAAGGCAAGATTTTAATGACTTTAAGCACGAAATACAAGCTACATATCAGTATTTCGTTGAATTTAAGAGATGCTTGTGGTTTTAAAATCAAATTTGTTTGTTGATTTTGATTATTTGAAGAAATAACCAGTTTCAGGTGAGCTAGCGTTAGCCATACGTTTGCGTGGCATACGTCCCGCTAGATATGCTTCACGTCCTGCTTCAATGGCTTTTCTCATGGCTGAAGCCATCAGTATTGGATGTTGTGCAGCAGCAATAGCAGTATTCATTAAAACACCATCACAACCCAGTTCCATCGCAATCGCAGCATCACTGGCAGTACCAACACCGGCGTCCACTAAAACAGGTACTTTGGCATTTTCTTTAATGATTGAAATGGTATGTGGATTTAGAATCCCTAACCCTGAACCAATTAAACTTCCCAAAGGCATAATCGCAACACAACCCATGGCTTCCAGTTCTTGTGCAACAATAGGGTCATCTGAAGTATAAACCATGACCTCAAACCCATCTTCAATTAATATTTGTGCTGCTTTTAGTGTTTCGGTGATGTTTGGGTAAAGTGTTTTTTCATCACCCAGTACTTCAAGTTTGACCAGATTATGTCCATCAAGCAGTTCACGTGCCAGCATACAGGTGCGAATAGCATTTTGTGCATCAAAGCAACCAGCTGTATTGGGTAAAATTGTGTATTTTTCCGGTGGAAGGACAGATAACAAATTAGGCTGGTCGGGATGTTGGCCAATGTTAACCCGGCGAATCGCCACAGTAACAATTTCTGTGCCACTGGCTTGAATTGCCAGATCTGTTTCCTGTAAATCCTTATATTTTCCTGTGCCCACTAAAAGGCGTGATTGAAATGTACGTGAACCGATAATCAAGGGTTGGTCTTGCATGGGGGAACTCCAGTAATCACCATGAACAATAAATGAAACGACAAAATTTACAGATCTGAGAAATCATATTAAAATATATTATATAATAATGATGGCTTACAGCGTATTTCAGTGATCTGCGGTAATTTTTCTCAATAAATTGAGTTGAGTGTGCGTCACTTTGCCAGAATATATCTGACAAAGATACGGCTTGCTTGGTTTTAGGTAAATGTCTTAAATAGACATTTGAAATAGAAATATTGTGTTCGATCAAAAGCTATTCAACAAGTTGCTGGAATTTTTGTCTAATTTGATGGTTTTCTGGAAGTAGTTCCAGTAAACGTTCTACTGCATCTGTACGTTCTGGAATGCGGCTAATAATTTTAAGGAGTTGGTCTGTATCACGTAAACGAAAAATCAGTTGACTGAGTCGCGCATCAAAGCAGTCGCGCCATGCAGCAAGTAAAGGACTTTCAGTTTTTGGTAAAAAACTACCTTTATATAAAGCCAATACACTGGCATCAAAATGTAGATCGATTGCCTGTTCTGCCATAAGGAAATCACACTGAATTTCGCAATCTAGACGATAGGGACGGGAATGAATTTTATTATTTAATAGTTGTCGTAATTGCGAAAGTTCTGCTTTTAATGTGCTAATAGATACCTGACGATCACCATACAATGCATAATGTAATTCATCAAGATGAACACCATTAGGATGTAAAATCAGAATACATAAAATTTCAAGTTGCCGATGAGTGAGGGTGAGTTTTTTTTGATTAAATTGAATCTGTGGTGATCCAAATGCCTGAATATAAAGGACATCGTTTTGTTCAAATTGTATGGCACGTTGTACCATTTCTGCACAGCGTTCAATTGCCAGTATACCTAGACTGGTATGTTTGTGGGATTTAGTGGATAGGTTGATAATGCCATGAAAGTGGGTGGTGGTGTAATCCAGAATAGGTGCAGCATAGCAAACCCAATCGCGAACACTATTCATTTCATTTTCATGTGAATATACACAACTGCTATGCATTGTATCAAGTGCCAAGCCAAGAGCATTATTACCGACCGCCTGTGTTGACCACAATCCGCCTTCTATAAAATGTACTTGTTCTGCTGAAGAAAGCATTGAACGACTACAATTGGTCCAGAGCAGTGTACCGTGATGATTACTAATACCGATAGCCATACCTGAATCATTGGCAATGGCAATGAGATCTTTGTAGCAATGCTGCATGGCACGTCCTAACAGTGCATGATTCCATTCATAATCCAGATTAAGAATAGGTGCAGCTTGCGTTGTAACAGTAGCATCATTCTCCAACATATCTACAATTGTATTTAAATTCCGGTATTGAGGTAAAGTGTGTTGTATATCCATATACTTATCCTTTTACTGAACGATTTGTCAGTATCCTTTAAACTTCAATCGTTTTGGGCACCTGAAAAATGCAGCAAAGTTAATTGTCAGATTAATCCATAATCTGCCATATTCATCGTTTAAATATGACGACAATGATGTCATTTCGCAATGACATTTTATGATAAATTGTACAAAAATTTTACACCACCACATCTTGTCGTGAAAATGGTTTTGGAACCGGTTCACCTCTAAATTGTTGATCTGCATGATAACTTGATCTTACCATTGGGGCGCTCCAAATATTATAAAATTGTAAACGCTGACCGTGTTGATCATAACGTTCAAATTCCTGCAGAGAAACAAATCGATGGATCGGTGCATGTGATTTTGAGGGTTGTAGATATTGTCCAATCGTAATTAAATCAACATCATGATCTTTTAAATCGTTGAGTAAAGCGATGACTTCAGCCTCGATTTCACCCAAACCAACCATGAGTCCACATTTGGTCATAATGTCGGGGCACTTTGTCTTAAAAGCCTGTAATAGCTGTAGTGAATGTTGGTAGTCTGATCCTGGTCGTAAGGCTTTATATAGTCGTGGAACTGTTTCAATATTATGGTTAAAGATATCAGGTGGTGTAGCTGCCAGAATATCCAGTGCTATTTTTAATCGACCACGAAAATCAGGAACTAAAATTTCAATCAGGGTATCTGGGCTACGTTGACGAATGGCTCGAATACACTGTGCAAAATGTGTTGCGCCACCATCTTTTAAATCATCCCGGTCTACTGAGGTGATTACCACATAATTTAAATGCAGGTTGGCAACAGTTTCTGCGAGATGCATGGGTTCATCAGGATCTAATGGCTTGGGACGACCATGTGCAACATCACAAAAAGGACATCTGCGAGTGCAGATATCTCCCATAATCATAAAGGTTGCAGTTCCACTACCAAAGCATTGGGGGAGGTTGGGGCATGCAGCTTCTTCGCATACGGTATGTAACCGTTGTTGTCTTAATAAATCCTTGATGCGTTTGATTTCATCAGGATGGCTAATTTTACTACGAATCCATTCCGGTTTTTCTGGGATAGTAGTGGTTGGAATGATTTTAACCGGAATTCTTGCCAGTTTATCTGTGCCACGTAATTTTTCACCAATAGCAGGTTTTGTTGCAGTTTTGGTAAGATCTGCTTGTATGGTATTAGGCGAATGAAGTTGAGGAATAAAATCTTGAACAATCTGATTCATTTTAAATATCCTTATTTAAAAACAAAACCAATAAAATAGTATGAATGTATGCCAGAAATATAAAACAATGATTAAAAATAATGAGTGTATAAAACAAAGGTTGGTTAAAGGTTTGTTATGATAAGTATTTGATGATTAATAAAAAATTACAATATTTATTATGGGTTTAAATTGGTGTTTTTAAAGAAAAATTGTTCAAAAATAGTAAATATTTTTTTTAGTCTAATATTCAAATTACACAGAATGATTTTATATGTAGTTGTGCTTTTGATGAATTATACAAAAAGCATTTGGAATGTTTGATAGGCACTGAAAATAAAGGATATACCTATGCAACTAACGGAAGAGCAATTGCTCGCTGCATACAAACGTATGCGTGACATTCGAGAATTTGAAGATCGACTACATGAAGAAAACACTATGGGAGATATCCCGGGATTTATCCATCTATACAGTGGGGAAGAAGCTGTTGCTGTGGGTATTTGCGAAAATTTAACTGATAAAGATTATATCACATCAACTCACCGTGGACATGGTCACTGTATTGCAAAAGGTTGCGATATTCATGGCATGATGCTGGAAATCTTTGGTAAAGATGCGGGTCTATGCCGGGGTAAGGGCGGGTCTATGCATATTGCCGATCTGGATAAGGGTATGTTAGGTGCCAATGGTATTGTGGGAGGTGGACCTCCTCTGGCAATTGGAGCAGCCTTAACAGCAAAAACTCTAAAAACAGGTGGTGTTGGCTTATCGTTTACTGGCGACGGTGGTTCGAACCAAGGGTTAACCTTTGAAGCGATGAATATGGCTGTGGTACTCAAACTTCCGGTTATTTTTGTCTTTGAAAATAATGGATTTGGCGAAGGTACTGCACATGATTATGCTGTTGGTAGTAAAGATATTGCAGGTCGTGCAGCAGGCTTTGGCTTGCCTGCCGAAAAAGTTGATGGTACAGATTTCTTTGCAGTATATGAAGTGGCTCAAAAAGCCATTGAACGCGCAAGACGTGGAGAAGGGCCAAGTGTCATAGAAACAATCACCAACCGTTTTTATGGACACTTTGAAGGTGATCCGGGTTTGATTCGTTCCAAAGAAGAACTTGAATATGTAAAAGAACATCGTGATCCGTTGAAAATCTTCCGTCAAAAAGTGAAAGGGCAAATTGATGAAGCCAAGCTTGATGCGATTGATGCCGAATCGAAAGCTAATGTAGATGATGCTGTTGCAAAAGCCCGAGCTGCGCAGTACCCGGAAGTTTCCCAATTATTAACAGATGTTTATGTATCTTACTAAAGGAATAGTACAGAATGCCAAATAAAAGCTATCGAAATGCCATTAAGGAAGCGATTGAACTGGAAATGCGCCGTGACCCATCCATTGTGGTTATGGGTGAGGATGTTCGGGGTGGACATGGTGGTAAAAATACTGATGAAAATAAACTTGAAGGCTTTGGTGGCGTACTTGGCGTTACCAAAGGATTATGGACAGAGTTTGGTTCAGAACGAGTAATTGATACTCCAATTACCGAATCTGCACTAGTGGGTATGGCAGCAGGTGCTTCTGCAACTGGATTACGTCCTGTAGTGGATTTAATGTTTATGGACTTTTATGGCGTATGTCATGACATGCTCTATAATCAGGCAGCAAAATTCCGCTATATGTTTGGTGGTAAAGCCAAAGCACCGATGGTTGTACGTGGCATGATTGGTGCTGGATTCTCTGCTGCTGCCCAGCATTCACAGTCACCATATAATGTTTTTACAGCAGTGCCGGGTTTGAAGGTTGTCGTACCATCTAGTCCGTATGATGTTAAAGGATTACTGATTCAAGCAATTCGTGATGATGATCCAGTGGTGTTCTGTGAGCATAAAATGCTTTATGACATCAAGGGTGAAGCGCCGGATGAAGCCTATACCATTCCGTTTGGTGTGGCAAATTATACCCGTGAAGGTACAGACGTGACCATTATTGCACTTAGTCTGATGGTTCATAAAGCCAATGAAGTTGCAGATAAACTGGCCAAAGAAGGTATTTCAGTGGAAGTTGTTGATCCACGTACTATTTCTCCACTGGATGAGGAAGGTATTCTTGAATCTGTAGCTTCAACTGGACGTGTGGTGATTGTTGATGAGTCTGCTGCACGTTGTGGATTTGGTCACGATGTTGCAGCATTAATTGCCCAAAAAGGATTTCATTATTTAAAAGCACCAATTGAGTTAGTCACACCTCCGCATACACCAATTCCATTTTCACCTGTGTTGGAAAAAGAATGGATTCCGAGTGTAGAACGTATTGAGCAAGCTGTACGGAAAACATTGGAGGCTTAGGATGAGCGAAATTAAAACACTGGAAATCCCAAAATGGGGATTGTCTATGGAAGAAGGCACAGTTGCCAACTGGTTAATTCAGGAAGGAGACAGTTTTAGTAAAGGGCAGGAAATCTGTGAAATTGAAACCACTAAAATTGTAAATGTACTTGAAGCGCCATTTGATGGAACTTTGCGTAAAATCCTCGCCAAAGAGGGTGAAACTTTACCCGTTGGTGGCTTAATTGGCGTATGTGCTGATGCAGGGGTGACAGAAGATGAGATTTTGGCATTTATTCAGTCACATGCATCTACAGAAAATGAGTCAGCGTCTACTTCAGTAGCAAAAATGCCAGAAAATGAAGCTGTGAAAACCACAGTCACACAGCCATCCTTACAAGAAGCTACACCAAAAGCAACAATACAGACACCATCCGTATCTCAAAATGGTTATCAAATTCCGGCATCATTGCTGGGTTATGATGTAGCACATGGTTTATTTGTTACGCCACATGCAAATAAGCTGGCAGAAAAACACAATGTGAATCTGCAAAAAATTCAAGGTACGGGGCGTGAAGGGCGAATCAGTATTGATGATATTCAAAATACTGTAATTGCTCAAGGTGGTCGTTGGCCGAATGTCAAAAACACGGTATCGCATCAATTTAAAGGTTCAACACAAGATGATAGTCAGGTTGCAGCGACGCCGCTAGCAAGACGTTTGGCCAAAGAAAAAGGCATTAATTTACATGACTGTCGTGCTTCGGGCTCACGTGGACGAGTATGTAGAGAAGATGTGGAGGCTACTTACGCCAAATTACATCCACAATCATCACAAGCTGAATCTAACAATCCTACTTGTCAAATTGTGCAACAAACCCCAAAAGTGATCAGCATGAATGCTATGCGTCGTGCCATTGCTTCACGTTTACAGGCAGCAAAACGCAATGCACCACATTTTCGCTTGACCGTTGATTTAAATGTTGAATCATTGCAGGCTTTGCGTAAACAAATTAATGATACGGTACCTCAGGTTAAGTTATCTATTAACGATATGCTGATTAAGGCTGCCGCTGCAGCATTAATAAAAGTTCCAGAAGTTAATGTACAATTTGATGAAGAAAATCAGCAAATTCTACAATTTCCAACGGCTGACGTTGCTGTAGCAGTGGCAATTGATGGTGGTTTGATTACACCGATTGTTAAAGCAGCCAATCAAAAATCTCTGGCAGAAATCTCCAGCGATATGCGTGATTTATCGACACGGGCCAAAACAGGTAAGTTGCAACCAGATGAATTTCAAGGTGGCAGTTTTAGTATTTCCAATTTGGGAATGCTTGGAATCAAACATTTTGATGCCATCATTAATCCACCCCAAGGGGCCATCATGGCCTTAGGCGCTGCCGAAAAACGGGCTGTAGTGGAGAAAGATCAAGTGGTGATTCGGGAAATTGTAACAGCAACATTATCTTGTGATCATCGTGTTATTGATGGTGCAGTAGGTGCAAAATTTTTGGCAAGTTTTAAGCAATTTGTTGAAAACCCTGCATTAATTTTGGTTTAGGAGACTCGGTATGTCTGACACACAATTTGATGTCATTGTGATTGGTGCAGGACCGGGTGGATATGTGGCTGCTATTCGTGCAGCCCAACTTGGACTGAGAACGGCGATTGTTGAATCCACGCATCTGGGTGGAATTTGCTTAAACTGGGGCTGTATTCCAACGAAAGCACTATTAAGTGGCGCTGCTTTTGCACAACAGCTAAAACATGCTTCCCAATTTGGTTTCCAGCTTGCTGATGTACAATTTGATTTTAATCAACTGGTAAAACATAGTCGACAGGTATCTGCACAACTGGTACAAGGAATTGAACATTTACTGAAAAAGAATCAGATTACTTTATTTAATGCTAAAGCAAAATTTATTGCTAAGGAACGTCTACAACTGACGGATGAAAAAGGTAAAGTTTCAGAAATTTCGGCGCCACACATTATTGTGGCAACAGGCGCCAAAGCAGCTACTTTGCCGCAATTACAGATTGATGGTACACATATCTGGAGTTATAAAGAAGCACTTGTCCCGCAAGAACTTCCTAAATCTTTATTGGTGATTGGTTCTGGTGCCATTGGTAGTGAATTTGCAAGTTTGTATCATGATCTGGGTTCACAAGTCACTTTGGTCGATATTGCCAAGCAAATTCTTCCGACAGAAGATCACGAAGTCGCACAATATGTTCAAAAACAATTTGAACAAAATGGCATTCAGGTTTTGACTCAAACATCGATCAACTCTGCGCAAGTTGATGGTCAGCAGGTACGTTGTGAGATTGAAACAGCAAGTGGTATCACTGAGCAAACATTTGACAAAGTACTTTGTGCGATTGGTGTTAAACCAAATTCATCTGGGCTGGGACTGGAAGATTTAGGTATTGAATTTGAGCGCGGTTTCATTAAAACTGATCAATGGTGTAAAACCAATGTGGTTGGAATCTATGCGATAGGTGATGTTGCAGGTGCACCATGCCTTGCACATAAAGCAAGTCATGAAGCGATTTTATGTGTGGAAAAAATTGCAGGCATTGCTGATGTACATGCACTTGATCGAACACAAATTCCAGCATGTATTTTTACCCATCCACAAGTGGCAAGTATTGGCTTAACTGAACAACAAGCGAAAAACCAAGGTTATCAGGTCAATATTGGGAAATTTCCATTACAGGCTAATGGTAAAGCGATTGCTTTGGCAGAAACTGCAGGGTTTGTCAAAACTGTTATAGATGCGCAGACTGGTGAACTACTGGGAGCACATATGGTTGGTCATGAAGTAACTGAGCAAATTCAAGGTTTTGCCATCGCAAAAACTTTGGAAGCAACTGATGATAGTCTGGCCAATGTGATTTTTCCACACCCAACTTTATCTGAAGCAATGCATGAGTCAATATTAGCCAGTATGCAACGTGCGATTCATATTTAACCTTTAAGGTTGAAATGATTTAGGTTTATATTCTTGATATCTACCTAAAGAATCGTAAGTTGAAGTAAATACAAAATCACCCAAGGCTATGAAGATTTGTCTAGTAGAAATATTCATAGCCGATTTATACAGGACAGAATAATGAAAGCTGCACGTTTTTATGATAAAGGTGACATACGTATAGAAGATATTCCGGAACCGGAAGTTGCTCCTGGTACAGTTGGGATTAAAGTCGCATGGTGTGGAATTTGTGGTACAGATTTGCACGAATTTATGGATGGACCAATTTTTATTCCACCTTGTGGTCATCCACATCCAATCTCAGGTGAATCTGCACCAGTAACAATGGGACATGAATTTTCGGGTGTAGTATATGCTGTTGGTGAAGGTGTAGATGATATTGAAATTGGCCAGCATGTTGTTGTTGAACCGTATATCATTGCTGATGATGTACCTACAGGCCCAGGCGATAATTATCATCTTTCTAAAAATATGAACTTTATTGGTTTGGGGGGACGTGGTGGTGGCCTTTCCGAAAAAATTGCTGTAAAACGTCGCTGGGTGCACCCAATTTCAAATAAAGTTCCTCTAGATCAAGCAGCATTAATTGAGCCACTTTCTGTAGGGCATCATGCTTATGTTCGTAGTGGTGCAAAAGCAGGTGATGTTGCTTTGGTAGGTGGTGCTGGGCCAATCGGTTTATTGTTATCTGCTATTTTAAAAGCCAAAGGCTTAACTGTGATTATCACAGAATTAAGCAGAAAACGTAAAGAAAAAGCTTTAGAAGCTGGTGTTGCAGATTATATTCTTGATCCTTCTCAGGTTGATGTTACTGCTGAAGTCATGAAAATTACCAATGATCAAGGTGCAGACGTTGCATTTGAATGTACAAGTGTGAATAAAGTTTTAGATACATTGGTATCTGCTACAAGGCCAACGGGTGTAATTGTTATCGTATCAATTTGGAGTCATCCAGCAACAGTCAATATCCATAGTGTGGTAATGAAAGAGTTGGATATTCGTGGCACCATTGCCTATGTCAATGATCATCAGGAAACGATTAAACTGGTCGAACAAGGTAAAATTAACCTTGATGCATTCATTACACAGCGTATTCAGTTGGATGATTTAATCTCTCAAGGATTTGAAAGATTAATCCACAATAATGAATCAGCAGTAAAAATTCTGGTTCACCCATAAATTAATGTTCAAAACACACTGGATTAATTGAAAAATTCAGTGTGTTGTTAGGGAGTTGTACGATGTCAAAAGGATTAAAAAATAAAGTTGCATTAATTACCGGTGGTGCAAGAGGAATTGGTCGCGGTATTGCACTACGTTTAGCAACAGAAGGCACTCATATTGCCTTGATTGATATGAATGAAGAGCTATTAAAAAATACTCAAGCAGAAATTGAAAATTTGAATGTTAAGGCAACAACCTATGTCGCAGATATTAGCCAGTTAGATCAGGTCACAGCAGCAATTGATCATACATATCAGGCATTAGGTGGTTTTGATATCATGATTAATAATGCAGGGATTGCACAAGTACAGCCAATCAATGATATTAAACCTGATGACTTCCGAAAAATTACTGATATTAATATTGGTGGTGTTTTATGGGGAATTCAGGCTGCAGCCAAAAAATTTCAGGCACTTGATCAGAAAGGTAAAATTATTAATGCCTGTTCAATTGCAGGGCATGATGGATTTGCCATGCTAGGTGTCTATTCTGCAACAAAATTTGCTGTTCGCGCTTTAACCCAAGCGGCAGCAAAAGAATATGCTAGTCATGGTATTACTGTAAATGGTTATTGTCCAGGTATTGTTGGTACAGATATGTGGGTAGAAATTGACAAGCGATTCTCTGAGCTTACTGGCGCACCGATAGGAGAAACCTATAAAAAATATGTTGAAGGAATCGCATTAGGGCGTGCACAAACACCGGAAGACGTGGCTGCATTGGTTGCATTCTTAGCAAGTGAAGATTCTGATTATATTACTGGACAATCTATATTAACCGATGGTGGTATTGTGTACCGTTAATTTCCTGAAAAAAGGGTGTGAATTCGAGCATCCTTTTTTTATGCATAAACTTTGATGTTGTGAAAATTAATAGACTTAAATTTAAAAAATATAGTAATTGTTATTTCTAAAAATAAGGAAAGAGCAAAGCAAACTTCACTCTTTCGTTTAGAACAAGGGTAGATGTGGTGCTGGAGATTGATAGCTAAAGCTAAAACTAATACTTAATGCAGTGATTAGAATAATAGAATATAGAAAATAGCGTTTCGCCCATTGTTGGTCATCTTTAACTTTGAAACCGATTAAGGATAAATAGATCCAGTAAACACAAAGACCGTTAAATGTGATCAGGAAAAATACATTGGTATAGCCGAAACAATATAGACCATTTAATACCAAAGTAAATAGAATCACATAAATCAAACATTCAATTTTAGTCCGTAAAACTGAACGTGCAACTGGTAAAATTGGTACACAGGCACGTTGATAATCATCTAGGCGGTAAATTGCAATACCCCAAGAATGTGGCATTTGCCAAATACTATAGGCCAGAAAAATTAACAAAGCAGCCACATCAAATTCATGTGACACAGCAGTATAACCAATGACAGGTGGTGAAGCACCAGAAATACTACCAATAACCGTTTGATGAATTGATTGACGCTTAGACCATAAACTGTACACAATGACATAAACGATAAAACCCAAAGCAGCAAAACAAAAAGCGTAAATACCTGAAAATATATAAAGCAAAATAAAGCCGATGACACCAATGATCGATGCATATATAAATGCAGCAACAGGAGAAATCGTCTTTTTTACCAATGCACGATTTTGTGTTCGAGCCATCTTTGGATCAATATCTTGATCAATGATATTGTTAAAGACACAACCAGACGCAACTACTAACGTTGTTCCAATGAGGGTTAGAAGAAGTAGGGGAATATCTATATGTCCTTGAGAGGCTAGAAAAAAGCCCCCCAAGGTGGTAACAAAGTTACCAAAAAGGATACCTGGTTTAGCCAGGAGAAGGTATTGCTTAAACATGACAAACAGTTTAGATCATCATGTTAGCGTGTAGATAATTCATGATCCAGATTGAACCTACAAACAAAATGGCGATGGTCAGAACTGTGTAGATAAAAGCAATTGTATCCCAACGTTGTTCTTCAGAACCATTTAAATGTAAGAAGTAGATCAATTGAACCAATACTTGTGCAAATGCAGTAATGGCAATCGTGAACAAGACTACACCACCAGTCATTCCTGACATCACCATTCCAAATGGAATGATGGTCAGAATGATAGATAGAATAAAGCCAACTGTATATTGCTTAGAACTACCGTGCGCAGCACCAGGATTTTTTACATCATGACTCATGCAAGAACTCCTTTTAAGTAAACCAAGCTGAATACACAGATCCATACGATATCAAGGAAGTGCCAAAACAAACTTAGGCATGCCAAACGACGAGTATTTGGTAAGGTCAAACCTTGAGTTTTGATTTGATACATCAATACCAACATCCATACTAGACCGGATGTTACGTGAATACCGTGTGTTCCAACCAAAGTGAAGAATGCTGAAAGAAATGCACTTGTGCTTGGACCATGGCCTGAATGTACTAGGTGATGGAATTCATAGAGTTCCATTCCAATAAAGGCTGCACCAAAAACAAATGTAATGATTAACCATTTCAGAACACCACTCACATCATTCTTATAACGTGCAAGTACAGCAAAACCGAAAGTTACAGATGAAACCAAAAGTGCCATTGTTTCAGTTAAAACAAAACCTAAGGATTCACCGAACAGTTCTTTTGCAGTTGGTGTACCCGGTGGCACGTGGCCACTGAGTACAGCGAAAGCGATGAAGAGTGTACCAAAAAGGATAAGGTCACTCATCAAGTATGTCCAGAAACCAAAGACAGTAATTGGCGTATCATCATGGTGATGATGATCATCATGTCCGTGGTTGTCGTGATGAAGTACTTCAGCCATTGTCTTAGTCCTTCTTCAAATGTTTTTCGAGTAATGCAAAACGTTCATTCTCGATACGTTCAACTTCAGCAGCAGGAACATAATAATCAACGTTCTTGGTGAATGAACTACGAATGAATGAAATGACTGCGGCAGCAAAGCTTACAACAACTAACCACCAGATATGCCAGATTAGAGCAAAGCCTAAAACAGTCAGAATCATTGCAATAATGAAACCGGCCGCACGGCTTGTAGGCATGTGAATATCAGCGTATTTAGCAGGGCGTTGATAAGCAACACCATTTTCTTTATCTGACCAGAAACGGTCAATACCAGCACCGTCCAATTCAGTTGCAAAGTTATAGAATGGAGCAGGGGAAGATGTAGACCATTCAAATGTACGACCAGCACCCCAAGAGTCACCAGTATAATCGATAGTCTGTTTGCGTTTTAGGAAACCAACACCAAAAGTTAGCAACAAGCAAACAACACCAATTGCCACCAGTACAGCACCAACCATTGCAATGTACAAGTAAGGTGTCCACTCTGGATTATCGTAAGTATTCAAACGACGAGTCATCCCCATGAAACCAAGGATATAAAGTGGCATGAATGCAAAATAGAAACCGAAGAACCAGAACCAAAATGCAGCTTTATTCCAGAACTCATCTAACTTCCAACCAAACATTTTTGGCCAGTAGAAAGTAAGACCAGCAAAGAAACCGAACACTACACCACCAATAATTACGTTATGGAAGTGAGCAATCAAGAATAAAGAGTTGTGTACAAGGAAATCCGCTGGTGGAACAGCCATTAATACGCCAGTTAAACCACCGATACCGAATGTAACCAAGAAACCCATGGTCCAGTACATTGGTGATGTAAAGGTAATCTGGCCACGATACATCGTGAATAACCAAGAGAACATTTTAACACCAGTAGGAATGGCGATAATCATGGTCATGATACCGAAGAATGCATTGACGTTTGCGCCTGCACCCATGGTAAAGAAGTGGTGAACCCACACAACTAGCGATAAAATAGTAATTGCAATTGTTGCATATACCATTGATTTATAACCGAACAAAGGTTTGCGACTAAATGTAGACACAATTTCGGAATATAGACCAAAAGCAGGCAATACCAAGATATATACTTCTGGGTGACCCCATGTCCAGATCAAGTTCACGTACAGCATTGGGCTACCGCCAAGCTCATTGGTGAAGAAATGGAAATCGAAGTAACGGTCAAGTGAAAGCATTGCCAATGTTGCAGTTAACACAGGGAAAGTCGCAATAATCAGAATACATGCACAAAGTGTTGTCCATGTAGATACTGGCATATCCATGAGTTTCATGCCTGGTGCACGCATCTTGATGATGGTCACAAAAAAGTTCACACCAGATAACAATGAACCTAGCCCTGAAAGTTGCAATGCCCAGATATAGTAATCTACACCAACACCCGGACTATATTGAATTCCGGATAGAGGAGGATATGCCAACCAGCCTGTTGCAGCGAATTCACCTAGCACTAATGATGCCATGACTAAACCGGCAGCACCAACGAATAACCAGAAGCTCAAAGAGTTTAACAATGGGAAAGCAACGTCGCGCGCACCAATCTGTAATGGTACGGTGATATTCCACATACCAACAACAAGACCCATTGCAACGAAGAAGATCATGATTACGCCATGCGCAGTGAAGATCTGGTCATAATGGTCGGGATGTAGATAGCCTTCACCGCCGGGGCCTGCAAGAAAAAGTTGTAAACGCATCATTAAGGCATCTGCAAAACCACGCACTAGCATAATAACTGACACAATGAAATACATAATACCAATGCGTTTATGGTCTACAGATGTAAACCACTCTTTCCATAAATAACCCCAAAGTTTGAAGTAAGTTACAGCACCAAGTACTAGAATTGCACCAATGATCATAACGGCCATGGTAACCAGTACAATTGGCTCCTGAGGAATTGCTTCGGGGCCTAGTTTACCGAATAAAAAAGACATATTTTATTCTCCCGCTACAGTTTTTGCAGTAGCTGTATCTTGGCTTGCAGGCACTTCAACTGAAGCCGCTGCCTCATGCGCTACTTGCTCGTGAGATCCTGCATGTGTATTGCCATGATAGTTGCTCATATAAGCATTAATCACAGTTTTAAACAAATCAGGTTGTACAGAAGAGTAGTAAGTCACAGGAGTTGGTTTGTTTGGAAAAGGTTTCATTGCTTCAGCTTTTTCCAGAGCTTCAGTATCACCTTTACGCTGTGCTTCTTTAACCAATGCTTCGATCTGATGTTTAGAACGGTCGCCATCTTTCAATGTAGCAAATTCAGCTTGGTCTAACAGACCTTTTTGAATAGCGGTTGTACCTTTGTCATCAACAACAATCGTATTGCCTTTACCAGCTTTGATTGTATTTACCCACTCATCAAATTGTGCTTTAGTCACACTGTGTGCCTTAAAGTACATTTGAGAGAAACCATAACCACTGTAGTTGGCAGAAAAACCACGATATACGCCAGTTGTATCTGCGCTTAAATGCAATTGGGTCTGCATACCTGCCATCGCATAAATTTGACCTGCCAATTTCGGAATGAAGAAAGAGTTCATTGTAAAGTTGGAAGTGATACGGAATGCAATGGGTTGTTGCTCAGGGAAGCGAACTTCATTGATTGTTGCAATATTTTGTTCAGGATAGATAAATATCCATTTAAATTGCTCAGCAATAACTTGAATTGTTAGTTCTTCCGATGAATCCGCAGCACGTGACTTATATGGATCATAATCGTGAGAACCCTTGTAAGCAAGGTATGCCAAAAATGCAATAATTATAATAGGAATACCCCAGACTACAATTTCAATTGCAGTTGAGTGAGCCCAATTTGGCTGATAATCTGCATCTTTATTACTTTTACGGTACTTCCAGCCGAACCAGAGCGCCATAATGATCGAAGGAATAACGACAAGCAGCATTACATAAATTGCTGTTACCATTAGACCTGAAAGACCTTGCGCAACTGGACCCTCAGAATTGAGAAGTACTATATCGCCACCACAACCAGTTAATAGTGTGGTAGCTGTTAATAAAGACAATACAGCTAGTGTCTTTTGTCTCATAATACAACCTCGGTGAAGAGACCCATTTTTAAAAATATGGGATAGCGATTCAGTGCTACATGTCTAAAAAAAAGAATTTCAAATTTTAACAAAATGAAATTCCCTTTGAATATGTGGCACCGCTACGTTGTAAGGCATTATGCCTGATTAAAAGCAACTAAGCTATAACAAAACGATCATAAAAATCATTTAAAACCATGAAAAAAATAATGAATTAAGGTGGAAATGTAATTTTTTTGAATAAAATCATTATATTGTTATTGTTTTATGATGTTGTAAAAAATATTTAAGCCCAAAATGATTGGGCTTAAATGGATATTTTATGGATTATTTTTTATGGATTACAATGGTTTTAGTTAACTTGTCATGCAAAGCCTGACGTTTTCGTCCAAATGCAAAAAGCCAGTCAATTAATGAGAAAAAAGGAGTAAAAATATAATTGAGGATAATAAATAAAATACTTCTTAAAAAGAAAGAACGATTAACACTAACTAATTGGTTACTTTCTTGGTCAACAATTTGAATTGCAAGGACTTTTTTTCCAATGCTTTGACCAGATTTTTGCAATATTACAGCCTGAATAGCTAACATTACCAAGACATAAATTGCCATGGCAATCCACACAGTGTTGGGTATTACATGCATCATTTGTTGTGAAAGTATATTGGCTTGTTCAAGTTGATTTTGATTGATCAATTGCATGAATTTATTCTGCAATGTTGCAAACTGATTGGTTTGTTCTGCATTCATAAATGCAGATGGAAACATAAATATGGGAAACCACAACAGTAGGTCAATAAATTTTGCAAATGCACGTTTAGAAATTGGAGCGAGTTCACTTTTAGTCTGTGCATTATCTGTAGTGACGTTATCTGTTTTCACTGTGGAATGAAAAGGTGTGTTTATTGGTGCTTCAGTTTGTTGATAACCGGAAGGAGAATAATGGTATTGTCCTTGGGTCATTTCACCTAAAGGCTTCCATTCTGTCATGCCTTCGTGCCAAATTAAATCGGTGAGTACCACTTGTTGGCTTGCCAGCATTTGATTAAGTTGCTCGACCGTATATGGACCAGCCTGTTGGTTGTTTCTCGCCAGATAAATTTGCATTTTAACAATCTCAAAACATGTAATAAATATAAAAAAGACCCAGTCAATGTAGGGTCTTTTTTTGAAAATAACAAGGGCTTATTGGTTGCTGGCCTTTTCTTCTGCAAGGAAGAACCATGTATCAAGTACCGAATCAGGGTTAAGCGATACGGATTCGATACCTTGTTCCATGAGCCATTTTGCCAGATCCGGATGGTCTGAAGGACCCTGTCCACAGATACCGACATATTTACCTGCTTTACGGCAAGCATGGATCGCCATGGATAATAGGGCTTTAACCGCTGGATCACGTTCATCAAATAAATGTGAAACGATACCAGAGTCACGATCAAGACCAAGTGTCAATTGCGTTAAGTCATTTGAACCAATTGAGAAACCATCAAAGTGTTCAAGAAATTGCTCAGCCAATAATGCATTGGTTGGTAGCTCACACATCATGATGACTTTAAGACCATTTTCACCACGTTTTAAGCCATTTGCTGCTAATAGTTCAATAACGCGTTTTGCTTCAGCAACGGTACGCACAAAAGGAATCATGATCTGAATATTGGTTAATCCCATTTCATCGCGGACTTTTTTCAGCGCACGACATTCCAGTTCAAAGCAATCACGGAAATTGTCAGAGACATAACGACTTGCACCACGGAAACCTAACATTGGGTTTTCTTCTTCAGGTTCGTATAGCTTCCCGCCAATTAGGTTTGCATATTCATTGGATTTAAAGTCGGACATACGAACGATCACAGGTTTGTCTGCAAATGCAGCAGCCAGTGTCGCAATACCTTCAACCAGTTTTTCTACATAGAACTCAACTGGTGATGTATAGCCAGCAGTGCGTGCCAGTACGGCAGCCCGAGTTTCACGTGGTAGACTATCAATGTTAAGTAACGCTTTAGGGTGCACACCGATCATGCGATTAATGATGAATTCCAGACGAGCCAGACCAATACCTGCATTTGGAATTTGGGCAAAATCGAATGCACGATCCGGGTTGCCTACATTCATCATCACTTTAAATGACAGCGGTGGCATGGATTCAATTGAATTGCTTTGTACTTCAAAGTCTAATGCATTTTCATAGATAAATCCTGTATCACCCTCAGCACAAGATACCGTAACTTCCTGATCTTCAGTCAATACCTCAGTTGCATTACCACAACCTACAATCGCTGGAACGCCTAGTTCACGTGCAATAATGGCTGCATGACAAGTACGGCCACCACGATTGGTAATGATAGCGGCTGCACGTTTCATTACAGGTTCCCAGTCTGGATCGGTCATGTCAGAAACCAGTACATCACCTGGCTGAACGCGATCCATGTCCTTGATGTTAGTAACGATGCGTACTTTACCTGAACCGATACGTTGACCGATGGAACGACCTTCGCAAAGGACTGTACCTTTTTGTTTTAACAGATAACGTTCCATTGTTCCTGCACTTTGACGACTTTTTACTGTTTCAGGGCGTGCCTGAACGATATAAAGCTGTTGGTCATCACCATCTTTTGCCCATTCGATGTCCATTGGTGCACCGTAATGTTTTTCGATGATTAATGCTTGTTTAGCTAACTCTTGTAATTCGTGGTCATTAAGTGCAAATTGTTGACGATCCTGTTTTTCAACATCAACAATTTCAACTGAACGACCCGCAGCACCTTCATTGCTGTAAATCATTTTTTTGTGTTTAGAACCAAGATTACGGCGTAAAACTGCATGTCTGTTCGTGTTCAATAATGGTTTTGATAAATAAAATTCATCAGGGTTTACAGCACCCTGTACGACCATTTCTCCCAGACCGTAAGAAGCAGTGATAAATACTACATCACGGAAACCTGATTCCGTATCCAATGTAAACATGACACCAGCAGAACCTGTTTCAGAACGTACCATACGTTGTACACCGGCAGAAAGCGCCACAATATCGTGATCAAAGCCTTGGTGGACACGGTAAGCGATTGCACGGTCATTATACAGGGACGCAAAAACTTCTTTAATGGCAACCAATACGTTGTCAATACCCCGGATATTAAGAAAGGTTTCCTGTTGACCTGCAAATGACGCATCAGGTAAGTCTTCTGCAGTCGCAGAAGAACGAACGGCAACCGCGATATCAGGGTTGCCGTTGGATAATGCTGCAAATGCATTACGAGTTTCTTTTTCTAACTCAGGAGTCAGTGGAGAATCAATAATCCATTGACGAATTTTAGCACCCGTTTCTGTCAATGCAGCAATATCATCTACATTTAGATGAGTCAGTTCTTCCTGAATTTTTGCTTTTAGACCGCTTTTGTCCAAAAATTCACGATAAGCATCAGCTGTGGTGGCAAATCCACCTGGTACTGAAACCCCAGCATTTGATAAGTGGCTGATCATTTCGCCTAGAGAGGCATTTTTTCCACCTACTTTTTCAACATCATGCTTACCTAATTTTTCCAGACCAATAACGCGTGCTTCCAAGGTCGTTACTCCACTGTGATGTAAGTAAAATTTAAATTGTTTATCAGGTGTGCCTATATTTTAGTCGATGATAGGCGACAGATTTTCAACATCCGTTTACTATAAAGATTATATGCCGCCAAGACAAATATTTAAGGTGAAAAAAATATGTCAGAACGCAATTTGATTAACAGAAGTGTATTTTTTATTTCTGATGGAACAGCAATTACTGCAGAAACTTTAGGACATTCATTATTGGCACAGTTTCCTAATGTAAATTTTGATATCCATATTATTCCGTATATTGATTCAGAAGAAAGTGCGTTAAGTGTGGTGCAGCAAATTAATACTGTGGCGGAACGTGATGGAACATTACCACTGGTGTTTGATACATTAGTTAATCCTGCAGTCCGTGAGATTATTAATACAGCAAATGCAGTTAATCTGGATGTTTTTGAGGGTTTAATCTGTAAGCTTGAACAGGAATTGGGAACTAAAGCGACTTCAATTATTGGCCAAACTCATGCGGTAACGGACACAGAATCTTATAAATCACGTATTGATGCAGTACATTTTGCACTGGATAATGATGATGGTGCCAGAACGCGACATTATGATCAGGCAGATTTGATTTTAATTGGTGTGTCACGTTCTGGTAAAACGCCAACATCAATTTATTTGTCATTACAATTTGGTATTCGGGTTGCAAATTATCCTTTAACAGAAGAGGATTTGGATGATAATCGTTTGCCAGCCGTATTACGTCCACATAAGCATAAATTATTTGGTTTAATGATTGATGCAGAGCGTCTGGTTGCGATCCGGAGCGAACGTAAGGCCAACAGTCGTTATGCCAGTTTTAGCCAGTGTCAAATGGAACTTCGCGCGGTGGAAGGTATCTATATTTCTGAAGGAATTCCATTTCTGAATGTTTCTGAAATGTCGATTGAAGAAATTTCAACACGAATTTTACAATCTACAGGCTTAAAACGCCGTATAGGTTAATCATATATAGCTCGATGAATGCTTGGAGCACAGGATGAAAGTAATAAATTGGTGTGGTGTACTCGTGGTTGGTGCGGTTTTATCCTGTTATAGCCATGCCAATGTGGTGCAATTGAAGCAATACGAGCAGAAGATTATTAATAAATATAAAGATGCTGATTTTTATGCGATTAATCAAAATTATACCAAAGATGTGATGAATGGTTTATTACAGGATCCGGCATCTTTTTATTATGATTTTAAACCACTACGACAAAGTTTATGGTTGGGTATTCATTGGTCACCTGATCGTAAATTGAAGTTCTATACTTTTGATTTAAGTGGTGGCGGTACCATGAGAGAATATGAGTCTTATGTGCAATATCGGCTTGGACAGAAAAACAGACTCCAGCCGTTACAACTAGGCGCGATTACGGAAGTGCGGCAAATCCTGATTGCAAAGCAGCCAATTTATCTGGTGCAAAGTTATTATCAGGGTAGCAGTTGTTTATTGGGATATGATATTTCAGCATTTAAATTAGAACAGGGGCAATTTAAACCTGCCAGAATTTTTTATCCAAAATCAAATAAACCCTTACACAGTATCAGTATTAATTATGATTGTGCCAATCATCGGGATGATGATCAAAATACACAGGACATGGCAAACCAATATCTAAAATTATCCGGAGATAATAAAATACTGGACATCATGTTACTGGATCAAAATGAAAAGCCACAGTATAAATATTTACGTTATGTCTTAACGCATAAGGGCTATCAATATCGGGGTGTTGTAAACACATTTGAGTTAACAAAGTAATTTGTAATCTTCTGGAAGCTAAACAATTGTAACTTCCAGAATTTTAAGTAGGTGGATTAGCTATAACGTGCGATGGATAATCCTTCTGTGCTAATTTCAGGCGTATGATTAAAAATAATATCACTTAGCAATTTTCCCGAACCACAGGACATGGTCCATCCTAATGTTCCATGTCCTGTATTTAAAAATAGATTTTTAAATTTGGTTTTGCCAATAATTGGTGTGCTATCCGGAGTCATGGGGCGTAATCCTGTCCAGAAAGTTGCCTGTGATACATTGCCACCCGGAAATAAATCATTGACCACCAACTCCAGTGTTTCTCTACGTGTTGGATTAAGGCGTAAATCAAATCCACCTAATTCAGCCATTCCACCAACACGAATACGATTATCAAAGCGGGTGACCGCAACTTTATAGGTTTCATCCAGCACTGTAGATTGTGGTGCCAGATTCTCATCAACAATAGGAACAGTAATCGAATAACCTTTCACAGGATAAACTGGTAAATCAATATCAAGTGGTTGAATAAAGCTACGGCTATAACTGCCAAAAGCCAGAACATATTGATCAGCTTTCAGAATTTCATCCCCAACTTTTACCCCTGTAATTTGATCATTGTCCCAAATTAACTGATCAACTTGCTGGTTAAAGCGAAATTCTACCCCTAAATCTTCAGCCAGTTTAGCCAATTTATTGGTGAATAAAAAACAATCACCTGTTTCATCATTAGGTAAGCGTAAGCCACCAGTTAGATGATCTTTAGCCTGTGCCAATGCTGGTTCAACTGTGGCAAGCTGCTCAGGTGTTAGCATTTCATGCGGAACACCACATTCTTCTAAAACTTTGATATCACGTTGTACAGCTTCGAGTTGTGCGTCATTACGAAATACCTGTAAGGTGCCACCAGAGCGATTTTCATAGTTTATGTTGGTGTCTCTGCGTAATTCACGTAAGCAATCACGGCTGTATTCTGCAACCCGTGTCATACGTTCTTTATTAACGGCATAGGATTCTGGATTACAATTGGCCAGCATTTTTGCCATCCATTGTAATTCCCAAAATGACCCGTCTAGGCGAATCGCCAGTGGTGCATGGCGCTGGAACATCCATTTCATGGCTTTCAATGGAATACCGGGTGCTGCCCATGGTGTTGAATATCCAGGGGAAATTTGTCCAGCATTACCAAAGCTGGTTTCTTGTGCAGGATTGGGCTGGCGATCCAAAACAGTGACTTTTGCGCCTTTCCTGGCAAGGTAATATGCACTGGTGACGCCAACTACACCACTGCCGAGTACAATAACGTGCATTATACATTCCTCTGGTTAAATTCTAGTTAATTCATCTAGTATATAGATGGATAAAAAGGTAATTTCACTGTTTTAATGCTTATAATTTAGGTAAAATTTAAAGTATTTACTTTTAAATAAGCATTTGGGTTGAAAAAATAATGCGAACTCTGGATCGTACAGATCGTTTGATACTGGATATCATGCAAAAAGAAGGCCGTATTGCGATTAGTGAACTAGCTGCAAGGATAAATTTATCCACAACACCTTGTTCTGAACGTGTAAAACGGTTGGAACGAGAGGGTGTGATTATGGGGTATCATGCTCGTGTCAATCCTGCACTGGTGGAAAAAAGTCTATTGGTATTTCTGGAAATTAAACTTTCGGCAAAATCAGGAGATGTATTTGATCAAGTGGCAAAGGATTTGGCGCAGATTCCAGAAGTATTGGAATGTCATCTGATTTCGGGTGAATTTGATTATTTGGTTAAAGCAAGATTGAAGCAAATGAGTGCATATCGCCGGCTGTTGGGTGATATTTTAAAAAAACTACCAGCTTCTGCCTCCTCACATAGCTACATTGTGATGGAGGAGGTAAAAGAATCTCTATATCTCGAAGTATAAGATTCAGTTTTGCAAATTTTTTAATAACTCAATGCTGTGTAAGCGTTTCTGATCATCATAGATATCACAGGTAAAAATTAATTCATCTGCTTGGGTTTGTTGTAAAAATTGCTCAAGTTGCAATTTTACAGTGCTAGGTGAGCCAATTTTTGCAACACCTAGGAAATTATGTACAGCAATTTTTTCTGCCTCTGTCCATAAGCCCTGCATGGTTTCTACTGGCGGTTTTAAAGTGGTAGGTTGACCACGTAATAGTGCAACAACACGCTGTTCATTACTGGTTGCAAGATATCGTGCTTCATCATCGTGATCTGCAACGACAACGGGTACGCCAAGTATGACATAAGGTTGTTCGAGATAAGCAGATGGTTGAAAGTTCTCACGGTACAATTGAATGGCTTGCATCATCATACGAGGAGCAAAATGAGAAGCAAAAGCATAAGGCAAGCCAAGTTGAGCAGCAAGTTGTGCGCTAAATAAACTTGATCCTAATAGATATACTGGAACATGTGTGCCTTGACCTGGTGTGGCAAGGATTTGTTGTTGTGGTCTTGCATCTCCAAGATAAGTTAAAATTTCTTTGACATCTTGTGGAAATTGATCTTCAGTTTCCTGTCTGCCACGACGTAAAGCCCGCATGGTAAGTTGATCTGAACCTGGCGCACGTCCTAAACCAAGATCAATGCGATCAGGATATAAGGTTGCTAGTGTCCCAAATTGTTCGGCAACCATTAAGGGCGAATGATTTGGTAACATAATCCCACCTGAACCTAAACGTAAAGAATGGGTATGTGCTGCAAGATAAGCAATTAAAACACTAGTTGCCGAGCTGGCAATACCACGCATATTATGATGTTCTGCTAACCAAAAGCGATGATATCCTAGCTTTTCTGCATGTTGTGCCAAGACCAAAGCCCGGTTGAGGGCAATTTTTGCAGAACCATCGTCCTGAATTGGTGCAAGTTCCAGTATAGAGAATTTACAATGTTGTAATGTAGACATCATGAACCTGCCATGTGTATATAAATGTTATATTAATAGGGATGATGAAGAGCAAATTAAAGTCTTGCAAATATTAAAATTTGACGATTCAATGATCCGTATTTGGTAATACAAGATAATAGTTTACTTCCTGATTTTGTGTGACATAATTCACTGAATATGGAAATTATAAGGTATTTTTTCTTGACTTATACCTGTGATCTTGTGTTAAATAAAATTGATATAAATCAAAATTTTATCCTATATCAACAATTCATGGATGTTAGTGTCGACTGCATTAAAATTATTGATATAAATGGTATCGTGCTGCACATGAATCGAGCAGGATGTATCGCCTTGCTTGGGCAGCCAGATGCCAATGCCTTTGGTCTGGAATGGTTAAAACTTCTTCCTGCCGAAGTTCGTGGAATTGGACAACAGGCAATCAACAGAGCCAGAACAGGTAAAACAGCACGTTTTTCAGGGAAAAGTGGTCAGAAGAAAGATACCCAGTACTGGGATAACCTTTTAACACCCATGCTAAATGAAAATGGTGAGATTTATCAAATTTTATGCGTTTCCAGAAATGTGACGTTGCAAAAACTTGCTGAATCTAAACTGGCAAGAATTAGCCAGACAGATGAGCTAACAGGACTAAATAACAGAAGAACATTGAAAAAATATATTCGAAAAATATTGAGGCACGCAGATAAAAAACAAGGAAAAGTTGGTTTGATGTTTATTGATCTGGATCATTTTAAATTAATCAATGACACTTTAGGGCATGCTGCTGGCGATTATTTATTAAAGACTTTTGCAAAAAGACTGGCATGTTGTGAGGATAAAAGAATATTTGTGGCCAGACTTGGTGGAGATGAGTTTGCTCTTGTTATAGACCAATTAAAAAATAAAGATGAATTACGAGAAATTGCCGGGATAGTGTTAAAAAAAATGGAAAAATCTATCATGTATGCTGGTAAATATATCAATGGCAGTATTAGTATCGGATGTGCCATTTATCCGGATCATGCTATTCATCAGGCAGATTTTATTAAAGCAGCAGACAGTGCGCTTAATCATCTTAAAATCACAGAACGAGGCGGCTTTAGAATTTTTAATAGAGAAATTGCAATTCATATTAAAGATAAGGCACATCAGATTGAAAATTGTCGAGCAATTATTCGTGACGGGTTGATTGAAGCCTATTATCAGCCACAGGTTAATCTTATTACGGGGCAAATCATTGGCTATGAAGCTTTACTACGCTGGATGGATCAATCAGGCTGTCTTCAATTACCTAATTCAATTTTTGAAGCATTTCAGCAATATGATTTAGCTAGAAAAATTGGTGATGTAATGCTTGAGCATGTATTAAAGGATATTAAAACATGGCAGAAAAACCATCATAAAGTTTTGCCAGTTTCGATTAATGCTGCACCTATTGAATTTTTACGGGATGATTATGCCGAACATTTAATTCAAAAACTTGAGTATTATCAGATTTCTGGAGATTTAATTCAAATTGAAATTACAGAACAAATATTGAGTGACCGTGGGGCAGCGTACGTGCTAAGAGCATTAAATGTGTTAAAGGCGTATGGTGTACGTATTGCATTAGATGATTTCGGGATTGGGCATTCTTCATTGATTCGACTTCGGGATTATCCCGTTGATTGTTTGAAACTGGATGCCAGTTTTATACAATCTATTGGCGATGATGGGAAAAATTTCAGTATTATCAGGGCCATTACTGAACTTGGTCCAAGTTTGTCTTTGAAAATCATTGCTGAAGGTGTTGAAACTGAACAGCAGCGCCAGTTACTGGTTCAAATTGGCTGTCAATATGGTCAGGGATTTTTGTTTAGTCCAGCGATTCATGCAGATCAAATTTATCAATAAGTAATCCAATTGATGAGATTTACTTTAAATAATTATAAGTTTTACACGTTGTATGCTGCATTTGCATGAAATGAAGTTAGAGGAGAGTCTGGCTCTCCTTGTTAATTAGATGGGATAATTGCTGACTTAGTGGCGATAATAACGTTGTGCATAATGGCGCTGTGAGTGGCGCTTGTAATGTTTGCGTTGTTGGCTGGATTTTTTATCAGCCGCGCGGTCATTACCAATTTTATTACCTAAAGCACCACCACCAGCACCACCCAATGCGGCGCCAACAACCTGACCATTACCACCATAAGTTCGTCCTACAGCGGCACCGGCGTAGGAACCCAGACCAGCACCAATGGCAGATGAGGTTCGATTGGATTTTTTGCTGGCTGCGGCTGCACCACCAGCACCACCAATTGCTGCACCAATATTACCACCAGTAGATCCACCAACTTGTTTACCAACTACTGTACCTACTGCACCGCCTAAAGCACCAGCCAAAGCAACACGGGTTGTATTATCTGCATGTGCGGTACTCAGCATGATTGATGAAGAGGCCAGCACACTAGCTAGTAATGCAACATACTTTTTCATAAAATTCTCCATTTCGATTTGACATGATTTCACTGTAATAACTTGAAACATATTTAAAATGAAGCACAGCTTGAGAATTACTATGAATTATTAAGTTTATATGATGAAAATTGTGAAAGGTGTGTCTGGTTTGCAACTAAAATTAGAATTATGAAGAAAATATGAATAAAACCACAGAGTATTTTTCAATGTATGATTTGGATAGATTAAACATCACAGATCAGGAGAACACAGTAGGATTTATTGTCAGGAATCGTTACACTATGCGCAGTTAAAATTTCTCAAGGCATGATTCGATATCCATTGCCTTGAATTATCATTGAGAAAGTCAGTTTTATGAAAGAGTCGTTACGTTTACGTTTAGATCAATTATGTGATCGTTATGAGGAACTAACCGCATTATTGGCGGATGTAGAAATTATTTCTGATAATGGCAAGTTTCGCAAATTGTCACGTGAACACAGCGATTTGCAGGAAATCACTGAAGTTTGGCAAAACTATACCCAAGCAGAAGCAGATATCGCTACAGCGGAAGATATGCTTTCCGATCCTGACTTTAAGGATATGGCACAGGAAGAAATTAAAACCAATAAGGTCTTACTGGCTGAACTGGAAGATCAACTCAATATTCTGATGATTCCAAAGGATCCGAACGATGCCAATGCGGCTTTCCTTGAAATTCGGGCAGGAACGGGCGGTGATGAAGCAGCAATTTTTTCTGGTGATTTATTCCGTATGTATAGTAAATATGCCGAATCAAAAGGCTGGCGTATCGAAATTCTTTCTGAAAATGAAGGAGAACATGGCGGTTATAAGGAAGTTATCTGTCGGGTTGATGGGGATGGAGTATATGGACGTCTTAAATTTGAAAGTGGTGCGCATCGTGTACAGCGTGTACCGGCTACGGAATCTCAGGGTCGTGTACATACTTCTGCGTGTACTGTTGCCATTTTGCCGGAAATTGATGTAGATACGACAGTAGAGATCAATCCTGCTGATTTAAGAATCGATACTTATCGTGCATCAGGTGCAGGTGGTCAGCATATTAACAAAACTGATTCCGCAGTACGTATTACGCATATTCCAACAGGTACAGTGGTAGAATGTCAGGATGAGCGGTCACAACATAAAAACAAAGCGAAAGCAATGGCATTGCTGGCTTCACGTCTAGAGAATGCAAAGCGTCAGGCACAAGCCGATGCTACATCGGAAATGCGCCGAGACTTGGTTGGGTCTGGTGATCGTTCCGAACGGATTCGTACTTATAATTATCCACAAGGACGTATGACCGATCACCGAATCAATTTAACGTTGTATAAATTGGATGCCATTATGGAGGGTGATTTAAGCGAACTACTTGATAGCCTTCATCGTGAATATCAGGCAGATCAGCTGGCAATGCTGGCTCAGGAAAATGGCGGTTAATTGAAGGATTATTACATTGCGAATTGCTCAGGCACTGGATTTACGTGGTCAGTCAGATAGCTACGAACGTCAGGAAGCAATCTGGTTGCTGGAACATATTTTGCAATGTTCTGCTCTGGAACTAAAATATCGCGCCATGCAGAATTTAAGTCCTGAGCAGGAAAAACAATATCTGGATGGTCTAATGCGTTTGGCAAAAGGTGAACCTCTAGCTTATGTATTAGGAACACAACCTTTCTGGACACTTGATCTAAAGGTGACATCCGATACTTTGGTGCCACGTCCTGATACTGAGATTTTGATTGAAACGGTTCTCTCACTTGATTTGCCTTATCAGGCCAATGTTGTTGATTTAGGAACAGGAACAGGTGCAATTGCATTATCTCTGGCATCTGAACGACCACATTGGCGTATTGTTGCAACGGATGTTTATTCTGCAACCTTACAGATCGCAAAAGAAAATGCTCGCAAACATCAATTGGAAGATCAGGTAGAGTTTTGCCTAGGCATTTGGTATCAGGCATTATCAACACAACATTTTGATCTTATTGTTTCCAATCCGCCTTATATTGATCCGGAAGATCCGCATGTTGCAGCATTACGCTATGAACCTCAGCGAGCTCTGGTTGCGCAAGAACAAGGTTTATCGGATTTAATTCATATTATTCAATATGCATCGCAATGGTTAAACCCAAATGGCTGGATCGTACTTGAACATGGTTATGATCAGGCACAGGCAGTACAGCAACTTTTTGCGAAATATGGTTTCCAGAACATTCGTTCTGTGCAGGATTATGGCGGAAATGACCGAGTCACGCTGGCACAGTACAATTAAAAATTAAAGTGTATAAAATGCAAATTGGTGATTTTTGCCAATGTAAAAATGCACAAATTTAGTGCATTGGATATTATGGCAATTGCTTGCATGTTAAAAGTATAAGAAAAGGTATTTGTTTTATTGTTATCTTGATGTGAATAATCCTAAAAATCTTGATGGTTCCTTGCTTATACAGCGATTTGGCTCTTTATTTAATTTTGAAATCCTTTATTTCTATACCAATCGTATTCAATATTCAGCGTGATAAATACAAAATAGCAAAAACTATTTTTGCACCAATTTGGTTCATTTTGATAATCGAACTAAATATGGAAATTGTTACGATAATGCGATACTTTTGTAGAAATATAAAAGTTCAGGAATTGTTAATATTTTTCTTTATCGAATGATTATCAGTTCATATCAGAATCAAAAATACTGATTTTTGGGATTTTTGATTTATAGACAGTAAAGACATTAATCAGATCACATAGAAAAATGATTTTTTTAAATGTATTACTGGCAGGACAGATTACCAATGTAGGTGAATTGGCAAATCAAAGAAAGCTGTGCTTTATGATTTGCAAAACAAGGATTTAATGATGTCAAATTTATCGTATGTAAATAATAATAACGGTGCATGGCAAACCTACCTCACGCAAATTGAACGTGTTGCACCGTATTTATCAGAAGATCTTCAAGATTATATTGATACTTTAAAACGCCCAAAACGTGCATTAATTGTTGATGTGCCGATTGTGATGGATGATGGCAGTATCCAGCATTTTGAAGGGTATCGTGTGCAGCACAACTTATCACGTGGTCCCGGTAAAGGCGGGATCCGCTATCACCCTGATGTAGAATTAGGGGAAGTTATGGCATTATCAGCATGGATGACCATTAAAACAGCCGTAGTTAATTTACCTTTTGGCGGTGCAAAAGGGGGGATTCGTGTAGATCCACGTAAATTATCCGTACGTGAACTTGAACGATTAACTCGTCGTTTTACCAGTGAAATTAGTCATATTATTGGACCTCAACAAGATATTCCTGCACCAGATGTTGGGACTAATCCACGCATTATGGGCTGGATGATGGATACTTTTTCTACTGGTCAGGGTCATACAGTTACAGGTGTCGTTACAGGAAAACCAGTACATCTTGGAGGATCTCTTGGACGTGTACGTGCGACTGGTCGTGGTGTATTCGTAACAGGTGTGCAGGCTGCACAGCGTATCAAACTACCTGTTGAGGGCAGTCGTGTGGCAGTACAGGGCTTTGGTAATGTTGGTAGTGAAGCTGCGTTTTTATTTAACAAAGCTCAAGCAAAAGTTGTATGTGTACAGGATCATACCGGAACCATTTTTAACCCTGAAGGTCTTGATATTAAATCATTACAGGCTTATGTGGCAGAAACTCAGGGCATTGTCGGTTTTGAAGGTGCGCAGGCTATTTCGAATGATGCTTTCTGGGATGTAGAAATGGATATTTTGGTGCCGGCTGCATTGGAAGGTCAGATTACAGTAGAACGCGCCAAAACTTTAACAGCAAAGCTGATTCTGGAAGGGGCGAATGGACCAACTTATCCGGAAGCTGATGATGAGTTGCAAAAACGCGGCATTACCGTTGTACCGGACGTAATCTGTAATGCAGGCGGGGTAACGGTCAGTTACTTTGAATGGGTACAGGACATGGCCAGCTATTTCTGGAGTGAATCTGAAATTAATGAGCGTCTGGATAAGTTGATGATTCAAGCAATTGATGATGTTTGGCAAACTTCTGAAACTAATCAATGTAGTTTAAGAACAGCAGCTTATATTTTGGCATGTGAGCGTATTTTGAAAGCACGTAAAGAACGTGGAATTTTCCCAGGTTAATTTCATTTAAGTTAAAGGCAGGGTGTGTTGGTTGGAAAAATCAATACGCCCTGTTTCACTTATGCAGATTGAGTTATGATGTTGGAGTTTTATCTTTCTCACAATTATGTAAAGAGGTCGTCATGTCTACACATGCTGTAACCCGTCAGGATTTTGATCAGTATATGGTGCCAGTTTTTGCGCCCGCAGCATTTATTCCAGTCAAAGGGGAAGGTTCACGACTTTGGGATCAGGATGGGCGAGAATATATTGATTTTGTCGGTGGGATTGCAGTAAATGCTTTGGGACATGCCCATCCAAGTGCGGTAAAAGCTTTGACTGAACAAGCAAATAAGATTTGGCATGTCAGTAATTTATTTACAAATGAACCAGCATTAAGTCTAGCAAAACAATTGGTTGAAAATACTTTTGCTGATAAAGTGTTTTTTTGTAATTCTGGTGCTGAAGCTAATGAAGCTGCACTAAAATTGGCACGTAAAGTTGGTTTGCTGAGTGGTATTGCGGGTAAAAATCAAATTGTTGCATTTAATAATTCTTTTCATGGCCGCACTTTATTTACAGTGTCTGCGGGTGGACAGGCAAAATATTCCAAAGAATTTGCGCCGTTACCTTCAGGAATTCAACATATTGCCTATAATGATCTGGATGCTGCTAAAGCTGCGATCAATGAACATACCTGTGCTGTCATTGTTGAGCCTATTCAAGGTGAAGGTGGTGTTATTACAGCACATGTCGAATTCTTAAAAGGCTTGCGAGAATTGTGCGATCAAAATGGTGCAGTATTAATTTTTGATGAAGTACAGACTGGTGTGGGTCGTACAGGTAGTTTATATGCCTATATGAATACCGGTGTGACACCGGATATCCTGACCACAGCCAAGGCATTGGGTGGCGGTTTTCCAATTGCAGCTATGTTAGCAACAGACCAATTTGCCCAACAATTTGCTGTGGGTGATCATGGTACGACTTATGGTGGAAATCCATTGGCAACTGCGGTGGGTGATGCTGTATTTGCAATAATTAATACGCCAGATATTTTAAATGGTGTAAATGAACGTTTTACATATTTTAAAGCGGGATTAGAGAAAATAAATGATAAATATCAGATTTTTAGAGAGGTTCGTGGTGCTGGTTTGTTAATTGGCTGTGTACTAAAATCAGACTATGCAGGGCAGGCAAATCGTATTAATGCACTTGCGGCCGCAGAAGGTGTATTGGGGTTGATTGCAGGACCTGATGTGGTACGTTTTACACCATCGCTGATTATCCCTTATAAAGATATAGATGAAGGTTTGGCTCGTTTTGAACGGGCGGTTGCACAATTTACGCAGTCGGTTGCAGCATAATTTTTTCATTTTTAATGAAACGCTTTGCTTAACTTAAATTACCTTGCTGAGTATCACAGCATATTTAGCAGGGTGAATCATTCAAAAAAAATAACAGCAAATCATCAATTAGAAATAAATCCAGCCCCTTTCATTCACTATCAGTCAAAAAAACAGTATCCTTAGACGGTCACAAGGAGCTTTCATGTATCAAGTACTTGCCAGAAAATACCGTCCCCGTAATTTTAGCCAACTGGTTGGTCAAACTCATGTATCCAGAGCATTAACCAGTGCGCTGGAAAGAGGTCGGCTACATCATGCCTATTTGTTTACAGGAACAAGAGGCGTGGGTAAAACGACTATTGCACGTATTTTGGCAAAATGTTTGAACTGCGAAACAGGTGTAACAGCAATGCCTTGTGAAACCTGTGATATTTGTCGTGCTGTCAACGAAGGACGTTTTATTGATCTAATCGAAATTGATGCTGCTTCCCGAACTCGTGTAGAAGATACGCGTGAACTTCTGGATAATGTACCTTATGCTCCAACTCAAGGGCGCTATAAAGTTTATTTGATTGATGAAGTCCACATGCTTTCTACCCATAGTTTTAATGCCTTACTTAAAACATTGGAAGAACCGCCTGAACACGTCAAATTTTTATTTGCGACGACTGATCCACAAAAGTTACCAATTACAGTGATTTCACGCTGTTTGCAATTTACCTTACGCCCTTTAGGTAAAGATGAAATTTTTCAACATCTTGAACAAATTCTTGGACAGGAACAGATTCAACATGAAGCGGAGGCATTGTGGCAACTGGCAGAGTCTGCACAGGGTTCCATGCGGGATGCTTTGTCCCTGACAGACCAAGCAATTGCTTATGGTCAAGGACAGGTGATTGCACAGGATGTGCAAAATATGTTGGGACTGATCGATAAAAATCTGGTCTTTGATTTACTGTTGGCAATTCATAAAAATCAGCGTTCTCAGGTTGCTCAACTTGTACAGCAGATGCGACAGCAAGCCATTGATGTATTACATGTACTTGAGCAAGTGATTAGTACTTTGCATGAAGCTGCAATTTTGCAATGTCTTGGACAGTTATCCACGGAAAATCTAGCACAAGAAGAACAACGAAAACAACAATTGGCACAGACGATTGCAGCACAGGATATGCAATTATATTATCAAATTGCTTTACAGGGGCGAGCGGATTTATCACTTGCACTTACACCAGAGCAAGGCTTTGAAATGTGCATCATGCGTTTGTTGGCTTTTCGTCCAATGGCAGTTGGTGAAGTTTTATCGGTTGCATCGGATTATCCATCTGTATTGACACCAAAAGAACATATTGAATCAGCAACTATTGCGAGCAATAGCCAAACTGAACCACAAGTTTCAAATGAAAACTTTTCTACAGAACATGATAACCTAAAAGTTGATGAGCAACATAATCATGTTCAGAATGTACTTAAGCCACTTACCATTGCCCCAGAAACATCAATGCATCATGAACAAGAGCAATCACAAGACATAAAGCAACAAAAAACAGCATCTTTAGATACAAACAAGAGTATACAAGATTGTCAGCCTTCTGCATGGGCACCTGATTTTGATCAGCAATCTGAATTGTCAGCGCAGCAAATTTCAGTGCAAGATCAACCATTGTTAGCAGAAACATTTTCAACAACACAGGCAATAAAGGTACGGCCAGAAATTAATGCGTCGGCAACGGAAAATGTTATTCATCAATCATTGCAGGATCAGACGATAGACATTGTTGAATCTTATGATATTGCGCAAGTAGAAGAACAATCAGAACCACAAATTGATTTACTTGATACGGTACAACAACCAAGTCAATCTCTACAAGAAATTGAATTAAAACATGAACAAAATCATATTAAGCAGGATGATATTGAAGATCCTAGGGCTTTACTTCTAGCTAAAGAACAGCAGCTTACAGGGGAATGGAATTTAGAAAAATGGGATTACTGGTTGCGTCAATCTGATTTGACACCTGCTATTAAGGAGTTTGCCCAACATGGCATGATGTATGGGCAAATTTCCGGAAAAAGTGAACTGCATTTGGATCCCTCTTATCAAGGGATGTTTGAACAGTTTGAACATGTATTACAAACACACTTACAACAACTGTCTGCTGATTTGCAATTACAAGTAAGGTACCATGTGATGACAGAACAATGTCCATATACTTTACAACAGCAACGTAAGCGTGATGCATATCAAGCTGCCTATGATAAAGTTGCTGAACATGCAGCAGTCAGTGCTTTGAGTGAGCACTTTTCAGCGAGTATTGAAAATTTAAAATTAAAAAGTTAAATAGGTAACCTGAGGTCATAATGCAACAAAAACTACCGTATAAAGTGTTGTGTGTTTGTTTGGGAAATATTTGTCGTTCTCCAACTGCCGAAGTGGTTTTAAGGACGACAGCTCATCATGCAGGATTAAACCTCTACGTTGATTCTGCTGGCACAGCAAATTATCACATTGGTGAAGCACCAGATCAACGCAGTCAGTATTATGCAAAAATACATGGTTATGATTTGAGTAAGCTTCAAGCCAGACAGATTACGATGGTTGATTTTGATGAATTTGATCTGATTTTGGCTATGGATGAAAATAATCTACACAATGTAAAAAAAATGATGCAATGTGCAGGGAAAACCTTAAAAAAGCAATCACTTCGTGCTAGCCTTGCTTTAATGACAGCACATGATCCATTGTATCCAGATCAATCTGTTCCGGATCCATATTATGGCAAAGCTCAGGATTTTGAAAATGTAATTCACTTATGTGAATCGAGTAGTCGAGGCTGGGTGCAATACTTGCAGTCGCAAGTTCATGGCTAAATCAAACATTTGATTCATTACTGGCTCAATTATGAAATTATTTTTTTCATGTCAAGAAAACAAACATAAGGAATTCCGCAAGAGATCTTTGCTTTATGTTATAACTTCCCATATCTCTGCTTGTAGGACAAAAAAGTGAATGTTGTTCAACATCAATTTGACTTAACTGCTCTTAATACTCTGGCTTTATACAGTCAGACCAGTGACTATGTGAGAATTGATGCCATTGATCAGATTGAAGACGTTGTACAGTATGCCAAGCAACATCAACTTAATATTTTTATCTTGTCTGGTGGTAGCAATGTACTTTTACCTGAAAAATTTCAGTCACTAACGGTACACATGTTGAATCAGGGAAAGGAAATTGTTTCTGAAGATGATGACTTTGTGGTAATTAAAGTTCAGGCAGGAGAAATATGGCATGATTTTGTCTGTGACTGTTGTGCGAAAGGTTATCATGGACTTGAGAACCTGGCATTAATTCCCGGACGTGTAGGCGCTGCACCGATTCAAAATATTGGTGCATACGGTGTTGAAGCTGGTGAGTTTATCGAGCATATTTGGGCGTATGATTTACAACAACAACAACACGTCAATTTTACCGCAGACCAATGCCAATTTGCTTATCGGGACAGTATTTTTAAACAACAGGCAGGCCGATATTTGATCTATGCACTAAGTTTTAGATTACGTAAACAGGCCGATTTAAAATTAAATTATGCAGATGTTGCTAAACGTGTTGGTGATACGCCAACGGCTGAGAAATTACTGAATACTATTGTGAAAATTCGCAGTGAAAAACTACCACAACCGGCACTGTATCCTAATGCAGGAAGTTTTTTTAAAAATCCAATCTTATCAGCTTTAGAATTTACTACATTTATTCAGAAGCATCCTAACGCACCACATTATCTACAGGCAGATGGTTCTGTAAAAGTTGCAGCAGGCTGGTTGATTGATCAGGCTGGCTGGAAAGGTAAAAAACTTGGTCAAGTCGGTATGTTTGAGCGACAAGCATTGGTATTGGTTAATTATGGTCAGGCGAATTTGCAGGATGTACAACGAACTTATCAAACAATTCAAACAGAGATTTTTCAAAAATTTGCCATAGTATTGCAACCAGAACCTGTTCAAATTAATCGTTCTGGGCAAATTCAGCCGTATGTCATGATTTAAATTTTGGGGAAATGAGACTTATGGCAAAAAAAGTACATACATTGATTACGTTGTCGCGTAGCTTGTTTGTGCTAATGCTATGTGCTATTGCCTTAACACTGTTTATGTATTCTCCTTTTTATGCAAAAAGTGCTTTGTGGCTTCTAAATAAATTAACAGATGTTCGGGTGGATCCTGTCGCAGCAGAAAGTCAAAAAACAGGGCAGCTCAGTTTGGAAAGTACTTATGAACCGGGCTCACCAGAATGGGTTGCCAGACAGGCATATCTAGCTGAAGTGAATAAAGCACTGAATGATGGTCAGGTCGACGACTTTAGTTATTTGCAGCATCGCTATGATTTGCTACAGCAAATGATCAAGCAACAAAAAGCCAAAGAACAGTCAAACACATTAGAACAAGCATCTGAATCAGACATAGAGCAGGCGGCTTCTGTAGATTATTTTCAGCAATTAATTCCTGATGAAAATGAACCATTATTTCAGCAATATCGTGAATTTTTAGTAAAAAACCAACAAGGAAATAGTAAGAAATATCCTCATAAGAAACAAAGTAGACCGAAGGAATCAGTTCCTTCTCCTTTTATTCTACAACGTCCGGATCACCAACCGCATGCAATTGTGATTCTTGGGGGAGGGTTAATGGCAGGTAAACAAAAAGGACAAATTATTTTAAATCCATATACGCAAAAACGTTTACAAACTGCGATTGAAATTTATAACAAATACCATTTACCGATTCTACTCAGTGGTGTTGAATCACCTTATATGCAAAAATGGCTAAAACAACACGATATTGAAGCGCAATTTTTAGAAAATCGTAGTATGAATACCTGTGAAAATACTCGATTTAGTGCGCTTTTGTTACAAAAACAGGGCGGTGCACCAACGGTATTTCTTGTGACAGATGCCTATCATATGCCGAGATCAAGACAATTATTTGCGCAAAATGGGATTGAAACTATTCCTGTTGTTGCATCATTGCCAAATGCATTGACTGAATGGCAGCCTAGTCGCCAAAACTGGATGCATAGCCGTCGTGCAAATTATGAATTACTTGCACTGATCCGCAGTAAATGGATTGGTGAAAGTAATTGTCGGGAGGTACCTTAAATATGGCAAATATTCCGTTTATGCATCCTATGATGCTGCAATCTACACAATTGCCTGTACCTGATCGAAACAATACGCCGGAAGCGTTGCCGATTTTTGATCTTGAAAAAATGCCTGTTGTAAATTCCGCAGTGGAAGGGTATCGGCGTTTATATGGTTTGGATCATTTATCCGGCACACATTGGCAAGGTTATTTGAACATCACAAAATTCAAAATCCATGTTCAGGTTTTTCAGCCGGATGTCGAAAAAATAAAGGGTACAGTCTGGTTGATTCATGGTTATCTGGAACATAGTGGTATTTATCAACCCATTATCAAAGAATTACTAGAACAGGACTTTAGCGTAATCACTTATGATTTACCAGGTCATGGCTTAAGTGATGGAACCGTTGCGGGTATTGCAAATTTTGATGATTATCAGGATGTATTGTTAGGGATTAGACAAGTGGTGGAACCTGTCAGACAATTGCCTAAGCCTTGGCTGGGAATTGGACAAAGTACTGGTGGGGCTATTCTCATGCATCATATTCTGGACTATGCAGAGCAACGTCGGGATCCGATGGTGGACCGAGTTTTATTGTTATCCCCATTGGTGAGACCCGCTAAATCTGCATGGTGGCATAATTCGATTGGTTTGGGTATTGTGAGTCGCATTAAAAGGCAAGTACCACGACATTTTCGCAGAAATAATCACAATCCGGAATTTTTACGTTTTGTACGTTTACAGGATCCATTACAACCAAGAACTATGAGTATGGACTGGATTCTGGCAATGGCAAAATGGATGGTACAAATGGAACAACGCCCCGCTTGTCGTATTCCTGTATGGTTAGCTCAGGGAGCATTGGATCAAACTGTAGACTGGCAATATAATATTGAATATATTCGCAAAAAATTTCGGTTACAAACTTCTCTTATTTTAGAGGAAGGCTCTCATCAATTGATTAATGAGCGTGCTGATATCCGGGCTGCGTTGACTGGTTTAATACCTGCTTTTTTACATGCACAATATAAACGTCAATATTATCAATAATATGCATGATGAATAGAAATATGAGAATCTCAATCATTGGTGCTGGGCGGGTTGCAACGCATTTGGCAATAGCTTTATTCCAAAAAGATATTTGTATTCATAGCATATATAGCCAGACATTGACTAATGCGCAAAGATTGGCAAAACAGGTACAGGCACAGCCTATTCAGGCACTTAAACAACTTGAATTAGTTGATATTCTTATTATTGCTGTCAGCGATGCGCAGATCGATCATGTTGCCAGGCAATTGGCTGAAAATCAATATCAAGGATTAACTGTACATACCTCAGGCAGTACTTCTCTGAATGTACTTTGTCAGTATCAGTTAAGAGCAGGTGTCTTTTATCCTTTACAAACCTTTAGTTTAAATCAAAAAATTGATTGGCTACAGACACCAATTTTTCTTGAGGCCAGTCACTCATCTGATTTAAGTCAATTACATCAGTTGGCTGATCAGCTTTCAAATAAAATCTATCATTATGATTCGCAGCAACGTTTAAGCTTGCATCTTGCGGCAGTGTTTGCCTGTAATTTTAGTAATTATTGTTATGATATTGCCCAACAACTATTGCAAAATCAGCAGGTAGATCCAGATTTATTGTTGCCACTAATTCAAGGTACAGCAAATAAATTAAAACAACAAACGGCTTATGAGAATCAGACTGGTCCAGCAATGCGTCACGATGACAATATCCTGCAATTACATCAACAAGAATTGCAACATTATGCCGAATGGTTAAAGATTTATCAGTTGATGAGTGATGCAATTCGACACCGACATAAGTAATTTATTCCTGGATTAAGTTTTTGCTGTGCTTGCGATGACGTTTATTGTTATACATGTGTTGATCTGCAACCTCCATTAATGTTGTCAATTGTTTTCCATCTTTTGGATATAGGGCATAGCCGACACTAATACTAATATTGATCGCCTGATTTTTATAATAAAAAGCTTCTGAACAAACCTGAATAAAGCGATTAATCAGAAGTTGAATTGCATCCGCTGTGTGAATATTTGCTAAAAAAACTGCAAATTCATCACCACCTAGACGAACAATTAAATCATCCTTACGAATTTGTCGTTTAAGACGTTTGCCGACTTCGATTAAAGCCAAATCACCGGCACGATGCCCATAATGATCATTAATAAATTTTAAATCATTCATATCAATCATAAGTAGACCAGCATGTTGATGATTATTTTTTTCAAAATACTCCGATAAAATCGCACGAGTATTTAAACCAGTTAAATAATCCATCGAAGCCAGTTTAATTTGTTTTTCCAGTTTGATGGATTGATAAAGTGCAGCAGAAATCGTATCTGACAAAAGATTAAGTAATTGTAAATCTTGTTTTGAAAAAGCATCTTTCTGATTGGAAAAAAGTAAATAGACACCAACAGCCTGTTCTTGAAAAAAGAGTGGTAGTACAACGATTGACTCGAAACTCATGGTTTTTCTGATGTTAATATTTACCCGATCATCACCCTGGTAATCCATACTATAAATAAGCTTTTTATTTTTAATGGCATAACCTGCTAATCCATCATTTAAATGGAAACGTTTACCAATATAACTTTGAACATTTTTGGAGACCGCATGGCAAACAATATAATCATCTTCAAGCAAAGTTAATGCTGAAGCTGTTGCATTAGTTAAATTTTGAATGTCTTCCACTAAAAGTTTCATAATGGCATGAACATCCGTTCCCAGTTTTATGATCTGAGTTTGTAGTTCAATAACATTTAACAACTGTTTTTGGGAAAAGTAGAAATCTCTTGCCATGAAAGTCTAAGTTGGTTTCAATTTTTACACAAATTATATATAAAACAGCATAAATAAAAACCAGATTTATATGCTTCTTAAAAAATAATTTTGTAAACAATGATGTTGATCAATCAGTTAAAGATAAATGATTTCTATAAATATCTAAAATACAGAATACAATTCTATATATTTTAATGCATCATATAAATTCAAATTATTATTTTAAAAAATATTAATGTTCTTAAGCTTTAAAAATTTTAATTAAATAAGGTGATTTGTATATTTTAATACAGTTTTAATTGACTTTTTATTTAACAAAAAATATAAAAATTTAACAAATTATTGTAAGGGGAAGGCTATTTTTACACACTGTTTGATGTTAGTGTGAAAAATTCATATTTGATTTGATCATTGTGAAATGAGCAATAAAACATTATTAGGCATCTTATTTGCTTATTAATTTATTCAATGGATGGATTGTATCATGAGTACGGCTGATACAAAACAATAAATGAACCTGAAATAGAGAGGTAACGATGATGACGAATAAAGTTTATCTTGGTATATCTTTAACGACTGCATTAGCAGTAACCGTTGTGTTTCATTCAGTTATTGGTTATGTTCTGCAAAACTTATAGTTTTTATAAGTTTGAATATTTAACTAAATTTTCTCATAATAACAGGACGTCTATTCCGGTAAATAGATGTCCTTTTTTGAGCTAAAGTACATTTGCTGTTGAGTTAAAGGATCTTCAAAGTAAATATATTTCGCAAGTAGCTGTAATGGCTGATTAAAGTTTTCAATATCATGTTTTATTTTTGGATATAAACGGTCATTTTTTAATGCTAAACCAAGTGCATTCATGTGTACACGTAATTGATGTTGTTTTCCTGTGATTGGATTAAGCTGATATTTCGCCCAAAAATGATTATGTTCCAATATATCAATTTCTGTATGACTGTTTGCAACACCGTCATTTATACACATTGTATAAAAAGGTTCACCTTTTTGCATAAATGCTGAAAAATGCATTGGAAAACTTAAATGTGCGTTATAAGAAGCAATAGCATGGTAAATTTTTTTGACCTTTTTCTGTGCAAATAATTGTTGGTAGATCCCTCGAGTTAATTTATTTTTTGAAATAAGAATTAAGCCTGCAGTTTCACGATCCAGCCGATGAATGGGTGTCAGGTCTGCATTTCCTGTATCTTTTTTTAGACGGGTGAGTAATGTTTGTTGTACATATTGCCCAGTTGGGTTAACTGTCAGAAAATGAGGTTTATCTATTAACATAAACTCATCATTTTCAAAGAGAATTTCATATGTAAAAGGAACTAGGGTTTCAGATCCCAGATGGCGATAGTAATAAATGTGTTGTTCTGATAAATAGAGGCTTTGTTGATTTAGGCATAAGCCCGATTGTGAAAAAACCAGACCATCCGCAAAACGTTGCAGCCATTCCTGTCTGGAAATATGAGCAAACTTATTGCAAAGAAATTCAAATGTTGTCTGATACTGTATGGAAAATGGCAAAAATACAGTGCTAGGACTAACGCCATCCCGTAGAGGTGGTTTGAATTGTTGTGCAGATAACATGATATAAATGGCTGAAAAATCTATTAATAACAGATTTTATCATTTTGAATGATGAAGTCATATAATGGCGTATACAAATAAGCAAATATTTGTTTAGATGGGTTAATTTAAGGGTATAGAGTAAATGATGAACCCAATATCACAAATTTTGATTATTGCCATTGCTATTTTACATTTCTATATTTTGTTGTTGGAAATGTTTTTGTGGGATAAGCCCGCAGGTATGAAGGCATTTGGACATAATGCAGAAAAAGCTAAAATTACAAAAGTTTATGCACAAAATCAGGGATTATATAATGGATTTCTGGCGGCTGGATTATTATGGTCGATATTTTTAGATATTCCATTTGCAGTACAAGTGGCAAATTTCTTTTTAATCTGTGTTGCTTTGGCAGGTGTGTATGGTGGTATGACTGCTAGTAAAAAGATTATTCTTATTCAGGCTGTTCCTGCATTAATCACCTTAATGGTATTAAATCTTCAGCATTAACTGATATTTTAGGTAGGATTCTGATTCCAAAAATGATTTTATAATCAAAACAGAGCGTTTTACTGAATTATGGAAAATTAATGGTCAATAGGTTTGAGTTGTATTCGTTCTTTCATGTGAATTTTACCCAGAATTCGCTTAATGGTAAGATAACTTTTCCCTGCCAATATTATTGATCAGTTATGATAACCCACTTTTCGACTACCCTGCATCAGGAAGATGAAACTGCACGTTTCGCCCAGATTCTGGCAAAGCATATTACCAAAGGACTTGTATTTTTAATTGGAGATCTGGGGGCAGGAAAAACCACATTAACACGTTATTGGTTACAGGCTCTTGGACATCGAGGAACAGTCAAAAGTCCAACCTATACGTTAGTGGAGCCATATATGCTGGCTGATCGTCATGTTTATCATTTTGATTTATATCGATTACAGGATCCTTATGAGCTGGAATTAATGGGTATTCGTGATTATTTACAGCAAAGCAATAGTTTATTGTTGGTTGAGTGGCCATCTAAAGGTGAGGGTGTATTACCTGAACCTGATTATATCTTACGATTGACTGCTGAAAATGAAACACGTCAGTTAGAATTAAGTGGGGCAGATGTTGTGATTGAACAAGTCAAGGCAGCATGGCATGCATACTAATCAAATACCGATGACTCAAAGGGCAATACGTCGAATACAAACTTTAGCACCTGCGTTAGCTAACCAAATTGCTGCCGGAGAAGTGATTGAGCGTCCGGCATCAGTTGTTAAGGAGTTGTTGGAAAATGCACTGGACGCCGGTGCAACGCAATTAACCGTCCGCATTGAGCAGGGCGGAACCACTTTAATTGAAATTATTGACAATGGTTTTGGAATTCATTCTGATGATTTGCCTTTGGCTGTAATGCGTCATGCCACAAGTAAGGTGCGTAATTCAGAAGAATTATGTGCAATTCAAAGTCTGGGGTTTCGGGGAGAAGCTCTGGCTTCGATTGCTGCGGTGTCACGGTTAAGTTTATCCAGTACGCAAACAGATGATGGTATAGGTTATCAAATTAATCTGGACGGTACTGCATTGGAGCAACAACAAGCAATACCAATTGCCATGAATCGTGGTACTCATATTCGCGTACAGGATTTATTTTTCAATGTACCTGCTCGGCGCAAATTTTTAAAACGTATTTCTACAGAATACCAGCACATTGAAGAAATTGTCAGGCGGATGGCACTGACACATTTTGATGTCCATTTTTTGCTGGAACATAATGATCAAATTCGTTTGAATTTACCTGTAGCAGATAGTGGGGCATTACGATATCAACGAGTATTGCAACTATTGGGGCGGCAGTTTGCTGAAAATGCCTATTGGCTAGATGCTGAATCATCATCCGGTATGCATTTGGCAGGTTGGTTAGGTCATCCTTCCGATGCGCGTGCACAGGCCGATATGCAGTATATTTATGTTAATGGCCGTATTGTCAGAGATAAAACCATTAGTCATGCATTACGCATGGCTTATGAAGGAATTCTGCATGGCCATCAGCATGCTGCATATCTATTATTTCTGGAAATTGATGCTCATGAAATTGATGTCAACGTACATCCGACTAAGCATGAGATACGTTTTCTTCAACAGCGTGAAGTGCATGAGTTTATTCGATATTTTGCGAAACAAACGTTGGCTCAATTTCAGACAGCAAGTGCGGATTTAACCGTTGCCATGAAACCTCAGCTCGAAATTCAGCAGGTACAACCACGCTATCAAGATGCATTGGCATTGCATCAACAGCCTTCTGATCAACGTGCAGAAAGCAGCAACGATATGCAGCAGGCACATATAGCAGCGACACCAATATCGTATTCTGCTACCAAATCACAGATTGGTGCAGATTATGTCGCTAATTCCGTACAAAAGTATCTTGCACCTTTACGAAAAGAACAAACAGAGATAGTACAAACATCAGATGAGCAATTAGATCGCCAAAGTCATTCAGTCGACGAATATCCTTTGGGAATTGCAATTGCTCAATTACATGGAATTTATATTCTTGCACAAAATACGGAAGGCTTAATCATTGTTGATATGCATGCAGCTCACGAACGTATTTTGTTGGAACAAATGAAACAAGCTTGGGATAAACCTGATTTTTGGCAATCTCAGCAGTTACTGATTCCAAAGGTTGTCAGCATTAATGCCTTGCAACAAGATCGCTTGCAACAGCTTCAGGATAAATTGCTGCGCTTAGGTTTGGAAATCGATTTATATGGTGAAAAGCAAGTTCTGGTGCGTGGAGTCCCTGCCATGTTGATCAAAGCTGATCTGGATCAGCTGATCCCAGAATTGCTCAATGATCTTGATCCGAATGATGATGTTAAAGCCCTTACTCAAAAACGAGATCATATTTTGGCTGGAATGGCATGTCATGGCGCAGTTCGTGCGCATCGCCAATTAAGTCTTTCCGAAATGAATGCCTTATTACGTCAAATGGAACAAACAGAATTTGCCAGTCAATGCAATCACGGTCGACCAACCTGGCGAGCTTTTCCACTTTCACAACTTGATAAACTCTTTGCACGTGGGGAATAATAAAATGGCAAAAGATCTACCGGTCATTAATCTTATGGGCCCTACGGCAAGTGGTAAAACAGCTTTGGCTTGTCAATTATATGACCAAGGCCACTATGAAATTATTTCGGTAGATTCTGCATTGGTATATCGGGATATGGATATTGGAACAGCGAAACCAAATAAGTTAGAACAGCAAAAATATCCACACCATTTGATTGATATTATTGAACCAACACAAGTTTATTCTGCTGCTGAATTTGTAGAAGATGCAGAACATTTGATTGATAATATTCATGCCAGAGGCAAGATTCCTTTGTTGGTTGGCGGCACAATGCTATATTTTAAAAGTTTGCTGGAAGGTCTGGCAGATAATTTACCCAGTGCCGATGCAAAAATTCGTACAGATATTGAAAACATGGCCGAACAACAGGGTTGGCAATATGTTTACGAAGAATTAAAACGGGTAGACCCTAAAGCTGGTGAAAAATTTAAGATTTCGGACAGACAGCGTATTATTCGTGCTTTAGAGGTTTACTTACTTACAGGGAAACCCATTACCCAGTTACAGGCTGAGCAATCATCTAGAAGCAATAATAAGTATCATTTTGTTAATTATGCTTTACTTCCTGATCGTGCTGAGTTACATATACGAATAGAGCGGCGATTAGAGCAAATGTGGTCAATAGGTTTTTTAGATGAAGTTAATGACTTGATTGGAAAATATAATATTGATGAAAATTTACCCTCTATGCGCTCTGTGGGTTATCGTCAAGCATTGGAATATTTGATGCATGGTGATTTTAGTCACAAAAATGAAAAGGAAATGCAGCTAAAAGCATTGTACGCAACACGACAATTAGCAAAAAGACAATACACATGGTTACGCTCTTTGCAAGAGTTGCATAAATTTAATACATTTCATACCCTTCAAGAAGGGGAAAAGTACTTGCGTAACCTGTTTAGATAAAGCAAAATTTGCATGTTCGCCTTTTATTATAAGTTTAAGTGAAATATTAAGGCGAAATTTTGCGCTGATATTATTTTTGGAGTTAAAAATGTCTAAAGGTCAAACTTTACAAGATCCGTTTTTGAATTCTCTTAGAAAAGAACGTATTCCTGTATCAATTTTTTTGGTAAACGGTATCAAATTACAAGGCCATATTGAATCCTTTGACCAGTATGTTGTATTACTGAAAAACACTGTAAGCCAAATGGTTTATAAGCATGCTATTTCAACCGTTGTTCCTGCCCGTAATCCTCGTCCTGCTGGCGCACCGGCTGGTGGTCAAGGTAGTAGCAATTTTGGCGGACAAAGTAGTGGTTTTGGTGGTCAAGGCGGCTTTGGTGGTAGTAACCAAGGTGGTTTTGGTGGTTCTAATTTCGATGCTGAGCCAAAATTTGAAGATAACAACGAAGATGAAAACAACCGTTAATCTTTAAATGAAATTTGCTGTCTAATTAGATAGTAAAAATTAAAACGAGTCATTTTGACTCGTTTTTTTATGCTGATTGTATGAAATAAATCTCACTAATTTAATTATCAATGAGCTTCAAAATAAGCTATTTAAAATGCAGTTACTTTAATATGATAAAGAATAATAAAAAACAGGCATATATATGCCTGTTTGTACTTATTTTAAAAGATTAGATTTCACTAGGATCTAATATGCCATTTTTATTACGATCCAGAGATTTAAATACGGCTACTGCATATTGATTTAAATGTTTTGCATTAATCGTACTTTTGTTTTTTGCAATTGCATCAAATTGCTGTGCAAAAATAATTTGGTATTGTTGTCTCGCCTGAGTCAGATTTTGATCGTAGCGCTGCATAAATTCATTGACATATTCTTGCTCAGATAAGACAAAATCCTGATTCTGGTCCACAGCAAAGAATTGCTTATCTCTTTCGGTCAAATAATTCGCCAAAGTAACATAGTTTTTAGTTTGTCCATAGGTTTGAATAAATTCCTGAATGTTGTTTGCCATAGGCATTGCTAATGGTGTGGTAATTCTTAATCCATCATGTGTGCCTTGTTGTTGTGGTGCAAGTTTTATATCTTCAGCATTAATGATTCCATCCTGATTTTTATCAAATCCGGCAAACGTTTTTAAACCAATGGCCTGAAATTCATTTAGTGTGATTTTGTCATCTTTATTACTGTTTAAGACATTAAAGCGAACATGCGCTTGTTTAAGCGAACCTTCACGGCGTTTGCTGATAATATTTTCCAGATGTTGATTGGAATAAGCAATAAATTGCTGTTTGGAGACATTAGGATTTTGCTTAAATAAATTTGCATAATCCGCAGGAAAATTTTTGTTAAAATTATTTTGAGTTAATTGTTTTACTTCCGGATGCAACATACTGTAAAAACCTATGGTTTGTATGTTTATATCTGGCTGATTTGGATTGGCTATAGCTATTGGTGCACAAGCAACCAATAGGGCAGTAAAGAGAAATTTGGCTGTATACATTTTTATACCTAAATATAGCATGGTGATTAAAATTTAAACTCTAGGCTTGCAGTCACATTACGACCAACCTCAGCAGAACGGTCAATCAATGTTGAGGTGTTACGACCACTCGCACTGACGGCGCTATTTAATGTTCCTACTGTTGAATATGACCAATAGGTCTTATCGAAGATGTTATTTAATCCGACATTTAATTTTGCATGTTTGTTAATGTTCCAGTATGCAGAAAAATCAAATATGGTATAACCTGCAACTGGCGTATAGCCAGAGCTTACTGAATATGTACTAATGTCTTGTGATGCAGTTTTTCCTTCAACTGCTGTGGTGGTAAACCCTAAGCCAAAACGCTGATTTGGATCATCATAAGCAAAAGTTAAGCTTGCTTTACCTGGATTGATAGAGTTTAAACCTGTTTTATTTCCGCTGTCATCTTCTGCATTACCTTTGGTTTTACCAGCAACTAAAGCTAAACTAAAGCCATCGGCATTGTTGATGAAATGACCTAAATCTATACGTGCAGAAAGTTCAGCCCCCCAAATCGCAGCTTTAGCCAGGTTTTGCGCTTCATAGCATAAATACACTCCTGAAACAGTACATTCAGAGCTAGCCAGTTGCTTGTAATCAATGAAATTTTTATATTTGGTGTAAAAACCTGTCACATCCACTTTAATTCCTTCAATGGAATCATTTCTCAAACCAATTTCAAAGGCATCACTGGTTTCTTTTTTCAGGTCAGAATTACCAGATAGGTAGTACAATACAGAAGAAGAAGTCTGAAAATAACTTCCCAACTCTGTTGCAGATGGGACACGAGCACCATGAGTGTATTTTGCATAGGTATAATTATGCGGTGTTAACTGGAAGCTTGCTGATAATCCCGGAGCAAAATAACTAAAGTTTTTATCTTTAACACCTGTATAGGTTGAATTTTCAGGTCGATATTCTGAACGCTCACCACGTAAAGATGGTGTAATAATCAATTCACGATTAGCCACATCAAATTTCATTGCATCAGAAAGATATGCTGCATAACGATTAACTTTGGAGTTAAATATGTAAGCGCCTTGATATAAATTAGATGTTGAAACCGTAGTACCACTAGCCGTTGTACGTAATTCTTTACGATTGCTATCATATTGCTTTTGATCTGCAATTAGGCCATAAGTTAGATTATGCATACCAAGACTTTTGTCTGCATCTAACTTGATGCCAGTATTTATTTCTTCAAATTCATTATTTACGTCACGAAGATAGCTACTTGTGCTATAGGTGGTACGTGTATCATTATTGGATTTCTGATACCACGTTTTAGTTTTTAATTTATCAAACAATGCGAACTGAGTTGGTTTAAAAATATAATCTATACTGAATTGTTGACGTTCAATATTTTGATCCTGAGTACCGTCATTATAGGCAATTGCAGTATAGGTACTGCCATCCATTTCTGTAATGTAGTTATTTTTCTTGTAATAATCGACTGTAAAACCTAATTGATGCTGATCATTAATATTCCAGATCAAGCGGCCTAAAACAGCATCAGATTTCCAGTCGGCAGGAAATTGTTTGGTATCAGAGCTTCCTTGAATTTCATGACCATCACGATGTGCATAAGCAACCAATGCTTTAACTGTATCATTACCGATTGCACTAGTAACAGAAGTCAACCAAGCCTCATCCGCTGAGCTATAGCCCAACTTCGCTGTACCTGCAACAGTTTTACCATCAACCAAATAATCTTCCGGTGATTTATTAATGAAGGAAACACGTCCGCCAATACCATCTGTAGATACATCTGTGGTACCAGAATAAATATTTACACTTTGGAACATTTCAGGATCGATATAATCCCGGCCTGCTGCACTATTGCGCATACTTGCACCAGTCCAGGTTGCTATAGTTGCATCAGCAATATCGACACCATCAACATCCAAGCCAACACGGTTACCATCAATACCACGAATATTATAACTGCTTGTACCTGAACCAGCATAAAATGTACTTGCACCATTAGCAGAAAAGGGTGCAGTGACTAAAGGTAGATACTTAACAATATCTGCCATGCTATTTGTACCGGTTTTATCAAGATTCTCCCGATCAATTTTGGTTACACTAGCTGGTTTAGTATTATCCTGATGTGCATATACTGTCAGCGTTGCAAGCTTGGTTACAGGTTCATCTTCTGCATGTGCAATAGTGATAGATGCGAGAATAGAAGCAAGACTAATAGACAATAATGAAGGTTTAGCCAATTGCTTTGACAAGATGAGTGAATACGGCTTGCGCATATATGGATTCCTGTTGGAAAATACTTTGAAATCAAGAGGAGAAAAATGAGTAAATAAACCTTAAATGTACACAATATATGAGTAATTAATAATTTATTACATTACAATAATGATAATCAATATTGTTTAAAATATATATGTAATGTTTGCTTTTTGTAAATTTTGGAATTTATATAATTAAGTTTTTGAAAAATTTGTATTTATTATTTAAAACAATATGATTAAAAGTCATTTTTATTTAATGAACTTATGAGTCACTTTTTGTATTTGTAAATAAAACTTTTGGCAAAATAGTTATAATTTTTTAATATTGATTCTTTAGAGAAAAACACTTAAAGCATTTTGCCTATATAAATTAGCGCTGATTAAATGATCAGAATTTTAAAATTGCTAAAAATATTCTACATGATACTTGTAAATTCGTTATGCTAGACGCAAATTTCTAGCTCAACTGTAATGTCAAACTCATGGCCTTAAAAGCAACCATTTATAAAGCAGACCTTAATATTGCTAATATGGATACGCATCAATATGGTGATTATCAACTGACTATCGCACGACATCCATCAGAAACCATTGAACGCCTTATGGTACGCATTCTGGCATTTGCTCGTTATGCTGATGATGCATTGGAATTTACCAAAGATTTATTTGAAACCGATGAACCGGCATTATGGCAAAAGGACTTAATAGGGCAGTTAGAGAAATGGATTGAAGTTGGTTGCCCTGATGAAGATAAAATTAAAAAAGCCAGTGCTCGTTGCTCGCAAGTTGCAGTGATTGCCTATGGTAATGCGGTGGCTGAATGGTATAAACGGAATAGCAAACTTAAGAATCTAAAAAATGTTGAGGTATGGAAATTGTCCGAAGCCACCACCACAGTGATACAAGTCTTGTGTGAACGTACCATGCAATTACAGCTTAATGTGATGGATGATGAGTGGACCTTAATTGGTGAACATGGACAAGCTGAAATTGAATGGGAAAAATTACAGTAATCAAATTAACTTTGATAAGTCTGAATTTAAAGTTATTTCTAAAATTTAGAAATTAAATTATCAGGCTTTGTCTGTAGCGATCAGGATCAAGGTATAATATTAAAAAGTGTATGTTGTTATATGTGAGGAATATCTATGAAGTCTGAAGTTTATCAGGGAAAAATTAAACAATACGATGCCAAAAAAGGCTTTGGGTTTATTGGTGGGCTTGAGCAAGATATTTTCTTTCATATTTCAGATTTTCCTCTTGAAGAGGGTGAACCCAAGCGTAATGAAAGAGTGAAATTTCTCATTGCTGAAAATAATGGTAAGTTTAAGGCAATTAAAATTGAACGTGTACTCGATCAATCTGCTAAAGCAAAAAAATCCAGAGTGGTTGAGAATAATAAGTCGATTACCAGTGCGTTGCTGGATAGTTTCAGGAAGTAGACAGTATATTTTATATTTGAAAAACCTATTAATTTTTATGAGATAAGAAATGTATTGTTAAAATTAACAATACAAAATGAATTGATGATTGTCAAAAATATGAAAATCATTAATAGGTTGTATAGGCTTTTTTTAAATACACTCATTTCAAGGCATGTAGAAACAAGTGATTTTTAGATTAAATTTTAGAAAACGCTTCTAAAAAGCATTTCGGGTGTTGATGAAAGCGAATATGGTTAGATGATTTTAATTGTTTCCTTTTTTCTTTAAAAGCAGGAGCGATATAACCCCAATCTGCATTTTTAGAAAAATAAACAACAAAATCTATATCAGCATCTTTCCATTTATTTTCGACAAGAATATTTTCATCAACACAATCTAAACTTTTAACTTGAATACGATATAGGGTTCGACCATCTGATATTTGCACATCAGTTTTTAAACCTAAATCTATGCTAGGTTTGCTGGCTTCCCAACCACCCATAAGTAACCACGAAAGTAGTAGATACTCGTAAGAATGGTTTTTATATTGGATTAAAGTTTGTTCTTTTAGTACTGTTTTACGAACAGGCATAAAAACTCCTTAAAAGTTTTAAATGCCGTAGTTCGTTTTGGCTGCCGAGATACGGATACATGGATTTGATAAAACTCTCTAAAAGACCATGCTCTTATTTGAGAGGCATTACTGTATGTCCTTATGAACTATACCCAATTGATTTCGGTTGCCAAACCCTTATTTAGTAGAGTTACTCTAACTAAATATTCATCAATTTTCAGCTCGTTACGAGTCTGTAATGTCTATTGATTAAAATTTAGTATAACAACGTATACTTGTCAATAAAAAATCCCCTCGATTTTTGAGGGGGGAATTTTCATTGATCAACTAATCGAATCATCCAAATTTGGTGCTAACCATCGTTTCGCTTCATCCAATGTCCAGCCTTTGCGTTTGGCATAACCCTCAAGTTGATCCAGTGCAATTTTACCGACATTAAAATATTCACTTTGCGGTAGGCTGTAATAAAAACCACTGACACTTGACGGTGGCCACATGGCAAAACTAGAAGTTAAATAAGTGCCGATTTTATCGGTTGAACCGAGCCAGTCGAACAACACTGCTTTTTCCGAGTGTTCAGGACAAGCAGGATAGCCCGGTGCAGGGCGAATCCCAACATATTTTTCCTTGATCAACTCTTCATTGCTTAATTGTTCATTGGATTGGTAGCCCCAGTACTCTTTACGAATGCGTTCATGCAAGTGCTCGGCAAATGCTTCAGCAAAACGATCACCCAAAGATTGCACTAAGATTGCCGAATAATCATCGCCTTTGGCTTTATATTCATTGGCCAGTTCTTCTGCACCAAAAATAGATACAGTAAAACCACCTAAATAATCCTGTTGACGATCACTTGAGCTGACAAAATCAGCCAATGATAAATTCGGTTTGCCAGTGACTTTATCCGATTGTTGGCGGATATGTTGGAACGTATGGGTGATATTGCCATTTTCATCATAAGCAGTAACAGTATCGGCATCGGTGCGTTTGGCCGGGAAAATTCCAAATACTGCACGAGCATCAAAACGCTGATTTTCGATGATATCTTTTAGCATGTCTTGCGCTTGATTGTACAAATCGGTTGCTGCTTCACCAACCACTTCATCTTGCAGAATTTTGGGGAATTTGCCTGCCAATGACCATGAAATAAAAAACGGTGTCCAGTCGAAATAGGGGACTAAAGTTTCAAGCGGATAATTTTTGATGACTTGTGTGCCAATCAAATTTGGTTTTGGCGGTACATAAGCATCCCAGTCGATTTTAAAACCATTTTCAATGGCTTCGGCATAGGACAGCTTGGCTGCTTTGGGCTGTTTATTGGCGATACGTTCACGGACTTTGGCATATTCAGCACGATGCTCGGCAATAAATGCACCACGCATTTCTTTAGAGAGTAAAGTCGTGGCGACACCGACGGCACGAGAAGCATCTGCGACATAAATTACAGCATCATTTTGATATTGTGGTTCAATTTTGACGGCAGTATGCGCTTTCGATGTGGTTGCACCACCAATCAATAATGGAATATTAAAGCCTTTACGCTGCATCTCCTTGGCAACAAACACCATTTCATCAAGAGAAGGCGTGATTAATCCGGATAAACCGATAATGTCACACTTTTCATCAATGGCGGTTTGCAGGATTTTTTCCGCAGGCACCATCACGCCCAAATCAACAATATCGTAACCATTACAGCCCAAGACTACGCCAACAATATTTTTACCAATATCGTGTACGTCGCCTTTAACTGTTGCCATCAATACTTTGCCTTTAGACTCACTTTCGCCTTTTTCTGCTTCGATATAGGGATTGAGCCAAGCCACTGCCTGTTTCATGACACGTGCAGATTTTACCACTTGTGGCAAGAACATTTTACCTGAACCAAACAGGTCACCGACTACGTTCATGCCATCCATCAATGGCCCTTCAATCACATCAAGCGGACGTTTGGATTTTAATCGGGCTTCTTCGGTATCTTCATTGATAAAGGTGGTAATACCTTTGACCAAGGCATGTTCCAGACGTTTTTCCACAGGCTGATTGCGCCATTCCAGATTTTCGGCTTCTTTGACTGCACCGCTTTGACCACGATATTTTTCTGCAACTTCCAGCAGTTTCTCTGTTGCGTTTTGTCCATGATTTTCCTGTGAAGCGTCGCCCTGATTGCGATTTAAGATGACATCTTCAACGGCATCTTTTAATTCTTTGTCGATATCATCATAGATGGCCATTTGTCCGGCATTGACAATACCCATGGTCATGCCTTGTTTGATGGCATAGTACAGGAATACCGAGTGAATCGCTTCACGCACAGGTTCATTACCACGGAATGAAAACGATACATTTGATACGCCACCGGAAATCATGGCATTTGGTAGGTTCTGTTTAATCCAGCCAGTCGCTTCAATAAAATCAACCGCATAGTTATTGTGTTCTTCAATCCCTGTTGCTACGGCAAACACGTTCGGGTCAAAAATGATGTCTTCCGATGGATAACCAACTTCATTGACCAAAATATCATAAGAGCGTTTACAGATTTCCCGTTTACGTGCCGCAGTATCCGCCTGTCCGGCTTCATCAAAAGCCATCACGATAATTGCTGCACCATATTGGCGGCATAGTTTGGCTTTATGTACAAACTCGTCATAACCTTCTTTTAAGGAAATCGAGTTGACAATCGGTTTGCCTTGTACGCATTTTAAACCGGCTTCGATAATCTCCCATTTAGACGAGTCGATCATGATCGGTACACGGGAAATTTCAGGTTCAGATGCGACCAGATTTAAAAAATGCACCATGGCATTTTGCGAATCCAGCATGCCTTCGTCCATATTAATGTCGATGACTTGTGCGCCGGCTTCAACCTGTTGTTGTGCCACGTCCAATGCTTCGGCAAAATTTTCTTCACGAATTAAACGCAGGAATTTTTTTGAACCTGTGACGTTGGTACGTTCACCAACATTGACAAAAAGTGAATCATCATAAATGTTAAAGGGCTCTAAACCACTTAAACGACAAGCTGGCACAGTTTCAGGCACTTCGCGAGGTTTGATGTGTTTTACCGCATCGGCAATGGCTTTGATATGCGCTGGCGTTGTCCCGCAACAACCACCGGTAATATTGATCAAGCCACTTTCGGCAAATTCCTTTAAGAATGCTGCGGTTTGTTCTGGTGTTTCATCATATTCACCAAAAGCATTGGGTAAGCCGGCATTTGGGTGCGCAGACACAAAAGTATCGGCAATATCGGCAATGGTTTTGACATGGGGACGCATGGCATCTGCACCAAGCGCACAGTTAAAACCAATCGAAAGTAAATCACCATGACGCACTGAATTCCAGAACGCTTCGGCTGTTTGTCCTGTTAAAGTACGTCCGGAAGCATCGGTAATCGTACCGGAAATCATCATCGGTAATTCACGACCAAGCTGTTTAAACACTTCTTTGACTGCAAAAATTGCCGCTTTACAGTTCAGTGTATCAAATACGGTTTCGATCAAAATAATATCTGCACCGCCTTCGATCAGGGCATGCGTGGCTTCGATATAATTTTCTTTGAGTGCATCAAAAGTAATGTTACGAAACGCAGGGTTATTAACATCAGGGGAGATTGAACAGGTACGAGATGTAGGCCCTAAAACACCTGCGACAAAACGGGGTTTATCAGGGGTAGAATATTTTTCACAAGCCGCTTTGGCAAGTCGTGCTGCTTCACGGTTAATTTCAGGCACCAATTCTTCCATGTGGTAATCTGACATGGACACACGAGTACCATTAAAGCTATTGGTTTCGATAATATCTGCACCAGCCTCAAGATACTGTTCATGTATTCCCTGAATAATTTGCGGTTGCGTCAATACCAGTAAATCATTGTTGCCTTTTAAATCCGATGCCCAATCAGCAAAGCGTTCGCCACGATAATCTTCTTCTTCCAGTTTATGGCGTTGAATCATGGTTCCCATTGCGCCATCAATAATCATGATGCGATTGGCTAAAATTTCTTTTAAAGTGGCTAATGTGGACATGCACAAGGCTCGCTAAATCTGGCTGTAACAAAGTCTAAAGTTTAACAGAATTTAGTAAATTTTCGTGCAGGATCGCCTGCCGTCTTCAGCTTTGCTTAATATTTTTTCATTATACTGTGTTATGACTTTGTATCTAAAGAGCAAAAAATTGAGAGTTTAATTGAAAATAGGAGCATCAATCCAATATAAACATTAAAGATATTTGAACTTATGCCAAGGAAAATGTACAACATCACATGACTAATTTTGTAGCCAATTCTTTTACGCCTATTCACGATATGGAATTGGATCAACAACGTATTGATCAGATTAAAGTGAAAGTTTTGGTGCCGATGCTGAAAAGTCCAAATCTGTTAAGTTATTATGCAGATCATATTGTTCAGCAGCAAAATCATGTGTTGATACAAAAAACATCCTCACATACCACTGATCTTAGTCAAAGTATTCAGCATTTGATTGAGCATTTAAACCAGTCGCAAAAGTCTTTAACACCTCGATATTTTAATCGTTTTCAGCGCTGGCTAGGTCAGCATCTGGAATATCGTGGACAGCAATATCAATATATAGAGCAATTAATTGCACAAATAAATCAGGCTGCAAACTTCAGTCGTTTAGTTGCTTCTGAAATGGCTGTATCACAGCAGTATATGCAGGAATTACAGATTTTACGGCAAGAGTTGGCTTATTATGTGATTGCAGCACAGCAATTTGTACAGGAATCCCCACAATTTAATGCACAATCCATGCAATTTGAGCATTTTCTACAGCGCTTGCAGCAAAAAATCAATACGCTAATGACATCACAATCTGCAACTGATATGGCCATGTTACAAATGCAGTTACAACAGCAAGTTGCCATGACCTTGTTAGATCGTTTTACTGAGGCACGACAAATTTTAATTCCGGCATGGCAGCAGCATGTACTGAGTATTCAATATCAACAGACACCGCAACAACTCCAGCAATTGAATGACGCTCGTCATGCACTAATTCGGCGTTTACATCAGGCCTTGGAGAATAATCAGATTTCTGGCGATATCACCACACCACAACAATGACTGTAAGTGAGAAGACAATGAGCAAGCAAAATACACTGACAACGCCAAGTGATTCGGGCATGACAGAACAACAATTTCAGCAACTGGATCTAAAAGCGTTGGGATTAAACGATAAGGATTATGCTGCTGTGTTGCAGGTCAGTCAGGAACTTGATGATATTGATCAAACTCGTGTGGCTGAGTATGGTAAAAATATTGCCACTCAAACTTCAACATATACTGATGATTTGTTACAACTGGTACAAAGTAAAGATCTTGATGAAACCGGACAAAAATTAAATCAGGTGGTGAATGCGGCACAGCAACTTAATAGCAAACATTTACTGGCTGAACAGCGTAAAAGTGGTTTTTTAGGTTCGATTTTTTCTAAATTTAAACAGGCAAAACAGACTTTTCAAGTGCAGTTTCATAATGCCAAAGAGCAAATAGATCATCTGATTCAAGAAATTGAAATTTCACAAACAGGCTTAAAACAACGAGTTGAGATGTTGGATAAGATGTTTGCTGCAGTGCAACAGGAACAACACACATTAGGCATTTATATTGCAGCAGGACAGTTAAAACAGCAGCAATTGGCACAGCAAATTTCGGCTTTAACTGTACAGGAACAGGATCAACATATTGTTCAGCAAATATATGATTTAAATCATGCTGCCAATAACCTGGAAAAACGTGTCCACGATTTAAAAATGTTGCAACAATCTGCATTACAAACTTTACCCATGATTCGGATTATTCAATCCAACAATTTAATGTTGGTTGATAAGTTTTATGCCATTAAGAATATTACTATTCCGGCATGGAAAAATCAGATTAGTCTGGCTTTATCACTGAATGAACAAAAACACAGTGTTGAGCTAGCAGACAGTATCGATAATGCCACCAATGAATTATTGCGTAAAAATGCTGAGTTACTGCATAGCAATTCTGTCAATACAGCCAAGGCAAATCAGCGAGCAGTAATTGATATTGATACACTGGAGCATGTACAAAATACCTTAATTAAAACGGTCAATGATGTGATTCAGATTCAAAAAGAAGGAATGGAAAAACGTGTACAAGCCACTGAAAAACTAAAAAGTTTACAAGGCAATTTAAATCAACTGGTGGTTGAAACAGCAAAACCAAAATAATCAAGGCAAATTTTCACTGGAGAAATCATGCAGGAATTACAAAAACAATTTAGACCTGATCATAATCCGGAGTTTTTGCAGGATTTTCAGCAATTACGCTTAAGAGAACGTAAGATTGCAATCTGGATGATGTTGGCATTGGCAATGCTTTGTATTAGTGGTGTTTTATTATGGTTTAATCAAAGTTTGATCTATGCTCTTTTTGAGATTACCCCACAGGTTCAGCATTTACATCTTCCGGAATCTGCACAGGCATTACAACAAAAATTGGGAGAAAACCCTGATTATTTTATGCAACTTTTGCTTTGGATATTCTGGTTGGGATTAAAACTGACGGGTGCAATTCTGGGTGCCAGTTTGACGCTTTATTTACTCAAAAAATTCAGGTTTATTACAGATCGTATTCGGGGATTTTTTAAGAATGTGATGCTCTGGTGTGTGCTTGCCCTGATGAGCTGGTTGGGTATTGCTTATCTTCAGCATGAAGTGATACAGCAAGATCAAGTTCAGCAGCATTATCAGCAAGCGATGCTTTATCAGCATGATATTCGTCAGAGTGAGATTTATCAGGATTTACAGCAGTTACATATTGATGCCACAGTTCAGGCGTATGTGCTGGCCCAAACTGCCTTATTACATCAACCTGCAGATCGAGAGCAGGCCAAAGTATATTTACAGCAAATCATCAGCGAGGAACAACAACAATCAGCAAACTTCCAGCGTTATGGTTTTCAGCCTGCGCAATTATGGGCAATGCAACAGCAAGTTTATGGACAAGCTGTGACTGCCAGTGCCAAATCGATACAGCAAAAAGTTACTTCTGCCAACCAAATGACACAATATAGTCGCTGGTTATGGCAAATTTTATTGTTGATTGCAGCGCTGGCCGTTGTAATTTTTTATGGACTTCATCGGCATATTACACAGCGAATTATACGTATTGAAACGCAGCTTCAACATATCGGAGATGGTTAAAAAAACGTTTCTGTTGCTAGAAGCAATTAATATTTTTCCAGCAACACACCAGATTCCATGTGATGGGTATAAGGGAATTGATCAAATAACGCAAATCGAGAAATTTTATGCGTTTTACTTAGTTGTTTGAGATTGTCATATAAAGTATCTGGATTACAGGAAATATAGATGATTCGTGTAAATTGAGCGATAAGCGTCAAAGTGTCCTCATCAATACCTGCTCGAGGTGGATCAACAAACACAGTGTCAAATTGATAATCTGATAAATTAATATGCTGTTCTTTCAAACGTTTAAATTCACGTTTCCCTTGATAAGCTTCTGTAAACTCTTCGGCGGATAAACGTGCGATTTGAATATTTGCAATGTGATTGGCTGCGATATTCCATTGTGCGGCATACACTGAACTTTTAGCTAACTCTGTAGCCAAAACTTTTGGAAAGTATTGTGATAAAGGTAAGGTGAAGTTACCATTGCCACAATAAAGCTCCAATAAATCACCTTGAGCGCCTTGAGCAACTTCACATGCCCATGTCAACATCTTTTGACATACTTTGGCGTTGGGTTGGGTAAAACCATTTTCAATTTGTTTATAGATAAATTCACGTTCGCCAACGTTGAGCTTTTCAATCACAAACTCATCGCTTAATACCAGTTTTTGACCACGACTGCGACCAATAATTTTGATATTTAAATTCTTTTGCAACTGCTGGGCTGCGACTTGCCATGCATCATCCAGTTTACGATGATAAATCATGGACACCAACATTTCGCCATTTAGGGTTGCCAGAAAGTCAATTTCAAATAGGCGTTGTGACAAAATATTCTGTGCTTTAATGGCAGCTAATAATTTTGGCATCAGATCATTAATCGACTGATCTGCAATCGGAAAGTCGTCAATGCGCACGACTATTTTTTGTTGATTATTTTCGTCACGTTCAAACATCGCGTAAAACAGATCGTCATCTGTATGCCAAATACGAAATTCTGCCCGCATGCGAAAGTGTTGTGCAGCAGAGGCAAACACTTCCAAATTAGGTGTTTGGAATTCAGCAAACTGACTTTTAATTCGCTGTGTTTTTTCATCAAGTTGTTGTTGATAACGTTCTGACATACTGCAATCAATCAAAAATCCTACAAGGAGGCGCATATTATCAAACTTTGCAGGAAAAATCAGGCTTGAGCCTCACTCAGTGAATCGCTACACTTGCGCTATGAAAATTTCTGCAATCTCTCAGTTACAACAGCGCATTCGCCGTCATGGTTTTTCGCTGACCACGTATTTTGATCGCTATTATCTTTATTTGATTGGCGTGATGATGGGGCTATTTTTAATTTGGTCGATTCATTTATTTTATCGCCCTATAACGACACAACAGCAACAGCAAGTGGTGCAATATGTGACACAATCTTTATATCCCAATACTCGGGATTATGCATTATTCATTGTTCGTCAGGCTGAACCCATCAATCAATACCAATATTTCCGATTTTTACGCATGTTACAGCTAGAAAAACAACGTATCCATTACCAAAAAGCCGAAACTGTCAGTACACCAAAGTCAGAAAAAATTATTGGTTCAGGAAGTTTCGCTAATCAACCCTGAAAATACGAAGTATGTTACCATACTCGCTACATTTACATTTTTGGGTGCATACAGGATTTCGCATGCAACAACCATTGAATTCACAACAAAAAATTTTGATTGATGCTGATATTGGCGATGATGATGTTACTTTGCCGGCTATGCCAGCTTTAGAGATTGACATTCAGGAATCTCCACGTGTTGAACAACACGCTGCATCCATCGCCGCAACACAAGAATCGTCTGAGAGCAAAGGTGGATTCTTTAGCCGGATGAAACTTGGATTGACCAAAACCCGTAAAAATCTTGCTGATGGCATGATGAATATTCTCGTAGGCGGTAAGGAAATTGATGATGAGCTTCTGGAAGAAGTGGAGGATCAATTACTGGTTGCTGATATCGGTGTAGATGCGACCAGAACCATTATCAAAAATTTAACCGAACGTACCGAACGTGGTGATTTAATTTATTCGCATGCTTTGTATAAAGCTTTACAGGAAGAATTGGTAAGCTTGTTGGCACCAAGAGTCAAACCTTTACATATTGACAGTAATAAACGCCCTTTTGTGATTTTGGTGGTGGGTGTTAATGGTGTGGGAAAAACCACAACCATTGGTAAACTGGCCAAACGTTTGCAGAGCGAAGGCAAGAAAGTTATGTTGGCTGCTGGCGATACTTTCAGAGCTGCGGCGACTGAACAATTGCAAATTTGGGGCGAAAGGAACAACATTGCCGTTGTGGCACAAGGGCATGGTGCAGACAGTGCATCGGTGATTTTTGATGCTTTTGAAAGTGCCAGAGCCAAAGGTGCTGATGTATTAATTGCCGATACTGCCGGACGTTTACATAACAAATCTAATCTAATGGATGAGTTATCTAAAGTAAAACGGGTCATGCAAAAAATTGATGCAACAGCACCACACGAAATCATGCTGGTTGTTGATGCTGGTACTGGTCAAAATGCCATTAATCAGGTACAAATGTTTGATGAAGCTGTTGGTTTAACGGGTTTAACGATTACAAAACTGGATGGTACTGCTAAAGGTGGTGTACTGTTTAATATTGCCAGTAAAACTCATGTACCGATTCGTTATATTGGTGTTGGTGAAAAAATTGACGATTTACGTCCATTTTCGGCAAAATCTTTTGTGGCAGCATTATTTCACACTGATGAGAAATAATTGGACAACAGATGTTGTCAGTAAAATCCAGTGCCAATATGCACTGGATTTTTTGATTCTAATTGAATAAAACAGGACGATACGAGTTGGAGTGTTTAATCAATATTACGGCATTGTCATAAATTGTTCACATAAAATCCGCATAGTGCATGTGAAAAATTGTGATTGGGTCTATTTGCATGTTAAAAAAATTCTTATCTGTGATTTCATTGAGTGTTTTAAGTGTATCTGCGTGGGCTGATGTGGTTTTGACAGCACCAGAAGAAATTATTGTGCTAGCAATTGATGATCAGGAAGTCAGCAAGGGCTTAATCAGCAAAAAAAATAATAGCTTTAAACTTGATGCCGGTGTACATAGCATTTCGGTAAAATATCAGGATATTTTTTATCATGCCAGCGGTGAACATGATGTACTAAAATCCAATATTTTGACTTTAAATCAAGTGCCTTTACAGGATGGACAAAGCTATAAACTCGTGCTGGTTAATCCTCCAAAAGACTTCGATCAGGCAAAAGAATTCGCTGAGCGACCAACCATTGCCATTCAAAATCAGTCAGGACAAAAAGTAGCTGAGCAAGTGGGTGCAAGTCAGCAAAACAAAAGCTGGTTAGGGCAAAACCTTTTTGGTGCAGTAACAGATTTGCGTAAAGATAAACCTCAGGCAACAGTTGTTTATGTACCAGAAGCGCATGCTCAAGTAACAAGTGCTCAAAATGCAACAAATGTCGCTGGAAATCAATTGATCGAGTTGTGGAAAAAAGCAACCTCACAGCAACGTAAAGAATTTACAGCATGGTTGACTGAGCAGGCAAGCAGATAATAAAGTATCGAAATAATTCTCATTATTTTATAAAATATATTTTTGTGAAATTATGTTAACTAAATCGGTATTATGCAGGTTAAAATCTAAAATTATAAAAAAAATCATAAAAATATAGGTTGTTAATTTACATAAAAAAGGATAACAATTCACCTGAATTATCCAGCGGTTAGAGAAGCGATTATATTGCTTCTCTTTTACTCTTTATGTCATTGTTGTTTCAGTTAAAAAGCATATTCATTCATTCTGAGTAAATATGTTTTTTTTATTGAGCGATAGTTGGTGAATGGGATTAACATTCATGAATATACCTCGTTCAGCGCAAGTTTTATCTACTTGTTTATTTGCCTTATCTTCACTTTTAACTGCTGGTGTCTATGCAGAAACTCCAGAATTCTCCAGTATGACGATATCAATACCTGAAGCAAGTGAAACGGCATCTTCCGAAGAAACAGCAAAAATCGATGTTTCTGCTTTAACTATTATTGGCTATCACGAAATTACCCCACAGAACCATGCGATTATTCCAGATTATGCAGTAACACCACAGGATTTGGAGCATCATCTGGATTGGTTGCAGCAGAATGGTTATCATTTTGTCAGTGTTGATAATCTGATCAAAGCCAATGCGGGCAAAATAAAATTGCCAGAAAAAGCAGTTTTGATAACAATAGATGATGGTTATCAATCCTTTTACCAATACGCCTATCCAATTTTTAAAGCCAGAAAAATTCCTGTTGTGCTGGCTGTAGTGGGATCATGGCTGGAAGTTAAAAATCATCAACAGGTACAATTTGGTGATGATAAACTGGCTCGAAATAAATTATTAAGCTGGTCTGAATTAAAGGAAATGCAGGACAGCGGTTACGTTGAGATTGGCAGCCACAGTTATAATCTGCATCGAGGTATTATGGGAAATCCGCAAGGTAATTCAGAACCTGCGGCAACAACACGTCAATATTTTCCAAAATCAAAACGTTATGAAACAGATCAGGAATACACAGCGCGTATTTATAATGATTTAAAGAAAAATAATGAAACTTTGAAAGCACATGGCATTCGTTCGCCACGTGTGATGGTGTGGCCATACGGACGATATAATCTGCAAACTGTGAAGATTGCCAGACAATTGGGTATGCCGATCACTATTACATTGGATGATGGTGCAGATCATGTGACCAAATCGCTTGGGCATCTTAATCGTATTTTGATCGAAAAAGATGAAAGCACAGAAGATCTGGCAGAAGATATTCAGGCTCGATTATTAAATTATAATGATAATAATCGCCCGCAAAAAATTATGCATATTGATCTGGATTATATTTATGATCCAGATCCGCAACAGCAAGAGCGTAATTTAAGCCACTTGCTAGACCGCATTAATGCCATGAAAGTTAATACTGTATATTTGCAGGCTTTTGCTGATCCTGATGCCAATGGTTCTGCTGATATGGTTTATTTTCCAAATCGTTATTTACCAATGCGTGCAGATTTATTTAATCGCGTCGCATGGCAAATCCAGACACGTACAGATGTACGCCGTGTCTATGCATGGATGCCACTCTTGGCATGGGAACTGCCCAAAAATAATCCGGTCTCCAAAGATGTTGTGGTAACAGAGCAGCCTAAGAATAGCGACCATTTAAATATGGGGTATATTCGTCTGAGTCCGTATTCTATTCAGGCAAGACAAGTGATCGAAGGCTTGTATCGTGATTTGGCAAAATCATCCACATTTAACGGAATTTTATTCCATGATGATACGACCTTATCAGATTATGAAGATGTCAGCCCACAAGCTTTAAAAGCTTATGCCAAAGCCGGATTACCGACTGATTTAAACAAAATCCGCAATGATGATGCACTTTTATCAAAATGGACGGCGTTTAAAACCAAAACTATTGATGACTTTGCCATGAAATTGGCAGATGATGTCCGTTATTACCAGCCGTTTTTGTTAACTGCGCGTAATTTATATGCCCAAGTTGCCTTATCGCCTTATGCAGAAAACTGGTATTCACAATCATTGGAACAATCACTTCATCGTTATGATTTTACTGCAATTATGGCAATGCCATATATGGAGCAGGCGAAAGATCCACAGCAGTTTTTTAATGACATTGTAAATCGGGTAAAAAAATATCCGGATGGCTTAAAGAAAACTGTATTTGAAATTCAGGCAACAGACTGGCGTAAAAATCAGCCTGTTCCGTCAACAGAGATGGCTGATACCATAAAATCCCTGTATCAACAGGATGCAATTCACGTTGCATATTATCCGGATGACCCAATTAAAAATCATCCAGATACCACTGTAATGCGTGATGCTTTTGCCATCAAATCCAACCGTCTTGTTCCTTAAAGGAATTTATCATGACGACCATGCATCAATTTTGGCAATCAGCACTTAACTTTTTGTTCTATTATCCATTATTTATGTCTTATTTATGGATGATGGGTGCAATTATTTTCTACTGGAAGGAGCGTAAAGAACCTTCGTATCAACAACCCACAGCATTGACAACCTATCCAAAAGTAGCAGTTTTAGTACCATGTTTTAATGAAGGGGATAATGCAGAAGAAACCCTGAGTCATGCCTTGGCATTAAACTATCCAAATTTTGAAGTAATTGCTATTAATGATGGCAGCAAGGACAATACTGCTGAAGTATTGAATCGACTTGCCGAAAAATATGAAAAATTAAAAGTGGTACATTTGGCACAAAATCAGGGTAAAGCCATGGCATTACAGGCAGGTAGTTTACTTACTGATGCCGAATATCTGATTGGTATTGATGGGGATGCCTTATTGGATCCTCATGCAGCAACTTGGATGGTCAGACATTTTCTGGTACATCCATCTGTTGCCGCAGTTACAGGTAACCCGCGAATTCGTAATCGTTCCACACTATTGGGACGAGTTCAGGTTGGTGAATTTTCTTCTATTGTTGGCATGATTAAACGTGCGCAGCGTAGTTTTGGGAGAATTTTTACTGTATCAGGGGTAATCACGGCTTTTCGTAAAACTGCAGTTCATGAGGTGGGTTACTGGTCACCAAATATGCTAACTGAAGATATTGATATTACCTGGAAATTACAGCGAGCAGGTTGGGATATTTATTTTGAGCCTAATGCTTTGGTATGGATTTTAATGCCGGAAACCATTCAGGGATTATGGAAACAGCGTTTACGTTGGGCTATGGGTGGGGCACAGGTTTTAATCAAAAATATTGATGTATTATTTAAACCACGTTTGAACTATCTGTGGCCATTAATGCTAGAGTTGATGTTGACTTTGGTCTGGTCATATCTTTTATTTATTCTGGCGCTGATATGGATTTTACACATGATTTTGCCGTGGATCGCTTTTCCGGCAGTCAGTTCACCTTTTTTACCTTATGGAACAGGGATATTGCTTGGATTGACCTGTTTATTTCAATTTATTATTAGTAAATGGATGGACAGTCGTTATGAAAATCAACTTGGGCGGAATTATTACTGGATGATCTGGTATCCATTCGTATTTTGGTTAATTACAGTATCTGCGAGTATTGTGGCCTTTCCAAAAGTATTATTACGCGGCACTGAGCAGCGAGCAAGATGGGTTAGTCCGGATCGCGGCATTAAAATTAATTCGGGTCAATAAATCATGATGGAATGGGGGGATCTACAATGAAACAACATGCTTTAATTATTGATGTACGTGATCAGCTACCTTGGCATAGGCGTTATTTATCAACTACCACCACCGCATTGTTATGGGTAGCGTGGTTGCTTTTATGGCGACCAATCATGATATTACTCGGCTTTACGGATACCCATCATCATAATGTCGCCTATCATTTATTATTAATGTTCATGACAGCACTAGAAAAAGGCGTTATGTTATTGATGATCTGTGCTGTGTTATTGTTACTCTGGAATAATTTTGTGCCTTATAAACCGAAGAAAAAGTTACAGGCCAATACGGATATGGATTATGCCAATCACTTTGGATTAGTCATTCAGGATTTACAGCAAAGTCGTAGCCAAAAAATCAGCACAGTTCATCATGATGAGCATGGTAAAATTATCAAAATTGACTGAGAAAAATAATCTTATCGACCCTAAAACAGCCAAAATAAATTAGATATTTTGGCTGTTTTTTTATCTGATGATTAAGGGCTTGGATTTGGATAACGCTGGTGAATATTTGCAATTTCGGCAAGAATATCTTCAGATAAGATTACATCAATACTGTCAATATTGGTTTTTAATTGCTGTAAATTGGTTGCACCAATAATATTGCTGGTCACAAACGGTTGTTGATTAATAAATGCCAATGCCAATTGTGCGGGGTCAATGCCGTGTTTTTTTGCAAGTGCTACATATAATTCTGTAGCTTTTATTGCATTTTCACTCTTATAACGTGAAAAACGCTGCCATTTGGTGATTCTTGCACCTTCAGGCAATGCACCATTTAAATATTTTCCGGTTAAATGACCAAAAGCCAAAGGTGAGTAAGCCAGTAAACCAGCATGCTCACGAATGGAAATTTCCGCAGTGCCTATTTCATAGGTTCGGTTGAGCAGATTATATGGGTTTTGTACGGATACAACTCTGGCTAAGTCATGTTTTTCCGCCAGATGCAAAAATTGACTAATTCCCCAAGGGGTTTCGTTAGATAAACCAATATGTCTGATTTTACCCGCTTGTACCAAATCATTTAATACTGATAAAGTTTCAAGAATTGGTGTACTGTCGTCCTGTTCAAGGTGACTATAACCCAACTGACCAAAAAAATTGGTATGGCGATCTGGCCAATGCAATTGATAGAGATCAAGATAATCCGTTTGTAAACGGGTTAAACTGTCGTGTAATGCCTGTTCAATATTCACTTTATTATGGCGGCTTTGCCCATTACGGAAATGATCTGTTCCACCATTTCCTGATGAAGGGCCTACAACTTTACTGGCCAAAATAATTTTATCTCTCTGGCCAAATTTAGCAAGCCATGTCCCAATATACTGTTCAGTTAAACCTTGGGTTTCAGGTTTGGGCGGTACAGGATATAATTCGGCAGTATCAATAAAATTAATTCCCTGCGCCAGTGCAAAATCAATTTGTTGATGCGCTTCCTGTTCAGTATTTTGTTCGCCCCACGTCATCGTGCCTAATGCTATTGCACTGACATCGATATTTGTCTGACCCAGTTTGTTATATCGCATGATTTGATTTATCCTCTCACATTTTGTAGATCTGTTTGTTGAATTACTTTAGCATTATCATTTTATTCTTGTTGATATATTTCTTGTAAGTTATTGCTTATTATCTGAAAACTATAAAACAATTTATGATTTAGATATCATTTTTTATTTATTTCAATATTCATGATTTCGGTCTATATTAGGTTTTATTACAAATGGATAATAAAAAGATGAAGTAAATAATCTAGTTAATATAATGATTGGAATGTATAAGTAAATCAAAATAAATGATGGGAAATAATATTTTATATTATCTCCCATCAATAAAGATATTAGATATTATGATTTTTTAAGATAAGGTGTAACCATATCGCGAATATTAGTTTTGGCATCAATTACCGTCATAAATGTATAGGCACCAATAAATTTACGACTAATAAACATAAATTCCTTTGGCGGTACAGAAAAATAACGGGATGCCATAGAGCGACTAGCTTGCTGAATAACTCGGTTGTGCAACTGACTTTTTTTCCAGTGATAGCGATATTGCTCATCCATTAAACCTTCCGGCATTTCCGGATTATTTTCCGGAGTACTAAATGCTTCAGTGGCAATTAAAAATACCTGTGCCAGATCGGGTTTGACTGAAGCAGGAATATTGTCAAAAAATGGGTAACCAGTCATGTTGGCAATCATTTCAGTTTTATCGTGATGATAGCCTGCAATAATTAAATTTCTTGCCACATGCAATAAATGTGCATCAAATTGGCGGATTGCACCAAAATCAAGCAAAACAATTTGATCCTTACGATCATGTCCATTGCCTAAGCGAATTAGATAATTACCAAAATTTGGATCAGTCTGCATTTCGCCCCATTCAAAAATTTCCCGAATAGAAATTTCTAGTGAAGCTTCACCTAATAAATTACGGCGATGTTGTGGTAAAGATAACAGGGTTGGGCTATTTACCGGTACACCTTGTTCAAAGGTCATACACAAAATTTGATCGGTACAGAGTTCATCAATAATTTGCGGCACGATATAGCGATTATCTGTTGCTAAACGCGTATAAAAACGTTTAGTGGTTGCCGCTTCCATTCGATAGTTGACTTCACGGTGCATCATGCTGCGTACTTCTTCATACCATTCGTCAAATTCTCGAGTTTGCGGTACGATATTCGTAAGCCTTAGCATACTGCGAAATAGTCGCATATCTGAATCAATGGCTTCTGCAACACCGGGATACTGAATTTTTAATACCAGTTCTAATCCATCAGACTTACGACGAGCTTTATGCACCTGTGCCAGTGAGGCTGTACCCAGTGGTTCTTGCTCAATATCCAGTGCAAAAAACTTTTCACCTAATTGTTGTTTTAAATGCTGTTCAATAATCGGCCATGATAATGCAACGGTATTATCATTGAGTGTATTCAATGCTTGAGTCACTTCTTCAGGCAAAAAATGCTCGCCATAAAGTGCCATCATTTGACCAATCTTAACCACGGAGCCTTTGAGTTTTCCAATTTCTGAAACCAGATAATTGGCCTGCTCAATCATGGCTTTTTTGCGTTTCTTTTCTTTTTCGGCATCACTGGAAAATAGACTTGTTGCATTTGCTGCCGCCCAACGGGTTCCTGCTAATAAAGAGGCTTTGGCAATGGAAAAACGGCGATCAAATGCGGAAGTTTTGAGCTGATCCAGTTTATCATTTTGATCTGACATAAATGCAAATCCTGAAAAGTGAGAAACATGCAGTAGAGCAGTGTACACTAAAGTCATTCGGCTGTGCGTATAAATCGGGTAGGGCTGTTTATTTTCTGCAATGATGATGGGCTATTTAAGCGGTTAATTGCTGTAATTGTTGCACATGTATTATGTTTAAAGACAAAGCAGAGTTGATTTCTGGCATATTATTGCAAAATTTACAGAATAACATTAGCTGCAAGTTTGCCATGAACTCAGTATAATTTATCGTAATATTTTTGAATCAGTGTAGTGTCATGACAAAACAACGGGAAAAACTACAACTTCCAGATCATGCAAATAAATTATTGCTACATTCTTGTTGTGCGCCATGTTCCGGTGAAGTTATGGAAGCATTGATTGAATCTGAAATTGATTTTTCCATCTTCTTTTATAATCCAAATATTCATCCAGTCAAAGAATATCTGATTCGTAAGGAAGAAAATATACGTTTTGCGGAAAAGCATCATATTCCATTTATTGACTGTGATTATGATACGGATAACTGGTTTGCTCGTGCCAAGGGTATGGAGGATGAACCGGAAAAAGGTATTCGTTGCACCATGTGTTTTGATATGCGGTTTGAACGTACAGCACTGTATGCACATGAGCATGGTTTTAAGGTGATTTCCAGTTCACTGGGTATTTCTCGCTGGAAGAACATGAAACAAATTAATGATTGCGGTATTCGTGCAGCTTCACATTATCCAGATATGATGTATTGGGATTATAACTGGCGTAAGAATGGCGGTGCCAACCGTATGATTGAAATATCGAAACGTGAAGAATTTTATCAGCAGGAATATTGTGGTTGTGTTTATTCTTTACGGGATACTAACCGTTGGCGGATGTCTAATGGACGTGATCGCATAAAACTAGGAGTAAAATTTTATTCGGCAATGTCTGATGAATCCTGAAAGATGATCAAAGACCGTTGTACCAACGCATGAAATCTCAGGTTTCGCTTATAAATTATGATGAAAGTGAGTAGAATAGTGCATTCTATCGTTTTGGGTCTGGAGTGTTGAGTGGATCATCCATTAATTAGTCAGGAAAGCTTACAGGAAGCAAGCGAAAATTTAAGTACCATTCGAGATTTTATCCGTTTTGGTGTCACAGCATTACGTCAATATGATGCACATTTGGGACAAGGTACAGAAGATTTTTTTGCTGAAAGTTCTGCATTGGTATTACAAACGCTTTCTTTGGATTGGTCTGCGGATTCAGAAATTTTGGATGCCAAATTATTACCAAATGAAAAGCAGGAATTTTTAAGTTTGTTGGAGCGTCGTATTAATGAGCGAGTGCCAACTTCATATTTATTAAATTTATCTTATTTTGATGGTAAGCCGTTTTATGTAGATGAACGGGTTTTAATTCCTCGTTCACCGATTGCCGAGCTGATTCAGGATCGTTTTGCGCCTTATTGTCTGGATGAGCAAGGCCAAATGCGCGAAGATCGTCATCAATTGCCTGCCAGTGTGATGCCTAAAACACCTGAACGTATTTTGGATTTATGTACGGGATCGGGTTGTATTGCCATTGCACTGGCGTATGCCTATCCGGATGCAGCGATCGATGCCACAGATATTTCTAAGGATGCACTGGAAGTTGCAGCCATTAATGTTGAACATCACAATATGCAATATCAGGTTGCATTGTTGGAATCTGATTTATTTGTGCGTATACCTGCGGAAAATCAATACGATTTAATCGTGTCGAATCCACCTTATGTAGATGCACAAGACATGGCGGATTTACCGCAGGAATTTCATCATGAACCTGAATTGGCACTTGCCGCAGGACAGGATGGCTTAGATCTTGTACGTAAAATGTTGGCTGTTGCTGCGGATTACCTGACCGAAACTGGTTTACTGGTGATTGAGGTGGGCAATAGCGAATGGGCGCTGAAACAGAACTTTAATAAAATTGATTTTCACTGGTTAAGCTTTCAAAATGGCGGTTCCGGTATTTTTGCCTTAACAGCACAACAATGCCGTGAATATCAGGCAATTTTTCAGCAATCGATTGAATAAGGAGTAATTGAGCATGGCTGGTAATAGTATTGGTCAATTATTCAGGGTAACAACATGTGGCGAATCACATGGTGCTGGATTAATGGCAATTGTTGATGGTGTACCACCAGGGTTGCAATTGTCTACTGAAGATTTACAACAAGATTTGGATCGTCGTAAACCGGGAACATCTAAATTTGCAACACAGCGTAAAGAACCCGATGAAGTTGAAATTATTTCTGGAATATTTGAAGGAAAAACCACAGGGACATCGATTGGATTATTAATTCGTAATACAGATCAAAAATCTAAGGATTATGGCAATATCGCTCAGACATTCCGTCCTGGACATGCAGATTACACTTATACCCAAAAATACGGCTTTAGAGATTACCGTGGAGGTGGGCGTTCCAGTGCCCGTGAAACAGCGATGCGAGTTGCTGCGGGCGCCATTGCCAAAAAATATCTTGCAGAAAAATTTGGTATTTTGATTCGTGCACACGTTACACAAATCGGTACGGAAGTTGCCAGTAAACTGGACTGGAATGAAGTGGCCAATAATCCATTTTTTTGTGGTGATGTTGATGCCGTTCCACGTTTTGAGGCTTTGGTAACTTCTTTGCGTGAACAGGGAACAAGTTGTGGCGCCAAACTGGAAATTTTGGCTGAGCATGTACCTGTCGGTTGGGGTGAGCCGGTATTTGATCGTCTTGATGCTGATATTGCCCATGCCATGATGAGTATTAATGCTGTCAAGGCAGTTGAAATTGGTGATGGCTTTGCAGTTGCCGCACAGTTTGGACACCAGTCCCGTGATGAATTAACACCACAAGGATTTACTGCCAATCATGCTGGTGGTATTTTGGGTGGCATTTCTTCAGGTCAGGATATCCGGGTCGCCATTGCATTGAAGCCAACATCAAGTATTACTACCACAGGTAAGACCATTAACTTACAGGGTCAGGCAACAGATGTCATAACTAAAGGTCGTCATGATCCTTGTGTGGGTGTTCGTGCTGCACCAATTGCAGAGGCAATGCTGGCAATCGTATTGATGGATCATTTTATGCGACATCGTGCTCAAAATGCTGATGTACAACAACCGCTATTACCGATTGCTCCTTAGGGTTTAAATTTTTATTCAAGTCCCAATCGTGTGTTGGGGCTTTTGTTTTTTTAGATATCTCTGGTTGAAATGGCCAAAATATCACCTAAGCATAAACCGCATGGCACAAGCTTTGCTTGCTTTGGGTGTAATCGTTATCGTGTCGTGATAACGAAAAAAGCTTATGTTAATGCGTTATGCATTAACATATTTTTTGAGGATAAATAATGCAACATTCAGATTCTTCTGTGGGCTTGCTGGAGCGTTTGTTCAAGCTCCGTCACAATCAAACCAATGTACGCACAGAGGTTTTGGCTGGATTTACAACATTTCTGGCCATGTGTTACATCATCATTGTCAACCCAAGTATTTTACATTTAACTGGTATGGATCAGGGTGCAGTATTTGTTGCTACCTGTATTGCAGCAGCAATTGGTTGTCTGGTGATGGGATTGGTTGCCAATTATCCTATTGCTTTGGCACCGGGTATGGGTCTGAATGCATATTTTACATTTTCGGTATGTATGGGAATGGGGGTACCTTGGCAAACAGCATTGGCAGCTGTTTTTGTTTCTGGTTGTGTATTTTTGTTTGTTAGCCTGTTTAAATTTAGAGAGGCCATGATTAATGCCATTCCAATGTCATTAAAATTATCAATCGCAGGTGGGATTGGTTTTTTTCTGGCATTAATTGCTCTAAAGTCTGCGGGTGTTGTGGTAGGTAATGAAGCGACACTGGTGAAAATGGGTGATCTGGCAGCGCCTTCTGTTTTATTTGCTGCATTAGGGTTTTTATTGATTGTAGTAATGCATCATTACAAAATCCGTGGTGCAATTATTATTAGTATTTTATCGATTACTATCTTATCTACGCTAACTGGGCATAATCAATTTCAAGGCATTGTCGGTGCCATTCCTTCCATTGCACCCACATTTTTGCAAATGGATTTTCATGGATTATTTAATATTTCCATGGTTGGTGTTATTTTCGTATTCTTTTTGGTGGATCTATTTGACAGTACCGGAACACTGGTTGGTGTATCACAACGTGCAGGTTTATTACAAGATGGTAAATTACCACGGTTAAAACGCGCACTTTTGGCAGATTCTAGTGCGATTATTGCCGGTGCAGCGTTGGGAACATCATCTACAACACCATATATCGAATCTGCATCAGGTGTTGCAGCCGGTGGGCGTACAGGTTTAACGGCAGTGGTAGTAGCTGTACTATTTATTCTGGCATTATTTTTATTTCCACTTGCTCAAAGTGTACCTGCTTTTGCAACTGCGCCAGCATTATTATATGTCGGTGTATTAATGATTCATGGCGTCACAGGTATTGAGTGGGATGATATTACTGAAGCTGTTCCGGCATTTTTGACTATCGTTTTTATGCCGTTTACTTATTCTATTGCAGATGGAATTGCCATTGGTTTTATCAGTTATGCGGTGATCAAACTGTTAACCGGAAAAGCAGCAGATGTTCCATATATGGTGTGGATTATTGCCGTATTATGGGCATTTAAATTTGCTGTATTTGGTGGCTAACGCTGAATGATGTATTTTAGGTGTAGTCACGGCTACACCTTTTTTTATTTTGAAATTTTGGAGAAGTTTTGTGCAGCAGCATGATTTAATTGCAGCATTACCTAAAGCCGAGTTGCATTTACATATTGAAGGGAGCTTTGAACCTGAACTTATGTTTGAAATTGCCAAACGTAATCAGGTGCAAATTCCTTATCAGTCTGTTGAAGAGGTTAAACAGGCTTATAATTTTCATAATCTACAATCTTTTTTGGATATTTATTATGCTGGTGCCAGTGTATTGCTATATGCCCAAGATTTTTATGATTTAGCTTGGGCATATTTTGAAAAATGCCAACAGGATAATGTAGTTCACACCGAAATCATGTTTGATCCACAAACTCATACAGATCGCGGAGTTGCTTTTGAAACTGTTATTCAGGGATTACATCGTGCCTGTGTTGATGCAGAACAAAAATTAGGGATTACATCATATTTAATTATGTCATTTTTACGTCATTTGAGTGAAGATGCTGCATTTGAAACCTTAAAACAGGCGGAACCGTTTAAAGATAAAATCAAAATTGTAGGTCTGGATTCCAGTGAAGTAGGGCATCCACCCAGTAAATTTGAACGTGTTTTTTCCAAAGCAAGACAGCAAGGTTATTTAGTTGTTGCGCATGCAGGTGAAGAGGGGCCGGCTGATTATGTCTGGGAAGCACTGGATTTATTAAAGGTTAATCGTATTGATCATGGTGTGCGCTCAGAAGAAGATGACATATTGATGCAGCGTTTAATCAGCGAAAAAATGCCGTTAACTGTTTGCCCATTAAGTAATTTAAAGCTTTGTGTTGTAGATGATATGGCGCAACACAATATTCAGCGTATGCTGCAAAAAGGTGTAATGGTCACTGTCAATTCAGATGATCCGGCTTATTTTGGAGGATATATGAATGACAATTTTTATGCCATTGCCGATGCATTGGCACTGAGTAATTTGGAATTAAAACAATTGGCTATTCATTCTTTTCAAGCCAGTTTTTTACCGAACGAGCAAAAAACAAAATGGATTAACAAAATTAATGCTATTTAATTCAGGCATTTTTTGTATAGTAAGCCCATCAAAAATGCTTGTATTGAAGCATTTTGGTATCAGTATCAAAAATTCATAAATACTCGGGAATATTGGGAAGATGAAAAAAATACTTATGATGGTTGTTGCATCGACAACACTGGCATTAACAGCATGTGCAACAAGCACTGGAACAGGTACCACAAATTCAGGTACTAATAGTATTGGTACTGCAGCAACAATTGGAGGAAATATTTTTAAAGCAGCCGTTGATAGTCAATGTCGTACAGAATTGCAAAGTAATAATGCTTTTCGTGTAGTTGCATTAACCATGACTGCTGAACAGCAAGAGGCACTGGAAACTAAAGTTTGTGGTTGTGTTAGCGAAAAAGCACCACAAAATGTAACTGCGGTTGAACTGGCACAGGCTGCCATGGATCCAAATGCACGTGCACAGATTGTAACCAATACGGTTGCTAAAACACTAAGTGCCTGTTATTCAGAATTTGTGAAAAAATAATTGTGCTATAAAATGCCAAAGGCGATCCACAAGATCGCTTTTTTAATTGGAGAACAACATTGTATATTGCTGGTGTAGATGAAGCTGGGCGAGGGCCTTTAATTGGTTCGGTCGTGACTGCTGCGGTCATTCTCGATCCGAATAATCCAATTGAAGGGTTAAATGATTCCAAAAAACTTACGGCAAAAAAACGTGAGCAGCTATTTCTGGAAATTAAGCAAAAAGCACTGTCCTGGTCAATTGCAGAAGCAACACATGAAGAAATTGATCAACTCAATATTTTACAAGCCACCATGCTGGCCATGAAAAGAGCGGTAGAAACTTTGTCCATAACTCCACAATTAGTTCGTATTGATGGCAATCGTTGTCCGGATTTATCCTTGGCGTGTGAAGCCGTGATTGGTGGTGATGCATTACATCAGGAAATCAGTGCCGCTAGTATTCTTGCAAAAGTAACCCGGGATCACCAGATGCAGGAATTAGATATACTTTATCCACAATATGGATTTGCTAAACATAATGGTTATCCGACCAAAGCACATTTGGAAGCTATGCAAATATATGGAATTTTACCAATGTATCGTCGTAACTATAAACCAGTCAAACTATTGCTAGCTCAATCACAATAAATTAACTTTAGGTGTGTTGAAGGATTTAATCACCTGAATTATGGTTCTCCCAGCTTGTGAGTCAATCTTCATTTTGGCATTAATTTTTTCCAGTCGAATATTCATACTGCGAATACCAATACTTAGTCCTGACTGTTGAACCAATGCTGGATCAAAGCCAATACCATTATCCTGTATTTCCAAAATGAGTTGCTGTTGATCATTATAAAACATTTGGACTTTCACTTGTGTTGCCTGGCTATGTTTAATAATGTTAGTTAGAGATTCTTCAGCAACTCGTAATAAGGTTAAACATTCTAGCGGTGAAGGTTTAATTTCCCATTGATTAGGGAAATGCCAATAGGAGTAAATATCCATTTCATCGAATAATTGACTGAAACGATAACGAATCGGTGCTCCCCAAAGTATCGGTGTTTTAGGAATTTTTGCATCAACACTAGAACCACTATCAATAATTTGCCTCAAATCATCTCTTAATAATTTCAGCATGGATAGGAATTGCTCATTACTCAAATTAACTTTGCTTTGATCAATTAATGCCATAGAGCGTACGAGTGAACCACCCAGCCCATCATGCAAATCATGTGCAAGATTAATCCTTTCCTGTAATTTTATATTGATGAGTTCAAGTTTATATTGAGTGGTCAATGAGTTGGTCAATTCGCTTCTGGTTTGAATAATATTTTCTTCAAGTACTTTGTTAAATCTTGAAATTTCCTTAATATTCTTAGATAAGCGTAATCCTAAGATAATTGCAATGAAAAAAGTGGTGATCGGACCAGTATAGGGGAATAGTAAATTCTCTTGGTTTTTTATGAAAAAAAAGCCATATAAATCATGTATTGAAATAAAAATATAGATGATAAAAATATAAGCAAGTAAAGTAGATTCTATTTGCTTAACTTTCCATGCAATACATTGGAAACTAATGAAATTAGCAAATAAAATCAAAATTCCAGTAAAAAAATAAATGAATAATAATGTATTTTGATATTGATCAAAGGGGAGCAAAGGAATAAAAGTAATTGTAAGCAAAAAAATCCAGAGTATTTTTTCAATTTTAGGAAAAGTTACTCTTGCCAGCCGCCATGCATAAAAGCAAAAAAACACACTATAAAAATTTAAGATGATAAGATTTAGAAAGGTAAATTGAATTTGATTCAAGCCTGCTGGTGTATAGCTAATGAGGTGACCTGATAAAAATAATACCCATGCTAATGAAGTGAGTGCAAACCAGCCAAAAACTTTTTCTTGATGATGAAACAACCAAATGATTAGTGCAACAATACCGAGGGTTAAAGAAAAAATTAAATTAAAAAAGGTTAAAACTCGTTGTTCATACCAAAACTCCTGAAATTTGGGCATGATTTCTTTGGGATTTCCGATAAATACCTTTCCAAGTCCAGAAGATTGTGTGGGAACACTGATTACCCGAATCCAAAGTGTATTTTCGCCTTTTTTTAAACTTGATGCAGGAATATTCCAATAGCGAGGCATATTCCAGCTACGGGATAATGGTTCTACTAATGATTGATCTTGCCATAACAAGTCATCATTAATAAAAATTTCTCCGGTAACATTGATACGGTTAATGACCAGCATGACTGGATTGTGTTGCTGTACTGGACAATCATAATTCAGTTGTATTTTATACCAAATATTTCCTGAATAGTTTTTCCAGTGAGAATCGACAAAATCAGGAAAAGTTTTTATTTTTAACCAGCCATTTTCTGGACGCTGTAAATGATCTTTTCCTATACCTTTAGCGATATACATATTTTGAATATGTGCTGTACAATTCCCTAGTTGTAGATTGCTTTGGGCATAACTCGGTTTTACAAGGATGAGTAGCATCCCTAAGCAAATGCAATATAAAAATTTTATAATATACCGAGTGATCGAGCAGTATCTACGGCTTTGGTTCTGTTGCATACAGCAAGTTTCCGGTAAATATGTTTAATATGTGACTCTACGGTATATCTTGATAAATTGACTTCATTAGCGATAGCTTTATTACTTAAACCTTGTGCAACCAATTCTAAAATTTCTAATTCGCGGGAAGATAAAATATGATTTGAATGTTGTAACGATACTCTGGGTTGATTCGGTTTAATAATTTTGCTTAAAATCTGTTGCGCAATAAATGGATCTATTGGCGCACCACCACGTAAAATACTGCGAATAGACAGTATAATTTCAAAATCGTCACGTTCTTTGAGTAAATAACCCGTAGCACCTGATTGAATTGCTCCTAATATGGCATCTTGAGTACTCCATGCGGAAATTACAAGTATTGGAATACCGATATCCTGATTGCGCAAATATTCAATGAAATCCTGTCCATTACCATCTGGTAATCCCAAATCAACTAAACAAAATGATATTGGGTGTTCTTCTACCATTTTTTTGGATTGTGCCAATGTCTGAGAAAATAATAATTGTTCAGTTTTATAACCAACCGATAATAAAAGACTGGATAATCTTGTTTGCATGACCGGATCATCTTCAATGATGAAAACAGGAGTGGGTAAAACAAGTTCTAGATCAGACACACGTCACCTATTATGATTGAAACAGCAATTTGATGAATAGTAATAGAATAAAAGACTTGTCCGAATATGAACATACCTGAGGTTGGGTATTGAAAAAATGTTCATTTTGCGCATATTTTATATGTTATTGATTTTAAATATTAATTTATTGTTGAAAAATTTATAAGCCAATAGTATGCCAAACATATTGGCTTGCTTTCTTTTTATATTTTTTTATATTCTTAGCGATGATAGATAAGATAAGTTACTTGATCTGATAAAAAGACTGTAACCATAGTCCAAAATATCTATATCTATGGATTAAAGCAATTTCAAAGATTTAATGATTATGTCAAATTTAATTCAGGCAATTATTTTAGTTGGGTAGAACACTGACCAAATCCAGTAAACGATTAGCATAACCCCATTCATTATCATACCATGCAAAAACTTTTGCATGCCGACCGACCACCATGGTTTGTGTCAAATCAACAATTAATGATTCAGGAGAGTGATTAAAATCACTGGAAACCAGAGGCTGATCAATTACAGACATGATATTTGAAAATTCGCCTTGGGCAAATTGTGTCAGTAGGGTATTGATATCATCAATAGTATGCGTATCAGGCATGACAAAACTTAAATCAATGGCTGCAACATTGATGGTTGGAACACGGATAGAGAATCCTTCAATACGATTTTCCATTTTTGGCATTACGCGTTTCAAAGCGCCTAAAGCACTGGAAGTGGTTGGGATAATATTTTGTCCTGAAGCACGGGCACGGCGTAAATCCCGATGAGCATGATCCAGTACAGATTGATCAGCAGTCACTGCGTGAATTTCTGTCATCATGGCTGTTTCAATACCAAAAGCATCATCCAAAATTTTAACTAATGGCACAAGTGCCTGTGTCGTACATGAAACGCTGGAAATTACCCGATCTTCAGTCGTTAATTCATGATGATTAATGCCATAAACAATAGCAGCATCTACGCTATCAAAAGGTGCAGCACCAATAATGACACGTTTTGCACCTGTAATTAAATGTTGACTGGCATCAGCTCTTGAACGAAATAAACCTGTACATTCGAGTACCACATCAATTTCGAGGGTTTTCCATGGCAAGTCAATCGGTTGAGGTTTTTTAAAAACTTCGATTTTTAGTGATTTGTTGAATGCTTGAATCCATAAAAATTGCCGGTGTTGTTCTTGTATGACGTCAATGCTGCCGGCAAAACGTCCATGCGTGCTATCAAAACGTAATAGATGTGCCAGCGTCTGGATCTCTGCAACATCATTAATGGCAATAATTGTGCATAGTGGATTGGAATTTTCAAACCATGCACGGACAACATTTCGACCAATTCGACCAAAACCGTTAATGGCAATACGTTGCATGGAGAATTCCTTACATCATCAATAAAAATCAGCTGGTTATATTAAAACATTGTGAAAAGGGATGATAGGGAAGAACCAGTTAAAATTGATTTGAATAATTTTTTAGACATAAAACCCTCATAATATTCTGTTAAATTGATGAATAAACATGCAATTGACCGTATTATTTTATGCTTCATCTTTAGCTTTTGTTTTTAGAGTGTTATCAATGACAGGCTAAATTTGTGAATGGCAGGAAAATGATTGGTTGATGCAGATTTTTTCCGTTATAATTTAGCGCTTTTATAATTTGGTTGTCGCTCGGTAAAAATAAATTTTCATAGCCGAACATGACCTTGAAATTGAATATGGAGTGACTTGTTGTGAGTACACGTTTTATGACGTCCGCTGAAATTCGTGAAGCCTTTTTATCATTTTTTGAATCGAAAGGTCATACACGTGTCGCCTCGAGTTCACTCGTTCCGCATAATGACCCAACATTATTGTTCACCAATGCTGGGATGAATCAGTTTAAAGACTGTTTTCTTGGTTTGGAAAAACGTGACTATACCCGCGCGACAACATCACAAAAATGTGTACGTGCCGGTGGCAAGCATAACGATTTGGATAATGTCGGTTATACAGCAAGACATCATACATTTTTTGAAATGCTGGGTAATTTCTCCTTTGGTGATTATTTTAAACGTGAAGCAATTCACTATGCCTGGGAATTTTTAACCTCAGAACAATGGCTGGGTTTACCTAAAGATAAGCTTTATGTCACAGTTTATCATACTGATGACGAAGCATTTGATATCTGGAACAAAGAAGTCGGGCTTGCTGCTGAACGCATTATCCGTATTGGAGATAATAAAGGCGAAAAATACGCTTCAGATAACTTTTGGGCAATGGGTGATACCGGCCCTTGTGGTCCATGTTCTGAAATTTTCTTTGATCATGGTGAACATATCTGGGGGGGGTTACCGGGCACACCTGAAGAAGATGGCGATCGTTTTATTGAAATCTGGAACAATGTATTCATGCAGTTTAATCGTACCGCAGATGGAATTTTGCATGCATTGCCTGCACCATCTGTAGATACTGGCATGGGACTTGAGCGTATTTCCGCAGTTTTACAGCATGTCAATTCCAACTATGATATCGACTTATTCCAGCATTTACTTAAAGCAGCAGCTGAAATTGCGGGCATTCAAGATGAAGGACAACCATCTTTACGCGTTATTGCAGATCATGCTCGCTCTTGTTGCTTTTTGATTGCTGATGGCGTTAATCCTTCTAATGAAGGACGCGGCTATGTATTGCGCCGTATTATTCGCCGTGCAGTACGTCATGGCAATAAATTGGGTGCAACCGGCACATTCTTCTATAAAATGCTGCAACCTTTAATTGATGTTATGGGACAAGCTTACCCTGAATTGGCTGTAAATCAATCTCGTATCGAAGCAACCTTAATAAAAGAAGAAGAACAGTTTGCCAAAACTCTGGAACAAGGCCTGAAAGTGCTTGAAAGTGAGTTAAGCCAACTTAATGGAAATACTATTCCGGGTGAAGTTGTATTTAAACTTTATGATACCTATGGATTTCCGGCAGATTTAACCGCAGATATTGCCCGTGAACGTGAATTAACCATTGATGAAAACGGCTTTGAAATAGAGATGGCTGCACAGCGTCAGCGGGCACGTGAAGCCGGAAAATTTGCAGTAGATTATAATAGCATTGTAAAAGTAGACGGTGCTACCCAGTTTGATGGATATGATGCTACCAATGGACAAGGCGAAATCCTTGCTATTTATAAAGATGGTGAGCAGGTTGAAGAAGTTTTTGAAGGTGACGAAGCGCTGATTGTACTTAATCAGACTCCATTTTATGCTGAAAGTGGTGGGCAAGTTGGTGATACCGGAATCTTCAAGAATGATACTGGAATCTTTGAAGTTCATGATACCAAAAAATCTGGTAATGCTTTTGTTCATCAAGGGGTGGTGACCGTAGGTCATCTTAAAACAACACAAAGTGTTCAAGCGATAGTAAAGGCTGATTTACGTGCAGCAATTTCTCGTAACCATTCTGCGACGCACTTATTGCATGCTGCATTACGTCAAATTCTGGGAAGTCATGTTCAGCAAAAAGGTTCACTGGTTGCTTCAGAAATGTTACGTTTTGACTTCTCACATGATCAGGCTGTGACATTTGAACAACTGCAACAAATTGAGCAATTGGTCAATCGTGAAGTGATTGCTAATACAATTGTGCAAACTGAAATTCTGGATATTGAAAGTGCCAAGCAAAAAGGCGCAATGATGTTATTCGGAGAAAAATATGGTGAAACTGTACGTGTGTTGACCATGGGAACTGTGAATAATGATGTACCATTCTCAGTAGAACTTTGTGGTGGTATTCATGTGAAGCGTACAGGTGACATTGGTTTATTCAAGATTGTTTCTGAAGGTGGTGTTGCTGCTGGAATTCGTCGTATTGAAGCCATCACAGGTACGGTTGCTCTTGAATCAGCACAAAAGGCAGATCGTACCATTCGTCAGATTGATGCTTTGTTAAAAGCACAAAAAGATCAGACATTTGATCGTGTACAGGCGACTGTTGATCATGCTGTACAATTACAGAAACACATTGAGCAACTTAACCAGAAGTTGGCAAATCTACAAGCAGTAGAGTTATTAAATCAGGTACAAGACATAAATAATCGCCGTACTTTGATTGCTTCACAGCAAGCTATGGATGCGAAAGCATTACGTCATCTACACGACAGTATTAGATCAAAAATGGATGATGCTATTATCGTTCTGGCAGGTGTAGATGCAGATAAAGTGAGCCTGATTGCTTCTGTTGCGAAGCAGCATCAGGCAAATATCAAGGCAGGAGAGATCATCAAGCATCTGGCTACTGAACTTGGTGGTAAAGGTGGTGGTAAACCTGACTTGGCACAAGGTGGCGCGCCACTTAATGAGAAGTTTGAACAGGTTATTGCAGCTTTGCCTGCATGGCTTGCACAACAATAGAACTTCAATGTGTAACTGATCCTGATGGGCCTGTCAGGATCACGGCTTATATGGAATAGCTATGGCATTAATCGTACAAAAATATGGTGGAACTTCAATGGGTACACCTGAGCGCATTTTAAATGTTGCTCATCGGGTTAAACGCTGGCACGATCACGGTCATAAAGTTGTGATTGTAGTTTCTGCAATGAGCGGTGAAACCAATCGCTTGTTGGCATTAGCGAAAGCCATTACTACAACACCTGACCCACGTGAACTTGATCAAATGGTGTCTACAGGTGAGCAAGTAACGATTTCCATGTTAGCCATGGCATTAAATTCAATCGGTGTATCTGCATGTTCTTATACGGGGCGTCAGGTGGGGATCAAAACCGATAGTGCATTTACCAAAGCACGTATTGAATCGATCGATACAGATGTGATGACCACAGCGCTTGAAGCTGGCAAAGTTATTGTTGTTGCAGGTTTTCAGGGAGTAGATGAGCTTGGAAATACCACAACATTAGGTCGAGGTGGATCAGATACTACAGGTGTGGCATTGGCAGCAGCATTAAAAGCTGATGAATGTCAGATTTATACTGATGTGGATGGCGTCTATACAACCGACCCACGAGTTGCACCTAAAGCCAAAAAAGTTGACCGTATTTCTTTTGAAGAAATGCTGGAAATGGCATCTTTAGGTTCAAAAGTCTTGCAAATTCGTTCAGTTGAGTTTGCTGGTAAATATCAGGTACCACTACGTGTATTATCCAGCTTTGATAATGACAATGATGGTGCTTTTGATGAACAGTTCAAACAAACAGTCGGTACACTAATCACAACTGAGGCAGAAGAAAATATGGAACAGCCAATTATCTCAGGAATCGCATTTAATCGTGATGAAGCAAAGTTAACAATTTTAGGTGTACCTGATGAACCAGGTATTGCTTCTAAAATTCTAAGCCCAATCAGTGCTGCAAATATTGAAGTGGATATGATAGTCCAAAATATTGAAGAAGATGGCACCACAGATTTTACATTTACTGTTAACCGTATTGATTATGCTAAAGCCCGTAGCATTCTTGAAAATGCAGCGAAAGAAATTAAAGCGCGCGAAGTTACAGGTCGTGATGATATTGTAAAAGTTTCTATCGTGGGTGTTGGTATGCGCTCACATGCTGGTGTAGCAAGTAAAATGTTCACTGCATTGGCTGATGAAGGCATTAATATTTTGATGATTTCAACTTCAGAAATTAAAATTTCAGTTTTAATCGAAGAAAATTATCTTGAATTGGCTGTTCGTTCATTGCATAGTGCCTTTGGTTTAGATCGTGAATCTGGTGAAAGTAGCGCTCGTGCTTAAAAACTAAGCACCAATTTGCATTAATTGGCAAAAAAAACTAAGATTGCCTGACAAGATGCCACTATTCTTATATAGTGGCTCTGTTATATTTAAAAACGTGATTTGTTTACAAACAGAATTAAGCGGTTGTGCGAAAAATGTTTAAGACTGGTTTGTGATCAATGGTAGTTTCTCTTTCGAATGAAGCACATTTAGCAAGGAGGCCGTATGCTAATTTTGACTCGTCGTGTTGGTGAAACTCTAATGATTGGTGATCAGGTGAGTGTCACAGTTTTAGGTGTGAAAGGTAATCAAGTGCGTATTGGTGTCAATGCGCCTAAAGAAGTATCAGTCCATCGTGAAGAAATTTATCAGCGTATTCAACATGAGCGTGCAATGCATGAGCATTTGCAAAATCTTGATGAAAATTACACGCCAAATTTCAATGATGATGACTATTCATCTTTTGGTAACCGTTAATACCTAGTAAAAAAGTCAGCATTTTTTGCTGGCTTTTTTATTGTAAAATAATAAGAGAAATATTTATATTACATTGTTTTTTATAAATTTTTATTGATCTACCTGTTATTTAAACCTATATGGTTTTTTCCAAAACAGCACAACAAAATAATAATTGATTGAAATTAGTTGATCGCTTTGGTTTATAATTAGCACTATTATTAAAGAGGAATGTTATTAATGACTGAACAAGCAAGAGATACTGAAGCTTTAATTCGTGATCAGATTGCCAAACATGCTGTATTACTTTACATGAAAGGCACCCCACAATTTCCACAATGTGGTTTTTCAGCACGTGCAGTAGAAGTATTAAGCCAGATTGGTCGTCCATTTGCTTATGTCAATATTCTGGAAAATCCTGATATTCGTGCGACATTGCCAGCAATTGCCAATTGGCCGACTTTTCCACAATTATGGGTAAAAGGTGAATTGGTTGGTGGTAGTGACATTATGATGGAAATGTTCCAGAGTGGTGAATTACGCACCCTAATCGAAGAAAATACCCCAACTCCTGAGCAGGGATAAGAAAGTACTACTTTGCCCCTGCGCAAGGCGAACACCTGAAGCGTGAGCGGAAAGGGATAAGCAAACTAGTGCTTTTGAAAAACTAAGTGTTCAGTAATAAATTACTTATTCTGCTGATATCGACTTAAATTAGCCTTTAGTATTGCATTAGAATATTAAAGGCTTTTTATTGTGATGTATTTAATGGATGACTTCTGGTTTGCTTATAAAAATTAAGCCTCTACAATACTAATCATTACATCTGCACAATCAGCACGTGCATTTCGAGCTAAACGATACTCTTCAGATTCATAACAAGCTTGTGCAGTTGCCAAATCAGGAAATTCAATTAAGACATGGCGTTCAAATATTTTCCCTTCAGGATTTAATGCCTGACCACCACGTGCCAGAAACTTTGCACCATACTTTTGAAATGCAGCGGGTGCCAGTTGCATATATTTTTCATATTGTGCCATATCCTGAATGGTGACATGAGCAATCCAGTATGCTGCCATGAGTTTCTCCTTACGGATTAAGAATTTGTTTGGCTATTGCTGATGCTTCTGCCAAATGGTCTGTTACGGCTTGTTTTGCAGATTCGGGATCATGTGCCAAAATTGCTTCCATAATCCGACAAATGCGTTCATAACCTGAAATTTCCCGCCGAGTTGAATTAATGGTCATTGCACGTAAACGACTAATACGCCCATTTAAACGCTCAACAACTTCCCATGCGATATCATGTTGCGCAATGGTAAAAATTTGATGATACAGTTCACGGGAAACGGCCAATAGATGGGGAATATTATTTTGTTCAAACGCTTGATGTAATTGCTCTAGGTGTTGCTGCAATATTTGACTATTTTGTAAGTCAAGATTCTTAGTGCAATCAACAACAGCGCTTTGTTCCAATAATAAACGTATATCGTAAATTTGTTCTGCAATTTGCCAGTTAAGCACAGAAACAATAGGCCCTTTATTGGGAATAATTTCTACCAGACCTTCTGCTTCAAGATAGCGAATCGCTTCCCGAACTACAGTTCGACTGACACCGAGTTCTTCACATAACACACGTTCTACCAATCTTTTTCCTGCCGGAAAGTAGCCAGTAATAATTGCATTGCGCAAATTGGTTAATGCCATTTCCCGTAGCGTAATTGGCGGTTGTTCAATTTTTAGATTCAAGGCTTTTCTCACTAATGAATGTAATCTTTAGTTACATTTTCATCAAGTATTTTAGCAAAAAAAATGGTACATGAGTAGCTTGTACTATTGTATACCATAATATTGTGTTTTATATTCGAGTAAAACCAAGGAGATTAAAACGTGAGCCTAATTCGGAAAACCGTACTGCATGTAGAAACAATTTATGTTGATGGTGCTAAAGAAGCAGCAACCCCATTAAAAATGGTGGCAGCAGCAGCAGTGATTAAAAATCCATGGGCAGGTCAGGGATATGTAGAAAATTTAACACCTGAAATTCGACGTATTGCACCAATTCTAAGTGAGCATTTAACAAAATTGATTCTTGATGAAATTGGTTCAGGTGAAGCAGTGGAGGCTTTTGGTAAATCGGCTGTTGTTGGTCTGGATGGTGAACTTGAACATGCTTCCGCATTAATTCATACCTTACATTTTGGTAATACTTATCGTAGTGCAGTCGGTGCGAAATCTTATCTTGCATTCAATAACACGCGTGGGCCAGCGAATGCACCAATTTTGGTGCCTATGATGGATAAAAATGATGAAGGTCGCCGTTCACATTATTTAACCATTCAGTTTGCTATTCCTGATGCTCCTGCTGCTGATGAACTGGTTATTGTAATTGGGGCTTCAACTGCTGGTCGCCCACACCACCGTATTGGTGATCGTTATCAAGATTTGGAAGAGTTAGGTCATGACCTCAAAAACCCTGCGGCTGTCAAATAACAGTCAAGTTCATTATCTGGAACATGGTCAGGGTGAAGTATTGGTTCTGATTCATGGTGTGGGCATGCAGGCAGCGGCTTGGTATCCACAAATTGAGTATTTCTCTAAAAATTATCGTGTGATCTCGGTAGATATGCCGGGACATGGTGAAAGTGATGCTTTGCTCGAAGGCGCCAGTTTACAAGATTTTGTGCAATGGGCAATTCATGTAATTGAACATTTAAGCTCTGAACCTGTGAATTTGGCTGGACATTCGATGGGATCGCTGATTGCCACAGGCGTTGCTGCGACCAGACCAGATTTGGTGAAGCGTGTTGCAGTGTTGAACGGTGTTTATAAGCGTACTGAGCAGGCACGTCAGGCAGTGATAGATCGTGCTGAGCAGTTAAAAGATGGTGAACTTGATATTGAAACACCATTACAACGCTGGTTCGGTACGAGTGAAATAGAACGACTCGCATGTGACAGAGTGAAAAAATGGTTACAGCAAATTAATTTACGTGGTTATGCAACAGCTTATTCAGCCTTTGCTCGTGGTGATAATGTTTATGCTGATTTGTGGGAACAAGTGCAATGTCCTGCACTGATTCTTACTGGTGAAGATGATTTAAATTCCACAGCTGCCATGAGTATAGAAATGGCGAAGCATGCACCACTTGGTGTGGCCGTGATTATTGATCAGCATCGCCATATGGTTAATCTGACTGCACCTGAACAAGTTAATCAAGCAATGGAAGATTGGCTTAAAACGCCAGTTTTGAACATTAGCCAGAAAATAAGGGAATATAGTCATGAGTGAAATGGAATCAATCGATAAGATTAGAGAATTAAGGGATGCATTTGGTGCCTTTATGACAGGCGTAACGATTGTTACGACCAGTAAAGAAAATGGAAATAAACCTTTGGGTTTTACCGCAAATTCTTTTGCCTCGGTTTCTCTTGATCCGGCTTTGTTATTGGTAAGTATTGCCAAGACATCCAGTAACTATGAGAATTTTGCCAATACCCAGCATTTTGCCATCAATATTTTGGCAGAAGAGCAAAAAAATATTTCCAATATTTTTGCCCGTCCAAGTCAAGATCGTTTTGCTGAGGTGAAATGGTCATTCAGTGAATACCAAAATCCAATTTTAGATGATGTTACAGCATGGTTTGATTGTACTACTTATCAAATTGTTGATGCTGGTGATCATGCAATTTTAATTGGCAAGATTGAAAATTTTGCATCATCGGGTTTTGCTGGGTTGGGATATTATCGTGGTGGATATTTTACCCCTGCCAAATTTTCGACTGAAATTATTTCAAAAGAAGTAAGCTCAGGACCAAAAGTAGTGATTAGTGCCATTATTGCGCACGAAAATCAGGTTTTACTGCTTGAAGATGCAAACCACCTCTGGACGATTCCGCATATTGAGGTAGATCAGAGTGGTGCAGATCAAGCCTTAAAAAAATTATTTGATGAATATAAGTCTGATGCATCAGCAAGTTTTATCTATTCAGTGTATGAACACTGTAGTAATCAACATCAATACATTTCATTTTTATGTAATGCACCAACTTCACAACCTTTAAAAGGTAAATTCGTTGATCTGGATAAACTATCCTCCCTGCAATTCGTTAATCCTGCATTAGAAAGTATGTTGCAACGTTATCACCGGGAAAAGCAATTGCAAAGTTACGGTATTTATTATGGTAATGAAATTGCAGGAACGGTTCGTCAAATTGTAAAAGAAGGGGTTTAATTATGCGTTTTTCACTATTTATTCACATGGAACGCGTGTCTGATCAGCAGACACAACAGCAGTTGTATGAAGAAATGATCGAATTATGTCAGATTGCAGACCGAGGGGGAATGTATGCAATCTGGACAGGTGAACATCATGGTATGAATTTTACTATTGCTCCGAATCCATTTTTAAATCTGGTTGATTTGGCCAATAAGACCAAAAATGTTCGCTTAGGTACAGGAACAGTTGTTGCCCCATTCTGGCATCCGATTAAATTGGCAGGTGAAGCCGCTATGACGGATGTGATCAGTAATGGACGTCTGGATATCGGTATTGCACGTGGTGCATATTCTTTTGAATATGAAAGACTGGTTCCTGGAATGGATGCATGGAGTGCCGGGCAGCGCCTGCGTGAAATGATTCCTGCAATAAAAGCTTTGTGGAAAGGTGATTATGCACATGATGGCGAGTTCTGGAAATTTCCAAAAACCACATCTTCACCACAACCTTTACAGCAACCACATCCACCGATCTGGGTTGCTGCACGTGATCCAAACAGCCATGAATTTGCCGTTCAAAATGGCTGTAATGTACAGGTTACACCACTGCATCTCGGGCATGAAGAAATTAGTAAGTTAAAAAACCATTTTGATCATGCCTGTGAAAAATTCAATGATATTCCTCGTCCTGAGATTATGCTGTTACAACATGCTTATGTTGCAGAGAGTGAAGAAGATGCTCAGCGAGCAGCAGAAGAAATCAATGTGTTCTATAACTATTTTGGCGCATGGTTTAAAAATGAACGTGAGATTTCACAAGGTTTGATTGCACCACTTAGTACAGAAGAAATTGCATCGCATCCATTTTATACCCCAGAATTGATGCGTCAAAATATGCCAATTGGACAAGCTTCGGACATTATTGAGCGTTTAAAAGGCTATGAAGCCATGGGCTATGATGAATTCTCTTTCTGGATTGATACCGGAATGAGTTTTGAGCGCAAAAAAGCATCTCTAGAACGCATGATTAATGAAGTTATGCCAGCATTTACCCAACAATACGCAGGGAAAAAGCAAGATGCAGAAATTCCAGCTTTATATTAATGGACAATTTGAAGATGGTGCTGCGCAATTTGACAGCATCAATCCTGCAACTGGGCAGGTCTGGGCAAAAATGCCAGAAGCACGTACTGAACAAGTTAATCGTGCAGTACAGGCAGCAGAAAAAGCATTTTATGCTTCAGACTGGTCAGCATTAACTGCCTCACAACGTGGAAAATTACTTTATAAGCTGGCAGATTTAATTGAAAAAGCAGCTCCACGCTTAGCTGAACTGGAAACACTGGATACCGGGAAAATCATTCGGGAAACCTCTAGTCAGATTGCCTATGTTGCTGAATATTATCGTTATTATGCAGGTCTGGCAGATAAGCTGGAAGGCAGTGTTGTTCCGGTTGATAAACCTGATATGCAAGCATGGTTAATTCGTGAACCTGTTGGTGTGGTTGCAGCGATTGTGCCATGGAATAGCCAGTTATTTTTATCTGCTGTCAAGGTTGGACCGGCACTTGCGGCAGGTTGTACCATTGTCTTAAAAGCCTCAGAAGAAGCTCCTGCACCATTATTGGAATTTGCCAAATTGATTGATGAGGCAGGTTTTCCGGCAGGTGTTGTTAATATTGTAACTGGCTTTGGTGCAGAATGTGGAGCTGTTTTGAGTGGTCATCCCGCAATTGCTCATGTTGCATTTACCGGTGGCCCTGAAACAGCACAACATATTGTAAAAAATACAGCAAATAATCTGGCAAAGGTATCTTTGGAACTTGGTGGAAAATCACCATTTATTGTATTCGCAGATGCCAATCTAGATAGTGCGTTAAATGCACAGGTTGCCGCTATTTTTGCAGCGACAGGGCAAAGTTGTGTTGCTGGATCGCGTTTATTGATTGAAGCAAGTATCAAGGATGAATTTTTAAGAAAGCTGGCTGAACGTGTGCAAAGTATTAGAGTTGGTTTGCCAGAAGATATGCAAACTGAATACGGACCATTATGTACTTTAAAGCAACGTCAGAAAATTCAGCAGGTTGTTGATGCATCTATTGTACAAGGTGCAACATTGATTACAGGTGGAAACACTCCTGAAGGCAAAGGGTACTATTATCCACCAACGATTTTAGACTGTAGCCAAACGCCACAAGCCGACAGTATCACCACTGAACTTTTTGGCCCTGTATTATCAGTTGATGTCTTTTATGATGAGACAGAAGCGATTCAAAAAGCTAATAGTACACCTTATGGGCTGGCTTCAGGTGTATTTACCAATAATTTGACCCGAGCGCATCGTATGACGAAAGCTATTCGTGCGGGTATTGTCTGGCTAAACACATATCGTGCAGTTTCGCCTTTAGTCCCTTTTGGTGGCTATGGTTTATCAGGGCATGGACGTGAAGGTGGAATTGCTGCGGTACTAGACTATACCACCACAAAATCAGTGTGGCTTAGGACGTCAGATCAGCCAATAGATGATCCTTTTGTGATGAGGTGATAAAGTTATTTTTACCCGTTTTTGATTAAAAATTTATATAAATTTTTATCGCATTTAACACAATGGATTTGTGATATTGAAAATGGATTTTCAAATATAATACTCCGATCTTTTTCGAGAGTGTTGATTGTTATTTCCATAATAAAATCATTTTAAAACAAAATGATATAAATCTATTTCTTTTCTAAAATCTCATTGTAAAGCACATCGGTATATTATTATTCCGATAAAATTAATGGATAAAAATATTTTTAATTTGAATAAAAAATGGTCTAAAAATTGCTTTGATTTAAAGGAATAAAGAATTCCTCACAGGAATGTGTGGGTTTGTCATTTAAGCCAATTCTCTAAATGGAGATTAATGATATGAGTCAGCATACGACATCAGGAAAAGCTTTTGAAATAGAAAGTAATAGTATTGATTACGTTTCTCCATCACAACGGCATGGTAACGTAAAGGATTTATTTACCTTGTGGTTTTGTACCAATATTGCCCCGTTAGCTGTCATTACTGGAGCAATGGCAGTGCAAACGTTTAACTTAAATATTATGAGTGCATTGACTGCCATCATTTTCGGTCACTTTTTCGGTGCATTGATTTTGGCATTGACTTCAGCACAGGGTCCGCAGGTTGGTATTCCACAGATGATTCAAAGTCGTGCCCAATTCGGGCGCTACGGTGCATTATTGGTAGTAATATTTACAACTATGATTTATCTAGGTTTTTTTGTTTCCAATATTATTTTGTCAGGAAAAACGTTACATGCGGTTATTCCAGCAATTCCGGTATCTACTGCGACAATAATTGGGGCCATTGTAGCGACATTGATTGGTATTGTAGGCTATCACTTTATTCATAAATTTAATAAAGTCGGCACATGGTTTATGGGGGGTGCATTATTAATTGGCTTTATGCTTATGTTGCCTCATGTAAATGCAGAGGTGTTGGCAAAAGGCGCTTTTAATTTAAAAGGCTGGTTTGCCATGTTTTGTGTTTGTGCCATCTGGCAAATTAGTTTCTCGCCATATACTTCTGATTATTCACGTTATTTACCTAAGGAAATTGGTATTTTTAAACCATTCATTTATACCTATTTAGGTGCAGCACTTGGAACCATTTTTGCGTTTTGTTTTGGAATGTTGGCAGTAAGTATTTTAACCACAGGTGATGCCATGCAATCAGTTAAAACGGTAACAGGTGGTTTTGGTTATGTGCTGATGATTTTATTTTTATGCAATATTATTGGTCATAATGCCATGAATTTGTATGGTGCATCTTTATCATTTATTACAGCTATCCAAACTTTTGCTGGAACATGGATGCCAAGCCGTAATAGCCGAATCATCTTATCAATTGCCGTGTTGATTGCAGCGACTGCGACAGCATTATGGGCATCAAGTAATTTTATTGGTTACTTCCTGAATTTTATTTTTGCCATGTTATTTATCTGTGTGCCGTGGGCAGTGATTAATCTAATGGATTTTTATTTTGTGAATAAACAACAATACGATATTGATTCAATTTTTGCTGAGGATGGTGGTCAGTATGGTAAATACAATACCAAAACTCTACTTACTTACTTCATTGGAATTGTGGTACAGATTCCATTTTTGACCAATTCATTCTTTACAGGCGCATTAGCAAATATTATTCCAGATGTTGATATTTCTTGGATTGTGGGATTGCTTGTAACAGGTATCGTATATTGGCTACTCAATGCATCACGAGTCAAAGCTGTCGACCGTTACGACATTTCAACCAAAAAATATTAATATTCATTGAGGATATAATGATGAAAAAAATATACTCTCGCTGTAGTGCAGGATTATTGGGATGTACTCTGGCGGTACCATGTTTTGCTGGCATTACGTTTGGTGATGTAAATGATAAAACAGGGGAGCTGAGCATCTCGGGTTATGTTCGAGCAAAATATCAGGATAAAAACTATGGTTCAGACAATGACCATAAAATTCAGTTTGATGCTGCCAAGATCAATTTAGATTACGATTCTGCAAATATTTTTGGTCACGTTGAATATCGCTGTTATCAATACGATACCTTATGTGATTTTTCTACATTAGTAGATGGATATCTGGGTTATCGTTTTAGTCCAAAACAAAATCTGACCATTGGTATTCAACCTGTTCCATTTGGAGTTGCACGGTTTTGGGAAAGTACTTTATATGGTGGTATCAATAATACGATGGGGCTGGAAGATGCACATAATTTAGGGGTGAATTATCATCATGAAATTGCATCAACCAAAATTGATATGGCATATTTTGCAACTGATGGTGGCCATTATGTTGGTGATAGTCTTGATTCTGCCCGTTATACAGCGAATTTTGTAAAAAGTAGTGATCCAACAAAATCAACACTTAGTGAAAAAAATATGTGGATCGCTCGAGTGAGTCAGGATCTAAAATTTATTGCTGCTCCTGATCTCAAAATCAATGTTGGCGGATCTTATTGGTATTCTGATATTGAAAATAAAAGCGCTGGTCTAACAGGTTCTCGTCAGGCATGGGCATTATTTAGCAGTGTTGGTTATGATAACTTGGCTTTTACTCTGACTGGTGGTAAAAATTCTGTAAACAATAAAGATTTGAATAACCAGGATTATTCTGTTATGGGATCGTATGATGGTGAATATGATGTTGCCAACAAAGGTTATTTTTATACTGCTGATGTTCGTTATGTGCTGAAAGATGTTTATAAAGATGGATTGAATATTACTCCATATCTGACCTATTCCAGTTATATCAAGGATGTTTCTGGTGCAAAGGATTCTTCCCGTAACTTTATTGGTGCATCATTTGATTATAAAAAAGTATCTCTGGTTGCAGAATATATTTTTGCAAAAAATGATCCATTTATTGGTGGCAGTAGTTCAGCTCTGGCACAGGGAGATAATAATAAAACCAATCGTTTGTTAAATCTGACATTGTTTTATTATTTCTAGTTTCGTCTGACCATGCCTGCATAATATGCAGAAAATTTTTTATCTATTTAAATGGTATACCATATGACAGCAGTATGGTATCCATTCATTTCTATTAGACAGGATTCATCATGAATTTGAAAGATCAGGCATTGTTTCATCAGCAGGCTTTTGTTGCTGGTAAATGGTGTGATGCTGATAACCAGCATATTACAACAATTTATAATCCAGCGAATCAGCAAATTTTGGGTACAGTTCCTAATATGGGAAAAGCTGAAACTGAACGTGCGATTCAGGTCGCAAAACAACACTGGGTCGCTTGGAAAAATAAAACAGCTAAAGAGCGCTCAATTGTTTTAAGAAAATGGTTTGATTTAATGATTGCTGAGGCGGATAACTTGGCATTGATTTTGACCTCAGAACAAGGAAAACCATTGGCAGAAGCCAAAGGTGAAATTCTTTATGCTGCAAGTTTTATTGAATGGTTTGCTGAAGAAGCCAAACGAATTTATGGTGATATTATTCCAAGCCCATATCCTGATGCCAGAATTGTAATTCATAAACAACCTATTGGGATCGTAGCCGCGATTACCCCTTGGAATTTTCCTGCGGCCATGATTACCCGTAAAGTTGCACCAGCACTGGCAGCAGGTTGTCCATGTATTGTTAAACCTGCGCCGGAAACACCATTTACAGCTTTAGCATTGGTTGATCTAGCAATTCAGGCGGGGATTCCACCTGAAATCTTTAGTGTAATTACAGGTGATGCTGTAGAAATTGGTGATGCAATTTTTGCCAGTGATGATGTGCGTAAGTTTACCTTTACAGGTTCAACACCAGTGGGCAAAAAACTACTGGAACGTTCGGCAAAAACCCTGAAAAAAGTTTCGCTGGAATTAGGTGGAAATGCCCCATTTATCGTATTCGATGATGCCGATCTTGATGCTGCAATAGAAGGTGCTTTGATTGCTAAATTTAGAAATGCAGGTCAAACCTGTGTATGCGTGAATCGCTTTTTGGTGCAATCAGGTATTTATGAACGATTTATTGCTGCACTAAAAAGTAAAATTGAAAAGCTAAGCATTGGGAACGGCTTAGAAGCTGGACATGATATTGGCCCACTGATTAATCAAGCTGCGGTGGAAAAAGTTCAGTACCATATTCAGGATGCTTTGGATAAAAATGGTCGATTGATCAGTGGTGGACATTTACATGACGCTGGTGTTTTATTTTTTCAGCCGACCTTAATTGCTGATGCGCATTCTGAGATGTTGGTCGCAACACAAGAAACCTTTGGTCCATTAGCTGCAGTATTTGCCTTTGATACGGAACAACAAGCTTTGCAGATGGCAAACGATACAGAATTTGGTCTGGCAGCTTATTGTTATACTCAGGACCTTGGTCGAGCATGGCGTATGAGTGAACAACTTGAATATGGCATGGTAGGAATCAATAAAGGTTTAATTTCTAATGAAGTTGCTCCATTCGGTGGTGTTAAGCATTCAGGTTTAGGTCGTGAAGGTTCAAAGTATGGTATACAAGATTATCTTGAAATCAAATACACCTTATTTGGAGGACTTTAAAAAATGAGTAATGATCAGTTTGAAAAAGGTTTAGAGATTCGCAAACAGGTTTTAGGCGAAGAATATGTTAATCGTTCCATCAACAATGCAGATGATTTTAATCTGCCCTTACAGGAATTGGTAACAGAATACTGTTGGGGAGCTGTTTGGGGGCGGGATGAACTGTCAAAATCTGAACGTAGTTTGATTAATCTGGCAATGATTTCTGCATTAAATCGTCCACACGAATTAAAGTTGCATGTTAAAGGTGCATTACGCAATGGCGTACCTAAAGAAAAAATTCGGGAAGTGTTACTACAGGTGGCTATTTATTGCGGTGTACCTGCGGCAGTAGATAGCTTTCGTATCGCCAAAGAAGCCATTACAGAATATGAAAATGGGGAGTAACCCGAAAAATAGCGAATTTCCAGAGAAATTCGCTATTTTCTGAAATACGATTAGTGTGGTTTTGCTTCTGCCACCACCTGATCACTTAATTGTTCATCATGCTGCGGTTTTTTCTTTTTAGCTTTCTTTTTTTTCTTTTTAACCTCGTCCTGAATATCGCCATCTTCAACAGCTTGCCAATCTTCCAATTGCTCCATAACTGCAGCAAAAATGGAATCTTTACTATAACGGCCTTTCTTGTTTAAAGAACCAACAGGACGTGACATAAGAATTTCCAGTGCTTGTGTAATAGTATCAATCGCATGAATATGGAATTGTCCTTTTTCCACGGCATCAATGACATCTTGACGCAACATAAGATGCTGCATATTCTGGCGAGGAATAATCACACCCTGTTTACCTGTAAAGCCCTGTAATTTACATGCATCAAAAAAGCCTTCAATTTTGGCATTTACTCCGCCAATTGGTTGCACCTGACCCAATTGGTTCATTGAACCGGTAATGGCCCAAGACTGGTCAATAGGGATTTGGCTAATGGCAGAAATTAATGCTGATAGTTCGGCAACGGTAGCACTATCACCATCAACCTCACCATAACTTTGTTCAAATGCCAGTGCAGCAGAGAAATGCAAAGTTTGAGTGCGTCCAAAATGTGCTTTTAAGAAGCTGGACATTAGCAGAACACCTTTGGCATGTAATGACCCCCCCAACTCTACACTGCGCTCAATATCCAGAATGTCACCACCACCCTGATAAACTGAAGCAGTTAGACGAGAAGGTAAACCAAACTCGACATCTGCATAATGAATGACCGATAAAGCATTGATTTGTCCCAGACGATAACCACGGGTTTCGATCAGTTGAGTACCACGGGATAAATCTTGCCAATATAAATCACGCAAATAACCTAAGCGATACTGACGATGTTTGAGAGCCAGATTGATATGTTCTGCTGTGACCATGCTTTCATTTTTCTGAATGGCATGATGATGAGACTCACGAATCAAATCACCCAGAGTTGCTGCATGTAATGACAGCGATTTTTGATCTTCTGCCTGACGACTGGAATCAGTAAGTAATGCCGCCAATGCCGAGCGGTCAAAAGGTAATAATTTGTCAGCCTGTACATAATCTGCAATCAAATGTATGTAGGCTTTTTCATTGTTTTCATTGCGTTGCAAGGTGTCGGTAAAATCGGCACGGATTTTAAATACACTGCCTAATTCTGGTTCATATTCCAGAATTTCATAATAAATTTGTGGTTCTGCCAGTAAAACAACTTTGACATTCAGTGGAATGGCTTGTGGTTCAATAGAAATACTGCCAGTTAGTGTCAGCATGTGTTCTAAGGATGATAGTTTTAATTGTCCTGATTTTAATGCACGTTTTAAGCCTTGCCATGCATAGGCTTGTTCCAGTAATTGCTCTGCTTCAAGAATTAAAAAGCCACCATTGGCACGATGTAATGAACCAGAACGAATCAGGGTAAAATCAGTGGTAATCGTACCACCATGTGTGAGTTGTTCCACATGCCCCAATAAATTGTAATGTGTTGGAAAATCCTCAAAAATAATTGGTGCGCCAGAGTTCAGTTTATGGGTTGTAATAATATTGACTTGATAACGGGCAGGAACACGATTAAATGATGTTGGACTAAAATCTTCCTCCTCACGATCCAGAATTAACTCAACATTTTCGATAATGTCTTTTGCATATAGTTTGAGATACTGCTCGAGTCCTTCAACATCTTCAAAGCGATGTAAAATATTTTTGATTTTTGGCATGATCACTTGGTTGGCAATATCATGATTTAAATCAACCACTTGATCGCGAGCATTGTCTTCAAGAATGCCTAATTTTGAGCCCAGCCTTTGTAATTTTTTATCCATATAGCGCATGTTTGAGGCGATACGAATACGCTCTTTAGAGGGTAAGGCATCAATTTCTTGATCAGAGAGTTCCTTCTCCTGTTGATCTTCACGTTGAAAAGGCACAAAGCAATGTTCATCATTTTTGGAAACCAGTTTAAGTGATAAAGATTCACCTTCCTGAGTTAATTCTAATAATGCTTCCTGCTGTTGCAAACTAATATGCTGGCGGATCAATTCAATTTGTTTGTGATATGTATCTGCACCAAAACGGCGTTCCAATTGTTTCAAACTACTTAACCACATATCATGCATGGCTTTTTGAAATTTTGGTGCTTGTCCTGCGGTAAGCTGTAAGGCTAAAGGCTGTCTGGCATCCTGAAAATTATTGACATAAACCCAGTCGGGTGGGGTAGCGAGGGTTTTGGCATGTTGCTGAAGCAAACGCTTGATCATGGTACGCTTGCCTAGTCCTGCTGTGCCGACTGCAAAAATATTGTAGCCGGAGTACGGCATACTAATCCCGGCTTCTACAGAAGCTCTGGCTCGATCCTGACCTAAAAAATTATTTACAGGTTTAATACGTTTGGTTGAGCTAGGAATTTTTTCAAGGTCTGGAAAATGAGTGAGTTGCTGCGGTTTTAATTCGGTATTTTCAATAGTTTTCTGGATTTCTGCATTATCGAGTGCACTAAGGTAATTATGGCTTTGGTACGGTAGAGCATTTGTTTGAGTATCAGCTATGGTGTTGTGTACGGCGTTCTGGTTTGAAATCACTGGGTAGTCCATAAAACGAGGTATTAACTATGTATATAAAGGTGACAGTTTTATTGCTTTAATTCAAGCGCAATTCTAAGATTACAGTTGTTATTGTCATTCGTCTGTAAAAACCTGCATCAAAACAGCATTTTTACTGATGGATATTCTTTGCGGTCAGGAAATTTATCATTAATGTCTAATACATCAAAAAACTGGGGTAGCGCTTTTTCTGCATTTCTGGATCGGCGTGCCATCATTATGCTGTTTTTGGGATTTTCTTCAGGATTACCCATTTTTTTGATCTTCTCGGTTTTGTCATTCTGGTTGAGTGAAGCAGGGGTCAATCGTAGTTCAATCACTATGTTTAGCTGGGCAGCTTTAGCTTATTCCTTTAAATTTATCTGGGCCCCCTTAATTGATAAATTACCTATTATTTTTCTGACCAAGAAGTTGGGACAAAGGCGAAGCTGGTTACTTGTTTCACAATTCATGGTGATTTCTGCAATTATACTCATGGCTATGATTGACCCAGTGGCAAGTGCTACAGGAGAAAATGTCAATCTGAAACTACTGGCTGCTGCTGCAGTATTTCTGGGATTTTCATCAGCAACACAGGACATTATTGTCGATGCTTACCGTATTGAACTGACACAAGATAAAGCATTACAAACCGTTTTGGCTTCTACCTATAATGCAGGGTATCGTATTGCAACCATCATTACTCAGTTTGGTGCTCTGCTTTTTGCCGCATCACTGGGTACGGCAGCCGGAAATTATATTTATGAAGCATGGCAAAGTACATATTTATTAATGGCCAGTCTGATGCTGATAGGGATTATAACCACGTTAGTCATTCATGAACCTCAGGTTAAAAGAGTCGATTCGCATTACTCACATCATGATTATTTACAATTAATGCTGGTGTTTATCCTTTCTACCAGTGTTTTTGTCATGGCTTTTATTTTTTGTAATACGCTTAAATCTAAATTAAATATTGAAGATGCTTTTCTTGGGTTTATTGTTCTCGCTATACAATTTATTTTTTGTGCCATTATTGCATTTATTTTACCAATGATACTGATTAAAACAGGGATTATTCAGAAAAAAATTGTCATGGAAACCTGGGTTAATCCTTTTCTGGATTTTTTTAGACGATATGGTTTAAAAATTGCTTTGGCTATCCTGTTATTAATAGGCTTTTATCGTATTTCTGATATTGTCGCAGGTACAATGGCAAATTTATTTTATGTTGATTTAAATTTCGATAAGGAAGAAATTGCATGGTTTAATAAGCTTTTTGCTGTCATTTTTGTGATTTTAGGTGGATTTATTGGTGGTCTTTTATCTCAGCGTTACAACATCATGAAGATGATGTTCCTGGGTGCAATTTTGGCAAGTGCGACCAATCTGATTTTTGTGGGGTTAGTAAAATCAGGTTATAGTATGAATGATGTTGTGGTGAATACAGCGAAACATCAATATCTTATCAAGCCTGATGAAGTCGGCAACTGGAAAATTACGATTCCACAGCAACAGCTTCAGGCACAAAATAGTATTCGTTTTAGTTCAAAACCTGAAGGTTTATCGCAAAATTTAAGCGTAGAAGTGCCATTAAAAACATATCATCAACACTCGGCACCAGACATTTATATTAAACCAATAGGTGGTGATAATATATTGTTTAAAAACGAACTAGCTCGGGATGTGATTATTCAGGGTAATTTACTCAATATTCCGGCAAATAGTACAGATAAAAAAGTTGAAATCATGGTGAATAATAAAAAAGTATTGGCCAATGTCAATGATAATAACCAATGGAGTGCTGTTGTTAATGGAAAGGATTTGAAATCTTCCCAATATATTCAGATTAATGCTGATTATAAATTGCAACAACAAATCTATCATTTAACTGCAAAATCCATATATCAAATCAATTTACAACAAATGCAACCTGTAAATCGAATAAATCTGCTTGAGATTCCTGCAGTGAATGTCGATCAAACCCAGCCTGTAGAATTTAAGGGCAAAGTGGTGGTTCAATACAGTAAAATTTGGTTAGTGATGGGAATTATCTTTGACAATCTGGCTTCTGGTTTGGCAGGCGCAGTATTTATTGCTTTTTTATCCAGTTTAACCAGTGTTTCTTTTACTGCTATGCAATATGCTATTTTCAGCTCTTTAATGTTATTGCTGCCAAAAACTATTGGTGGTTATTCAGGAACAATGGTAGATCAAATCGGTTATTCAGGATTTTTTACTATTACTTTTTTAATGGGTATTCCAATTTTGCTACTTGTACTTTGGGTTGCCAAATTATTAAAGCAACATGAAGGCATGAAAGAATAAATTTCAGGCCATTTGTATGGTAATGCAAATGGCTTTGTTATATTTATTGGAGGTTTTATTACCTACGGCGTAAACCACGTCCTCGTCCACGAGCCATGCCTCCCAAGGCATTTAATACAGCCATTTTATTCAAGCTACCGGAAGCATGTGCATGACAAATGGCTGCTGCCAGTGCATCGGCAGCATCGGCTTGCGGCTTAATGCTTAAATCTAGCAGGCGCATCACCATCATTTGTACCTGTTCTTTATCGGCTGCACCATAGCCGACAACAGATTGCTTGATCTGTCGTGCTGTATATTCTGAAACAGCCAAGTCAAGATTAACCAATGCAGCAATAGCAGCGCCTCGAGCCTGTCCCAGTTTGAGTGCCGAATCAGGATTTTGCGCCATAAAAACCTGCTCTACAGCAGCTTCAGTGGGTTGATGAAATTGTACAATGCGATCAATACCGGCAAAAATACGCTTTAATCTTTCAGGCATATCCTGACTTTCTGTTCGAATTGTTCCTGCATCAACAAAACGCAATTTTGCCCCTTGTTTTTCTACAATGCCGTAACCTGTAAGACGTGAACCAGGATCAATGCCAATAATTAATGTCATTTTGCCCTTTAAATATTTTAAAATATCCCTATTGTTACATATATGCTTGAAAAAGCTTAGCCCTCGTCTACGGCTTTGCTGAATTTTAATACCAAATTGAGGTAATCATTTTTACTTATGGGTCTGATCTTATTGGCATTGATTGCAATTGTTGCGGAAATTCTGACATGGATTTTTGTCGGTAAATTAGTTGGCAGTGCATGGTATGTATTTTTTTGGTTTATTGCTGCATTCTTTATTGGTCTAAATTTACTGCGCAGTAGTTCTTCTCATATCATGCCTCAGTTACAGCAAATGCAACTGGGCGGACAAATGGGTAATGATCCTCAAGTTGGTAAATATCTTGCCCGTTGTCTTTCTGGTGTGCTACTTATGATTCCAGGATTGCTGTCAGATGTTGTTGCCCTGATTCTTCTCATTCCGGGGATGCATAAGTTGATCCAGAATGTGGCGTTGAGTGCTTTGCAAAAACGTCAACAAGCAATGATGAACAAAATGATGGGAGGGATGATGGGTGGAAATAATGCAGGTGCGGGTAGTCCTTTTGAAGATATGATGCGTCAGATGCAGGATATGCAACGTCAGCAAGGTAGCAGCCAATATCAGGATTCCAGCATTATTGATGGTGAAGCCAGGGAGGTTACGCCTGATTCAAAACGTATTCAATCACCTAAAGATCGTTCATCTCAAGATCATTAAAATAAATAATAATCAGTAAAAAATCGGGTGATATACCCGATTTTTTGTGACTTTTTTATAAAATTTTCTTTAACCGATCGATGGCTTGTTCGCATTGTGCAATACTGGCGACCAATGCCATACGCACATGATTTTCACCGGGATTGCCCTGATCAGTTTCTCTTGACAGATAACGACCGGGTAAAACTTTGATATTGGCCTGCGCTAAAAGCTTGCGGGCAAAAACTTCATCATCATCCACCTGTAGCCAGTAGTAAAATCCGGCATCAGGTTTTTTTAATGCAAGTAAATGGCCTAATTCTTGCTGAAATAGATTAAATTTTTGTCGATAGGCAATACGATTGTCTTCGACATGTTGTTCATCATTCCACGCTGCTATAGAAGCAAGTTGATGCTGTACAGGCATTGCAGCGCCATGGTAGGTACGATACTTTAAGTAAGGTGCCAGTAGTTGTTCATCACCTGCCACAAAACCAGAACGCATTCCCGGCAGGTTAGAGCGTTTGGATAAAGAATGAAATACGATACAGTTTTTAAAGTCATCACGACCGATTTGGGCACAGACTTGCAATAAACCAACAGGTGCTTGCTCAAACCATAATTCTGAATAGCATTCATCTGACGCAATGATAAAATTATACTGATCAGATAATGCGATTAATTTTTTAAAATCATTTTTATCCAATACGGCACCGGTTGGATTACCGGGCGTACACACAAATAAAATAGCCGTTTTTTCCCAGACTTCATTAGGAACAGCATCAAAATTACCTTTGTACTGATTGGCAATTGTACAGTTGACAAAATAAGGTTTGGCGCCTGCCAATAAAGTAGCACCTTCATAGATTTGATAAAAAGGATTTGGCATCACAACATAAGGGTGTTGTGTTCGATCAATTGCAGATTGCACAAAGGAAAAAATTGCTTCACGTGTACCACTAACGGGTAAAACCTGTGTTTCAGCATTAACCGATTTGAGTTGAAAACGTTGTGTCAACCAATTGGCAATACTTTGACGTAACTCAATCAGACCTTTACTGTTGGGATAGGTCGATAAATGTTGGAAATTATCCTGAATGGCCTGTTGTACAAATGTTGGTGCGGCATGTTTTGGTTCGCCAATGGAAAGCGGAATTAACGGCATATCGGCTGGTTGAACATGAGCAAATAATGCATTTAGTTTTTCAAAAGGATACGGATGTAAAAGGGCCAAATCAGGGTTCATGACAAAAGCTCATATTAATCGGAAATAGGCGACCTGACAGATCTGGTCTGATCGCTGAAAATTAATGTTGTACGGTAACACGGTTTGAGGCTTCTTCAAGCGCCAATTTTAACTTCTCGGCAAAACTGATGGTTTCTTCCTCACTCATCGGAGAACCATCCTGTTTGGTAACAAAGAAGATATCTTCTGCACGTTCTCCTAGTGTTGCAATTCTTGCCGAATGAATATCTAATCCCTGCATCATGAATAACCCACCTACCCGTGCCAGTAAACCCGGTTGGTCAAGGGTAGAGATCTCTACCATATTTTGATTCAAGGCATGATTCAAGCGAATATCTACCGTGTTTTCTACCGCAAAATGCCGTAACTGACGAGGGATGATGCGTTGCATCACACCCGGATATTGATCTGCATGACGCAGTGCTTCAACCAGTTTGTTGATGACCTGTTTTCGGCGTTCACGATCACTCATCAAACTTCCCAAACGATCATGAATGACATAGGTATCCAGTGAAAAATTGGTTGCTGCGGTGATAATTCGTGCGTCCTGTACATCTAGATTCATTCGATCCAGAATTGCTACAGTGGTTGCAAATAAATTTTGTGTATCACGGGTATAAATAAATAATTGTACCGCTTTACGATGTTCACGGATCAGAACTAAAGGATCCGGATTGTCACCGTGACGCAAAATTGCGCTGGTATGCCAGACAATTTCATCTGCACTTTCCTTGAGGAAATAGTCATCTCCAAGCTCTTGCCAGACCTGCTCAATTTCGGTACTGGAAAACTCATCTGAAAGTTTATCCATGGCCTCGAACTTGGTATCTTCAATTAACATTTGATGATCTACAGGACGATCAATACCTGCTCGGATAATTTCACGGGTTTGCGAGTAAAGCTGGCGTAGCAGCGAAGCTTTCCAATTATTCCAAAGTGTTGGATTGGTAGCATTAATATCGGCAACTGTCAGGCAGTATAAGTAATCAAGATGCTCCATATCGCCCATTTGTTCAGCAAAAGTTTGGACAACATCCGGATCAGAAATATCTTTTTTCTGGGCTGTTAACGACATCATCAAATGATTACGGGTGAGCCATGCAACCATTTTTGCTTCACGCTCGGTTAAGCCATGTTGACGGCAAAATTCCAGTGCATCTTCTGCACCAAGTTCACTATGATCACCGCCGCGCCCTTTGGCAATATCATGAAATAGTGCTGCCAGATAAATAATATCTTTACGTACCAGACGCTGGAAAACGTTACAAACCACGGGATATTGTTGACTGAATTCGGGATCTGCAAAGCGATTCAGGTTACGAATGAGCAATAGGGTATGGGCATCAACAGTATAAATATGGAATAAATCATATTGCATCAGCCCCATAATTTTTCCAAATGCAGGAATATAATGTCCAAGGACACCATAACGCTTCATTGCCACCAATGTTTCATAGAGCTGATGCGGTGTGCGAATAATAGCCATGAACAATGCTTGATGGGTTGGATCGTTTCTAAAGGTTTGGTCAATTTTTTTTGCTGACAATAACAATAATCGTAATGTGCGAGAGCGGATTCCCTGTATTTCAGGGCGATTCGCCATTAAATAAAACACTTCCAGAATTGCGCTAGGAGATTCCGAAAAAACTTTATGATGTGTTACTGCGAGTTTGTCATCAACCAGTTTAAAATTATGGCTTAGTTCGACAATTCTACGTTCATAATCAGGTAATCTTGGCGTAATAACAGATTCATTGAAATAATTTAGTAACAATTCATTTAAGGTTGAAACGATTTGTGCCATCCGATAATAACGCTTCATAAATTGTTCAATGCTATGATTAGGATGTTGTCCTTGCTGATGGGTATAGCCCATTTTTGCAGCAATTTCCCTTTGATAATCAAAAAGTAGACGATTTTCATCTCGTTTGCGTAGTTTGTGCAAGTGATGGCGGATTTCCCAGTAAAAAGTTTCAGCTTGTTCCAGTAAACCTAACTCAAATTCACTGATAAAGCCTAGATGAACCAGATCGTATACACGATTGACACGAAAATGTCGTTTGGCAATCCAGCCAATTTGATTCATATCACGTAAACCACCAGGCGCATTTTTAATGTCGGGTTCGAGATTACTTTCCGTATTATTATGCTGCTCGTAACGCGCATGTTGCTCAGCCATTTTTGCATCAAAGAAGGTTTTATCGGTCCAGCTCTGTGCCACAATTCGGCGCGGCCAGGGGGTGAGTTGTTGATTTCCAATTAATAATCTGGATTCAATCAGTGAGGTGGCAACAGTCAAGTCTTCTTGTGCTTGCTCAAAGCAAGTTTTAAGTGTTCGTACACTGATTCCTGGTTTGAAATTGCCAACATCCCATAATGAAGATACAAAGATTTTAATTTTTTCTTCTGTTGCATTATCAAGTTCATCTTCTGATAAGATCAGAATATCGACATCGGAATAGGGCAGCATTTCACGTCTGCCATATCCACCAACAGCAAATAATCCAAGTGAAGATGCATCGAGTCCAGCATTTTCCCACAAAAAAATTAAGGCAGTATCAATTTGTTCAGAACGTGCTGCAATAATTTCCCGTATTGATGTGCCATTTTCAAATGCATGATCCAGTTGATTTTCTACATCTTTACGCCAGTTGTTAATTCCCTGTAATGAATCACCTAAACAGACATAATCGGATAGGGCAGCAAGCTTGAGCATAAATCTTCAATCCTTAATGTAAACAAGAGACTGTTTTAAAAATGACAAATTTCTCATGCTTAAATGTCATTGTATCAAATGCATTAAAGCGATGAGACTAATATTTAAAACAACATCTTAAGTTAATTAATCAGTTTGACTTTTAACAGAAACCAGTTGAGCTGTATGTGCTGCAATATCACGGGCTTCGGTTGTTGTTGTTGCTCGGGCAGTTGCAACACCCATGCGACGTCGTTTAAAGCCTTCAGGTTTACCAAATAAACGCAAATCACTGTCAGAGTGTGCCAATGCTTGTGCTAAATTGCCATAGGTCAAATTTTTTGCGTCCTGACCTGCATAGATTACAGCACTGGCCGCAATACTGTGACGCTGAGTATTTACAGGTAGCCCTAGAATAGCGCGAGCATGTAATTCAAATTCATTTTGGAACTGGCTGGCAAGTGTGACTAATCCTGTATCATGTGGACGTGGCGAAACTTCACTAAACCAGACTTGGTCATTTTTGATAAATAATTCTACGCCAAAAATGCCACATCCGCCTAATGCAGTTGTTACTTTGTCGGCAATACGTTTAGCTTCGACAAGAGCAGTTTCTGTCATGGGTTGTGGTTGCCAGCTTTCTACATAATCTCCGGCATCCTGACGATGTCCGATTGGATCACAAAAATGTGTAGCGATTTCCCCACTTTCCGGATCTTTAGCGCGAACAGTAAGTAAGGTAATTTCAAAATCAAAATCAATTTGTGACTCGACAATGACTTTGCCCTGATTTACCCGGCCACCTTGCATGGCATATTCCCATGCAGAATCTACTTGCTCAAAGCTGGTTACACGGGATTGTCCTTTACCTGATGAAGACATTACTGGTTTGACAAAATTGGGATAACCAATGTCATCACATGCTGCACGAAAACTTTCTAGACTATCAGCGAATCGATAATTTGAAGTTGGTAAACCCAATTGTTCAGCAGCTAGACGACGGATTCCTTCACGATTCATGGTCAGATTGACTGCTTTGGCAGAAGGAATAACAGTTGCAAGATTCTCTGCTTCAACCTCTAAAAGTACCTGAGTCGCAATTGCTTCAATTTCAGGCACGATTAAATGGGGTTGTACTTCGTTAATTAATTGTTTTAATGCTACTGGGTCACTCATATCCAGTGTATAGCTGCGATGTGCAACCTGCATGGCTGGTGCATGATCATAGCGGTCAGCTGCAATTATTTCGACACCTAAGCGCTGTAAGGAAATAACAACTTCTTTGCCTAATTCTCCTGAACCTAAAAATAATACACGTGTTGCGGAGGATTGTAGTGGCGTCCCGATATGCACAGTCATGATAATGTCTTCCTGATAATTGAACGTAGATTTTAAGCATAGCAGACAGATCTGTAATCAAACAGCACTATGCATGTATGATTTGATTGAAATGCAACCAATAGATGCGTGTGCTAATTTTTATTAATGATTATCTTGATAAATCTATATGTGATCATGTCTGGATAGTTTATGAACAGGAAGTATTTAATGCAATCATCCAAATCCAGTACAATTTTAGCTATATGCCAATACCCCACAGACTCCTCATTAAGCTAAAACTATGATCATTGGCAGGTAAAGGTAATAATGCCTATAAACAGATAATCAGACAGCCTGTGTTATTGAAATGATTCAGTAGTACTGGCTTTTAATCGAGTTACTCTGAATTAGATCATTTAATTGTATTCTGGCTATAAAGGAGTTCTTTTTGACGAATTTCATCTTGGTGATAAATTAAGTGGGATTCATAAGAGTTTTAAATTTTACTTTTATGGTGATAATAACATAGATTAAAGAACAGAGTTCTTTAGTGCAATGTATCCTAAGACGGGAGCATATTGTGAGTATTAGCATGTTTACGCTACTGCTATGGATAATGGCAATAATTTAAGTAAAATTTTAAAATACTTAAGTAATCTGTAAAAATAATTTTACTATGATTTTGACAATCTTAATACATTAATATGAGTATTAAAAAGTGTACATAGGTCTTTTTCTTTATTTGAAAGATATGACGTATAAGATAAGAGCACAAAAGTAGATAAATATCATAACATAAAATTATAGCTTAATTATTTGATTTTATTTATATTTTAATTATATGATAACATGGTTTAGATAATTGTATATTATTTATTAATGACGATATGAATAAAATTACATCATTCCAATAAGTGATTAACTAATAATAAAAAAATATTAAAACTGTATAGGTTTACACAGTTTTCTGAAAAAAGTACTTCTATAGTATTCGGTTTAAATCTAATGACATATTTTATATTTCTAAGCATTTATTTAAATTAATAAATCATGAAATATTCATTAGTAATGTTTAAAAAAGTTGTATAGTCAATATCGTATTTTAGGTCAGTATGGGTAGTAATCTATACTGATAATCATGTATAGGCATATTTTTAATATGAAAGAAACTTTAACCGTCAGAACAGAAAATGTTTTATTAGAGAATACCAAATCTACAGAATTTAGTATGTCTTCTATAATGAATTCATTTGCAATATATTGGGTTGTTCCGGTTTTATTGTTTGTTTTATGGTGGTATGCATCAAATTATGAGTTAATGCCAAGTCAGATTCTGCCAACACCGCAAATGACATGGAATACTTTTCTGGAATTATCCAATATCGATTTATGGTCACAATTGGGAATTAGTCTGGAAAGGTTTTTCTTTGGTTTAATTTTAGGAGTATTGGGTGGTTTATTTCTGGGTATTCTACTAGGATACAGCAAAGCTTTTGAACAATATTTCTCTGCTACATTCTATGCACTGGTGATTATTCCTACATTGGCATGGTTGCCTATCTTGATGGTTTGGTTAGGTATTGAAAATACTTTAAAAATATTTATTATTTTCAAGGCAACTCTGATTCCAATTGCAATTCATACGCAGGCAGGTGTTCGTGATATCCAGCCAAAATTAAAAGAAATGGCATTAATTTTGGGATTTAACAAAAAAGATTTAACTTTTAAATTATTACTTCCAGCAACTTTACCTTACTTTTTTACCGGTTTGCGCTTGGCAATGGCCGCAGGATGGACAACCTTAATTGCTGTTGAATTACTTGCATCATCAGAAGGTATTGGTTATTTGATGGTAACGGGCAGACAATTATTCCAATTAGATATTGTATTTGTCACGATTATTATTATTGGTTTAGTGGGTATTTTGTTAGATACAATATTATCGTGGGCAGAAAAGAAATTAGTTTTCTGGCCTCATACTGCTTTATCTGCACATACATCATCGCAAAAACATAGCACAAATAAATTTAAACCGTGGTTAATTCCTATCATTTTGATCTTATTTTGGTGGTTATCTTCTCAATTAAACTGGGTTTCAGAAATTGTATTACCTTCACCATTATCAGTATGGCAAGCATTAAGTGCAGGTATAGCGGATCAATCACTCACAACATCCATTTATCATAGTTTATATCGTGCATTATTGGGCTTGTTTATTGGTGGGAGTATTGGTGTCATTACAGGTATTTTGCTGGGAATGTTCCGTACTGTAGGTCGTTTATTTGCACCAACATTAAATACCTTGCGTCTCATTGCTATTTTTGCGTGGATTCCACTGATCACGGCATGGTTTGGTCTGGAGGATTTATCCAAGGTTGTATTTATTTCAATTGCAACATTTTTTCCGATGTTTATTGCGACATGGAAAGGAATGTCAGGTGTTCCTGAACAGTTATCCGAAGCCTCTGCAATTTTAAGATTTAACACGTTGCAACGGCTTGAATATTTGATTTTTCCAAGTATTGCACCTTCAGTATTTGCTGGGTTTCGTTTGGCCTTACTTTATTCATGGATGGCTTCATTTGGTGCGGAATATTTAATGGGATCAGGAATAGGAATTGGCAGTTACATGATGTCTGCACAACAGAATTTTGAAATGGATCGTGTGATTGCAGCAACAGTATTGGTTGCAATTCTGGGAGCTGTTTTCGCTTGGGTCGGAACAGCAATTGAAAATTATGCCACTGCATGGCGCAGAAATGAGGGATAAGATCATGAATGCGAATGTCAATACTGAATATAAAGCAAATGCGACAGTAAATCAGCATGCTTTAAAAGCAAATATTGTTGAATTTAAAGATATTCAAAAGCAATTTATTGTTAATCGTCATCCTGTTAAGGTCATTGAAAATTTTAATTTAACAATTAAGGAAGGCGAGTTTGTCGCGATTGTTGGCAGTAGTGGTTGTGGTAAATCTACCTTACTCCGATTGCTGGCTGGTCTGGATAACGATTTTTCTGGTGAAATTAAAGTTGATGGTCAGCCGATTGCTGGTGTAGGACACGATCGTGCTGTGGTATTTCAGGAACATCGATTATTTCCGTGGCTTACTGTTGAGCAAAATATTGAATTGGGATTGATTAATGAAAAAATATCTACTCAAGACAAGACGCAACGTATAGAAAAAGCAATTGCCTTAATTGGCTTAAATGGTTTTGAAAAAGCTTATCCACATCAATTATCCGGCGGGATGTCACAGCGAGTTGCAATTGCACGAAGTTTGGTTTCACAGCCTAGAATTTTTCTATTGGATGAACCCTTTGGTGCACTGGATGCCTTAACTCGCTATCAAATGCAAAATGAATTACTGCGCATACAGGCACAAGAACGCATTACCACTATTTTTATCACTCATGATGTTGAAGAAGCCGTTACCCTGGCTGATCGTGTGGTGATTTTAAAACCTAAACCTGGACGAATTGAACAAATTATTGCGATTGATTTACCTCGCCCCCGAAATCGTTCGAGCTTTGAATTACATCAATTAAAAGAACAGGTTTTTAAAATTCTAACCGAAGACAAAATTATATAATCAGGTGAATATATGAACGAATCAGAACATCATTTATATAAGCGAGCCATTCTTTCTTCCCAGTTACGTTCGGCAAATACTGTAGCAGCTACGGTATTTTCTGATCCATTTCCAGGCCATGAAAATTTTGGTACGTTGCAGGGAAATGGATCAAAAAAAACCAAATATGTTGTGATTGCAGTTGCGGCTGTTGCTGTATTGCATTATGCAGTATGGGAAATCTCAAAACATTTGCCGACTCAGCCATTGCCCGAAAAACCGTCTGAACCTGTGGTTGTTGAGATTATTAAACCGAAGGAAGAACCGCCAAAAATTCCACCAGTAACACAACAACCCAAAATTCCGCCAGTAAGTCAAAAACCTAAAACGGTAGATAAACCTGCGGAGCAACCCAAACCAGTTGTAAAAGCTGTGACGCCACAGCCAACAAAAGCTGTACAGCAACCAACGCCACAACCCGTTGTTCAGCCGACACCTGTTGCAACTGAGAAAACCATTCCAACTCCAGCGCCAACACCTGCACCGGTGCAACAACCTAAAGAAGCACCTAAACAGGAGAATGAGCCTGTAACTGAAGCCAGAGGTTTTGCAGGATATCTGAGTAATCCGACACCAGATTATCCGGAAGTTGCACTGGATCGAGGATGGGAAGGTTCGGTGATGCTACGTGTCAAAGTTGCTGCCAATGGTAGTCCGTTGAGCGTCAGTATCAAGCAGGGAAGTGGCAAAAAAGTCCTGGACGATGCAGCGATTCGTACAGTAAAACGCTGGAAATTCTCTCCTGCCAAACGTGGCTCAACCCCAATTGAAGGCTGGGTCGATGTACCGATCAACTTCAAATTACCCAAAAATTAAAACCTTATTTAATCATTTTAGAGGATAAAATCATGACAGATATCAACACCATCATCCACGATGCAACCATTTGGTTACTGATAGGATTTTCAATCGTTACCTGGGTTCTTATTGTTGTAAAGGTATTACAAACTCGTAAAGCCAGTAAACAAAGCCAAAGTTTTGTAGAGCAATTCTGGCAGGCAAAAAATCTGAATGATGCCATTGCACAATCTAAGCAAGCAGAAGGGCCAACTGCTCATATCGCACAGGTAGGTTTTAAAATTCTTCGTGAAGCAGATGAAAAAACGCATCAGGATCTACAGCAAAGCTGGAGTCGTCAGGATTTGCTAGAGCGTAACTTGCGTAAACAAATTTTGACAGAACGTCGTCAACTGGAAAAAGGTTCGGCAATTCTGGCATCCATTGGTAATAACGCACCATTTATTGGTTTGTTTGGAACAGTATTCGGGATCATTCATGCCTTACAGGCGATTGCACAATCAGGCAATGCCAGTATGGATGTTGTCGCAGGGCCAATCGGACAAGCCTTAATTGCCACAGGTATTGGTATTGCTGTTGCTGTACCCGCAGTACTGGCTTATAACTACTTCGTTCGTAAAGTAAAAAATATTGGTGCTGATTTGGATGATTTTGCGACAGACTTTGTTAGCTTAACACAAAAAACCGGCTTTCAATTGCCCAGCCAACAAGCTGGTGCAAGCGCATTAAGCCAGAAAACTACTGAAACAGCAGTCACTCGTGAGCAGGAGGTCTTAGCATAATGGCAATTTCTACTTCACAAGATGATGATGTGGTGAGTGAAATCAATATCACACCATTAGTTGATGTCATGCTGGTATTGCTGATCGTATTTATCGTAACAGCACCCTTATTGACCAATAGTGTAAAAGTTAATTTACCTAAAGCTGCACCGACTCAAAGCACCGACCAGAACAAAGCTGTTGTGGTCAGTGTTAAGCCAGATGGAAGTATTTATCTGGATCAACAACAGGTGAAAGCAGATGGTTTTGAGCAGGCATTGCAACAACGCAAGCAAGAAAATGCCAAACTGGCATTAAATCTGAATGCAGATGAAACTGTACCTTATGGTACGATTGCAAAACTACTGGCCAGTATCGAACGAGTTGGTGTAGATCGTTTGTCCGTTATTACTGTGCCGGGACAATGATCATCAAAGGTGCCAGCATAGATTTGGCACCTTAATTTTTATGATAAAAAACAATTAAAAAAGATCTTTAGAGAATTTCTGATTTAAATATCATGAAATATTATTAATTTAAAAGAAAGCTTACGCGTTATAGTCATGCATTCAATCTTCATTCACTCAAAATGCCGGATTTCATCATTGATAGCAGAGCGCCATGTATAAAATGCCTGAAAGTCAAGACTATAGCCAATTTAGAAACATTCTAAATCAATTGGAAAAACAATCTGATTATTTTATCAATCAGCAAAGTTCTGATTATCGGAAATTAGCTGTTGAAATGTTAAATAACTATAAACTGATAGAACTGTGTAGTGAAGAAGAAAAAAAATATATTTTTGATCACATGCAGATTTGTCATTATTTTTCTGGACAAACTATTTATCGTAGAAATCAGTCTTGTGATGAGGTGATTTTTGTACTAAGAGGTACCATTCAAATGGGATGGTATGCAGAAGATGGCAAGCAAATTATTCACAGATTTATTCCGTCTGGATTTTTATTAAATATTATTTATTTAATTTCTCAGACTAAATTTGAACATGATTATATTGCTTATGATCCAACCACATTAATTACCATTCCCGGTGATATTTTTAAAATGATTTTAAAACAGAATAGCAAAGTTTTGTATCATGTGTTTGAAGTTATTTGTTTAAGGAATCGATTGCTGGATAATGATATGTATCATTGCCATACCAAGTCTTTACGGGCACAACTTGCCAGACAATTTCTATATCTGATGGAAAATTTTTCTGCACAAACTAATCAGATGATTCAACTCAGTATTCGTTTGTCGCAAGAAAATTTTGCGGATTTACTTAAAACTTCCAGACAAAGTATTCGTAAAGAGATTTCATGGTTTGTTGATCAGGAAATCATAGAAAATAAATATAATAAATTTTATATCAAAGATCCACAGCGATTAAGAGAACTGGTTTAATATTATTTATTGTGCATTTCTTTTCTTTATTTTAGAAAAGGAATGTATATTTTTGTGTAGAGTTAATTTTCTCTTATTCTTTAAAATTTCTCCAATATCAAATCTATGAGATTGAGAGAAATAAAATGAGTGATACTGAATTAAAAATTACACCATTAACGGGTCGAATTGGTGCGCAAATCCAAGATATTCATTTATCTAGCACACTTAATCCACGCCAGATTAATCAAGTTTATCAGGCTTTATTAAAATACAAAGTCATTTTCTTTCGTGGGCAACATCATTTAACTGATGAAGAGCAGGAAAAATTTGCGGCATTATTTGGTACACCAGTTAAACATCCGACAGTGCCTGTTGCACAGGATTCAAATTACATTTTTGAACTCGATTCAAAATATGGTGGCAGGGCAGATGTCTGGCATACAGATGTGACGTTTATTGATGCTTATCCAAAATTAAGTATTTTAAGAGCAATTAAAATACCGGCTGTTGGTGGTGATACTACATGGGCAAATACAGCATCAGCATATCAGGAACTTCCACAGTCCTTAAAACTACTTGCAGATCACCTACGCGCCATTCATACCAATGATTTTGATTATGGTGGTTTTAGACCTAATGCAGATCAGTCGGTGGTGGAGCGTCATGAAAAACTTTTTGCATCAACCCGATACGAAACAGAACATCCTGTGGTGCGTATTCATCCGGAAACAGGTGAAAAAACTCTAGTGCTTGGACAATTTTTTAAACGTTTTGTCGGATTAACCACACGGGAATCTGCAAAAATATTTGAAGTTTTTCAGGAGCGAATTACCAAGCCTGAAAATACTGTGCGTTGGAAGTGGCAGGAAGGCGATGTAATTATTTGGGATAACCGGGCTACTCAGCACTTGGCTGTGGATGATTATGGTGATGCACATCGTATTGTGCGTAGGGTGACTCTTTCCGGAGAGGTTCCAGTCGGAACTGATGGACAAAAAAGTATTACGTTATTACCTAAGAATCTTCATGATCAGGAGCTTGAGCAATTTAAAACACAAGCGATTTTAAACGCCTGAAATATTTAAAACACGATTACTTATAAATTTTTATGATTGAATATTTTGGGTGAATGATGATGATATTTAATGTTTTAAGAAAGCTGTTCATGATTGCCGGCGTGGTGTTTTCACAGGCAATATTTGCTCAATCACCGACTGTAATTCGTATTGCTGCACCAGATTTATCTGCCGGAGCAAAGCATGCCGCTGGCGGTGTCACAGATGTTCTTTATACCAAGCGCTGGATCGAAAACGAATTTGCCAAAGATCATATCAAAGTACAGTGGTATTTTTTTAAAGGTGCTGGTCCAGCCATTAATGAAGCCTTGGCAAATAATCAAATTGATTTTGCATTTTTGGGTGATTTACCTCCAATTATTGGCAAAGCCCGTGGTTTGGATACTCAATTACTGGTACCAACCACTCGAGGACTTACCAATTATTTGGCAGTCCGATCCGATTTAAATGTAAAAAAATTAAGCGATATCAAAGGTAAGCGCATTGGTATTTTACGTGGTACAGCAGATGAGCTGTCATTGATTGCTGCATTACAAAGTCAGGGATTATCGATTCGCGATGTCCGCTTGGTTAATCTGGATTTTAATGCAGTGAACGCTGCATTGGCGGCAAAAAGAATAGACGCTTCATGGGGACCGGCCCGTTTTATTGCTTTACGTGACAAAGGGATTGTCAAATTACCTGTAAGTACTCGTCAGTTAAATGGTGCAGGTGCATCACAAGGTGTATTTTTAGGCAGTCAAAAATTTATTAAAGCTTATCCAAAAGAAACCCAGCGTTTGGTTAATCAGGTGGTGAACGGTTTGTACTGGTTATCACAGGAAAAAAATCGTATTCCACAAATCGCTTTATTTTTTACTCAAGCGTCTTATCCTGCATCAGTATATGCACAGGAATTACATGGTGTGAATTTCAAATTCCTGTATTCGCCATTATTTGACCAGTATTACCTGACACAATTACAGCAAAAAATTAACTTGGCACAATCTCAAGGATTGATTCGTCAGCCTATCCAATTGAAATCCTGGGTTAATCCACAATTTGCCAATCAGGCGATTGTCAATCTCAAACTTCAGCAATACTGGCAGCCTACAGCAACCTACGATTATTTAAAGAAATAATTTTTTTAAATTAAAGCAATTTCACAAATTAAGATTTTTTGGAGAACACAAATTATGCGTAACCAACGATATAGATCAGCATCTATTTTTAGACAATTTGCAGGAAAAACATTAGGTTTGAGTGTATTGGCGGGTAGTGTATTCATCAGTATGTACAGTTTTGCTGATGAACAATCTCTTGCATCACAAGCTGTTGGTAATGAACAAAAAGATGTTGCTCAACTGGATACTATTGTGGTGACAGCAACTCGCAGAGAAGAATCTTTGCAGAAGGTTCCCGTTGCAGTTTCAATTGTCAGTGGTAGAGATCTGGATAAAAAACAAAAAAGCTCTTTGGAAACCATTGTTTCTGAAGTACCTACAGTAAATTTTCGTGCAGGAGCATCGAATAAAGATACTTCATTATTTGTACGAGGTGTGGGTACGATTAGCACCTCGCCTGGTGTTGAACCTTCAGTTTCCACTGTTGTAGATGGTGTAGTGTATAGTCGGCCGGGGCAGGCAACACTAGATTTACTTGATGTGGATCGTATTGAAGTATTGCGAGGACCACAAGGAACATTGTTTGGTAAAAATGCTTCGGCAGGTGTGATTAATATTGTCACAAAAAAACCGACGAATGATCCATCTGGGTATGTTGATGTCTATGCCACCAATGATGGTGAACAGCGAGTAAAACTTGGTGCATCAGGTACATTGATTCCGAATACCTTAAAAGCCAATGTGACTGCTTTACTGGGTAATTATGATGGAAACGTCAAAAACCTATCGACCAATAAAGATGTTAATGGCTATAAAAATCATGGCTTTAGAACAAAATTCGAATATACACCAACGGATAACCTAAGTATTGGATTAATTGCTGATTATATGCATAAAGACGGTACGGCACCGACAGGAGTTGTTGTGCGTAATACCAATGCCAATTATGCAGCAGCTTTATCTCCGGTGGTTGCACATCGTGAAAATCGTGAAACCATAGAAAATACCAGTGCTTCAACTGAAGATACCAATCAGGGACTGGCTTTAACCGCAGATTGGACCCTGGAGAATCATCAGATTTCCTCTATTACAGCTTATCGCCAATGGAAAAATACGCAAATTCAGGATGGGGATCAATTATCGGCAGCAACGGTTAATTTTGCAGGAATTGCTGATCTTGGAACAGTAAATAGTAAGCAATTTTCACAAGAAATTCGTATTAAACCATTAGCACCGGGATTTTTAAATTATGTTGCCGGATTATACTTTTCCAAAAATACCAACGATGAAACCTATCAGCGGCAATCTACATGGTATAACAGTTCAACCAGTGCCTACGTCACAGACTCCGGACGAGCCGTTTATAATACAGACAGTACCAATTATGCAATATTTGGTGAAGGCACTTTCAATTTTACCGATCGGCTACGTTTGGTCACAGGCTTACGTTTAACCCGTGATGAATTATCTTATGATCATGAACGTAATTCTACTGTGCCTAGCAGTGTTGGGATCCGCAATGCTATTCGTTCTAATTATGCCAGTTCCGGTTCAAGCTCAGAAACGGGTGTTTCAGGTCGTATAGGTCCACAATTTGATATTACACCGAATATTAATACTTATTTTACCTATTCAAGAGGGTATAAAGGGCCAGCGTATAATGTATATTTTAATATGCAATCTATTGATACGCCTGTACTTGATCCGGAAACTGCAAATTCTTATGAACTGGGTTTAAAATCACAATGGCTAGATAATCGTTTGCGTCTTAATTTGGCAGCTTTTTATACCAAATATGATAATTATCAGGCTAATTTCCGTACACTGGATCCAAATGGATTCCCAATTACGCGATTGGTGAATGCTGGTGATGTTTCTACCAAGGGAATTGAGCTGGATGCAACCTATAAACAAAATCCAAATTTAATTTATAGTCTGAATTTGGCCAATATCCGTGCCAGAATCGATCAATTTAATTGCCCGGCAGGAGATACCTCATGTCCTGATGTTAATGGTAAGCGTTTGCCATTTTCACCTGACTGGAAAGTCAATGCACAAGTGGACAAGTATTTCCCGATTGCCAATAACAGACAGATTGAATTATCTACACAATATTCATGGCAAAGTGATGTGCAGTTTAGTCTGGATCAGAATGCCAACACTATTCAGCCATCTTATGGTATCTGGAATGCCAGTATTGCCCTCAATGATACGGCTAAAGACTGGCGTGTTGCATTGTTGGTACGTAATATTCTGGATAAATCTTATGCGACGTTACTCAGTACCAATGGCGATCGTATTAATCGACAGGTTCCTCGGGATGATGAGCGCTATTTCGGACTATCTTTCCGCAAAAACTTCTAAGTTGACTTTTTTTGAACATACTTTAACGCATTTAATGAGGGTATTTTACACCATGCTGATGTGCGTTAAAGTCATGGGGTAACAACACATGAGCAATATTAAAGAATCTGCAAAAACTGAACGAACCTTACACTTTAATTTATTTTTGGATGGTTTTGGTCATCATCTTGCAAGCTGGCGACATCCGGATAGTAAATTAAACGATACGGCATTTGTACGTTATTTAAATGCAGCAAAACTGGCAGAACAGGGCAAATTTGATGCTGTATTTTTTGCAGATAGTCTGGCAGTTGATCCCAATGTCGTGAAGTCCGGCAAAGTTCGTGGTCATGAAGTTGAACCACTTACCGTATTGTCGGCAATCGCTGCACAGACCAGTCACATTGGTCTCATTGGTACAGCTACCACTACATATAATGAGCCTTATCATATTGCCAGAAAATTTGCTTCACTCGATCTGATTTCCAATGGACGTGCAGGCTGGAATCTGGTGACAACCGATCTGGCAACCGAAGCTCAAAATTTTAATATTGAACAACACGTTATTCATAAAGATCGTTATGAACGTGCCGAAGAATTTTATGATGTTGTGGCTGGTTTATGGAAAAGCTGGGATCAGGATGCCATTATTCGTGATAAAGAAAAAGGAATTTTCTTTGATTTAAACAAACTGCATCAGCTCAATCATAAAGGCAAATATTTTTCAGTTGCAGGACCCTTAAACGTAACACCAAGTCCACAGGGATCACCAATTGTGGTACAGGCAGGTAGCTCAGAACGAGGAAAGAATCTTGCCGCACGAACTGCCAATGTGATTTTTACTGCGCAACCTAATTTTGATTCCGCACGTGCATTTTATCAGGATGTCAAAAACCGCTTAAAACAACATCATCGTAATGAAAATGAATTGGCAGTATTGCCCGGTTTATATGTCATCGTAGCCAAAACACAGCAGGAAGCAGAGCAAAAGCAACGTATTCTGGATGATTTAATCGAGGAAGATGTTGGACTAGGATTATTGGGACGAATGTTGGGTAATTTCGATTTATCTAAACTTGACGTCAATGCTGCTTTACCACCACTGGAAGTGACACAAACAGGACAACAAAGTCGTCAGGAATTATTTACTAAACTTGGTCGGGAACAGGGTTGGACAGTGAAGCAGCTTTATCAGCGTGTTGCGGCCGGACGGGGACATTTCAGTTTAATCGGTACTCCGGAATATATCGCAGATCAAATTGAATACTGGTTTAAACATGAGGCTGCCGATGGATTTAACATCATGCCGGCACTGATTCCTGATGGTGTAAAAGACTTCGTGGAATTGGTGATTCCAATTTTGCAGCAAAGAAATTTATTTCGTACAGCGTATACAGGCAGTACCTTACGTGAACATTACGGTATAGCCTTTCATTAATTATTCGGGGTGATACATCGTGTATATTGCAGCACAAAATCGATATGAAAAACTTAATTATCGTAAAGCGGGAAAAAGTGGTCTGGTTCTTCCACCATTATCTTTAGGCTGTTGGCATAATTTTGGTGATGACACACCATTTTCTCAGCAAAAACAGATTTTACACACAGCATTTGATGCTGGAATTAACCATTTTGATTTAGCCAATAACTACGGTACGCCTTACGGCAGTGCCGAACGAAATATTGGTCATTTCTTAAAACATGATTTTAAATCATATCGGGATGAGTTGATTATTTCTACCAAAGCCGGTTGGGATATGTGGCCGGGACCGTATGGGCAGGGTGGCAGTAGTCGTAAATATTTGATTTCTAGTCTGGATCAAAGTTTACAACGTCTGGGTTTAGAATATGTCGATATTTTTTATTCACATCGTTATGATCCTGATACGCCATTAGAAGAAACAGCAGGCGCCTTAGCAGATATTGTCAAACAAGGTAAAGCATTATACATCGGTATTTCCTCTGGATATAATGCAGAATTAACCATGCAACTTGCAACATTATTGGCGCAATATAAAGTGCCTGTCACTTTACATCAACCACTTTATAACTTATTCCATCAGGATATTGAGCAAGAATTATTTCCGATTTCTGAGCAGTTAGGTTTTGGTATTATTGTCTTTTCTCCTTTAGCGCAAGGCTTATTAGGTGGGCGTTATTTACAAGGTGTTCCACAAGACTCAAGAATCGGACGAGGAAGTAAATATTTAACCCAAGCACAATTGGCTGAAAATTTACTCAACAAAATTAAACGATTAAATGGAGTGGCGGCAAATCGTCAGCAGACATTGGCACAATTGGCATTATCATGGGTACTTCGAAATCGACATATTACTTCTGCAATTATTGGTGCAAGCCGACCTGAGCAAATTCTGGAAAATGTCAAAAGTCTAGAAAATACTGATTTTTCATCTGAAGAGTTAAGTTTAATTCAGGAAATTATAGAAAACTAATTTGTTCTACTCTCTAAAAAATACTTTTTAGAGAGTAGCTTTTATATCAAAATTTTAATAATAGAGTTATTAGAAATTTTCTATAAAGAAAATGAATAATTAAGTTTTGGATACTGCTATCAAAAACTTAATGGTTTAAAATATAGAAATTGTATTTTTTGATTAACTGTTTATGAAGAAATAAAATTTAAAAATCATATTTTGTTATTTTTTAATCGAAATAATTTTTGTTATATTAATTTTATAGAAAAGCAGTAGGAGATAATGATGACGCTTAAATCCATACGACATAATCGTGGTGACTTAAATTGCCGACTTTAACTAAATGTTTGTCAAGTCATTGGTAATAATAATTTTATTAAAACAAGAATAATATGATTTTAATATTAATAAAAAATATAAAAGCGACTTATATGAGAATATAGGTCGCTTTTTTATATAGAGCATATAAAAACAAGTATCTAATTATAGATACTTGTTTGATATTGAATTACACGTGTTTTTTACGTCTTAATTGATGTAAAACTGCAACCAGTAAATCAATTTCTTCAGTGGTATTATAAAAAGCCAGAGAAGGGCGAACAGTTTGTTCTACACCAAAACGGCGCAAGATTGGTTGTGCGCAGTGATGACCAGAACGTACTGCAATACCATGTTCATTTAAGGCTTTGCCTACTTGTTCAGTTGAATAACCTTCCAGAGTAAATGACATCACACTGGCTTTATTCAAAGCTGTACCAATTAAACGTAAACCGGAAACACTGGCCAAAGCATTTTGACCATACTCTAAGAGTGCATGTTCATAAGTTGCAATGTTTTGAATGCCAATACGCTCGACATATTCCAGTGCTGCGCCTAAACCGACAGCATCGGCAATATTTCCTGTACCGGCTTCAAACTTATTTGGTGCTGGCTGATAAATAACATGTTCAAAGGTCACATCCTGAATCATGTTACCACCACCTTCCCAAACTGGCATGTTGTCCAGAATTTCAGGTTTGGCATATACTGCACCAATTCCTGTTGGTCCAAAGACTTTATGCCCGGAAAATACCAGAAAGTCGGCATCAATGGATTGCACATTAGTTGGTATATGCGATACAGATTGTGCAGCATCAACGAGGACACGTACACCACGAGCATGAGCAATATTGATAATTTCCGGAATTGGTGTCACTGTACCTAAAGCATTAGAAACTTGGGTAACAGAAACCAGTTTTGTCCGCTCATTAATCAGTTTTGGTAACTCTTCCAGAATAATCTGACCAGTATCATCAACAGGGATCACCCGAAGTTTGGCACCCACTTTTTGCGCAAGCTGATACCAAGGCACAATATTGGCATGATGTTCAAGGTTTGATACTATGATTTCATCACCTTCACCAATATTTTGTTCGCCCCAAGTCTTGGCGATCAGGTTAATTCCTTCAGTTGTACCACGTACAAATATAATTTCTTTGGCAGAGCGTGCACCAATAAAGCGGGCAACAACATTACGAGCATGTTCATAAGCATCAGTTGCACGTGCAGCCAGTTCATGAGCAGCGCGATGAATATTGGAATTTTCATGTTGATAAAAATAAGCAATACGATCAATCACGCTTTGAGGTTTTTGAGTTGTGGCTGCATTATCAAACCAGACCAAAGGACGGCCATTGACACGCTCCTGAAGAATTGGAAAATCCTTGCGAATGGCGAATACATCTAATGGTTGTTGGTGGCTAGGTGTAAATTGGGTTTTATCTGCATGATAATGTGCCGGAATATTTCCTGCCTGAGGCGGATTTGAGTGAAAATCATCCAAAAAATAAAAACCAGATGCAGATTGTTGTGGTTTTGCAGCGGATGTCTGTGACGGATCATTTTTTAATAAATGTGTTAAGTCATCTCCATAAGGCAAATGAAAAGATTGTGCAATATCAGCTTCATGATGCGAAATCGCATAATCCTGCTGCGATGTTGTACGCGTATGATCATTTAAAAAATAAAAAGGAGAATCCGTACTTGCCTCAGGTTGTTTTGCAGCAACAACTGGAATACTAGGTTGCGGATGTGCAACTCTGGGTGCATGTGGTTCAAATGGTGGTTTGGGAATATTTGCTCCACCAATAATTGGTGCTGATGCGATTGCTCTGCGTTCTGGATAATCCGGTAAATTTGGGATGTGGTCTGGTAATTCAGGATTTAATCCTTTCTGAAAGGCAATATTTGGCGCACGACCACTTAAAGCCGTCACGTTTTCTGCGGGTTGCGGAGAGTGTGGTGGCGGTGCAATATTGGGAATATCCAGATTTAATCCGGAAGTTTGTCCATTTCCTAAGCCAGGCAAAGCTGAAAAAAATTCATTGGCCAACTGGGTAATTGTTGTGAGGTCTGGTAAACCGGTTGGTGCCTGAGCAACACCAACCTTATCCAGTTCAGTTGAACTACCCACAGGTAAATTATTTGTAATTAACTGGGTAGTCATGATATTTATCTATCTCCACATCTTCTAATACTGCAAGTGCATCTTCGGTTAATACCGCAAGTGAGCAATATAATGAAATCAGATAAGAAGCGATTGCATTACGATTGATCCCCATAAAGCGCACAGATAATCCCGGGGATTGTTCACCGGCAAGACCCGGCTGAAATAATCCGACAACGCCTTGACGTTTTTCTCCTACACGTAATAGTAAAATTTTGGTTTTACCATCTTCGACAGGAATTTTATTGGATGGAATAAGTGGAACACCACGCCAGGTAATAAATTGTGAACCAAATAGACTGATTGTTGGTGGTGGAACACCTCGACGAGTACATTCACGACCAAATGCAGCGATTGCATCGGGATGTGCCAAGAAGAAGCCAGGCTCTTTCCATACTTTACGCAATAAATCATCCAGATCATCAGGTGTAGGTGGGCCATTTAGTGTTGATAATCGCTGATCATCAGTCACGCTAGCTAATAAGCCGTATTCAGGATTATTGATTAATTCGCTTTCCTGACGTTCTTTAATGGTTTCGATGGTTAAGCGTAATTGTTCCTTTATTTGGTCATGTGGGCTACTATAAAGATCTGCCACACGAGTATGTACATCCAGAACAGTGGCTACGCCATTTAGAAAGTATTCACGTGCCTGTGGATCATAGTCTACAAACGTTTGTGGTAAGGTTGCTTCATCGCGCTGGGTACATGCAACCTGAATATCATCAGTGTTGCTGACACGGTTTACACGATAGATACCTGCTTCAACCGGCACCCATTGCAATAAGTGAGTAAGCCAGCGAGGTGTAATAGTGGAAAGTTGAGGAACAGTTTTGGTCGCGTTGGCAAGCTGGCGGGCAGCAATATCACCAAGTGCGAGTTGGGTCTTATCGGTATTTTTTGCCATAAATTTTTCCTGTATACGGCGAGGTTTGATCGGATAAATACAAGAGTAGAAGCAAAATAATCATTTGAAAAATAAGAAAATAAGATTTGATTTTCACAAAAAATTCTTTATCACTTATATGGATATTTTTATAATATTTAAAGATAAACAAATGCTAAGAATATCCAAAATATTCCTAGCATTTAATGTTTTGATGAGATAATGTGTAAAAACCTGTCTGAATAAAATTAAATTGCTGAGTGATTGCTCTTTTGTTGTGAATGAGATTGTAAAATCTGGCTATAAGGTTCAACGTCATGTGTGAGCCAGACATTTCCGCCAATGGTTGATCCTTTTCCAATGGTGACACGTCCCAAAATTGTGGCTCCGGCATAGATCACTACATCGTCTTCAACGATTGGATGGCGAGCATAATCTTTTTTGAGTAAACCTTGGTCATCGATTTCAAAGCGTTTTGCCCCCAGAGTGACTGCCTGATAAATTCTAACCTTTTCTCCAATAATACAAGTTTCCCCAATCACTACTCCGGTACCATGATCAATAAAAAATCCCTTGCCAATTTTTGCTCCAGGATGAATGTCAATTCCAGTGGCAGAGTGGGCAATTTCAGAAATAATTCGGGAAATTAAAGGAACGTGTTTAAATAGTTGATGCGCAATTCGATGATAGATAATCGCAAAAATTCCCGGATAGCAAATCAACACTTCATCAACATTACGTGCAGCAGGATCACCATCAAAAGCAGCTAAAACATCTGCATCCAGTAAACGGCGGATATTGGGGAGTTCATCAGCAAAATTCTGAACAATTTGTTGAGCTAATTCTTGCTGATGTAGGTGGTTTTGTTGCAGATTTAAACGTTTGGATTCATAATTTAGTGTCAGTGTAATTTGTCGATACAGGTGGTTGAGTACACGATCAAGTGTGTAGGCAATATAGTAATCTTCACTTTCCTGTCGTAACTCTGATGGTCCAAGCCGCATTGGAAAGAGTACACCACAAAGGTCGTTAAGAATTTCTTTGAGGGCTTCTTTAGAGGGAAGTTCTCGACCTCCAAATTCCTTAATTCGATGTTGTGACTCTCTCCAGTCATGTCGCACTTGTTGCAAATCATGAATGACGTGTCTTATATCCCATTGCGACATGTATTTCTCCTTAATTTCTAGCTGGTATCAATCTTGAATCCATGGCAGTCTTTTTACTCGCCAGCCATTATCATGATTGCGTTGTTGCTGGTCATTCAAATCGCCCTCAAAGCCTTCCAGTATATTATAAACCTGTTCAAAACCTGCGGCATAAGCAGCGGTAGCTGCGTGTGCGGAGCGATTCCCACTACGACATAATAATAGGATGGTTTTATCTTTGCCTACTTTATTTTCCAGTTCTTTTAAAAAGCGTGGATTACGATTGAAAGAAGTTCCTGTTGCCCATGCAATATGCACACTGTCAGGGACATAACCTACGAATTTACGCTCCTCATTGGTTCGTACATCAACAATGACTGCTGTACCATGTTCAAATAGTTGCCATGCATCCTGTGGAGGTAGACTACCGGTAAAATCCAAATCATTTTGCTGTGCGTATTGTTGTGCCTGATCCAGAATGGTCTGGTCACTTTTATTGACAACATGAGTTGCAGCATCATTAGATGGATGAGATTGAACAATGGCATTCATTTTTTAGTCCTAAAATTTATCTTTAATACAGAAGATGCTACGCTGATTTACTTATTCTTTAAAATAAAGAATATTCATTTTTTTATACAAAAAAATAATAAGTAAAATCACTAAATTAGTGTTTCGATCTAATTTAATGCTATGATGTTTTGCTTTAGCCTTTAATAATCTATTGATCAATAAAGACTAAATTAATTAAACTGATTTTTAGTTGATATTAAAAGCAGGTAAGTGATCATTTTGTAATAACCGCTTTTGTGGGATATTTTCAATCACACCATTTTCCTTGACATAAATTGCCCACTCATCCAGCAATTCTTTAAGTTTTTCAGGATATTGCTCAGCAAGATCGTTAACTTCACCTTTGTCATCTTTGAGGTGATAAAGTTGCCAGCGATTTGGACCATTCGGTGCAGGAATAAATAATGCCTTCCAGTCGCCTTTTCGCAGGGCTTTTTGACCAAATAACTCCCATCCTGTGATGTGCTGTTGATCATGAATATGTTCATGCTCACCATTTAAATATTTAAGGAAAGATTGTCCACGTAATGAAACTAACTGACGGCCTTTATATTCAGTTCCAGGGTGTTTAATTTTTAAATGATCCAGCAGTGTTGGTAACAAATCCATTACAGTTAAAAATTCATGACTGATTTCTGATTGACGCTGGAAAGCTGGATAGTGGATAAATGATACGGTGCGAATCCCGCCTTCACTGGTATGTGCCTTGTACAATCGTGAAGGGGCTGTTGCTGCCTGTGCCCAGTGCTCGCCATACCAAACATAGGAATTGCCACGACCAATATTTTCTAATGTATTGTCATAGTATGTTTCGATGATTTTATCAAGATTACCTCCAAATACGGGCAATGCTTCTAGTTGAGCGCCTTCAGCCCCATTATCAGATAAGAAAATAATGAGCGTGTTGTCTAACTGTGCAGTGTTATGTAAATAATCCAGAACTCTACCGATATTTTGATCCATGCGATCAACCATTGCAGCATATACCTCCATGGTACGTGCGGAACGTTGTCGTTGTTCCTCATTTAGATGATCCCAAAATGGTGTTCTGGCTAGAACAGGGTGAACACTGGTATCTGCATCGACCAATCCAAGAATTTTTAGATTTTTCAGACGTTGTTCACGTAATTTTGCTGGGCCTTGATCGTAAACACCATGATATTTTTGAATATCTTCTTCAGGTGCTTGCAATGGCCAATGTGGGGCAGAAAAAGGCAAGTAGGCAAAAAATGGACGATCTTGACGCTGTACATCATCTTGTAGAAAATCTAGCAATCTTGTGGTGAAATAATCAGAAGAATAAAAATCTTCAGGTAATTGTTTAATGAATTGAGCATCTTCAGCATATAAACCACGTGTTGATTTTAATAAGCGCGGTGTAGTTTCTTCTGGAATATTTGGTTCAAAGCGGTAATGATTTGCTGCACCCGGCAATAAAGCAAAAGAACGTTCAAACCCTTTTTGATAAGGAAAAAACTCAGGTTTTAAACCTAAATGCCATTTACCTGACATAATGGTATAGTAGCCGGCATCACGCAGTAATTCAGGTAATGCAGCCACTTTATCGTTTAATACGCCTTCATAACCAGCTTTACCTTCCAGTTCCGGTGTTAATGCCTCGGCCATTGTACCAAGACCTGCAAGATGATGGTCGGTTCCGGAAAGCAACATGGCTCGAGTTGGGGAACAGGTCGATGCGGTATGGAAATTGGTAAAACGTAAGCCAGCCAAAGCCAGTTTGTCTAGATTAGGCGTCTTAATTTCTCCCCCGAAAGCACCAATATCAGAAAACCCCAAATCGTCAGCTACAATCAGAAGAATATTTGGGCGGTTTTGTAATTTATGATCAGACATTTTTATCATCCAGTGAACACAAGATTTTTATATTTTATAAATAATTTTATTTATATCTGTGATCAGGATGACAATTGTTTGCTAAAAAAAATATATACCTAAAATAAAAAAATATAACCACCTAGTATTGATTTAAAAATAATTATTAAATACTTTTATAGAAATTTGGTTGTCGTTGACAAATTGTCGCCATTTGCAATTTCGCTTAGTTTTTTATAGTCTAAAATATGGATCTGATTATATTTAATCAATAAGATGCCGGCTTTAGCAAAACTAGAAAGTTCTTTATTGATACTTTGCCTTGTGGTATGTAACAACTCAGCAATATTTTCCTGACTTAGTTTAAAATCCAGTAAAAATCTATTATTTTGTTGGTAAGCATGGTATTCGACCAAAAAAAGTAATTCTTTGGCTAATCGAATGTGTAAAGGTTCTGCTGAAAAGTAAAATATATGTTCACGATTCATCTGTGTTCGATTACAAATAAGTTTTAAAACCATAAATAAGGCTTTTGCATTGTTTTGTATACTATTGACAAAAATTTCACTGCTGATATTGGCAATAATTGTATTACCTTGTGCAATATGGTCGTAGATTAACGGTTGATTAGCAATCACTGGAACAATATTAATTAATGTTCCGGCAGGCATAAAAAGAGATGTATGATATTTGCCACTTGGTGTTGTCCAGCCTAATTTTAGCGTACCTTCCACAATAATATTGACGTTTTCTGTAGGGGAATTTTGTGCATAGATGAGTTGGTTGTGATAATATTTTTTAACTTTAATATTTTGAATTAATTGATTTTTTTCTTGGTCTGTTAAGTGCTGGATGAATTGGTAATTCTCCATGATTTTAATGGCATTTTTGACATGTTCTGAATGAGATGTGTAATCCGATTGTTGATTAAGCTCATGTTTATATTTTGAAATAGGATTTTGTGGTAATAAGCTATTCATGGTCATACAGAAATAAAAAAGATAATCATGGATGAAATCATAACCTTGTTGATATGTGCGGCAACTAAAAAATATTGATAAGATCATCAGTTATTAACATAAAAATCCAATTCTAAATTTTTTATAAGAATAGCAAAAATATTGCGAAACATTGTTTTGATAATGACAGAAGATGACGCAAGACTAATTTACTTTACTCACTGTGTTTACGCTATATTAAAAATTATTGATCAAAATGATGTGTTTTATCAATGACTTTTAACTATTTTAAGTAGAACAATAAGTGATTTGAGGACATTATGATTAATAGCGCAATAAAATCAAAGTACATAGTTGGCTTGATAATTTTTCTTGCCATAGTCGTATTATTTATAGTTTTTAAACCTGATAGAAAATCATCTGTTGTGCAAAAAAGTCAAACACCTGTGCAACCACAGATCATTAGAATTGCTGTACCTGATTTAAGTTCTGGTAAGAATTCAAGCAGTGGAAATCCGATTGTGGATTATATTTATTTAAATAAATTATTTGAAAAAGAATTTGAAAAAGATAATGTTAAAGTTGAGTGGCACTTTTTTAAAGGTGCTGGCCCAGTAATTAATGAAGCTTTAGCCAATAAACAGTTAGATTATGCTTTTTTAGGAGATCTGGCAACAATTATTGGTAAAGCGAATGGTGTAGAAACCACATTATTGGCAGCAACAGGACGAGACAGTTCTGTGTATTTAGGTGTGATCCCAGATCATGGTTACGATAGTCTGGATAAATTAAAAGGTAAAAGAATTGCTGTATGGCAAGGCACAGCACATCAACTTTCATTCAATCGTTTTATTCAAAGTTATGGTTTTAATGAAAAAGATTTCAAAATTATTAATCTTGATCCTGCTGCAACCAATGCAGCTTTGGCAGCCAAACAGGTGGATGCAGGTTGGGGATTATTTAATATTTTAGCTTTACAAAAGAAAGGGGCTGTAGATATTCCATTAAGTACTAAAACACAGAAAAATAGTCGTGGAACCATTGCATCTGCTTTGGTTGCAAGAAGTGAATATGTTCAGACTCATCCTGAAACTACTCAAAGATTTATCAATGTTGTTTTAAAATCAGCATATTGGGCATCTCAGGAAAAAAATCGCGAAGAATTAATTCAAATGATGAGTAAAAATGCCAGTTATCCTGAAGATTTATATCGTCTGGATTTACAAGGTAAAGATGTTAAGAAAATCTCTTCTCCAAAATTAGATCAGGATTATTTAGATTATTTGCAATTGGGGGTGGATACTGCTTTGGAAGCAAAATTAATTCGTCAGCGTTTTGATGTGAATCAATGGCTAGACAGATCTTATCTTGATAAAGGTTTAAAACAGTTAAATTATGATCATGTTTGGTAAATGATTTTTAATTTATGAAGTGTAAGCCTTGATGATTTTTATAAATATTTTATATTTTCTATTGTTATAGTTGAAAATATAAAATGATTTATTTTTTATATAAATTCTTATTATAGATAATTTATATATATTAATCATTAATCTTGATTAAATGTGTTATTTAAAAGATAGTTTTTATAATTATAAAAAATAAAATAAACATAATGAAATGAATTTAATTTTTGAGAGATTTCTATGCACCAATATCAAAACTTATTTAAAAATAAGTTTTTATTTAATCAACTAAATCGTAATCTTTATACTGCAATATTTAGTTCTGGAATACTATTCAATAGTGTTTATGCACAGCAAAATGATATTGAAGAGATAGATAGCAAATCTACGTCTACAGCACAGGAAGTTATTCAACTTGATGCAGTGAATGTGATTGCAACGATAAAGAAAAATACAATTGCCAGTGGAACACTGGGATCACGTAGTGATCTTGAAACACCTTTCTCCAGTCAGCATGTAGATGCCAAACAAATCGAACAATCTCAGGCAAAAACCATTGGTAAATTATTTGAAGGTGATGCCAGTATTGAATCCAAAGGTAGCAGTTATGGTCTGGATGCCTATAGTATTTCTGTACGGGGATTAAATCTGGATTTTGTAAATGGATATAAAATTGATGGTCACCCATTCCAAATGTACGGTGTTGAATTACCTCTGGAATTATTTGAACAAGTTCAGGTTTTAAAGGGTGCAACTGGATTTTTATATGGTATTGGCTCTCCTGGTGGTACGGTAAATTATATTTCTAAAAAACCGACAAGTTCCCCTAAAGCATCTTTATCGGTCGGTTATTCGTCTGATGATTTATTTAGTCAGCATGCCGACATTGGCGGGCATTTTGATGAAGCACATAAATATGGTTATCGCTTTAATCTGGTTAATGAACAAGGTCGTGCATTTAATGGAACCAAGGTTGATCGTCAGGCGGCATCTTTGTATTTGACGGCTCAGCTCAGTCCAAAATTGGATATCTATGCCAATGGATTTTATCAAAAACGTAATTTGAATGGTGGAATCAGTACAATTAGTATTGCAAATTCAGGTAACTATGCATATTCAGGAACAACTTTACCTAAGGCAATTAGTGGGCGAAAAGATTTAACTGCTTATGATTCATCATATTACGACTCAATTGCATGGGGAGCAGCAACTGGATTAAATTGGCAATTTAATGATCAATGGTCATTACATGGCAGTTATTCACATACGTTAAAACAAATTGATTCCAGAGATGAAACTTTATATTTGCGTAATTCACAAGGGGATTACAATCTTGCTTTGAGACAATTTTATCGTCCGACTTTAGCTTACGATTCTGTGCAATTGCGTTTAGAAGGTATGTTTAATACTGGTTGGCTTAAACACCAATTGATTGCAGGAATAGATTGGCAGAGGCAGACACGCGATCTAAATATTGGTAATCCGAATCTGAATCCGGCGACTAATACTGGTGGTCAGAATTATGTTTATCCTGGTACAGGAACGTATCCGGCAGGTAATTTATATGATTCTTCTCTCAATCTGATTTATGGCGGTTATGCACCCAGAGAGTATTTTAGAATTTCAAACTGGAATACCAAATCTGCATATATCAGTGATACTTTAAGTGTGAATGATGCTTGGTCCGTACTCTTGGGTTTACGCAAATTTGATTATGAAAATAGCAATTATTATGTTTCTGGTAGATTACGTTCGCACTATCAACAAAACCCGGTTTCTCCAACTGTTGCATTACTCTGGCATCCCCAAGCACAAACAACAGTTTATGCTAGTTATGTAGAGGCATTGGAAGATGGAGGAACAGTTGGAAGTACTTATACCAACGCTTATCAACAACTTGATCCCGTCAAAAGTAAACAATATGAGTTAGGCATTAAAACTGAACAGAAAAACTGGTCATTGGCTTCAGCTCTGTTTCGTATTGAGCGAGGTACAGGCTATGCCAATGCCCAGAATCAATATGTCGTTGATGGCATAGCACAATATGATGGTTTGGAATTCAATGGGCAATTTAAAGCAACAGATTTTTTAAGGTTAAATGCGAGCGGCGTATGGATCAATGCAGAATATACTAAAGCAGCAGATGATATCTTGGGAAAACAACCTACAGCAGTTGCACGTTTTCAGGGAAGTTTTGGATTTGAAAAAGATTTTCGTACAGTTGAAGGATTAACGGTGCATGGCAATATTAAGTATATTGGCAAGCAATACATCAATAATGCTAACACTTTACACACATCTTCATATCAAGTTGTCAATTTGGGTGCAATTTACAGACAAAATCTGGGACAGCATCAACTGATCTATCGTGCAGAAATTAATAATTTATTTGATCAGGATTACTGGATTGCCTCAACAAATGCTTTACAGATTGGCGCTCCTAGAACACTTAGCTTAAATCTTCAATACGATTTTTAATAAATAGGACAACATTATGAAGCATGGTTTTAAACTTTTAACGGGATTATTTGCATTGTTTATACAATCTGTTTCGGCAGCACCAAGTGTGTATCCAACAGGTGTGACAATTTATGATCCACAGCAGGCATGGAATCAATACAATGTTTTTAGTGGTGCAGACAATCAAAGTTATTTAATTGACATGAATGGAAATGTTATACAAAAGTGGCCATATCGAGGTTTTCCAACAGAAGTTATTGATCCAGTAATCAATCAAGGAAAAAAGGGTCATGTTTTTGTTCAATTTGAAGAAATTAAGAATAAAGATAAAACTTCTTTTGGTAATGGCGTGAATAACCATGCCGTTGCAGAGTTAGACTGGAGCGGTCAGGTGGTTTGGAAATGGGCAGGTGACAAAGCGACGGGAAATGCCCATCAACATCATGAAATTTCTAAATTACCAAATGGTAACGTTTTAATTCTGGCCAATAAATTACATGCAGTTGTTGGTTTTAAACTGCCGAAATTGATTGATGATGTTTTATATGAAGTTGATCCTAAAGGTAAAATAGTCTGGCAATGGACTGCATCTGAACATTTAAACGAGTTTGGATTTACCGCAGAGCAATTACAACTGGTTTATGATACAAAACTTGCTGATTATCTACATTTTAATAATGCTCGTAGATTGGGAAATAACAAATGGTATGAATCCGGTGATCAGCGCTTTCATCCGGACAACATCATTGTAGATTCCCGTCAAGCCAACTTTATCATTATTATTGATAAAAAAACTGGAAAAGTCGTCTGGAATCTTGGGCCAAATTATACATCTTCAGAATTAACCAATCCATTTAACAGTAAACAGGAGCTACCAAAACCTGTAGATCAATTAAGTGGTTTACATGATGCAAAAATGATTGCCAAAGGATTACCTGGGGAAGGCAATATCTTGCTATTTGATAATCAGGGAGGATCAGGTTATCCGGCTGTTTCTTATCAAATTTCAACAGGTACCTCACGAGTAGTAGAGATTGATCCAGTACGTCAGGAAATTGTTTGGGAATATCGTCCTGGGAGCAGTTTCTTTAGTGCATTTACCAGTTCAGCAAGACGCTTGCCTAATGGTAATACACAAATTACAGAAGGGCAGACAGGGCGTATTTTTCAGATTACCAAAGAAGGAAAAATAGTTTGGGAATATATTAGTCCTTACTTATCCAAAGCTGAAGCGAACCGGGCAGCAAGCAATATGCTATATCGTTCTACTCCAGTACCATATCAATGGGTGCCTGTAGGTACATCACGTCAGGAGGTTGCGGTGAAACCTCCTGTATTACAAGATTTTAAAATTGCCAAGGTTGGTAAAAACTAGTATTTTTCTGAAGAAAAGGATTGTAGTGTATAAAGTAAGATAAGGTCAGTCGATTATTTTTTCTGTAAGTAAACGGTTGGTGGTGCACCAAGTAAACGTCGGAATGCTGCAGTAAATGCACTGCTACTGGTATAACCAAGTTCCATAGCAATATTGGTTATAGGTTGCCCAAGTTCCATTCGGTTCAATGCCGCCAACATACATGCTTGTTGGCGCCAGTGGCCAAAACTCATACCAGTTTGTATACGAAATAATCGTGTAAAATTACGCCGACTCATTCCAACTTTTTTTGCAATACAATCCAGATCCATTTCCATAGACGGGGTTTGTAATAACTGCTGGCAAAGTTGAATTAATCGTGGTTCCTGTGGTAGCGGTGTATTAAGTGGTAATTCAGGCATTCGTGCAATTTCTGCAATGATTAATTGCATTAAATAATCATCTCGACCACCTAGAGTATATTCAAGTGGCAAATCGACAGCCGCACATAATAATTCATGTAATAGCGAGGATACATTGATCACAATACAGTTGCTGGATAATCCTGTAGCGATTGCAATGTTAGTTTGAATATAAACACTACGAGTTTGGGTATAACCATTCATATAGACTTCGTGTTCAATACTGGACGGAATCCATAATGCACGGCGTGGAGGAACAACCCAGCTTCCTTTATTGGTTGTCACAGTTAAAACACCTGTAATTGCATATAGACATTGACAGCGTAAATGGCTATGACGTTGTAGTGTTGTTCCATCAGAATAGCTGTTTCCAGTTGCCATAACACTTCGTGGAATATTTTCATAATCTTTGATTTGAATATTACGCATGTATATCCTTAAATGGCCCATATTCTATGTTATTTGGCCTGAAGATGATTTTGGGCCGCTATAATTGAGTTTAAGATAACTCGGCTACAAGCGCAAATATGATTGTTTTTTAATAAAAACTTATATTGGATATAGACTTTTAGGGAAAATTATGTCTAAAGAAATAAGTACTTATGATAATTCTGTATCATTAAATGACAGTTCATCAACAGATCAATCGCATAAATTTATTTTTCAGATTGTGGGTGCAGTTGCATTTGCACATTTATTGAATGATTCAATTCAAGCTGTAGTTTCAGCAAGTTATCCGATGCTAAAGTCAGAATTTTCACTGACTTTTACAGAAATTGGATGGATTGCATTGGTTTATCAAATTACGGCTTCTTTATTGCAACCGTGGATTGGATTTTATACTGATAAATATCCAAAACCCTATCTATTACCTATGGGAATGGTTGTGACTTTGGTCGGTATTGGATTAATGGCGATTGCTGGGAATTTTTATACTTTACTTGTTGCTGCTGCACTTATCGGGGTAGGTTCATCTACTTTTCATCCGGAAGCTTCCAGAATTGCACGTATGGCTTCAGGTGGTAGATTTGGGACAGCACAATCCATGTTCCAAGTTGGTGGGAATAGTGGTTCGGCAATGGGTCCTTTAATGGCTGCTTTAATTGTTATTCCTAATGGTCAAGCTGCTATTGGCTGGTTTGTATTGGTCGCTGGATTAGCCGTCTTGGTTCTTTTGCGTGTAACACAATGGGTATTAAAACAGCAAACACTTTCAAAACAAAAAAATAGCAAACCTATTATATCAAGCTTAAGCCGTCATCAAATCATTCAGGCAATGGTTGTTATTAGTATCTTAATGTTTGCAAAATTTATTTATATTGCCTCTATTACAAATTATTTTACCTTTTATATGATTGAGCGCTTCCAACTTTCGGTACAAAGTTCTCAATTGTATTTATTTATTTTTCTGGGATCAGTTGCGCTTGGCACATTTGCAGGTGGACCAGTAGGTGATCGAATTGGTAGAAAAGCAGTTATTTGGGCATCATTTCTTGGTGTTGCGCCATTTGCACTGATATTACCCCATGCGAATTTGTTCTGGACTGCAATTTTAACCATTGTTATCGGTTTGGTAATGTCTTCAGCATTTTCGGCATTGGTGGTTTATGCTCAGGAAGCTGCACCCGGTCGTGTGGGAATGATTGCAGGCCTGATGTTCGGTTTGATGTTTGGTATTAGTGGTATTGGTGCAGCAGGTCTTGGTCATCTTGCAGATACTCATGGTATTGTTTGGGTATATAACTTTTGTGCTTTTTTACCATTATTAGGTTTTGTCACTGCCTTTTTACCTAATACTACAAGGATTAAATTAACAAAATAGATATAAATTATTTACTGTGGATATCACCCTATTTATGAGATACATGAAATTATTTTTTAGTAGAAATAATGCCATTATTAAAGTTTGATATGATTAAAGGGCGAACTGAAATTAAAAAAATCTAGATATCGCTAATGATTTTTTTACAAGAATTTAATGTATTAAAAGATGATCGTTATCCGATTATTTATGCAAATAAATCCTCACATGTAATTTTCAAGGATCTCAGATTAGGTTTTGAAAAGACAAATAAATTTATATTGCTTAGAATTTTGACCAGTCCTTGGAAACATTCACAGAAAAAATTTTTTATGAAAAATTAGCCAAATGATTAGAAAAATCATGTGGAATAAAAGTGAATGATGTAATGATTATTTTTATTACCAATACTCAGGATGACTGGGGTTTTGGAATTGTATACTATAGGAAAACTATGAGACAATACTTTAATTATAATGCTTAACCAGTATATTTTTTAGTTATATATTATATTGCTGAAAGTAGCATAAATTGAACAGCTAAATGGAAAGTTAAATTGATGCGATAGAAATAAAGATAAAAGATTCAGTTTACAGAGAATTATTTAGAAACTCGTATAAACTGAATCAACGCATAATGCTTAATATGACATATTTAGAATCGTATCATCTTAAGGTTCCTATTAACTGAGTAAATATTCTTCATTTATTCCGCATTCTTCAATAAAGAACTTATCATGCGATACCAAGATTATTGTACCTTGAAATTGTTGAATAGCTTGTGCAAGAAGTGTTTTAGATTCGATATCCAAATGATTTTCTGGCTCATCTAATAAAAGTAAATCAACACCATTAACTACGTGGCTGATGGCCAATAAAGCAACTTTAAGCTTTTCGCCACCACTTAATTGTGTCAGTTTTAATTGTGCTTTTTCACGGTGAATCCGTAATTGGCCCAAAAGTTTTCGCCATTCTACTTCTGGAATCTGATGATTGAATCTGGTTAAGTTTTCTATCACAGTGAGATTATTCTTCAACAAGCTAAAATTTTGATCCAGATATAAGCAAATACCATTAAAGATAATTTCCTGAGTTTGATGATGTGCAATCATTTTTAATAAGGTTGATTTGCCAATTCCATTTATGCCTTTAAGCTGAATTTTTTCACCAGCACGCATTGAAAAGTTAATTTTTTGTGTTGATGCGTAGGGCAAGGTTAAATCATTGATTCTCAATATTTCACCTTGCCGAGTGCTATGTAGTTGAAATTCAAATTTTTGCGGTTTAATTTTTTCTAAAGTGGTTTGTTTATCCTGTAAGCGACTTTGTGATTCATCTATTTGACGAAGGTGTTGAGTGCGTAATTTTCCAAAACTTTGCCCAGCTTGCTCCTTTTTAAAGTCGAGTAGAATTTTAGCCTGAGAGTTAGAGTCACGCAGCTGTATTCCTTTACGTTGACGTTTTTGGGCTTTCATTAGGCTTTCATGCTGCTGTTGCTTTAATTGTTTTAATTCACGTTTTTCTTGTTGAATCGACTGAGTTAAAGCATTGATTTGTTGCTGATATTGTTGAATATAATCTGTATAATTTCCACGTATGTGTTGTAATCCCAATTCGGTTAAGGCATAAATATGCTGAACTTGGTCGAGTAGTTGGCGATCATGACTAATCAAACATACACCGGCAGTGTGGGTTAGAATAGATTCCATAAGCCATTGTCTAGATTGGACATCCAAATGATTACTTGGTTCATCTAACAACAAATAATGATTTTTTTTCAAGAATAGCTTACACAAGGCTAATTTGGTTTTTTGCCCCTCACTCAATTGTTGGGTCGGATAATTTAAATCCGTCGGTAATTGTGCATTTTGCAAAATTTTTTGCCATTTTTGTGGTAGATCCCAAGCATTTTCAACCAGATCATAATCCTCAAAACTGGCAGTATTGTTCTCAATACATTGAAAAGCAGTATACAAATGCTCAACTTCTAATGCTTGAGCAATTGTCTTTGCATTTAGGCGTTGCAATTGTGATAAATGATCATGTTGAACATGCCAGGCAATTTGACCACTATATGACATATCTAAATGATGCTGTAAATGTAAAATCTGAAAAAGCAATGACTTACCTAAACCATTTCTACCAATTAAAGCTGAGGTTTTCCTTGAATAAAGTGTAAAGTTGAGTTGATCAAACATATTTTGAGTAGAGAATGACAAACTCAAGTTTGAAATAATACATGCCTGTGGCATAAATACGATCCTCATATTGAGGATGCACAAAATAGTATGAAATAAAGCTATAAATAAGGGTTTTAGTTTATTTATCGTAGATAATGTAGAGAAAAAAATAAGCTTAACCTTGAGTAGAATCTATTTTGCGCATCAAAAATTAAAAAATAATGATGAGAAAAATGATTTACTTCATTGGCGTGACTCTTGAATAGAAGAAAATGTGAAGCGCCTTATTTTATAAAACTCATTCATTGTGTCAAGTTTAATTTTAGTCTTTTCTGAAGTTCCCCTTATTTATTTTTATTATTACATAATAAAAATAAATAAGGGGCATTGATTAAATAAGGCCATAAATTTCTAGTGAAAATGAAAAACTAACCATTATTCAAATATCAGTTTAGTAATAAATAAATCAAATGATTAAAATTAACTTATTTTTTGAGCTAAAAAACCTTAATCTAATGGATTACCTATAATGTTACTGATAATACCTTTCATAATATGTTGACCATCTTCCTGATGTAATTCTTCATACCAGGCTTGGGTAATTTCGGGGTCTTTCATGTGAGTGATATCGCAACGCTTACGGGCACGTAGTACCAGATCATTGGCACGCTCACTACGTACTTTTTCGTAACGCGTTAGCGCATCTTGTAAACTATTAGTATTGATTGCCAATGAGCGAATGAGATAGATAGAGTCCTCCATCGCCATGCAGCCACCTTGTCCAATATCCGGAGTTGTGCTGTGTGCAGCATCTCCCAATAAAACACAACGGCCTTTTACCCATTTATAAAAAGGCTCAATATCATGAATTTCCACGCGATTGGTACGCTCAGGATCAATACGCTCAATTAATAACTGAACAGGTTCGCACCAGTCGGCAAAATATTCTTTTAGTAGAGCTTTATACTGTTTACGATCATTTTCCAGACCCAGTGGAAGTGGAACGTCAAAGAAGAAATAGAAACGGTTATTTGCAATTGGCATCAGAGAAACACGCTTGCCTTCACCAACATAAGTTGTCCATTGATCAGCAGGAGCAATATTTTCATCAATATCTACCAGACCGTTCCAGTTGACATAACCAGCATAACGGCGTTCGACTTTGTGTCCAAGAACATATTCTCGAGCAAGCGAGTGTGTACCATCTGCTCCAATGAGTAAATCAGCTTTTGCTTCTGTTCCATCGGAAAATTGTACAACGATATGGTCTTCTGTCTCCTGAATATGAGTTAGTGCAATGCCTAATTTAATGTCTTGCATGCCAAACTCATCCATCAGCATGTATTGTAATTCTGCTCGTGAAACAGGATAGGGGCGTTGTCCAACTTCATGAATTAATGGATCAAGACTGAATTGCGTCATGGTCTGTTGGGTTTTACCATCGATATAGGCTAGATGGTCCATAATGCCACCCAATTTTTTAACTTGTTCTGTCAGGCCAAGATAATTGAGGCATTTAACACCATTTGACCAGACAGAAATGGCAGCTCCGACAGGAAGAATTTTTTCTACACGTTCGTAAATCGTGACCTGATGACCATATTTTTTTAGTCCAATACCTGCGGTTAAACCACCAATACCTGCACCAATTATAATGATATTCATATCTAAAGCCTTTATATGTTTAAACAGCGACAATCATTTCTATTTGCTTTAGATCACTGCGAAAATTATGCCAAATCTTATAAATAAAGTAGGTGATTATTTTAAGTAATTAATTTATATAATTTTTTATTAAAAATTAGGTCGGTATTCGCTATTAGTAAATTTATGCCTTAAACTGGTAAGACCTGTAAGTCCATGGGGTTAAGTTTATCTGATTGCTTAAGAATATTTTAATATTTTGCTTTTAAATTGTGCATTGATGAGCTTAAATTGTGCATAAAAAATATTTTGACCTAAAAAAACTCATTTTTGTAATACATTTTTTTAATTGTTATGGCTCGAAAAATAAACACCTGCACGTTGAGCTGCACCGATAATATGCTTTTGCATGGCTTGTTCTGCTGTTTTGGGATTTCTTTCGCATAATGCGGTTAAAATTGCTTCGTGTTCTGTGATGGTTTTATGGGCAAGATTTGGTTGGATAAAAGGTAAAATTTGGCTTTGTTGTAACCATTTGGTTTGTTGCTGCAGGGCCTGAATAATTGATTGATTGTGGCTAAGTTCAATGATGTATTTATGGAAGTTAAAATCGTGGCTTGCTGCTTCCTGCCAGTTTTTGGCAGTAATTGCGATAGATAAATTTTGAAAATTTTGTTTTAAAACAATGATATCTTGGTCTGTTAAATAGTCGCATGCCAGAAAGGCACTAAAACTTTCCAAAATATAACGTAATTGATAGAAGTCTTTGAGAGAAATATGATTTTGTACATTCCATTGTTCTGCCGGCTGGCTTTGCTGGGAGATCACATAAACACCTTTGCCTGCCTTAATTTGTACCACTCCTAGAGCAGATAAGCGCATTAGTGCTTCTCTTAGCGAAGCTCGGCTAATTCCCAGTTGTACAGCCAATTCGCGCTGCGCAGGCAAGGTGGTGTTCACTGGATAAAGTCCTTGCTGAATCCAGTTATGAATTGTTTCCACAGCTTGCTCAGTGACTTGAGAGGTTGAACGGTTGAGCTTGGCTTGTGGTTTCATTGTGGTGGATATTCCTGTCATAAATCGATCCTAATGCAAAAGATTTTACACAACTCTATAAATTTTTTCTGGTATTTGATTTATTTAGCAAAAATCAAACCAACTGGTCTGACCAGTTGGTATGGAATTTGCGTATAATACAATCTGAACATTGAAAAGGCGATGTCAGATTTATTTTGGCATGGTGATTAACTTAGGATAAGTGTTGAATGACGATTACAATAGCGAAACCTGTAGAACTGCCTACACATTTAAAAAAATTGGTGAATCTGGCTGATACCAGAATGGGTACACAGATTGTGTGTTGCTCGGATGAATTTTTTGCTAAGGCAGAGCGTATGCTGAATGCCGAACCAGCACAGTTTGTCGAAGGTAAATATGATGATCACGGCAAATGGATGGATGGATGGGAAACTCGCCGTAAACGTGAAGCTGGTTATGACTGGTGCATTATTCGTCTGGGCGTAACAGGAAAAATCTCAGGTGTGGATCTGGATACATCATTTTTTACCGGAAATTATCCTGCATCAGCTTCAATCGAAGCATGTTATGCACCGAATGATCAACTTGATGGTGTGGTTTGGCAGGAGATTTTACCGAATACACCTTTATCACCGGACCATCATCATGTGCTAGAGGTTGCACAGACAGATCCAGTGACACATTTACGTTTAAATATTTATCCTGATGGGGGGATTGCCCGTTTGCGTGTGTATGGACAGGTGGTACTGGAAAAATTTGATCCTACACAAACATTAGATCTGGCAGCACTAAAAAATGGTGGACGGATTGTGGCATATAGCGATGCGCATTTTGGTCACCCCACCAATTTGCTCAATCCTGGACGTGGTATCAATATGGGCGATGGCTGGGAAACCAAGCGCCGCCGTGCGCCAGGCTATGACTGGTGCATTATCCAATTAGGTCAAGTCGGAGCAATTGAAAAAATTGAAGTTGATACAGCACATTTTAAAGGTAACTTTCCGGCATTTTGTTCAATTCAGGCAATCTATGCAGACAATGCTACGGATGCACAATTGATCCCGCAAAGTATGTTCTGGCCATATCTATTAAGTGAACAACCGCTGAGTATGGATCATATTCATGAATATATTCAGCAAATTCTAATTTCTGAAAAAGTGAATTATATTCGCCTGAATATGATCCCTGATGGTGGGATTAGTCGTATTCGTTTATGGGGCAAAATTGCTCAATAATCTCATAGTCAAATGATTTGGAAATGATTTCTATGCACACTGTTGTCAGAATTCAGCCTTTAACCAAGGCGGCCTTTGCTAAATTTGGTGATGTCATTGAATGTGAGGAAAGTGAATTTTTCCCTATAAATGATGGGCATACGCAACGATATCATGCTTTATCCACGATACAATGTGAGGGAGAAGGGTCTTCTGTTGGTATAACGATTTTCCGTAATGTGATTACCACAGATTTACCCTTAAAGATTAGCATGCTAGAACGTCACCCTTATGGTTCGCAATCTTTTATTCCTATGGCAAGACAAAAATTTTTGATTATTGTGGCATTAGCAAGTAATGCAGATCAGCCGGATGAGCAGCATATTTACGCTTTTGAAAGTAATGGTTTACAAGGTGTGACGTATGCAAAAGGTGTTTGGCATCATCCATTGTTGAGTTATGAATCACCAAGTGATTTTTTAGTGGTTGATCGGATTAGTGGAGGGGAAAATTGTGATGTGTATCAACTCTCTTCGCCATGTGTGATCAATTATTAATTCAGGCTTTGCTAAGTAAACCATAAACGTGAAAAGTATAAAGTTGACTTATATTTCCTCTTCTATGAGGGGAAATATAAGATGTTCATGTGATAAATTGATCGAAATCGGATTTTAATCTTGATAAGGATGTGTTTTGTACCAGTGATCAGCAATTTGTTGACGAGTACATATCCATACATCATGATGACTTTGCACATAATCAAGAAAACGTTGTAAGGCTTTAAAGCGAGCTGGTTTTCCCAATAAACGACAATGCATGCCGATGGACATCATTTTTGGTCGTTCTGCACCTTCAGCATATAGCACATCAAAACTATCTTTTAAATAATCAAAAAATTGCTCGCTGGTACTAAAACCAATTGGCGATGCAAATTTCATGTCATTGGTATCTAGGGTATACGGAATAATCAGATGAGGGCGAGTTTCTCCCTGCTGATTGGTTAGCGTTGTCCAGAAAGGTAAATCATCACCATAATAGTCACTGTCATATTGAATTTCTGGAAATTCGGCGAGAATTTGTCGGGTATTGGGGCTATCTCGTCCTGTATACCAACCGCTAGGGGCTTGTCCGAAAAGATCTTTTAAAATTTGTATTGCCTGAAGGGTATGCTCACGTTCTGTGGCAATATCTGTATTCTGATAATGCAGCCAGCGGGCACCATGTGATACCACATCATAACCATATTTTTTAATGGTTTCGACGACAAGTGGATTACGTTGTAATGCCATAGCTACCCCAAAAATGCTCATTGGTAAATTCCTTTTGGCAAATTCCTGTTGAATCCGCCAAAATCCTACCCTTGAGCCGTATTCATACATTGAGTCCATAGATAAATGACGATCCGGATAGCTTTCTGCACCAAAAATTTCGGATAAAAATTGTTCCGAACCGCTATCGCCATGCAGTACGTTTTTTTCACCACCTTCTTCATAGTTCAAAACAAATTGCAGGGCAATTTTTGCATGATTAGGCCATTGGGCATGAGGAGGCTGATTTGCATAACCAATCAGGTCACGAGGATATATTGAATCGTGTAGTAAATGAGATGTAGCTGAAGTCATAATGGTAAATTCATTCTAGGTTGAACAATATAAAATCATATTTCAATGGTATTGATCGTATGATTTATCTTAATAAAAGCAAATTTAATACCAAAAGTTTAAGATTCATTTTTATTTTGTTGTTCAAGTATATTCTGTGTTTGTTCGAGCCATTGTGTCCATACTTGCTCAAAACGAATACCTAGATTGAGGATTTGCTGTTGTATGATGTGAGTTCTGACATCTGTAGACGTATCTGCATTTTTTTGCTGGTCTTTTTCTGCAATTTTTTGATAAATGCGTAATTGTTGTAGATGAAGTTGCTGATGCTGGATCAATTCTTCTAAAATCAGATTGCCACCCAATTGTGCCTCGGCTCTTAATTTTACCATGAGTTCGTTGCGAACTTTATGTGGTGGTGTATGTGTTTGCATCCATTGTAATAATATTTTTTGTCCCAGATCACTGACTTGATAAGTTTTTTTTCTTGAATCACTATGTTTTGCCAGTGCAGGAATAATCCAGCCATTTTTTTGCATAATCGCCAGTTCACGATAAATTTGCTGATGAGTTGCTTGCCAGAAGAAACCCATTGAACGATCAAAACGCCGAGCCAGATCAATACCGGTACTGGGTTTTTCTAATAAACTGGTCAGAAGAACGTGGCTTAAAGACATAAACGATCCGTGAACGCTGGGTCATGAGATTAAACTATGCAACATATTGCATAGTTTGGCTAGATGCTTTATAAAATTTATACGCCAGCCGATTGGGTCAGCATGAAGGAGGAACAGACAAATATGTCCGATTATCAAAAATTATTAACGCCACTGGATTTAGGCTTCACCATATTAAAAAATCGTGTGCTAATGGGATCTATGCATATTGGTCTGGAAGAAGCTGAACATGGATTTGAACGTTTGGCTGCCTTTTATGCACGTCGTGCACAAGGTGAGGTTGGTCTGATTGTCACAGGTGGAATTTCACCAAATGATGATGGCGTGACTTTTCAGGGAGGAGCAAAATTAGATTCTCTGGAAATTGCGGATCAGCATAAAGTCATTACGCAAGCAGTACATGCTGCAGGTGGAAAAATTGCTTTACAAATTTTACATACCGGTCGTTATTCTTATCAAGCCAATATTGTTGCACCCTCTGCCATTCAAGCACCGATTAACCCAATGAAGCCAAAAGCATTGTCAACGGCCGATATTGAACGGACCATTGATGATTTTGCCAATTGTGCATATTTGGCTCAATATGCTGGTTATGATGGTGTCGAAGTCATGGGTTCGGAAGGTTATCTGATTAATGAGTTTATTGTCAGTAGAACCAATCACCGTGATGATGAATGGGGGGGGAGTTATGAAAATCGTATGCGTTTTCCAGTTGAAATTATTAAAAGAATACGCCAGCGTGTGGGTGAAAATTTTATCATTATTTATCGTCTGTCCATGCTGGATCTGGTTGAGGGTGGTTCCACCTTTGAGGAAATTATCCAACTTGCCAAAGCGATTGAAGATGCTGGCGCGACAATTATCAATACTGGTATTGGTTGGCATGAAGCACGCATTCCGACCATTGCAACTAAAGTACCAAGGGCAGCATTTAGTTGGGTGACAAAAAAATTAAAACAACACGTCAAACTTCCGCTTATTACTTCCAATCGTATTAATACTCCCGAAGTTGCAGAATATGTATTACAACAGGAACATGCAGATATAATTTCTATGGCACGACCGATGCTGGCTGATCCGGATTTTGTTTTGAAAGCTGCACAGCAACGTGCCGATGAAATTAATACCTGTATTGGTTGTAATCAGGCTTGTCTAGATCATATCTTTGCACATAAGCAGGCAACCTGTCTGGTCAATCCTGTCGCAGCGTATGAAACAGAATTAAAATTTTTAACTGTGCAGCAAAGTAAACATATTGCAGTGGTAGGTGCTGGACCAGCAGGCTGTAGTTTTGCGATTTATGCAGCCAGACGAGGGCATAAAGTTACTGTATTTGAAGCAGAAGCACAACTTGGTGGGCAATTTAACGTTGCCAAACAAGTACCGGGTAAAGAAGAATTCTATGAAACATTACGTTATTTCAAGCGTCAAATTGAGCTGAGTGACAAGATTGATTTAAGATTAAATCATCGGGTAAATTTAATTGAATTACAGCAGGGACAATTTGATGAAATTGTGATTGCTACCGGAGTCAGTCCACGTCAATTACAAATACAAGGAATTGAATCTGATAAAGTATTGAACTATCTGGATGTATTAAAATATAAAAAAACAGTTGGACATCGTGTTGCCATTATTGGCGCGGGTGGGATCGGTTTTGATACTGCAGAGTATCTGTTACAAGATGGCGCAAGTGCATCATTAAATCCTGAAATTTTTTATCGACAATGGGGAATTGACCGAAATTATCAACATGCCGGTGGTTTGATGGCTGCAGACCCAGATCCTAGACCTCATCGTCAAATTTACTTGTTACAGCGTAAGAATACACCGATAGGTGCGGGGTTGGGAAAAACAACTGGCTGGATTCATCGAGCTGGTTTAAAACAGCATCAGGTCAAAATGATTGCAGGTGTCAATTATGACAAAATTGATGAACAAGGTTTGCATATTCGTGTGAATGATCAATCCATGTTACTGGAAGTGGATCATATTATTATCTGTGCTGGACAAGAATCTTATACGGCGATGTATGCTGATTTGTTGGCGGCAGGTCAGTCTGTCCATTTAATTGGTGGCGCGAAAGAAGCGGGTGAATTGGATGCCAAACGAGCCATACGTCAAGGTGCAGTACTTGCTGCAAAAATTTAGTAATTTGATATCAACATAAAGTGATAAAAAATCCCACTTGATGAATCAGGTGGGATTTTTTAATTACAAAAACAATAAGATTAAATTATTTCTTTTTAGTTTGTAATTGCGGTACAGCAGAACCCTGACCAATCGACAATAAGCCAGTATTGGTATAAATTCCCAATTTTGCACGTGTGTCTGTAATATCCAGATTACGCATAGTCAACTGACCAATACGGTCAGCCGGACTAAACATGGAGTCACCTTTTTCCATGGTTAAGCGTTCAGCTTCATAGGTCAGGTTATCAGATTCTGTATTCAGAATAATATAGTCATTACCACGGCGTAATTCGATAGTGACTGTACCAGTAATGGCTTTGGCAACCCAGCGTTGCGCTGTTTCACGCAGCATTAATGCTTGAGAGTCAAACCAGCGACCTTGATACAATAAACGACCCAAACGTAAACCATTGATACGGTATTGCTCAATGGTATCTTCGTTGTGGATACCTGTTACTAAACGCTCATAGGCAATGTGTAATAACGCCATTCCTGGTGCTTCATAAATACCACGAGATTTTGCTTCAATGATGCGATTTTCAATCTGATCCGACATCCCCAAACCATGACGACCGCCGATACGATTGGCTTCCAAGATCAATTCAACCGGATTTTCAATTCGTTGACCATTTAGTGCTACCGGCATACCCTCTTCAAATGTCACACTGACTTGTTCAGGTTTAACGTCTACATCTTCTTTCCAGAATGCAACGCCCATAATCGGTTCAACGATCTTAATGCTGGCATCTAGATATTCAAGATCTTTGGCTTCGTGTGTGGCACCAAGCATGTTTGAGTCAGTTGAATAGGCTTTTTCTTTTGACATTTTATAGTCAAAACCATTATCAATCAGGAATTGTGACATTTCGGCACGGCCACCGAGTTCATCAATAAAAGTTTGATCTAACCAAGGCTTGTAAATTTTTAGATGAGGATTGGTGAGTAGGCCATAACGATAAAAGCGTTCAATGTCATTCCCTTTGTAGGTTGAACCATCGCCCCAGATATTAACATCATCTTCTTTCATTGCAGTGACTAACATGGTTCCTGTCACGGCACGACCTAAAGGTGTTGTATTAAAATACGGCATACCACCAGTAGTAATGTGGAAAGCACCACATTGAATGGCTGCAATACCTTCCAGTGCAAGTTGTAAACGGCAATCTACCAGACGAGCCTTAACTGCCCCGTAGTTTTCTGCTTTTTTAGGAATTGCGTCATAATCATCTTCATCAGGTTGACCCAAATTTGCAGTATAAGCATAGGGTTCAGCACCTTTTTGTTTCATCCATAATAAAGCTGCTGAGGTATCCAGACCGCCAGAAAAAGCGATTCCTACTTTTTTCCCTACAGGTACATTTTGCAAGATTGTTGCATTATCAGACATTGTTAATCCTAATGTATAACAGATGGCACCAAAACTGGTGACGATAAGACAGTTTAAAATTGCTATATCATACACTATTTTCACTCATTTTTTTGTTAGCGCTATGCTAAAGCAGGTTTTTTATCGATTTATTGCCGTGATGTTATTACTTTTTCTTGCATGATATTACTGCACTTTTTTATCATGATTTGTGTTTGCCATACTGTGATCTTGTCGATGATAAAGAGCAAATACCCTATAAAATGAATTTTTAATATATTGTAAAGTATTTTATTTTGTTGTTATTGTACTTTTTTACTGGTTTGAGTAATTGGTAATCTGTGATTAATTTCATATTTTAAAATTTTTTTGTTAATTAAATTAATATTTTAATGGAATGTTTGATGCTAATTGTTTTTATTTAAAATAAAATGATGTGGTTATTTGTTTTTTAAAAGTATAATAATTGTTTCTCTAAGCCAGATGTAGGGTTCGCTATGATCGAGTTCATCATTAATTGCGATGTGCAAAAGGTAGCCTAATTTGCAAATCCTATCTTTATTTAATAAAAATAGAAATACGCTTAAAATATTTCTAGTCATCTTATGCCTAATAATGATGACAGTTATCATGATTCAACCAATTTCAACGACTGGTTTGATCTGGCTCAACCTGATTGCAATTTCATTTTCATTGTTTGTTGGTTATTTTGGTAAGCAGAAGAAAAGATTTGCAACTTTAATTGTTTTATTTATTTCTTTATTAATGTCATTACGTTACATGTGGTGGCGAGTCAGTTCAACCTTAGAATTTCCAGATTTTTTAAGTACAGTATTTGGCATGCTGCTTTTGACGGCAGAAATTTATTCTTGGGCTGTTTTATTTATTGCTTTTTTTCAATGCCTATCCCCCTTAAAACGAGAAAGTGTCGCACTGCCGGAAGATCAATCTTTATGGCCTACAGTTGATGTATTTATTCCTACTTATAATGAAGATATCGAAATTGTTCGTATTACCGTATATGCGGCATTAGGACTGGTTTGGCCCAAAGACAAAATAAAAATTTATATATTGGATGATGGTCATCGTGAAAGTTTTCGACAGTTTGCAATAGATACGGGTGTTGAATATATTGCAAGAGAAACACACGAACATGCCAAAGCTGGGAATTTAAACCATGCTCTAAAACATTCTCATGGTGATTATATTGCTATTTTTGATTGTGACCATGTGGCAAATCAGGATTTTCTGTCACGTACCATGGGGTTCTTCCTTCAAGATAAAAATTTAGCACTGGTGCAAACACCTCACCACTTTTTTTCACCAGATCCTTTTGAACGTAATCTAAATTTACACAGTAAAATTCCAAGTGAAGGTGCTTTATTTTATGGAATTATTCAAGACGGTAATGATACCTATAATGCGACGTTTTTTTGTGGCTCGTGTGCAGTTATTAAACGTGATCCTCTATTAGAAATAGGTGGAATAGCTGTTGAAACCGTCACTGAGGATGCACATACTGCATTAAAATTACATAGAAAAGGCTATAATTCTGCATACTTACGTTATCCTTTGGCAGCAGGATTGGCCACAGAAACCTTGTCTTCACATATTGGACAAAGAATTCGATGGGCAAGAGGAATGATTCAGATTTTGCGTCTGGATTGTCCATTTTTAGGTAGGGGTTTAACATTTGCACAACGTATTTGTTATTTTAGTGCAATGCTGCATTATCTCTCTAGTGTTTCCCGTATTATCTTTTTATTAGCCCCTTTGGCATTTTTATTTTTTCATAGCTATATTATTTATGCACCTGCAATTATGGTGTTGTTATATGTTTTTCCTCATCTTTTCCTATCCATTTATGTTAATTCATTGATTCAGGGTAAGTATCGTCATTCTTTTTGGGGTGAAGTCTATGAGACAATATTATCTTTTTATACGCTGATTCCTACAGTTGTAGCGTTATTTGCACCACATAAAGGAAAGTTTAATGTAACGGCAAAAGGTGGATTAATTCAAAATAAATTTTTTGATTATAAAATTGCCAGTCCATTTTTTATTACCAGTCTTATTTTAATGATTGGTGTTATTACAGGGCTTTATCGTATTTTCACAGGGCCTGAAGACGAAATCTTGACAGTTTGTTTAAGTTTAATTTGGTGTTTTTATAACTTATTGATTCTAGGTATTTGCCTGTATGTTTCGATTGAGAAAAAACAGATCAGATCTGCACATCGTATTATCATGGATTTGGATGCTCAATGTATTGATAATACTGGGGAAATATATAATTGTAAAGTCATAAACTTTTCGGCAAATGGTTTGGGTTTATTACTCAATAAAAATCAAAAGCTGACAAATGAGCAGTTAATTGTCAAAGTGATTTTAAATAATCAAGGAAATTTTTATGAATTTCCGGTAAGACAGAAAAATCGCAGAATAAATCAGATTGGTGTATTACTTGATGATTTATCTGCAAATGAATGGATTAATTATATTTCCTGTACATTTGGCCGTCCGAATATATGGGATAAATGGCAAAAAGAACTTCCGGAAGATAATATTCCAAAAAACATGATCTTGTTTATACAGGTCGCAATCCGCGGGTATCGTGCTTTATATAAACATCTGAGAAATAAACTTGATGCCAAAATTCTAAAAGTTTTTGATGGAAGGAAAATATAGATGTTAACTTCAAAAATCACGAAAATATTGGTTATAGGGATTTTTTTACCTCCATCTGTAACGTCTTTAAAAGCAGAGCAAATTACTGCCAAACAAATATCACAAGTGGATCAAAATCATTCGATCAAAGATGATGCTGTTCAAATTAAATTAAAACAAATTACACCTTATCAGGATAATGTAAATTTATCAGGTCTAATTAATGAAGATGTTATTCGATTTTCATTGAGAAAAGATCAAATTGTTACCAATGCCAATCTTCATTTGGAATATATTCCTTCACCAGCATTGTTACCAACGGTTTCTCAACTGATTGTGTATTTGAATAATGATATTATTGCGACATATCCAATTACACAAGAACAAGTGGGGAATAAGGTTGTTAATAATATTCCTATAGACCCAAATCTGGTGACAACGAAAAATGAAATTAAGTTTCAATTTATAGGCCACTATACAGATATTTGTGAAAATCCTATACACAGTTCACTATGGCTTAAAATATTACGTAACTCTACCTTACAACTCAATACAGCACAGATTCCAGTCAAAAATGAGTTGTCATTTTTACCTTTTCCATTTATTGATGAAAATGATAATCAGCCGTCATATATTCCGATCGTTTTTCATGGTGCGCCTAATCCTATGCAGCAGCAGGCATCAGCTGTTCTCGCATCATGGTTTGCGACAAAATCTCAATGGCGTGGCTTTCAATTTGATGTTACTTATAATCAATTACCTAAAGAAAATGCTATTGTTTTTATCACTAATCAGAATAAACCTGATTTTTTAAAAAATTATGCACCAGTTCAACAGCCGACTGTTGAATTAATCGATAATCCATCTTATCCAAATACAAAACTATTGGTGTTAGCGGGACGTAATGATCAGGATTTACTATTATTGGCCAAAGCATTGGCAACCAGTAATATTCAATTGAATGGTTCTAAAGTTCTGGTAAATAAATTAAATGAATTGGGAAAAAGACAACCTTATGATGCGCCAAACTGGTTACCGATAGATCAGGCTTTAACGCTGGGACAAATTAAAACTTACTCAAATCAATTGACAACTGCTGGTTATAAACTTGACCCATTAAGATTATCAATAACTTTGCCTCCAGACCTATTTGCATTAAGTAAATATAGTACCTCATTAAATTTAAAATATAGATATACGAGGCCAATTAACCCAGATGATTCAAAAATGCTGGTTTATTTAAATAATCAATTTTTGAAAACCATACGATTAGGTGATTCAAAAGATGATAATAAACTGACCTTACAGATTCCTGTTCACCAGGGGTTGGCATCTGACGATGCTGCTTTTAAGATTCCGGGATTGTTACCTGAGAAAACCAATGAACTAAGGTTTGAACCTTATTTTATGAGCCCTGTACCAGGTGGAACCACAACACAGTGTGTGACTTATCAACCTGTTCCCAATGCTGTAACCATTGACGATAATTCTGTCATTGATTTTTCAAAATTTGCACATTATATGGCGATGCCTAATTTACGTGTATTTATTAATGCAGGTTATCCTTATAGTCGGATGGCCGATTTATCTGAAACTATAATTATTACACCATCAAATCCTACAGCACAACAAATGAGTTTACTATTAAATACAGTAGGTTTGATTAGTAATAAAACAGGGCTTCCGGCATATAATTTGCGAGTTGCTGATAAAAATACCGATTTAAATAAAGAAGATAAAGATATTTTGTTGTTTGCAGATTATCATCAAGATGGTAATTTTGCTAAGTTAAAAATAGATAATCTTCATATTCAAAATGGAAAAAATGAACTAACAGCACCGATTGATTATTCACTTGGTGATAAGATTAGTCGTAACGATTCGGCAAAAGTGGCAACACAGATGACTGCCCAAGGAAATATTGGGGCAATTGTTGGTGTGGAATCTCCATACTTTAAAAAACGTAGTGTCATTGCAATTCTCGCCAATAATAATTCTAGTATTGAATTGCTAAATAATGTCATGATTAATCCGAATAAATTTGATATTTCTGGTGGAGTATCAGTCATTCGTGAATCTGGTGTGACCAATATTGATATGGGTGAACAATACCATGTTGGTGATTTATCAGCATTTGAAATTCTACAGATCAAAATATCCAAACACCCGATATTAGCTGCGCTGATTGCGTTGTTAGTATTAATTATTATTTCTTTTATTTTGGCAAAACGTATGAAAAAAATACGTCACAATAGGATTAACAATGATTAAGCAGATATCTTTTAGTCTGGCGATAAGTATATTAATCTGTGGTGTATTGATTTTTTATATATGCACCATGAGCCGTTCTGTTTTTGCCAATGAAGTGAATTTTGATTTAGTTTGGAAGACCGTAAAGCAGCAATATATTTCAGAAGATGGACGTGTGATTGATTACAGTGATCAACGATTTATTACTACGTCAGAAGGTCAAAGTTATGCGATGTTTTTTGCTTTGGTGAATAACGACCAAAAAACATTTGATAAATTATTGCGCTGGACTGAAAATAATTTGGCACAGGGAGATTTACAGCAGCATTTACCAGCATGGTTATGGGGCAAAGATCAGAATCAAGAATGGAAAATTCTTGATCCAAATTCTGCTTCAGATGCAGATCTTTGGATTGTCTGGAATTTAATAGAGGCTGGACGTTTATGGAAAAATCAGAAATATACAGATACTGCCGATGCATTATTACAGCAAATTGAAAAATCAGAGGTGGTTAATATCCCTGATTTAGGTGATATGCTGCTGCCGGGACAGTATGGTTTTGTTTTTGAAAAAAAATGGCGTTTAAATCCCTGTTATTTACCAGTACAAATTTTGACAGGGATTGCTAACCATACTCATGCTCCGTTATGGATAAATATAAAAAATAATAGCGTTCATTTACTTATAGCATCTGCACCGAAAGGATTTTCTCCAGACTGGATCGAATATGATCAAACTTTAGGTTGGTTAACTCAAGTAGAGAATAAACCTATTTTAGGTAGTTATGATGCAATACGTGTGTATTTGTGGTTAGGAATGTTAAATTCTAGTGATCAAAATAAGCAAACTTTATATCAGCATTTTATGCCAATGCTTAAATTATTAAATACTAATCATTATCCACCAGAAAAAATTAATGTTTTAGATGCCACAACTATTAATCAAGGGCCAATTGGATTTTCTGCTGCGATGCTTCCATTTATACAGGATCCAACACTTCAGAAAAAACAATTACTATATATTCAGGATAATTATAAAAATCAGCAAAATTATTATAACAATATGTTGATTTTATTCGGTTTAGGTTGGTATGAAAAAAAGTTTGCTTTTTCTGCTACTGGACAACTTCTGCCTGCTTGGAATCATAAATGATGAATAAAATATTTGTATTTGTGCCTGTATGTTTAAGTATGTATTGTATGACAGTGTATGCTAAATCTGATTTAAATGCTCGAAATCATTTACTGGATCAAGTCAATTTTGCAGACAAGCGTAATAATTATAGTTTAGTCAAACAATCTCTAGATAAGTTGGATCTTATTAATCCAGATGATCCTAAAGTTTTATTGGCATGGGTTAATTATGCAGTGAAAACACATAATAAAACTTTAGAAACACAGAAGATTAATCGATTACAACGATATGGTGTAAATACACCAGAATTGGTGCAGGCAAAAACTCTCATTGCATTAAACACACCAAAATTTAAAAATACTTTACTACAAGCTCGACGTTTGGCAGGCGCTGGAAAAATTGTTGAAGCGAGTCATATTTATCAAACTCTATTTTCAAATCAACCGCCTGCTGACCTTGCTTTGGAATATTGGACAATTCTGGCCTACAATCCTGCGACACAATCTCAAGCACTTCAGGCTTTAAATTCTATTGATGGCGGAAAGGCAGTGATTGATAAAATTAATCAGTTTCGTGTCCAAGCTCCTACGACACAGAATAAATCCAATCCTTTAATGCAGCAAAAAGAACAATATAGTCAACAGCTATTAAAATCTGCGCAAATTGCAGTAAAAAAACAGCAATGGGATAAAGCACAACAATATTTTTCTCAAGTTTTGCAATTGAATGCGAGTAATCGCATTGCACAACAGGGGTTAATTCAGATTAGACTAGAACAGCAGCAACAGCAAATTGCAACTTTAAAACATCAAATTCAACAATTGACTCAATCTGACCAATTGAATCAAAAAATTGCATTGCAAAAAAAGATTCTAAATTTACAAACTTCAGAAATTTGGAATCATTATGATTTGGCTATGAGTTATGTGCAACAAAATCAAATACCACAAGCGAATGCGATATTTTCACAATATTTTAAACAATATCCAGACGCAAAAAATGAACAAAAAAATCAATATGTTTATGCATTATATTTAAATAATACAAATCAAATTGATACAGCATTACAGCAATTAAATGATATTGCTGTTAAAAATAGAACCAAAGATACCCAAAAACTTTATCAACAAATCATTACATCGATAACATTACGAGATTTGACTGAGCAAGCCAAACAATTAGAACAACAAAATCAATTTGATCAATTGGTGATGACCCGACAAAAAATCCTTCAGCTACAGCCTGAAAATGTCTGGGCTATATTTGATTTGGCCAGAGCGTATTTAAATACTCAGCAACAGGCAAAAGCCGATACATTATTCTTAGATTCAAAGCTACAACATGATGCACAGTATTATTATGCATACGCATTATATTTGTATGGTACACAACGTTATCAGCAAGCATTAAATGCTTTAGATCAAATTGATGTAAAGCATCAGGACGATAAAGTAAAAAGCTTGATTTTAGATCTTCAGGTTGAGCAAAGATATCAAGATGCACAGCAATTCTGGGATAGCGGAAAAACCACACAAGCCATCGAATGGGTGAATATGCAGCCTGAAAGTCTGCGTAAACATGCCTTGTTGGCAGACTGGTATTTGGCTTTACAAAATATGCCTTTGGCAGAAAAACATTATCAACAGGTATTGGCGGTTGATCCAAAAAATATCAATGCTCAATTTGGACTGGCCAGTATTTATCTTTATTCACAACCTAAAAAATCAAAACAAATTGCATTGAATTTATATCAAATACATTTTGATAAAATCAATGAAAAACGCAAATTGGCAAAATTATTACTGGATTTAAAATTGTCTGCACAGGCAAATCAGTTATATTCAGAACTCAGTCAGCAGAACTGGATTAAACCTTCTGAAGACATGGCAATATTAAAAAATGATTTGGCGAAATGGCACGTTATTGAAAATCGCAAAGATCAGGCTTTGCGAGAATGGAAGCAAGCCATGTATTTGGCTCAAATCACCCGACAAGTACCAGAAAATAATGATGATTTTACACAATTTATGCAATTGCACGCGGACGATGACTGGTTAAAACAAGATATTAAACAATCTGCTTCGCAAGTGTATCGACAACAAGAGCGTAGTATCAGTTCAGGATTAAATTATTCGTATTATGATGGTACAGATGGAAGCTCTCACGTAGATCAGACAACTTTCTTTTTGCAGGCACAATTTCCTTTAGCTGATGGGCGAGCAGTATTGCAAGCCAATTGGTCAGATTTTAATGCCGGAAATTTTAATCAGCAATATCCACATTGGGCAGCATGTACCACAACGGAATGTGCAAATTTACAGCAACAACAACAAACACTTAAAACATTGGCATTTGGCTGGAAGAATAAACAATGGGATATTGATTTAGGATCGATATCCTCCCAAACAAAAAATATAGATTTATTGGGGGGAGTTCGCTATAACAATACATGGAATAATATTAATTATCAGGCTATTATAGAACGCCGTCGTTTATCTAATTCTCTTTTATCTTATTATGGGCAAACTGATCCATTAACAGGTATACAATGGGGCAGTATTCATGCCGATCAATTGGCATTAAAAACGAGTTATGCCTTGAATACTCGGCAAGGATTATGGTCAAGCATTGATATTGCTCGATTAACAGGTAATCATGTTGTGGATAATTCAAGATTACGCAGTAGTTTAGGATATTACAATAACTTGATTAATCAAGATCAACAAAAAATCACAACTGGCGTAGATTTTTCATTTTGGCATTATAATAAAAATTTAGGTGCTTATACATTAGGGCAGGGCGGATATTATAGCCCACAGCGTTATTATTCACTGGGTATTCCAATTGAATGGCAGAAATCAACTTCACAATGGTCATGGGGATTAAAAAGCAGATTATCATATTCTTATGCGCAGAGCGAAGACATGCAACGTTATCCATTAAAACAGCTCGTAAATCAAAATTTAACAGACTTAAATGCAATTGAAGCGGGTAAAACCTCACAAGGTTTTGGTTATAGCCTAAAAGCATTTGCTGAAAAGAGAATGACACCACACTGGTTTATAGGAACAGCACTTAATCTACAATATCAGAAAGATTATGTACCAAGCAATATGATGATTTACCTTAAATATTCGATTGATGGCTGGAATGGCAATATGAATTTACCAGTTCAGCAGCCAGCATTATATATTGATCAATATCAATAAAACCCACATCAATCTTTATTAATTTCTGGAAAAATTCATGCCATTAGATCGTAAAAAAAATTCACAGCTCTTAAACTGGCAGCAATGGAAAGGACTGTCTGTATGGGGTGGGTATTTTTTATTAAAACTAATTTTGGTGATGAATGAAAAACTGAATTTTCATGTCTGGGAAAATTTGCTTTTTGCAATAATTTTATTATTACCGATTGCACAAAAAAAATTAAAAAGGATATTTAATATTATTGCATTTTTTATTGCAATTGCATTATTTTGGTATGACTCATGGTTACCTGGACCAGCAAGTGTATTTGCACACTTTTCTTCACTGACGGATTTTAGCTTTGAATATATCGTAAGTTGGCTGGCAAAAATTGTAAACTGGTTTCAAGTCTTGATTATTGTCATTCTATTTTATGTTTGGTCAATTTTATCGATCAGTAAGAGATTATCGATAACGATGACCATAGTTGTTTTTTTAGGATTTTTCTTTTATCTAATTTCCGATTATTTGCCAAAAAATATATTAAATACTTTATCTTTGGGTAAAAATACTCAAGATCAAATGGTTGTTGAGAATAACGCGACAAATTTTAGTGAAATATTACAAAATTTTTATACGCAGGAAAGTAATAAACAAATTATTTTTCCAAAAGTTTTACCGGAAAACTCTCAACCTTTTGAGATATTGATTATTAGTATTTGTTCATTATCATGGGCAGATCTGGAAACTGTTGGTTTAAAAAATCACTCATTCTGGAATAACTTTGATGTTATGTTTGATCAATTTAATTCAGGAACATCATATAGTGGACCAGCAGCATTGAGGTTGATGCACGCCAGTTGTGGTCAATTACCGCACGATAAATTATATTCTAATGATTATGCACAATGTAATTTATTTTCAAATCTAAATAATCTGGGATTTAGCAAAGAAATGATGCTGGATCATAATGGTCAATTTGATGGTGGAGTATTAGATACTTTAAAAAAATATGCAAATATGAATCCCAATATGCTTTCTCAAACAGGTTTACCGGTTGCATTACAAGCGTTTGATGGCTCACCAATTTATGATGATAATAGTTTATTTAATAAATGGCTAAATCGTCCACATACTGACCGTAGCATTACTTATGCCAATTTACTTCCATTACACGATGGCAATCATTATCTAGGAAGTAATGATCAAGCTGATTATCGGGATAGAACTTTAACTTTATTTTCTGCATTAAATAATCTGATTAATAATTTAGAAAAACAACATCGCAAGGTAGTTATTGTTGTTGTGCCAGAACATGGTGCTAATCTCAAAGGCAGCAATATTCAAATGACAGGATTACGTGATATTCCTAGTTATGATATTACGCATGTTCCAGTGGCCATAAGATTTACTGGATTGGCCGGGAAACATCCTGAAAAAACCATTAATATTGAACAACCAAGTAGTTATAATGTATTGTCAGAGATCATATATAGAGTAGTTGACGGTAAAATTTTTAATGGAAATAATATAAATTGGCAATTACTTGTGCAGGACTTGCCTCAGACCATGCCTATTTCAGAAAATGAAAATAGCAAAGTAGTCACAATTAATCAGCGGAGTTTTTTTAGTACCAATAATTTACAATGGGTTTTATACAAGTAATGAACTTAATTTTGAACTAAGAACAAAGGTCTTATCATTAACAATGATAATTGAAATATGAAATACATGATTATTTTAATCATCTTGTGGCAGTTAATTTTTAACCTTAAAATATATTGTAAATAAACAGCATAAAAACTCTAAAGTTTGTTTAGATTTATCGAATAGGATGCCTGAAATTATAACTACTCGTCTTGATCAAATTTTGAGAACTCCTTGGTAAATTTGAGAATATGTCTATTTCCTAATTGATAATGTTATTCATTACTGTTAAAGTTTCTGCATAATATCAATATTTATCCATTTAAATGAAATGAATCAAAATTTTGTCATACAGAAGTATATTGCCGAGTTATATCAACAACATCGGCATTGGTTATATGTATGGCTCTATCAAAAACTTGGTTCGGCTGAAAATGCTGAAGATGTTTTACATGATGCATTTAGTAAGCTACTCAGACAAAAGAATATTTTGAATATTGAACATCCCAAAGCATTTTTAACTACAGTTGCTAAACGGGTGATGATTGATCGTTCCAGACATACAAAAATTGAGCAAGAATATTTAAAGCATCTGGAACATCAACAATTTTGTGATGAAATATCCCCTGAAAAAATTTTAATGGCGGTAGAATTACTCGAACAATTGGCAATTTTATTGGATAAACTTCCAGAACGTAGTCAGAAAGTATTTGTCTGGCATTATATTGATGGCGAAAAACTCAATGTCATTGCTGACAAACTACAAGTGAGTAGTAAAACGGTACATAATGAATTGGTGAAATCGTTGATCCATTTACAGCAACGTCTGCCTATCTTGCAAGATGAATTCTAAAATATGCAATCAGCTCAAAATATTGCAGAACAGGCCGCAGAATGGGTGGTTAAATTAAGTACAGGACAATGTACAAATCAAGATTTGATTGCACTCGAACAGTGGAAGCAGCAAAGTCCTGAACATTTACAGGCATTTGAGCAATTATATCATTTAATCCAGAATGTGCAGTCACTTCAGCAGCATAATCTTAATAGTCAGAATAATCTGATCAAACAATATGTATTAAAACGAAAACGCAAAACTAACCATCATATTTCCTTATTACTATTGGTCTTTATCATGGGAAGTATTGGCTATATTTTACCTTGGCAAACATGGACAGCAGATGTACGAAATGATCAACAAGTCTGGCAACAGCAGAAATTACAGGATAATAGCCTGATCAGTATATCGGGTAAAACCGCATATAATATTCAATATTCCAGTCAGCAACGTAAAATTGAACTACTTCATGGCAATATTTTGGTTGATGTTGCTAAAGATAAGCATCGTCCATTTATCGTGGATACTGGTAATGTAAAAGTACAGGCATTGGGTACCCGTTTTATTGTACAACATCATCAAAATCTTACTATCGTGAGTATGCTTGAATCGAAAACACAAATTAATTCAGATGATATAACCAAAACAGTTATTTTAAAAACAGGTGAAACACTATATCTGAATGGACAAAACTATCGTATTCAGACAACAACCTCTTCACAAATGTTGGTGCAGGCATGGCAACATAAAAAACTTGTAGTAAATAATATGCCACTCTCTCAAGTTCTGGAAATATTACAAAGTTACCAGCGTAGCCACTTTATTTATTCAAATACCGCATTAGAAAATGATCGGGTAACAGCGGTATTGCCTTTGGATCAACCTGAAGTCGCTTTACAATTATTACAACAGCATCATGGTTTAAAAATTAGTCATTATTCCGGATATATCACTCGAATTGAAAAAAATTAATCATAAATTAAAAAAAAACTTCCGATTTTTGAATTTGAATCGTCTAAGTAAGTAGAGCAAACATCATGAGGATATTAACAAATGCGCTCAAATTTACTGATTTCATTGAAACCTTTGGTATTGGCAATCCATGTGGTTACGTTTTCTGTAAGTGCTGGAATAATGACCACAGTATATGCCAGAACCAATATTCAAATTTCTGCCGGGGATTTAAATCAGGCATTGGGTCAATATGCCTTACAGCAAAATGTAAATTTAATTGTAGATGGAAAACTACTGTCAGGTTATCAATCTGAAGGTTTACAAGGAAATTTTGAAATTGAAGCAGGATTTAATCAGCTCCTTCAACATACACCTTATCAGATTGCCAAGGTTAAAAATGGTTATACACTGGTTGCTAAAAGTAATTTAAAACCACAACAAAGCCATTATGTCGGACAATTAAAACAAATTGATGTGCAAGCAAAAGGAACAGTAAAAACTTCAACAGATAGTGTCGCACAATTACCTGCGATTACTGTAGATACTGTCAGCTCTCCACAAGGTTTAAAGAAAACAATACAATCAGGGGCATTAGGTAGTAAATCTATTTTAGATACACCATTTTCTATCACCGTCGTAGAGAGTGATGATATTAGTAAGCGTGGGGCTAAAACATTAGGACAAATTTTTATTAATGATCCTGCTGTTTATAGCCAGAGTGCTGCGATGGCAACAGACTGGTGGGGGACAACTGTTCGTGGCTTAGGGGTTCGTAATTATTATGTCGATGGTTTTCCAATGTCTTTATCTTGGGGTGGGGATTTCCCGTCAGAAGCTGCTGAAAGTGTAACGGTTTTAAAAGGTTTAACCGGCTTTATGTATGGTTTTGGTTCGCCTGGTGGTGCCATCAGTTACCAGCTTAAACGACCTAAAGCGGCCCCGGAAACCAGTGTGGAAGTTAGTTACCGTAATCCCGGTTTAGTGACTGCTTTAGTAGATACCAGCAATTATATTGATGCTATTGATTTAGGCTATCGTTTTATAATCGGTGGAGATAAGGGTGAATCCTATAATACAGCGGAACAAAATCATTTCATTACTTCATTGGCATTAGATAAAAAGCTTAGTGACAATATCAACTGGACAGCTAATTTTATCTATGAAAATAATAAAACAGAACATGAACCACCGATATTTAGTTTTGGATCACTCACCAATGGTTTTCCAAAAGCAACCTATGATTATGATAATTTAACCGTAGATAATGCTTATTATAAAAGTAATACATTCGCTGCATTTACCGGAGTAAACTGGAAAATCAACGAAAACTGGAATTTAAAATATCAACTGGGTTATACACGAAAAGAGCATCATTCTAATTTAGTATTTGATTACTTATTAAACACTTCAGGTGATTATACTGGTAATTTATATCAATTTGCATATTTGGATGAAAGCCAACTAAATCAGTTAATGCTTACGGGTAAATTTACGACAGGCAGTATTAAACATGAGTTGGTTGCTGGTGCTGGATATACAGTAAGTACAGTCAGAACCTCTGCTTATTACTGGGTAAAAGATTTTACAGGTAATATTTATTCGGATCAACCATATACCATTACTCACACACCAAACTTTAGCTTAAAACCAAAAAGTTCAGAAATAGCTCAAACTTATGGCTATATCAGTGACACCATTAAATTTAACGAGCAATTACAGGCAATTTTAGGTTTGCGTTATACCTACTATGATAAAGAAGATCTGGATTATGATCCAACCAAAGATTCAGGTTACTCGACTAAAGCAACCACGCCAACCATTGCATTTTTATATAAGCCAGTACCTAATGCAACGCTTTATGCAAGCTATGTAGAAAGTTTAGAGGCAGGTTCCGTTGTTGGTTCAACCTATGCTAATGCTGGTGAAGTTTTAGATGCAACGGTCAGTAAACAATACGAAGCAGGCGTCAAGTATGATGCCGAACCATTGAGTTTAACAGCTGCCATTTTTAAAATGCAACGTGCAGCAACTATGGACAGTATTCAGAATGGTTTAACCTATTTAACGCAGGATGGTCTAACTAATTATCAAGGCTTAGAGTTGAATACAAGCTATAAACCTGTAGAAACCCTGAAACTTGGCTTGGGTGGTATGTATTTAGATGCCAGTATAGATAAAGTGTCACAAGCGAATAAAGCTACAAGAGGTCATCAGCCGGCAGGAGTTGCTAAATGGTCAGGTGTAGCAAATGCAGAATATACCGTTTCATCAATTGAAGGTTTAAGCCTGCATGGCAACGTTCGATATAATGGCGAGTCTTATACCAGTACCGCTAATATTGTGAAAGTTCCCGCTTATACACTGGTCAATACAGGTTTTTCTTATAAGTTTAAATTAAGTGGGTATGATGCTGTATTAAATGGCAATATTAATAATCTTTTGAATAAAAAATACTGGGCATCAAGTGGTACTTGGGCAAGTATCGGTGAAAAAAGAAATGGTATCCTAAGTTTAAAAGTTACATGGTAGCATTTTCTAAATATTGAAATATGGTTGTTTAATATGTTTCTCAATATTCCATTACTTGAGTAGTGGAATATTAAAAATATTTAATCTTTCCGATTCTTTAATGGCTAATTACTTTCTAATTATAACCCGTCTAAATAGACCTTTATAATATGATGCTTATCCCATTTAAGTGCGTAGCATCACAATATTAATTTTTTTAATTTGTAAAAATTGTTAGTCATCTAAATGATTTTGCAAGCTTTTATGCAGAGATCTCAAGCTATCTCGGTAAAAGTTGTACATTCAACACTTGAAAAGCAATAAAATGAACAGATATTATTATCGTTGTATATCCAAAATAAACCAACCCAAGTTGTTGAAAATATTTAAAAATTTTATTTGAAAAATTCTGGTTTATACCCATCTATTATTCAGATGAAATTTTTTTGATGAGGATAATAACAAATGCGTTTTGAAAAATTTACAGATCGCCTGCAACAAACTTTATCAGATGCACAATCTCTGGCCACAGGGAAAGATCACACTGCAATTGGCAGTATTCATATTTTATCCAGTTTACTTGAAGAACCAGCCAATCAAAGCCTGTTACAACAATCAGGTGCAAAACTGAATCAGCTCAAAGATCAGTTAACACAAGCATTAAATAATGCACCAACGATTGATCATCCGACAGGTGACGTTAATCTTAATCCGGAAGCTGCCAAAATTTTAAATTTGGCTGATAGTTATGCACAAAAAGTTGGAGATGAATTTCTCTCAACGGATTGGCTATTACTGGCATTGGCCGAACAAGGCGAAACACATAAATTAATGAGCAATAGCGGTGTGGATGTCAAAAAACTACGCACAGTTATTGAAAAAATTAGAGGAAATGAAAAAGTGACTACAAGCAACCATGAAGAAAATCGTGATGCTTTAGGAAAATACACCATTGATCTGACTGATCGTGCTTTGGCTGGAAAACTTGATCCAGTAATTGGTCGTGATGATGAAATTCGTAGGACAATTCAGGTACTTTCCCGCCGTACCAAAAATAATCCGGTTTTAATTGGTGAACCGGGTGTAGGTAAAACAGCGATTGTAGAGGGTTTGGCACAGCGTATTGTGAATGGTGAAGTCCCGGAAAGTCTAAAAGGCAAACGAGTTTTATCACTAGATTTGGGATCACTATTGGCAGGTGCCAAATATCGTGGTGAGTTTGAAGAGCGTCTAAAAGCTGTTTTAAAAGAACTTTCCAAACTTGAAGGACAAGTGATTCTATTTATTGATGAAATCCATACATTGGTCGGTGCAGGTAAAACTGATGGTGCTATGGATGCTGGCAATATGCTTAAACCTGCATTGGCACGTGGTGAGTTACGTTGTGTTGGTGCCACTACATTAGACGAATATCGTCAATACATTGAGAAAGATCCAGCATTGGAGCGTCGTTTCCAAAAAGTGCTGGTTGATGAGCCAAGTGTTGAGGACACTATCGCCATTTTGCGTGGTTTAAAAGAAAAATACGCAACACATCATGGTGTGCAAATTCTGGATTCTGCAATTATTGCTGCGGCAAAAATGTCACATCGTTATATTACCGACAGACAATTGCCGGATAAAGCCATTGATTTAATTGATGAGGCTGCTTCACGGATTAAAATGGAATTAGATTCCAAACCTGAAGCATTGGATAAACTGGATCGCCGTTTAATTCAGTTAAAAATGCAGCTTGAAGCTGTTAAAAAAGATGAAGATAGCGGTGCTAAAGCTGAAATCAAACATCTTGAAGAACAGATTGCAGAAAAACAGAAAGAGTACAACGATCTGGAAGAAATCTGGCGGGCGGATAAAGCACTGGTAGAAGGCAATAAAGATATTCAGGTTAAACTGGATCAGGCTCGTATTGCTTTGGAAAAAGCTCAACGTGAAGGTGATTTAGCCGAAGCAGGTCGTTTGCAATATGGTGTTATTCCAGAATTGCAAAAACAACTTGAGCGTATCGAGGTCGCCGAAGAAAATGAAGCACCAAAATTGTTGCGTAATAAAGTTACCGACAATGAAATTGCTGAAGTGGTCAGTGCAGCAACCGGTATTCCCGTAGCAAAAATGTTGCAAGGTGAACGTGATAAACTTCTGAAAATGGAAGAATTTTTGCATAATCGCGTGGTTGGACAAGATGAAGCCGTAAAAGCCGTATCCAATGCAGTACGTCGTTCTCGTGCTGGATTGTCTGATCCGAACCGTCCGAGTGGTTCCTTCCTGTTTTTAGGGCCAACGGGTGTAGGTAAAACAGAATTGACCAAAGCATTGGCCAACTTTCTATTTGACAGTGATGATGCCATGATTCGAATTGATATGAGTGAATTTATGGAAAAACACAGTGTCAGTCGTTTGGTTGGTGCGCCTCCGGGTTATGTGGGTTATGAAGAAGGTGGTGTACTCACTGAAGCAGTGCGTCGTAAACCATATAGTGTGATTTTGTTTGATGAAGTCGAAAAAGCACATCCGGATGTATTTAATATTTTATTACAGGTATTGGATGATGGACGATTAACAGATTCACAAGGTCGGGTCGTTGATTTTAAAAATACCGTCATTGTCATGACTTCAAATTTAGGTTCACAGGATGTTCGTGAGCTGGGCGAAGATGCCAGTGATGACGAAGTTCGTGCGGTGGTTATGAATGCGATTGGACAACATTTCCGTCCGGAATTTATTAACCGTATTGATGAAGTCGTGGTATTCCATGGTTTGAAAAAAGCACAAATGCGAGGTATTGCTGATATTCAATTAGATCGTCTACGTAGTCGCTTAAGTGAACGTGAAATTGGTTTACGAGTTGAAGAGGATGCTCTGGATCAATTAATTGAAATTGGTTACGATCCTGTATTTGGTGCTCGTCCACTTAAACGGGCCATTCAACAGGAAATTGAAAATCCATTGGCTCAGCAAATTTTATCTGGTGATTTTACTGCTGGTGATACAATCATTGTTTCAAAAGACGGTGAACATTTAGCTTTTAATAAATTAAAGTTAAATTAAATTTTGATGAATAAATAAATTGTCTTAAAACCCGGATTATTTAGATAATTCGGGTTTTTTTATGCAAATTAGAAATGATTTATTCTAAAGTTTGATCAAAAATGAATTAATTTCATATCATGTGAGTTTTTATAAATAATATGTATTTTAAGTAAATATTGACTTATTTAACACTGTGTTTTTATATTACACACTATATTTCTTCATAGTTATAATAATTCTTTGTTGTTTTGTGAAAACGGATTTTTTAAAGAAAATTTAACTCTTAGAATGAGAGCAAGCATTCTCATTTGTATGAATTAAGCACAATGGTTGACGTCATTATTCGGCAAGAAAAATTAAAATTTCGGCAAGAATTTATTCTTGAAAAAGTAATAAAATTGATTATTAATCAAGGCATTGATGATTTTTCAATGGCAGATGTATGTCGGGAAACTGGATTAGGAGCAGCTCAGATTTATCGTTGTTTTAAAGATAAAAATACCATGCTTGAACATTTGATCATGGAAATTACACATAAAAGAATTCGCAAATTTTTACTTCATCAATGTGATTTTAATCATACAGCAGAACAATTGGCCACAACAAAAATTGATAATTTAAATGATGATGAATTGAAATTAATTACCGAGTTTTTAAGACTTAATCGTAATAGTGAATTGCATCGTCTGGTTGTGATGGCCGATGAATTATTAATGAATTGTGGTCTGGAATTAATACATCAACGCTTTAAAAATACCACACTGAATGAACAACGAGCCATATCTGAAGCAATTGCAACTCTGACCGAAGGTATGTTGATTAGAACATACAAAGGCTTAAATCATCAGGCTGATCCTGAAATGATGCAGCGTATTTATCAGGCATTTTTCAATAGTCTAGACAATTTATTTACATATCATTCCAATGGCGACAATGGGTAACAATACCTTAAATGTCAGTTTATTTTCCTATAACTTCAACTGAGTATAAATGAGATGGTTAAACCCGATTTTAAATGGATTCCTCTGACTTTAATACTTGCCCTGTTGGCTGCTTGTTCTTCACAGGAAAAGCAACCAGCACAACAGGACAAAGTACAGGAAGTAGGAGTGCAGATTATCCAGCCGCAATCTCTTGAAATACAGCAGACATTGGCCGGACGTACAACAGCTTATTTAACGTCTGATGTTCGTCCACAAGTTGGCGGAATCATCAATAAACGCTTGTTTAATGAAGGTGATGATGTCAAGGCAGGTCAGGCTTTGTATCAATTGGATGCCAGTTTATATCAAGCTGCGTTTAATAGTGCAAAAGGTGATCTGGCTAAGGCTGAAGCTGCTTTGGTATCTGCTCAGCCCAAAGCACAGCATTATCGCAACTTATTAAAAATCGAGGCTGTAAGCAAACAGGATGCAGCAGATGCTGAATCTAGTCTAAAAGAATATCAGGCTGCGGTAACATCTGCTCAAGCTGCTTTGGATACTGCCAAAATTAATCTGCAATATACGACAATTCGGGCACCAATTTCTGGTCGTATTGCCACGTCAACCTATACACCTGGAGCTTTGGTTACAGCCGAACAAACTACAGCTTTAACCACTATTCAGCAATTAAATCCAATTTATGTGGATATTACCTTGTCCAGTGCTGAGCTTTTGGCTTTGCGTAAACAAATGGATCAGGGGCAATTGCAGGCCATTAATAAAATTCCTGTCAATATTATTCTGGAGGATGGCTCAACCTATGATCAACAAGGACAATTACAATTTATTGGATCAACTGTAGCGACAGATACTGGCAATGTTAAATTACGTGCATTAGTACCTAATCCAAAATATTTGTTATTGCCAGGGATGTATGTCAAGGCACAATTGCCGATGGCGATTAATCATCAGGCAATTTTAATACCACAAACAGTTGTCACTCGCAACCATAAAGGGGAGCCTGTAGTAAAACTGGTGAACAGTCAAAATCAGGTGGAAGAAAAAATTATTCAGACCTCCGAAACAAAAGGTAATCAATGGGTGGTAACTTCAGGATTAAAAGCTGGTGATCGCCTCATTATTGATGGTGCCAGTACGGTGTCATCGGGTAGTCGAGTAAAAATTACAGCACAAAAAAATACAGTAACAAGTGATGTAACGACCAACAGCGTAACCAAGGGGCAATAATATGGTTGATTTTTTCATTAATCGACCCATTTTGTCCTGGGTTATTGCCATTGTAATTACTCTGGCTGGTGCATTTTCCATTTTTACTTTACCAATTGAGCAATATCCAGATATTGCGCCACCAACAGTTAGAATCAGTGCGACATATACAGGCGCCTCAGCAGAAACCACAGAAAATTCTGTTACACAGGTGATTGAGCAGAACATGACAGGGCTGGATAACCTGTTATATATGCAATCTAGTAGTTCATCTTCCGGGAGTTCATCGGTTACCTTGACCTTTGCTGCAGGAACAGATGCGGATACTGCTCAGGTTCAGGTGCAAAATAAACTGCAACAGGCAGAGTCATCCTTACCCGAATCAGTACAAACCAATGGTTTAACGGTGACAAAATCATCAGGCAGTATCTTTATGGTACTGAGTTTCTATACTGAAGATGGCAGTATGAATGGTACTGACATTGCTGATTATATGGTATCCAGTGTTAAGGATCAGATCAGTCGTGTAGATGGTGTGGGGAATGTTCAGATCATGGGATCAAAATATTCCATGAGAATCTGGCTAGATCCTGAAAAACTTAAAAACTTTAGCTTGATGCCTAGTGATGTTGTGACTGCAATTAAGGCACAAAATAGCGATGCAACAGCAGGTTCAATTGGTGCTTTACCTGCAGCCAAAGGACAGTCATTAACGGCAACAGTAACCGCCCGCAGTCGTTTAAAAACAGTCGATGATTTTAAAAATATTATTTTAAAATCAGATGAAAGTGGTGCAGAAGTTAAATTATCAGATGTTGCCAATGTAGAGCTTGGCAGTGAGGACTACGCTTCTACCAGCCAGTTTAACGGTAAAGATGCTGCGGGTATGGGTATTGAGCTGGCTTCAGGGGCAAATGCTCTGGAAGTTTCAGAAGCTGTGGAAGCAAAATTACAGGAATTACAGCAATTCTTCCCAACAGGTGTCAAATATGATGTGGCTTATAGCACTGCACCATTTGTAAAAATTTCCATTGAAGAAGTGGTCATGACATTACTGGAAGCGATTGCTCTGGTTGTCTTGATTATGTTCATTTTCTTGCAGAAATGGCGGATTACATTAATTCCTACAATTGCTGTGCCTGTTGTATTAATGGGAACATTTGGCGTTCTAGCGGTTTTAGGATATTCGATTAATACCTTATCCATGTTTGCGATGGTACTGGCCATTGGTTTGCTGGTTGATGATGCGATTGTGGTTGTCGAAAATGTCGAACGTTTAATGACAGAAGAAGGTTTAACACCTAAGCAGGCTGCTCATCAATCCATGCAACAAATTACGGGTGCCTTGATTGGGATTGCAATGGTGCTAACGGCTGTATTTATTCCAATGGCATTTTTTACAGGTTCAACAGGGGCAATCTATCGACAATTCTCTGTTACGATTGCATCAGCCATGATTTTATCGGCGATTGTTGCGCTAACAATTACGCCTGCCTTGTGTGGTTCTTTATTAAAAGCGCATACCGATGAACAAAAACCAGCTAAGGGAATATTTCACAGTTTCTTTGTCTGGTTTAATCAGATGTTTGGTAAAAATACCGAACGTTATCATCGTGGTGTCAAATGGGTTTTGGCACATAAAAAAATCATGCTAATGGTATATGGTGCCATGTTGGTTGCAATTGCAGGATTATTTTGGATATTGCCAACATCATTTTTACCTGAAGAAGATCAGGGAATGTTAATGGTGAATTTTAAACTCCCTTCTGGCGCCACACAGGAACAAACTCTCAATGTCATGAATGAGGCAGCAAAATATATTGAAAAACAGCCTGAAGTTGAATCCATGATGAGTGTTGCAGGGTTTAGTACGGGAGGCAGTAGTCAGAATAGTGGGATGGGCTTTATCCGTATGAAGGACTGGTCAGAACGTACAGTCAGTTCCAGTGAAGTCGGTATACGAATCAGTCAGGAAATGGGCAAGCGTTTTAAAGATGCACAAATCTTTGCCATGGCCCCTTCAGGTATTCCGGGGTTGGGATCAGGTTCAGGCTTTACTTTTGAATTATTGGATTTGAATGGAGCAGGACATGAAAGTTTGGTTAGTGCAAAAGACAAATTGCTTAAATTAGCTAGTCAGAATAGTAAATTACAAAACGTTCGTTATGGGAGTCAGGAGGACTCACCAACACTGGCCTTAACAATTGATGATTCCAAAATTGGTGCTTTAAGTTTGAGCCAGAGTGATGTGGATGATGTTTTATCAACGGCACTGGGAAGTAGTTATGTAAATGATTTTATTAATAATGGGCGAGTGAAAAAAGTATATGTGCAGGGTGATGCCAGCGCACGTATGTCACCAGAAGATATTAAACGCTGGTATGTTCGTAATAGTAATGATGAGATGGTTCCCTTTGCTGCCTTTTCTCAAATTGGCTGGAATTATGCGCCATCTTCACTGGCAAGATATAACGGTACAGCTTCATTGGAACTCACAGGTGAACCCGCAGATGGGGTAAGCTCAGGTACAGCAATGCAGGAAATGGCAAATCTGGTCAAACAATTACCTGAAGGTTTTGGCTATTCATGGTCTGGGTTATCTTATCAGGAACAACAATCAGGTAATCTGGCACCGTGGTTATATGCAGTTTCAATTCTGTTTGTATTCTTGTGTCTGGCAGCATTATATGAAAGCTGGTCAATTCCGTTTTCAGTTTTATTGGCCGTGCCTATAGGCATCTTAGGTGCATTGTTGCTGACCAATTTACGTGGTTTATCCAACGACATTTATTTTCAGGTTGGGTTACTTACTACGATGGGCCTATCTGCTAAAAATGCCATTTTAATTGTTGAATTTGCCAGAGAATTAGAAGAAAAAGGTCAGGATTTGATTAGTGCAACATTACAAGCGGCAAAAATGCGTCTTCGTCCAATTTTAATGACTTCATCCGCATTTTTACTTGGTGTATTTCCATTATTAATCAGTTCAGGTGCTGGTTCCGGTGGACGACATTCATTGGGTACAGGGGTTTTTGGCGGGACATTAATTTCAACACTGGTTGGTATTTTCTTTGTTCCATTATTTTATGTTCTGATTCGGAGTATTTTTTCAAAAAAAGATCAACAATCCCAAATGAAGGAATCACAATGATGAAAAACTTTTTATCATACTCCATCTGTAGCCTGATGATTTTGGGATTATCTGCTTGTACGAGCCTGATGCCTGAATATGAACGACCACAGTCCCCAGTTGCTACACATTTCGAAAATTCATCCATTGCCGGTGGTACAGTAGATCAAGTGGCCAGTACATTGGTCTGGCGAGAAATTTTTACAGATCCGCGTTTACAACAGGTGATTGCTCAGGCATTGGCAAATAATCGAGATTTAAGAGTTGTCATGCTGAATATCGAATCTGCCCGTGCCGAATATCGTATTCAAAGTGCAGAGGCTTTACCCAGTATTAGTGCGACGGCATCACAGACCAATTCTAGGTCAGGTACAGCCAGTAATGCAGCAACTACACATAATGCCAGTTTGTCAGTGGGATTTACCAGTTGGGAGCTTGATTTATTCGGGCGTATTCGCAGCTTAAAAGCTGAATCATTGGAAAATTATTTTGCTTTGCAGGAAACACAGCGTAGCACACAGATGAGTTTAATTGCAGAAGTTGCCGCAGATTGGCTGAATGTTATGGCTTATCAGCAAAAATTGCAATTTGCCGAACAAGTATTGGCAAGTCAGGAACAAACTCAGCGATTAACGTATGCAAGATATAAGGAAGGTATTGCTTCTGCATTGGATTATGAAGAAGTTAAAACCAGTGTGAACAGTGCCAAAGCTGATATTGCCAGTTATAGAAAACAGCTACAGCAGGCTAAAAATGCACTGGATCTGATTGTTGGTGCAGAAGTTGTGACACAAAATTTACCAGCATCTACTGATCGTCTGGATGACATCAAGCTTGCATCTATTCCGGGAAATTTATCTTCTACGGTGCTGTTTGATCACCCCGATGTTTTGTATGCTGAACACATGCTTAAGTCTGCCAATGCAGATATTGGTGCTGCCAGAGCAGCTTTCTTCCCAACAATTTCATTAACGGCAACAACAGGACGTAGTAGTACACAACTCGGACAACTATTTGCTTCTGGTGGAACCTCAAGCTGGTCATTTATTCCTTCAATTACTTTGCCAATTTTTCAGGCAGGAGAATTAAAAGCCTCTTTAGATCAAGCAAAAATTCAGAAAAATATTTATATTGCCCAGTATGAAAAAGCCATACAAACCGCTTTTTCTGATGTTGCAGATGCTTTGACCGCACGTGAGCATATAAGCAATCAGGTTGAAGCACAAAAAGACTTGGTACAATCATCATATCGAACTTACTATTTAACGGAAGCTCGTTATAAAGAGGGCATAGATGATTATTTGTCTGTTCTGACAGCACAACGTACCTGGTATAATGCACAGCAGGATTTTATTACTTTGTTATTAGAAGAGGCGACCAATCGCGTGACTTTATATAAAGTCTTGGGTGGCGGTGCCGATAGTTAATATTTTGTTCAAAAGATTTATAGCTAAAAAACCACTCATAGATTGAGTGGTTTTTTAGCTGAGAGGATCAATGGATCAAATTACTTTGAGCTGATAATCATCCTGTGTAATTTTAATCTTAATTTTTTTGTATTTACGTTTTTCTGGATTAAGTGCAGAATTGGTCACTTCTTCAGAAAACTTCGGATTGCTCATCAGATCTGCATAAGCTTTATAGCCGATCAATAATTTCTCTGGTTTATCACCATTTTGTAAGGCATCTTTAATTAATTGATTTAACATTTCAATTTTAACGTGCATGTTCAAAATAACCCAATGATGTTTTGAGAAATTTTTACATTAAACTATGACAGAAATAAGTCAAACCACCTCAATTTGAAATGCTCTTTGTGTTAATTTGATCCTAATATTTCGATATCTGCGTTTATTGGGATTTGCTGATGATCTTAAAACCTGATCCGAAAAAATGGGATCGTGCATTAAAAGATCATAGGTTTGATAACCAATGATAATCTTTGAAGGTTTAATTTTGAATTTTTCACAGATATTAATTTCTGTATCAATTAAATCTGAGTTGATGTGTTGCATGTCACTATAATTTGTAGCATAAGATTGTAATTATCTTATAATAATCTATATGCCTATGTGAAACTAATATGACATTTTTTTGAAATTAATATGAATTTTTGGTAAAAATCGATCATGAAAAATTACCTTGTGCAAAGAAATACATAAATTGGTTATTGCTCTAGAAATTGTTTAAAACGAGAGGGTAAGATGACGTTCTCAGAAATTCCCTTAAACAACGGAGCAATATCTTGTAGATGAAAGCCGGTAGAACCGCAACCGACACCTGTCACAAAATAGGTAAGCTTTGCATGATTTCGGGTATATATTTTAAAATCATCAATGTAATGTTGAATTTGATGTAAAGGCATCGCCTGATCATGTTCATTTTTGGTTGGAATGGCAAAACTTTGTCCTGACCAGCCTCGTCCTACGCCTTGCATTGCACCAAAATTCTCCAGAGCAGTTTTGGCTGCTCCACGATAATGATTGCCAGCCAGATTGCTACCAAAAACAAAAATTTGATCATTGGGTAAAGCTGTAACTTTTTCTTCATTGTGGTAGCGATACATCACAATATTCCTGTCTGGATGGAGTCTTTAGAATTGTAACTCAAAAATTATTCTGAGAATGTGGATTTTATGGTGTCGATAGATAAATATTTTAAACAGATTGAAATTGGGCTTATTTCAGTTGTTGGTTATAATGAACGATCTGTTGACATTTTAGCCGACAATATGATTGATCAATAAAATGTTGGCAAGTCCTAGCCAAAATTTATGAGGAAAACCACATGAAATCAGATGCACAGGCATTTCAACTGGTGACAGATTATCTGCCTGCCGGTGATCAGCCACAAGCCATTGATAAACTGGTTTCAGGGTTAAAACAAGGTAAAAATAACCAATTGTTACTTGGGGTTACGGGATCAGGTAAAACCTATACCATGGCCAATGTGATTGCTCAGATACAACGACCAACAATTATTATGGCGCATAATAAGACGTTGGCTGCACAACTGTATGGCGAATTTAAAGCTTTTTTTCCACATAATGCGGTGGAGTATTTTGTTAGCTATTATGATTATTATCAGCCGGAAGCTTATGTCCCGTCTTCAGATACGTTTATCGAAAAAGATGCAGCAATTAATGAGCATATTGATCAAATGCGTTTATCTGCAACTCGTGCATTATTAGAGCGCCGTGATGCAATTATTGTTGCATCAGTATCGGCAATTTATGGTCTGGGGGATCCAGAAGCCTATATGAAAATGCTCTTGCATGTCGTGGAAGGCGATCGGGTATCTCGAGATGATTTGATTCGCCGTTTGGTCGAAATGCAATATAGCCGTAATGAACTAGAATTTACTCGAGGTACCTATCGTATTCGAGGCGAAATTTTGGACGTGTTTCCTGCGGAATCGGATCAAAATGCCATTCGTATCGAATTATTTGATGAGGAAGTCGATTCTATTCGTTGGTTTGACCCATTAACAGGTAAATTGGTTCGTAAAGTACCGCGTGTGACCATTTATCCCAAAAGTCATTACGTTACTCCAAAAGAAAGTTTGGAAAAAGCAGTTGGAACCATTAAAACTGAATTAAAACAGCAGCTTGAATTTTTTAAAACACACGATAAATTGGTCGAAGCTCAACGTCTTGAACAGCGTACCCGTTACGATCTGGAAATGATTCAACAACTTGGTTATTGTAACGGCATTGAGAATTATTCCAGACATTTATCAGGACGCCAATCTGGCGATGCACCGCCAACTTTATTTGATTATGTCCCAGAAGATGGACTATTGATGATTGATGAATCGCATGTGACCATTCCACAAATAGGTGCAATGTACAAAGGCGATCGTTCCAGAAAAGAAAATCTGGTCAATTATGGATTTCGGTTGCCAAGTGCATTAGATAACCGCCCAATGAAATTTGAGGAATGGGAACGAATCACACCAGATACAATTTATGTTAGTGCCACGCCGGCCAAATATGAACTTGAACACGCCGAGCAAATTGTTGAACAAGTCGTACGTCCAACTGGATTAATTGATCCTGAAATTGAAGTTCGTCCGGTACTGACCCAAGTGGATGATGTATTATCAGAAATTAATTTGCGTAAAGAACATAACGAGCGAGTATTGGTTACTACACTAACCAAACGCATGGCAGAAGATTTAACTTCCTATTTAAAGGAATATGGCGTCAAAGTTGCCTATCTGCATTCTGATATTGACACGGTTGAACGTGTCAAAATTATTCATGAATTACGCAGTGGTGTACATGATGTTTTGGTTGGTATTAACCTGCTTCGAGAAGGTTTGGATATGCCAGAAGTTTCACTGGTTGCAATTCTGGATGCAGATAAAGAAGGCTTTTTACGTTCAGAACGTTCATTAATTCAAACTATTGGACGTGCAGCCCGCAATGTTAAGGGTAAAGCAATTTTGTATGCAGATCGTATGACCGATTCCATGCAAAAAGCCATTGATGAAACAGCACGTCGTCGTACCAAACAAATGCAGTTTAATCAGGAGCATGGCATTACGCCAAGAAGTGCTGTACGCCAAGTAATTAAGGAAATTGATACAGGCGAAGTTTATGATGAAGATACTGAAATTCGTAATCGCCCGGTTGATAAGGTGTTAAGCGATGATGAACGACATCTGATTGCTGATCCAAAACTATTCGCCAAACATATTGGTAAACTTGAGAAAGAAATGCTTAAGGCATCCAAGGATTTACAGTTTGAGCAAGCAGCTCGCTTACGTGATGAAATTATTCGTTTAAAGGCACAGCTTATTCAATAGTATCAAAATTTTTGGTCGTTTTAAGGAGGTGGTTTCATTCCACCTCTTTTTGTTTTGAAAAAATCTATAAAATTTAACGGTGTTTTTGTGCTTTGATTAAATCAATAAATGACTGTGCAACTTTACCAATCGGATGTTCTCGGCTCCATAATAAATCAATGCACAAGCTGATCTTTGGATTAAAATCGGCAATATCAATAATTTTTAAAAGACCTGTATCCAAGTCTTGTTGAATATAGGATTGTGGTAGGAAACCCCATGCCAGACCTGCCTTAATAATATCTTCAGCAAAATATTGATTATCAGTTTGCCAGCTTTGATAAGAGATTTTAAGAAGTGATGAATGGACAGTTTCGCGATTATTAAAAATAATTTGGCGATGTTTGAGTAAGGCATCATAATCCACATGATCAACTGCTAAAGGATGATGGCCTGCCACTACAGCAAGCATATTTTCTTTACCAATTTCGATGAATTGTTCGTGTTCGTTTAGATGGTGACGTTCCAGTAAAATGGCAAAATGAATACGTCCGGATAATACTGCTTCATAGGCTTCTTCCTGTGGTAAAGTCAGAATTTCTAATTCCAGCAATGGATAAATTTCACTGAGTTGTGTAAAGATCGTAATCCATGTCAGGCTTTCAAGCTCTGTGGCAATCGCAATACTCAACATAGGTTCTACTTGGTTTGAAAGTTGTAAAGCATGATTTTGCCATTGCTGCATGGTGGCAAGCGTATGTAAGGTGCTTTGATATAAACTTAACGCTGCTGCTGTAGGTTGTGGTTCACGTTTCGATCGATCAAATAATTTTAAATTTAATTCATCTTCTAGTTGAGAGATTGCCATACTGATTGCTGACGGGGCTTTTTTGAGTTGTCTGGCAGTGGCAGAAAATGAACCCGTATCAATCGAAGTTTTAAATACAGTCAGTAATTCCTGATTTAGATTCATGGTATTGAAAGAATAAAAGAAATAGATTTGAACCTAACATAATAATGAAAAAATTTTAATCATATTAAATAAAAAAATAGCCCAAACATTGTCTGAGCCTTAAAATAAGATAATCTGTCTGGAGATACAGACTATCTAAATCATGCGATTATGATGTTCATCATATTATAATGCTCAAAAAAAAAGCAAGATATTTTTTACATTTTTATGAAAAACATCGCAGAAATCCTAAAATACTGTCTAGAAGTTATTCATTAAAACCATTATATTCAAAGCTTGGCATCATAATTGCTAAAACCAAAAGGAATTTGATTTAAATCAAGGATTTTAATAGATGAAGCAAAAAAAGATTGTGAAAAATGTATTATTCATGAGTTTGGGTGTTTTTATTAGTGTTGGTGCATGGGCTAAACCAACGGTAATGATTGTGGCAACAGGCGGTACGATTGCAGGTGCAGGTGCCAGCGCAACCAATAGCGCAACATATACTGCTGCCAAAGTTCCTGTGGATACTCTCATTAATGCAGTGCCTCAAATTCAGGATCTGGCAAATGTCAAAGGTGTGCAAGCATTACAAATTGCTTCAGAAAGTATTACAGACAAAGAATTATTATCGATTGCCAGACAAGTTAATGAATTAGTGAAACGTTCTGATGTAAATGGTGTTGTCATTACTCATGGCACAGATACGCTTGAAGAAACTGCCTTTTTTCTGAGCTTGGTTGTACATACCGATAAACCAATTGTATTGGTTGGTTCTATGCGTCCACCTTCAGCATTATCAGCAGATGGACCATTGAACCTTTATGGTGCAGTTGCTTTGGCAGCATCGCCTGAAAGTAAAGGCAAGGGTGTGATGATGTTTATGAATGATAGTATTCTTGCGGCTCGTGATACCAGTAAGCGAATTAACATTCATACTAATGCGTTTAGTAGTCAATGGGGTGCCCTAGGTACAGTGGTTGAAGGAAAAACCTATTGGTTCAGACAAGGCGTAAAACGTCAAACTACACAATCAGAGTTTAATATTGAAAATATTAAAGGGGATAGTTTACCACTGGTACAAATTACTTACGGATCGGATTCCATGTTGCCAGTCGCTTATGATGCTTATGCAAAAGCAGGTGTGAAAGCGATTATTAATGCTGGTACAGGCAATGGTTCAGTTCCTAATTATTTGGTAAATACGTTAAAAAATCTTAGACAACAAGGATTGATTATTGTTCGGGCATCTCGTGTTCCGGATGGTTTTGTTTTACGTAATGCGGAACAGCCCGATGATCAATATGACTGGGTTGTTGCTCATGATTTAAATCCGCAAAAAGCTCGAATTTTGACAGCTTTGGCCTTAACTAAAACCAGTGATACTAAAGAAATTCAACGTATGTTCTGGCAATATTAGGATGTGTCAAAGTTTAATTTTTGCCATGAAAAATCAGAAAATTATGGTTTAGATACGGCAGGCAATGAAGTCAATATGTCCTAATTCACTGTAAAAATACATAAAGCCCATTAGATTTTATTATTTAATGGGCTTTATTGTATAAGAAGGATTTTATGATGTTTTTGTACGTTGTTGATCCAGAATTTTTCGTGCTTGTACTTTATCAATATCCTTTTCCCAAACTGCAATCACAACAGTTGCGACACAATTACCAATGAGATTGGTAAGTGCTCGGACAATCCCAATAAACCAATCCACAGAAAGTAATAAAACCAGTCCAATGGTTGGTAGACTTGGAACAACAGACAAAGTTGCCGCAAGAATTACCAGTGCTGAGCCAGGAATACCGTGTGCACCTTTTGATGTAATTAATGATACGAATAAAATAGCCATTAAATGTTGTAGGCTTAAATCAATATTGCAGGCTTGAGCAATAAAAATGACACCAAGTGTTAAGTAAATAGAAAAACCATCCAGATTAAATGAATATCCAGTAGGAATAACCAGACCAACAGTTGAGTTTTTAATACCTAAGTTACGCAGCTTTTGCATAATTTGCGGTAAAACGGAGTCTGATGATGCTGTTCCCAAAACAATAGTGAGTTCTTCTTTAAAATAAGCCACAAATTTAAAAATATTAAAGCCACAAATTTTTAAGATACTGCCTAAAATAATAAAAACAAAAAAGAAACATGTTGCATAAAATAATAGAACCAATGAGCCCAATTGTAATAAGGATGAAATTCCAAATTTTGCTGTAGTAAATGCAACTGAACCAAATACCCCAATTGGTGCAAGTTTAATAATTAATCCCATCATTTTGAATAAAATTTCAGAAATAGATTCAATAAAGCTTTTTGCTGTGTCAGCTACATTTTTCGGAACAAGTAACATTGCCACGCCAAATAAAATCGCAATAACTAAAACCTGTAAGATGTCACCTTTTGTAAAGGCATCAAATACCGTTTTTGGAATCAGGTGCAGCAGAAAATCAGATGCAGAATTGAGCTCATGCGCCCGTTCTGTATAAGTGGTTAGATCTTTACTATCCAGTTTGCTGATGTCAATGTTCATTCCTACACCAGGTTTGAACAAATATGCAGCAGCAATGCCAAGAATTAGTGCAATAGTCGTTACAACTTCAAAATACAAAATGGTTTTTGCACCAACTCGCCCCATTTTTTTAATATCTTCTGCACCATAAATACCCAATACCACCACGCAGAACACAATAGGTGCGATTAGCATTTTGATAAAGGAAATAAATCCATCCCCAAGTGGTTTTAATGCGATGGAAAAATCATGGAAGTACAGGCCACAGATCACGCCTAGTATTAAAGCAAGTACAACTTGAGCAAATAAACTACGTTTTAACCGGTTAAGCATGATCTAATTCCATTGAAATGATTATCGTACTTAGCAATAAATATTCCAATGTGAAAATTCATACAAAACCAAGTGTTTATTTGCCTTAAAAATAAATGTCAAAAACTCAAAAAGATTAAAAACTGCGACTGAGTACTTGTCCATTAAAGTTTAGACAATCTTGCACTCGGATACGTTGTACTTGGGATAATTCTGAGAGATCAAACCATTGCCATTGACTATGTTCTGAACTGAGTTGAATTTGAGTATGATCAGTGAGTTGACATTTAAAAATGAAAGCATGTGATTGCACATGGCGATGAAAATAAACTCCGCTTAAATATTCGATTAACACATCACAGCCCAGTTCTTCTTTACATTCCCGAATTAAAGCTTGATGTATTGTTTCTCCCAGATCCAGTGCGCCACCAGGTAAACCCCATGCACAATCTGTATAAGTGGCTTTAAGTAATAAAACCTGTCGCTGCGCATTACAAATCACAGCATGTGCGCTTAAACGATAAAAATCTGTAAACGTCATGAAATACTACTGTTATCAAGTTGAGAATTTCTAATTCTATAGGCAAATAACATTACAATAAAAGGCGGAACAAAGATCCATGATAATGCATGTTTATAGAAGATTCCTGCAAGGATACAGCCTAAACAAAACCAAATAATTCTGGGAAAACTTAGCCTGATTTTATCCATGATGAAAGATTTATCTTTTTGATTTGCTGGAGAGATATAGTCAGCAAGTTTTAGCATAAGTTTGACAGTTGCTCCAGTCATGACCGTTGTAGGTGCCTGTTGATGCCAATACTCTTCCTGCATGGCATTCTGAATAGCCATCGCTGCAATCAAGAATAAAGCAACTGCAATACTCGCAGGTGTATCAGTAGCAGGAAAGGGTAGAAAAATAAAACTAATGATTGCTGCAACTGCAAATAATAAAATTTGTAGCTGTAATAATGCATTATAGGCTGAACGATGAAACAACTTTAGAATATCATCAAAAAAACGTATTAAAAAAACCACTATACAAAATACTGGCAGTGCAAGAATCTTGGCGATCGTCCCTGATGGCTCATTTGTCACAATACCAGCGGCCAAAGTGACAAAATTACCAGTAATATGTGCAGCAAATACACCATGTAAAGCAAGAAAGCAGGCAGTGTCTACGAAACCTGCATTAAAGCTTAGAACTCTCGTATAATCTAGTTGCACGTTAATCTTCTGCTGACAAAGAAAAATAAAGCCGAATTTTTGTCGGCTTTATTTTTTACTCACTATTTCTGAAAACGCGATAAATCTTCTTCAGGGCGAGCAGTCAATACTTCCAGTCCGGTTTCAGTCACTAAAAGTGTATGCTCATATTGTGCAGATAATTTATGATCCTTAGTTACAACCGTCCACTTATCACCTAATGTTTTGGTTTGCCACACACCCGCATTTACCATTGGTTCAATAGTAAAGGTCATACCTGCTTCAAGTTGCATGCCAGTACCTTTTTCACCGTAATGTAAAATTTGTGGATCATCATGAAATACTGTACCAATGCCATGACCACAATATTCACGAACCACGCTGAAACGTTGGCTTTCTACGTATTTTTGGATGGCATGGCCAATATCCCCCACATAGGAACCTGCGCGCACAGTTTCCATTCCGACATACATAGCTTCTTGTGCAACTTTGCATAAACGATCTGCCAGAATACTGGTTTCACCACCAACCACGTACATCATATTGGTATCCCCATGATAACCATCTTTAATGACAGTCACATCAATATTGAGAATATCCCCATGTTTTAGAATTTTACTTTCTGAAGGAATACCGTGGCATACCACATGATTGACAGAAGTACAAATAGTGTGTTGAAACGCAGGGCGACCATGGCCGCCACCGTAACCCAGACATGCGGGAATGGCTTGCTGGACATTGACAATATGATCATGGCAAATGGTATCCAGTTCCAGCGTACTTACCCCAGGCTTAATATGTGGCTTAATCATTTCCAAAACCTCAGCCGCAAGCTTACCTACAATACGCATTTTTTCAATGGCTTCAGCAGATTTGATTAAACGGCGAGGAGCAACATAACTATTCATAATCTTCTTCAAAAACGTTTGGTAATTTATAAATGACTATGGTATAAATAGCCGCCCGTTTTATCAAATGGTTTTTCGTATGAAAATATGAATAACAAAACACATTTGGTAACTTCGGAGAAAAAATCCGCACATATATCGTCACATTACTCTGGGTGCTTGAAGGTTTATTTAATTACCTAATAAGTGGAGAATGCGGATATATGGAGGCCTAACCCAAACTTTTAAGGTAAAGAAAATGGCAGATTACAACGTAAGCATGCGTGACCTTCTTCAAGCTGGTGCGCACTTCGGTCACCAAACACGTTTCTGGAACCCAAAAATGCGTCAATACATTTTTGGTGCACGCAACAAAATTCATATCATTAACCTTGAGCATACTGTTCCTGCGTTAAATGACTCTTTAAACTTTGCTAACCAATTGGCAAGTAAAAAGAATAAAGTTTTGTTCGTTGGTACAAAACGTGCAGCAGCCAACATTATCCGTGAACAAGCGCAACGTGCTGGTCAACCGTATGTTGATCACCGCTGGTTAGGTGGTATGTTGACAAACTGGAAAACACTTCGCCAGTCTATCAATCGTTTGAAAGATCTTCAAACACAATCTCAAGATGGTACTTTTGCGAAACTAACTAAACGTGAAGCGTTAGAACGTACTCGTGAAATGGAAAAACTTGAGCGCTCTTTGGGCGGTGTGAAAAACATGGGCGGTTTGCCTGATGCAATTTTTGTTATCGATGTTGATCACGAAGCAATTGCAATTAAAGAAGCAAACAACTTGGGTATTCCTGTAATCGGTATCGTAGATACAAACTCTAATCCAGATGGCGTTGATTACGTTATTCCTGGTAATGACGATGCGATCCGTGCTGTAACTTTGTATGCTTCTGCTATGGCAGATGCAATCATTGCTGGTAAAGAGTACGCACAAACTCAAGCAAATGCACAAGCAAAAGCTGAAGAGCCTGCTGTAGAAGCAACTCAAGAGGCTTAATGCGTTTGACGCTTCACTTGTCATCGTTGCGACATGCAGTCGTGGCAAATTAAAGCGTCAAAGTAATGCGGGCGGCCCATAGACTACTTTGGGCCGTTTTTTGTTAGATAGATTTTTTTATTTTAAATACATCCGAATTTAGGAGATCAACATGACTGCAATTACTGCAAGCATGGTAAAAGAATTACGTGACCGTACTGGTCTTGCAATGATGGAATGCAAAAAAGCATTAACAGAAGCAAACGGTGACATTGAACTTGCGATTGATAACCTTCGTAAATCTGGTCAGGCTAAAGCTGCTAAAAAAGCAGGTAACATTGCTGCTGATGGCGCAATCACTATCGTTCAGGAAGCCAATAAAGCGGTTCTGGTTGAAGTGAACTGCCAAACAGACTTCGTTGCAAAAGATGGTAACTTCTCTAATTTCTCTAATGCAGTAGCAAAAGTAATCCTTGCTTCTGGCGAAACTGATGTAGCAAAAATTGCTGAATTAAAACTTGAAGATGGTCAATCTGTTGAAGAAGCACGTATTGCGCTTGTTCAAAAAATTGGTGAAAACATTCAAGTACGTCGTGCGCAAATTGTTGAAGGTGAGAACCTTGCAGTCTACAAACACGGTTTAAAAATCGGTGTTGTTGTATCTTACACAGGTGATGCAGATACAGGTAAAGGTATTGCAATGCACGTAGCAGCATTCAATCCTGTAGCAGTAACAGCAGAACAAGTTCCAGCTGACCTTGTTGCGAAAGAAAAAGAAATTGCAGAAGCAAAAGCGATTGAATCTGGTAAACCAGCAAACATCGTTGAAAAAATGGTAACAGGTTCAGTTGAAAAATACTTGAATGAAGTTGTTCTTGAACGTCAACAATATGTTATCGACAACGATAAAAAAGTTGCTGAAGTATTGAAAGCAACAGGTACAACAGTTGCACAATTCGTTCGCTTCGAAGTTGGTGAAGGGATTGAGAAAAAAGCTGAATTAAGCTTTGCTGAAGAAGTTGCTGCTGCACAAGCTGCTGCAAAATAATCTTCGAATACGGTTGGTTTAAATATCGTAAAAGGCTGGATATTTTAATGTTCGGCCTTTTTATTTTAGTGATAAAATCATTAATTATTTTTAGTTAAAGGACAAATTTATGTCGCAAGCCAAAAAAGCAGCAGTAAAATTGCCTTTTGCTTTACCGAAACAAAGTGATGCAGAACAGGCAGAAGCTATTCATAATCAGGTGCGCCCAAAACCTGAACAATATGCAGATAGAACATGGATGCCGCCACGTGGTACCCGTCGCTCTATGGGTAAACGTTAAACATCAAAATCAGAACGTCATTCACAATATGACGTTTTTAATAGATCCATCTGAAGATAAAAATTAAAATAATGAATAACAATGGCTAATCACTTGATACGGCAACAAAATTACTCAAAGCTGAGCTTGAGTATTATTAAAAACATGCTAATTTGAGCAACAATATGATCAATCTGTTTTTGACCTAATGATAAAGTTTCTAAAATGTATCGTATTAACATTGATTGCTGTGATTTTATTGATACAAATCTGGATTTTTACTAGCCTGTTCTGGTGGCGAACTCATCCTGTAGAAACGACCATGTTTATGCGTACTTATTATTACACCACAACAGAACCGCATTTATATCATGAATGGCGAGATTATAATCAAATCAATGACCATTTTAAACATGCTGTTGTTGCAGCTGAAGATGGCCGTTTTTTACAACATCATGGTTTTGACTGGGATGGTATGCTGAATGCAGCACAGCGTAATACCCAAAAAGGTGAAGTTGTTGCAGGCGGTTCAACCATTTCTCAACAATTGGCAAAAAATTTATTTTTATTTAACCAACGTTCTTACATACGCAAGGCTCAGGAAGCTGTAGCAACCTTTATGATGGAAAGGATGTGGTCAAAACAACGTATTCTTGAAGTTTATATGAATTCGGTAGAATTGGGTGATGGAATTTACGGTGTAGAAGCCGCATCCAGACGTTATTTTGGTAAAAGTGCAAAAAATTTAAGCAAAGATCAGGCAATTAAATTGGCAGCCATGTTGCCAAATCCTAAGTATTATCAAAAGCATCCAGAGGATTCCCGTTATAAATTTCGTCAGCGTTTTATTCAAAAGTATATTCGTTATAGCCATATTCCTGCCAATGAATAAGCATAAAATTAAACAACCGAATACGAAATGTGTATTTCCACGGAAATAGTTACAAAATTGTCATATTATTGACGCATAATAGATAAAGAATTTTAACACCTTGAATTGAGACTTAAGTAATATGAATGCGATCAGCGAATCAGGGAATAACTACACCTTTAACGAACGATATATTAATCGTGAATTATCTATTTTAGATTTTCATTTGCGGGTATTGGAACAGGCGGTCAACCCAGCACATCCATTATTAGAACGATTGGTATTTTTATTAATTTTTTCCAGAAATATGGATGAATTTTTTGAAATTCGTGTAGCAGGGCTCATGGAGCAACTGGCTTTAGGTAATGAAAGCCATACGCCTGATGGTTTAACGCCTAAGGAAGTTTTGGCTAAAATTTCTGTAACGGCTCATGCTGCGATTGAACGTCAGTATCGAATTTTAAATGAAGAAATTTTACCGAATTTACGTAAGGAAGATATCTGTTTTCTTAAACGTAATGAGTTGACACCAGAACAATTGGCATGGCTCAAAAAATATTTCCAAGAGCAGGTTATTCCTGTTTTAACACCGATTAGTCTGGATCCGGCACATCCATTTCCAAGATTAGTCAATAAAAGTCTGAACTTTATTATTACACTGGAAGGTAAGGATGCCTTTGGCCGGAATATTGATTTAGCCGTTGTACCGGCACCACGCTCATTGCCACGAGTTGTTCGCTTACCAGATGAATTGACAGGAGGTAAAGACCATCATGTCATGTTATCTGCGATTATTCATGAGCATGTTTCTGATTTATTTCCGGGAATGACTGCAACAGGATGTTATCAATTCCGTGTAACTCGCAATGCTGATCTTGCTTTAAATGAAGATGTGGAAGATTTGGCAAAGGCACTTAAAGGTGAATTAAGTTCACGCCGCTTTGGTCGTGGTGTGCGTCTTGAAGTGACTGAAAATTGTCCTAAGCACATTTATGATTACTTACTTGATGAGTTTGATCTGGATGAAAATGATCTTTATAAGGTTGATGGTCCGGTCAATTTAGCTCGACTTACTTCAGATTTTAACAAACCACATTTACGTTATGCCGCATTTACTCCAGTAATTCCTCGAGCATTGAGAAAAACTGAAAGTATTTTTGCAGCGATGAAACGACAGGATATTTTGTTACATCATCCATTTGAATCATTTTCACCTGTAATTAGTCTATTACGGGAAGCTGCTCGTGATCCAAAAGTCTTGGCGATTAAACAAACCTTGTATCGAAGTGGCCCAAACTCAGAGATTGTTCAAGTTTTGGCAGAAGCAGCCAGAAATGGTAAAGAAGTCACAGCGGTTATTGAATTGCGGGCACGTTTTGATGAAGAATCAAATATTGCAGTTGCAAATGTACTTCAGGAAGCAGGTGCTGTCGTTGTTTATGGTATTGTTGGCTATAAGACCCATGCCAAAATGATCATGATTGTGCGTCGTGAAAACAATAAGTTAATACGTTATGTTCATTTAGGTACAGGCAATTATCATGCTGGTAATGCTCGTATTTATACCGATTACGGTTTGTTAACCACAGATCGTGATTTGTGTGAAGACGTGCATCGCGTGTTTCAGGAATTAACTGGCATGGGTAAAACGGTAAAACTGAAAAAACTTTTACATGCACCGTTTACCTTACATCAGCAATTGAAGATTTTTATCGATAATGAAATTGCCAATGCCAAAGCTGGAAAAGCAGCCAGAATTATTGTTAAGGTCAATGCATTGACTGAAAAACAATTGATTGATAAATTGTATGAAGCTTCACAGGCTGGTGTACAGATTGATTTGATTATTCGTTCAATTTGCTGCTTACGTCCACAATTGCCAGGACTATCGGATAATATCCGAGTACGTTCTATTGTTGGTCGTTTCCTTGAACATACACGGGTTTATTATTTTGAAAATGGTGGTGAACCACGTATTTACTGTTCAAGTGCAGACTGGATGGATCGTAATTTATTCAATCGTGTTGAAGCTTGCTTCCCAATAGAAGATCCTGTCTTGAAAAAACGTATTTATCAACAAGGATTATTAAATTATCTGGAAGATAACCAGCAGGCATGGGTTTTGCAACCTGATGGTCAGTGGTTACAGGTACAAGCAGCAGAAGGCGAAAAAATACATCTAGCACAACAAGTCTTAATTGAATATTTTAGCTAAAATTTAGTAGTTTCAGCGAGGGGCAGAACTGCCCCTTCTTTTTTATAAAAAGTAAGCGATTGCCCATCTCTTTTTACTGTTTCATAGACTTCATTTCCAAAAAACGTTACATTCTTTTTTTTTGCATGTACTTAAAATTTCATGAAGCTTATTCAGACCTTACAACAACAGTTACAGCAGGAACCAGATTTCATTGATGAAAATGGTCAGATAAAAAAATGGGTAGTTTTGAATAAAGCCAGACAGTATGATGCAGTGTTGATCACTTTGTTGCTAGAAAATATTCAGTTAAAACAACATTTTTTTGTAGAAATTGCAGACAGTAAAATCTTCAAATTACATGAGTTTGAACAATTCATGGAACAAAAGAGCTTCTTTTATGATAGTTATACTCAGTATAAAAATAAAGTTGGTTTAAGTGTTGGTGATAAATATATCAAACAATTAAATGATGTTGTTCTAGTCTGGCCTTTCAAGGATTGTGTGCTGGAAGGCGGACAAACAAGAGAAGAGCAAAAACGGCAAGAAATTTTCTTTAATCAGGTTCTGGCTCAAGATGAAATTACTCAATTATTTGAACCCAAGGTATTAACGCATCCAGTATATTTTGATGCCAAAGGCCAGCATCCAGATTTAAATTTCAAGCGCAATCAACAAGGTAAAATTTGTCAGAATTTGATTATTAAAGGTAATAATTTGCTGGCATTACACAGTTTAAAATCACAATTTCATGGACAGGTAAAATTGATTTATATTGATCCGCCTTATAATACAGGATCAGATTCTTTTCAATATAATGATACTTTTAGTCGCTCCAGTTGGCTGACTTTTATGAAAAATCGGGCAGAAGTTGCCAGAAGTTTATTAGCTCCATCGGGCGTTTTTATTGCACAGTGTTCCTTTCATCAATATCCTTATTTAAGGTTATTGCTGGATGAGATTTTTAACAAGCACCTATGTGATTTGCACATACAGGTGCGGCATCCAGATCGAACCTTGACAGGAGATAAGGAGTTTAATGATATTATAGAATATGTATTAATTTATAGTAATGATATTCATCGAAAAATGCCATTTCAGCAGATTGCCAAGACCATTGATGATTATGATCAATACGTTGAGTTGATTGATCCTGTACCAGCACAAATTTTACAGTGTGCGAATAAAACAGTTGAAGTTTACTTACCTGAACAGTATCAAGTAAAGACGGCTGCTGCAAGTACAGAAGGATTGAAAAAAATTAGTATTCGGGGTTCAATTCGTGAAAAAAATAGCAGTGGACGTTTCTTTGTAGAATTTCTGGAACCATTAAAAGCTCAATTTCCTGCCGAAACACTGTTCAAAGTACCTGATATGGGTGATGATGCTTTGGGCTATCGTTATTTTTATGCTGCACCACAGGGTAAAAAGAATGGTGGGTACTATCAGGGTATGCCACAAAGTAGTGATATTACCAAAAAACCATATCCCAACTTTTTTAATTTTGAAAAAGAATATAATACAGTATCCAGACAGGGAAGTGTGGAATTCAGAAATGGAAAAAAACCAGAACAACTGATGAAATTATTGATAAGTATGTTCACTGATCAGGATGACCTCATATTGGACTATCATCTGGGAAGTGGGACAACGGCTGCAACAGCACATAAACTGGGGCGGCGTTACATTGGTATTGAGCAATTACAAAATCAGATTGATTTGGCATTACAACGTTTACAGAATGTGATTAATGGCGATGCTACGGGTATTTCCAGTGATCCAGAGGTGAACTGGCAAGGTGGGGGTACATTTGGATATTTTGAACTTAAAAGCCATAACCAGAGCTTTATTGAGCAAATCATGGCAGCTTCAGACAGTGCAGCATTATTTGAAATCTGGCAACAGATGAAGCAAAAATCCTTTTTAAATTATCAACTGGATATTCAGAAACAGGACATTTATCTGGCGGAATTTCAGGCGCTGGATTTTTTACAACAACAGCAATACCTCATTGAAATTCTGGATAAAAACCAGCTATATGTAAATCTATCTTCTCTGGAAGATCAGGAATTTGTCTGTAGTTTGACTGAAAAGCAATTAAGTCAGGCATTTTATCAATTGAAAGGTTAAAGCGAAGATGAATTTAGTAGAATTTTTCCATCATCCTTTGGCACAACAGGCATTAATGCAAATTAATGTCCCTGAATCGATTTTATATTCTCTTAAACATCCAGTTCGGTCTTATCAGTTTCAAGCATTAAAACAGAGTATCTATTTTTTTCAGCATGATTTTGAGTATAAACCATCTCGTCCATATCACTTAATGTATAATATGGCTACAGGCAGTGGTAAAACCATGTTAATGGCTGCCTTGATGTTATATTTATATCAGCAAGGTTATCGTTATTTTCTATTTTTTGTAAATAGTTCAACGATAATGCAAAAGACACAAGTAAACTTTCTAGATCCACAAAATAGTAAATATTTATTTAAATCTCCGATGCTATTTAATGATCATGAGTTATTGATTAAATCTGTTGAAAATTTTGATGAAGCAGATTCAGAACATATTAATATTAAATTTACAACTTTACAGCAGTTACATAGTGATTTAAATAAATCTAGAGAAAATGCATTGACTCTAGAAGATTTTAAAGATAAAAAAATTGTTTTAATTGCTGATGAAGCACATCATTTAAATAGTGGTACAAAATCTGGTGAAATGAAAGGAAGTTGGGAAAGTACAGTATTACAATTATTACAACAGCATTCAGATAATATATTACTGGAATTTACAGCAACCCTTGATGCAGATATACATCAAATTTATCAGAAATATCAGCATAAAGTAATTTATCAGTATGATCTAAAACAGTTTTGTCAAGCAGGATATTCCAAACATATAGATACCTTAGCCAGTGATTTTGCCGAACGGGAACGTATTTTACAGGCATTACTACTGAATTTATATCGTGAAGACATTGCAGCAAAGCATCATATTAATTTAAAGCCTGTTATCTTATTTAAAGCTAAACGAAGCATTAAAGAGTCAGAACAAAATAAGAGAAATTTCCATCATATTATTGAAGATTTACATGTTTCTCATATTGAATATATAGAGAAAAATGCAACAGCAGATATTATTCAGCAAATATTTAGCTATTTTAAAGGTAGAAATATCTCATTTTATGAAATTGTAAGCCGGTTGAAATCTAATTTTAAATTTGAACATTGTTTAAGTGCCAATAATGAAATAGAAGCTGAACGTAATCAAATTTTATTAAACACACTGGAAGATCTGGACAATCCTATTCGTGCCATATTTGCAGTACAAAAATTAAATGAAGGATGGGATGTACTAAATTTATTTGATATTGTACGTTTATATGAAGATCGTGATGGGATTAAACATGGCAAAATTGGTAAAACGACATTATCGGAAGCACAATTAATTGGGCGTGGAGCGCGTTATTATCCATTTGAATTGAAAAATTCTGAATTTTCCAGAGATCAGCGAAAATTTGATCAGCAGCCTGACCATGAACTTAGAATTTTGGAAGAATTGTATTATCACACAGTTGAAGATAACCGTTATATTTCAGAATTGCGTCAGGCTCTAATATCCATTGGTCTAGTTGAAGATCAATATAAATTAATCCAACGTAATTTGAGTTTAAAAGAAAGTTTTAAGCAAAGTGTTTTGTATCAACAAGGGTTAATCTTTTTAAATGATAAACAGGTATTGGATACGCAACAAAGCTGTTCATTTATACAACTCGGTATTCGCAAAAGAAATTTTCATGTTTCCCTGAAATCTGGTAGGGGGTATCGTCTGGGATTATTGACTGAAGATCGTCCTGATGATGTTACTGACAAAGTAGTGACTGATTTGGAGCTTACCCAGATCCCAGAACATACGCTACGTTATGCTTTATCAGAAAGAGAGTTTTTTCATTTTCAGAATTTAAAACAATATTTTCCTGCACTGACGTCTATATCAGAGTTTATACAAAGCCAGCATTATTTGATGGGAGTATCGGTGAGTGTGCATGCACAACAGTCAATACATCAACTCGATATGCAGCAATATATAGGAATAGTTCGTCAGTTTCTGCAACAACTGGAGCATGAAATTAAACAACAGGTCAGTGGATTTGCAGGAACCCATTTTACTCAATATCCTGTTGCCAGTATTTTTAAAGATAAAGTAATTTTTGTCGAACAGAATAGTGAGCGATCAGAAGGGCAGGAGCAATGGCTGGCAACTCAGGATTGGTATGCGTTTACTGCAAACTACGGCACATCTGAAGAAAAGGCATTTGTTCAGATGATGGCAAGACAAATTTCGACTTTACAACAAAATTTTGCAGATATTTATTTAATAAGAAATGAACGTGCCTTTAAAATTTATGACATACAAGGGCGGGCATTTGAGCCTGATTTTGTTTTATATTGCCAAAAATATGTTGATGATCAATGCTTGATTTATCAGGTTTTTATTGAACCCAAAGGTGAACATTTAAAAGATAAAGATCAGTGGAAAGCAGATTTTTTACAGTGTATTGCCGAGCAAAAACAACACATTCAGCTTGATCATACGCAATATAGAATAACAGCTCTCCCTTTTTATCATGCACGAAACGAGAACGAATTTATACAGGAGCTACGGCATGTTCTTGATATACAATAGAATTTATTAGTAAATTCTATTGTATATAGTAAAGTTGGCGATTATACCTTTACTTCATCCTTTCCTTGAATGGGCATAAGGCCTGTTGTAACAAGCAAATGTCCTGAAAAACTCAGAATTAAATTAGCGGCTGTTGAAATGTTCAACAGCCGCCAATTATTGTATCAGGCACGTAATTTTGCCAAAAAACGTCCAATACGGGTAATGGCTTCACGTAACTCAATAGGTGCGGGTAGAAATACTACTCGGAAATGATCTGGTGTAGGCCAGTTAAAGCCAGTTCCTTGTACCAGTAAAACTTTTTCTGCCTTCAATAAATCCAGCATTAATTTTTCATCATCTTCAATTGGGTAAATTTTAGGGTCAAGTCGAGGGAAACAGTACATAGCACCTTCTGGTTTTGCACAACTGACACCAGGAATTTCATTTAACATTTCCCATGCGATATTGCGTTGTTCATATAGACGACCACTTGGACGGATTAAATCATTGATTGATTGGTAGCCACCAAGCGCAGTCTGTATAGCATATTGTGCCTGATGATTAGCACATAGACGCATGGATGCCAGCATATCCAGACCTTCGATGTAATCGGCAGCTTTGGATTTATCCCCTGAGATGGCCATCCATCCTGAACGATAACCTGCGATACGGTAAGCTTTGGATAAGCCATTAAAGGACACACATAAAACATCTTTGGCTAATGATGCCAAAGCAACATGCTCTAGCCCATCATAAACAATCTTGTCATAAATCTCATCAGCAAATAAAATCAGGTCATATTTTCGTGCCAATGCAACAATTTGTTCCAGAATATGACGAGGGTAAACCGAACCTGTTGGATTATTTGGATTAATCACCACAATGCCACGAGTATTGGCAGTAATTTTACTTTCCATATCCGCAAGATCAGGATACCAGTGATTTTCTTCATCACATTTATAATGGATGGCTGTTCCACCAGATAAATTAACTGCTGCTGTCCATAATGGATAATCAGGCATAGGAATCAGCATTTCATCACCGTCATTAAGTAGGCCCTGCATGGACATGACGATGAGTTCTGAAACCCCATTACCGATATAGACATCATTTACATGTAAATCGAGAAGGCCTTTTTGTTGGTAATATTGGCAAATGGCTTTACGTGCCGGGAAAATACCTTTTGAATCGGTATATCCAATAGCATTAGGCAAATTCATGGCAATATCATTAATAATTTCCTGAGGCGCCTCAAAGCCAAACGGTGCTGGATTACCAATATTAAGCTTGATGATTCTATGTCCTTGTTCTTCCATCTCATTGGCGGCTCGTAACACAGGACCACGAATATCGTAGCAAACATGCTCCAATTTAGCTGATTTTTTGATTTCCCGTGACGAGTGTATTTGAGTGGACATAACCAATTCCATGTAATTGAAAGATTATTTAAGAAGGAGTCAATTTAAAAAAATTGAATTGAGCAACATATTACACTAGCAATTTTGATTTCAGTAGCGTAAATATATTAAAGTGCAATCATGACATTTTCGATATGATAAGAAAAGGAGCGGGCAATGGGAAAAGTCAATAAAACAGACCGCGAATGGCAGCGTGAACTGAGTCCTGATGAATATCGTATTACGCGATTAAAAGGGACAGAACCTGCTTTTACCGGTCGTTACTGGAATAGTAAGGTTGATGGTATTTATACATGCCGATGTTGTGGTGCGGAATTATTTTCCTCTGATTCAAAGTATGATTCAGGATGTGGTTGGCCAAGTTTTTTCCGACCTGTAGAAAATGGACGTATTGATGAACAGACTGATTTATCACATGGTATGCATCGTATTGAAATTACTTGTCATAATTGTGATGCTCATCTCGGTCATGTGTTTGAAGATGGGCCACAACCGACAGGATTACGTTATTGTGTAAATTCTGCATCATTAAAATTACAAAGCAAAAAAAATAGCGATGAGGATAACTATCCATGACTCATATTTATCAATTTGAAGCCGAACGCCTAGAAGGGCAAGAGCAATCTTTACAGGATTATTCGGGAAAAGTTATTTTAATTGTGAATACTGCCAGTAAGTGTGGATTTACCCCACAACTTTCCGGTTTGGAGAAAATTTATCAGAAATATAAAGATCAGGGTTTTGTTGTTTTAGGATTTCCCTGTAATCAGTTTGGAGGACAAGACCCAGGAAGTAATGAAGAAATTGGACAATTCTGTCAACGGAACTATGGCGTAAGCTTTCCAATGTTTGCCAAAGTTGATGTTAAAGGTCGAGAAGCACATGCCATTTTTCGTTATTTAACCCGAGAAACCAAAGGCTTTATCAATAAAAATATCAAATGGAATTTCACCAAGTTTTTAATTGGAAGAAAGGGTGAAATTCTGGATCGTTATGCACCGACAACCAAGCCTGAACATCTGGAAAAAGATATTGAAAGGGCTCTGGCACAATAATAAAAATGTTTTCAGGTACTATTGATATTTTTATAAAGTATTTGATGGTACCTGAGGATATTTGAATATAATAGTTATTGCAAAAATTCCCCAATTTTTCGAAAAATGAGGAAATAAGATTACAACACTTAATATGATCAATTAACTGGCCAATAAATAATGAGCAAACAGTCATTTCAATTAATCCAGCTAGTCAGCCAACCAATTTCTTTATCCGTTAAACTAAACTCATTTCCAACAGCATTGGCAACGTATGCCACCACCATAAAAGCACAACCATAAACGACATAAAGTAATCAATAAACTATAATCACGAGCTGCGGGATATTTTGATTCTTCGGTATAGTTACGGTCAAAATAGAAATTTCTTGTAGTTAATTTAACCTAGCTATTTTTAATTAAAATGTTGGCAAAACTTTGTGACATAATTAAATAGAAAAATGAGCCAATTAAACAACGATACACAAAAATAAATAGACTAAACTGGAAAGATCAATATTGTAATAATTTTTTTATTCAATATTACATTTTGTAAGCATGGGATTATCTAGGTTTACGTTGAATTTTATTCATTATTATTGTTTGGATATTTATAAATTTCAGTAAAAACACGAATAGTATTTTATAGATATTAAAAATGCCACAATTTGTGGCATTTATTAGGCTTGTTGATAGGCGAGATCTTGCCAGTATTGAGCCTTCTGCAAATCTCTTTCTACACGAAAACCTTGATGATATAACTGCGCTAAAAATAAAGCAGCTTTACCATGTCCAGCTCGTGCAGCTGTTTCCAACTGATCAATACCATTACGATAGTTGGTTTCTGTTTGTACTGTATTTACACCTGTTGAGTATAAATGCTCAAGTTCATGGGCAGCAGTTGTTTTGTGTTTCATCTAAGACTCCTTTATATTTCTAATAGATCGGACAACTTCCAACTTTTTGATATGCTTTTATCACAATGAGTATCTAACAAAGTTATGACATCTTTATGACGATACAATGTAGTAATGGTATGGTGATTAGCTTGAGTTATTTTTGGGAGACTAAGCTAGTCATTTTGCTGTATCGAAAAAGCACACCAATCAATTTGACAATAAAAATGTCTTAACTCTTATATCGTGTTTCATAATAAATGTCAATATTCTAAATGAGCATAAATTATAACCAGGATAGTTTTTTTTGATAATTAAGCAAAATTAATCAATATATTCAATTGTCGTGGTGAATTGTTATTAAAATTAAAAATATGTAACGAAAAGTATTGACTAATAATTGATATGAGAAGGATAATATTTATCAGTTGTAATATTGAGTGACAATTTAAGTTAAGGGGTCAAAATGAATCATCAAACACAACTTGCAAAATCTATCTATTGTGCAATTTTCTCAACGCTTTCTTGTTTTAGTGTAACAGTATTTGCTGAGGATGATGTAAAAGTTCTGCCAACACTGATTGTTGAAACTTATGATGAAGGGAAGATCGCTCAAAAATCAGATTTAGGTGTATTAGGAGAAAAATCATTAATTGATACACCTTTTTCAATTTTAACTTACACACAAAAAGGAATTAAAGATCAACAGGCTTCAACTGTTGCAGAAGTATTAAAAAATGATCCAAGCATTCGTGCTACAACAAACTCTGGACACATGATGGAAAACTTAACCATTCGTGGTTTTGATGTTAATCATGATGAAATTGCTTTGAATGGCCAGTATGGTATGCAACCTTTTGGTAATACACCTACTGATTTATTGGAATCAGTTACTGTTATTAAAGGTCCAAATGCTTTGGTTTCTAGCATGTCACCAACAGGAGGTGTGGGAGGTAAGGTGATTGCCAATACTAAACGTGCAACTAAAGAATTAACAGAAGTCTCCGCTTCCATTGAAAAAGGTGGTTATTACAAATCTGGTTTTGATGTAGCAAGACGTTTTGGTGAAGATCAACAATTTGGTATTCGTACTAGTGCCTACTATGGTACAGGGGAGCATGTTGTTGATGGTATGGACGATACCAATATCAGTGGAATTATCGCTTTAGACTATACAACAGATAAATTTAAAATTAATTTTGATGCTTTTTCGATTAAACAAGATCGTCAAGGTGGTTCACCTGCAATGATTTCTTTGGCAGCCTATGCCAATCAATCTGTTCCTTCCGCACCCGAAGGCGATACCAATTATTTACCTTATTTGTTTGGTCATATTAAAAGTAATTATGTTGGGCTAAGTGGTGAATATAACTTTACTCCAGATTTTAAAGGATATGCAGGTGTAGGTTATGCGGAAAAATCGCATTCCGGACAGATGTTTGGAACACGTGTAAATTATCGTAACGGCATATATTCAATTAATTATTATGACCAACCACAGTCTGAAATTGGTGTAACGGCAAATACAGGATTAGAAGGTATCTTTAATACTGGTGCTATTCAACATACTGTTGGGTTACGTGCGGATTATTTAACACAAAAAACATTTCAGTATAAAACGACTGGATCATCTTCTGCTTTGACTTTAGATGATATCTATACTCCAAATACTACTTATGTAAAAACGACTTCTCCTCAGACCTACCGTTATGATGATAATGAATTTGTAAGCTATGCTTTAACGGATCAAATGTCGATGCTTGATGATAAGTTACAAGTGATTTTAGGTGCCCGTTATCAAGATATGGATATTAAAAATCATTTAGATAGTTCTTCGGACTATTCTACTCATCGTGTATCGCCAAGTGCAGCAATTGTATTGAAACCTTTTGGAGATAATTTCTCTGTTTATACTAGTTATGTTGAAGGATTGACGAAAGGTGATAAGGTTTCTGAAACAGCTGGGTATGCAAACGGAGGACAAACCTTAAAACCTTATAAGACAAAACAATATGAGATGGGTACTAAATACCAACAAGGATCATGGTTAAATACTTTAGCTTTCTATCAAATTGAAAAAGCGGCAAGTCTTGAAGAGGTACGAAATGGTGAGACTTATTTAACACAAAATGGTGAACAGCGTTCTCGTGGTGTGGAATGGACAGTTACAGGTAATCTAATTGATGATCTAAGTGTGTTAGGTAGTGTGGCATATATTGATGCTGAATATACTAAAAGCGCATCAAATCAAGGAAAAACTGTACTAGGTATTCCACATTTTACTGCTGGATTGACTTTAACTTATGATATTCCATTTGTTGAAGGTCTAAGTGTTAATACGCACACTACCTACGTTGGTGAACAGTATTTAAATCAGGCCAATACGATTAAATTACCTGATTATACTGTTGTGGATCTAGGTGCTAAATATGAAACCAAAGTTGGGGGTGTGGACACTACTTTGCGTGTAGGCGTGGATAATGTCGCAAATAAAAAGTATTGGGCAGGCGTATTTGGTAATAATTATGCCACTATTGGTGAAGGACGTACTTATACAGCAGGTGTGACTTTCAACTTCTAAACTTTTTAAGTACAAGAATAAGTAAAGGGTAGCATACGCTGCCTTTTATTTAAATCTTACCAGAGAATGTTGACACTTTATGGTGACAACCAAATAAATATAAACTCTAAAGAAACTGAATACTGAATTTTCATAGTTCTGTGTTTTAGCTTGTCATCGCATGTAGCAGTTCTTATAAATTAATTTTTAACAATATATTGGATTTCTTTGCAATATTTACCTTAAATGAATTTTAGAGTCATTTCCACTAATGCTTTAAGTAGCCTGATCTTTGATTTGGGTGCTGTGGCATGTTGAGAAAATAAAATATGGTTATCATCAATACAATACCATTTTAGATCTGCATATCTTGATCATCATTTAGGTGTTTTTAGAAGAAAGGTTTTAATAAAATTATATGAGATAGATCTCAAAATTTTGCAGAATAGATTTATCTTTAATCAGTGTTGTATGATGTACCATGAGAAGTAATTATGGTTTGGTGATTGAATTTTAATTTACCGTTATTTTTTAAAGTAAATGTTAATAGATTCTAATTGTTTTAATATGTTAAAAATTGTTATTGACTAATAAGTATATTGCAAACAATAATAAGAATTATTAACTTTAAATTTGGTGTTTGTGGTGATGAAATTTGCGAAAAATCAAACTTTGCTCAGTTCTATAATAAATCATATCTTATATACGACAATTGCTTTGGCTGCCACATCAGTGTATGCAGAAGATCCAGTAAAACAGTTACCTACGATGGAAGTGCAAGTAGAACAAGAAGATACTTATACAGTTAAAGAAAGTAAGGCAGCTACCAAACTGAATCTAAGTTTAAAAGAAACACCACAATCAGTTACGGTGATTACTCAGCAACAGATAGAAGATCAAGATTTAAATACTGTAGAAGAAGTTTTAGAAAAAACGCCTGGAGTGTATGTGCGTCGTTTTGGTGCGCAAGGCGCTGTAGGTAATGGTGGAGAATATACTTTTTATTATGCAAGAGGTAATCAAATTCTCAATTATCAAGTTGATGGTGTTATGACATCACCTGCGACTAGTGGCAAGAATGGTTCGTCATTAAGTAATTTAGATCCTAGTGTTTATGAAAATATAACTGTAATTAAAGGTGCAGCTGGTTTGACAAACGGCGCAGGTTATCCGAGTGCAAGCGTGGGTTTGAACCGAAAACATGCTACTAGCATTGATCCAGTTGGTACAGTGCGTATAAGTGCTGGTTCAAATAATGCTATTCGCTCGGAATATGATGTACAACGGGCATTAACTCAATCTGGTAATGTGCGTGGACGTGTTGTCGCTGCGTATGGCCAAAGTGATTCTTGGCGAGATTGGGGGGATCAATATAATGCTCTATTGTATGGTGTTGTTGATGCGGATCTATCAGATAAAAGCTCTTTGACTTTAGGTGCAATGCTTAGTCGTTCACGCCTTGATGGTCAAGGGGTACATGGTTTGGATATGTATGGTGCAGATGGTACGATCATGCCATTTAATCGTGAATTTAATGCCAATGCGCGTTGGGCTTATAGTCAAGTTGACACATTAAATCTTTTTGCACAATTGACACATGAATTTGCAAATCGATGGAAAATTCATGCAAATTATAATTTTACCAAACAGGACATTGATTCACTGTATGGTGTTATTGGCGTTGCTCAGGTCAATTATACAGACATGACTGCTTCACTGGCTGCTTCACAAAATGATTTTAGTCCTGAAGAACATAGCCTTGATGTTTCAGTGAATGGACCTTATCAATTGTTTGGTCGGGAACATGAACTAATGATGGGAGGGAGTTATCAAAACTTAAAAAGCAATAATAATGCATATGCAGGATATAGTGCGAGTGCAGTAATTGATTTAAATACATGGAATGGCACAATTGCTCAACCAGCTTCGGCAACCACAGCAACAGGTGTAAGTAATAAGGATTATGAACAAAGTGGATTTTATCTTGCAACACGTTTAAATCCTATAGATCCATTACATATCATTATTGGTGGTCGTGTTTCAAATTACGATTTGAAGACTCATGCTACCAATACTGTAAGAGGTACTGTAACAGATTCACATGTTGATGAGTCTAATGAATTAACGCCATATGCTGGTTTAACCTTTGATCTCACGCCATATTTGACGGCTTATGCAAGTTATACCAATATTTTCTTACCACAAACCAATCGTGATTATTCGTATAAGGTTCTTGATCCTCAAGAAGGAAATAACTATGAGGCTGGCTTAAAATTTTCATTTTACGATAATCGTCTGAATATTAGTGCAGCATATTTTCAGGCAAAAATGGATAATGTAGCCGAAGCAGTTGGAAAATATACTTCGGATGATACAGCTGTTATTAATGGTTGGACTACAGTAGGGACTTCTTATTATCGTGGTGTAAAAGGTGCTGAAACCAAAGGTTTCGAAATTGAGCTTGCAGGAGAAATATTACCAGGCTGGAATATTCAAGCAGGGTATACTCAAGCAGAAACAAAAGATAATACAGGAACACGAATCAATACGGATATTCCAAAACAGCAAGTTAAGTTATTTTCGACTTATAACCTGCCAATTTTAGATAAAAAACTGACTGTTGGAGCTGGGATTAATTGGCAAAGTGAGTTTTATGATCGTAGCACAACGGGTGTGAACTATCAGGCATATCGCCAAGAAGGATTCACACTAATAGACCTTATGGCACGTTATGCAGTTAATCAAAACGTCAACCTTGGACTAAATATTGCCAACGTAACAGACGAAAAATATCGTTTAAATACATGGGCAAATACTTATGGGGATCCAAGAACCTATACAGTATCATTGGCATATAAATTTTAAAATCATAATTTTCATTATAGGCAGCTTCGGCTGCCTTTTTTGTCCCTGCATTAAGTGGTAGCATTAAACTCATATTTTCCTTTAACCATGATCTTCTCAACCATGATGTCTTTCTTGCAACCTACTATTTCTGAATTAAATCTAAAACAACTTAAACAAGGCGAACGGCGCTGGGTTGGAAAAATTACTGGTTCTACAGGGTCATTGTTACTGAGTGAGATTGCTCAGCAACAACATTCCTTAATGGTTATTATTGCCCGTAATAATCAACATTTATCACAATTGGAAAGTGAGCTGGAATTTTTTGGTCAGCAAGTCTATGTTTTTCCTGATTGGGAAACCTTGCCTTATGATCGTCTATCACCACATCAAGATATTATTTCTGAGCGGTTATCGTTACTCACCAATATGCCTAAAACCGGGATTGTATTGTTGGCTGCAACTACTTTGGCGCAAAGAGTTGTTCCACCTAACTGGTTATATGGTCAACATTTTGATATCCGTCAAGGTGAAAAATTTGATATAGAAAGCAAACGTGAGCAACTGATTACTGCTGGTTATCATTTGGTCGATACTGTTTACGAACATGGTGAATTTGCTGTTCGTGGTAGTCTGATGGATATTTTTGCTTCTGGACAGGAGCAGCCAATTCGTATTGATTTATTTGATGATGAAGTAGAAAGTCTGTGTTATTTTGATCCAGAAACCCAACGTACTACAGACAAGATTCAGGCATTTACCATTTTGCCAGCCAAAGAATTTCCCTTAAAAGAAGGTCGTTCGACCTTTCGTGATCGTTATGCAGAAATTTTTACACAGGCCAATCCAAAACGTAATCCACTATATCAGGATGTGATGGATGGTATTGCCAGTCCAGGACTTGAGTATTATTTTCCGTTGTTCTTTCGCACAGAACAATTACAACAGAGTACTTTTTTAGATTACCTGCCGTTAAATGCAATGGTTGTAACCAATCAACATTTGGAAAAAGATATTCAGAATTTCTGGCAGGAAGTTGAACGGCGTTATGAGGATCGTCGACATAATATTGATCAGCCTATTTTGTCACCAGATCATCTTTTTGTTCGGGTAGAACAAATTGCCCAGCGTTTAAATCAGCATCCAAGAATGATTGTGGGAAGTGATGCAGCACCGGAACGTGCAGGTAGTGCTGATTTAACTGGAATAGAGCCAGCGAAACTTCATGTGGATCATAAGCAGGAAGATCCGTTTCATAATTTAAAGGATTATATTGCTACACATCAGCAACCAGTATTAATTGTTGCTGAAAGTGCAGGTCGACGTGAAACATTAAAAGATGCACTGAAGTTAAAAAATTTGGCAGTGGTAAAGAATTTCCAGACATTTGTACAGGACAAACACACACTTGCAATTACTGATGCACCTTTGGAAAGGGGATTATGCTTACCAGATCAATTGATTATTATTACTGAAAATCAATTATATGAACAACGTGTAGTACAGCGCCGCCGTAAGCATCAAAAAGAAGTGTCTGAAGAGTTCTTGGTACGTAGCTTAACTGAATTATCAATAGGTGCACCAGTTGTACATGTTGATTATGGTGTAGGACGCTATGCCGGTTTAGTTACATTGGATATTGATGATGAAACGCATGAGTTCCTGCAACTTAATTATGCCGATGATGCCAAAGTCTATGTGCCTGTCACCAATTTACATTTAATTAGTCGTTTTAGTGGCGGTGATCCGGACTTGGCGCCACTACATAAACTGGGTACAGATGCATGGAATAAAGCCAAGCGTAAAGCATTGGAGCAAATACATGATGTTGCTGCGGAGCTACTTCATATTCATGCGCGTCGACAAGCTAAGCCGGGTTTTGCTTTTGAGTTAGATTCTGCCTTGTATCATCAATTTGTTAGTGGTTTTATGTATGAAGAAACACTGGATCAGGCCAGTGCAATTACTGCAACATTACATGATATGCAGCAAGCTAGACCAATGGATCGTTTGGTTTGTGGAGACGTTGGGTTTGGAAAAACAGAAGTTGCTATGCGAGCGGCATTTGTTGCTGCACAAAATGGCAAGCAAGTTGCGGTATTGGTGCCGACCACATTGCTGGCACAACAACACTATGAATCGTTTCGGGATCGTTTTGCCGACTGGCCAATTCGCATTGAAGTTTTATCCAGATTTGGTAGTAACAAATCACATCAAAAAATTATTGAAGATATTCAAGATGCAAAAGTTGACATTGTCATTGGTACGCATAAATTGCTACAAGAGTCAATACAATTCAAAGACTTGGGATTGATGATTGTAGATGAGGAACATCGTTTTGGTGTGCGAGATAAAGAACGGATCAAAGCGTTGCGTGCAGATGTTGATATGCTCACACTGACAGCGACACCAATTCCAAGAACATTAAATATGGCATTTTCAGGAATGCGCGATCTATCCATTATTGCTACACCTCCTGCAAGGCGTTTGGCAGTCAAAACTTTTGTACAGGATCAGACAGATGCCACCATTAAAGAAGCGGTATTACGTGAATTACTTCGCGGTGGGCAAGTCTATTTCTTACATAACGAAGTTGAAACCATTGAGCGTACAGCAGAAAATTTAAGGGTTTTATTGCCTGAAGCTCGAGTAGCGGTTGCACATGGACAAATGCGCGAAAAAGAACTTGAACATGTCATGCAACAATTCTATCACAAACAGTACAATGTTTTGGTTTGTTCAACCATTATTGAAACAGGAATTGATGTACCCAATGCCAACACCATCATTATTGAACGTGCAGATAAGTTGGGACTCGCTCAATTACATCAATTACGTGGACGTGTCGGAAGATCGCACCATCAGGCTTATGCCTATCTTTTGGTTCCTTCAGTAAAACATTTAAAAGGTGATGCTGAGAAACGTCTGGATGCTATTCAAAGAGCCAATACGTTAGGTGCTGGCTTTATGCTTGCTACAGAAGATTTGGAGATTCGTGGTGCAGGCGAATTGTTGGGTGAACAACAGAGTGGCAGTATGCAGGCAATTGGCTACAGCCTATATATGGAAATGCTGGAAAAGGCAACAAAAGCTATCCAAAAAGGTAAATCTCCGAATTTCGATCAACCATTGAATTTAACTGCTGACATTATTTTACACTTATCGGCGTTAATTCCTGATGATTATCTGGGAGATGTGCATCAACGTCTTTTATTTTATAAACGTATCAGTAATGTGAGTGGTCAAGACAAATTAGATCATATTCGTATAGAGTTAATTGATCGTTTTGGACTTTTACCGCAAGCTGTAAAAAATCTATTCTTAGTCCATCAGATTCGTTTAAAAGCAGAAACCTTAGGTATTGCCAAAATTGATATTGCCAAAGGTGGTGGTTATATTGACTTTCTACCAGATACACCGATACAGGCACTTACTATCATTCAATTGATGCAAAAAAATCCAACCTTCTATCGAATGGAAGGTGGGCAAAAATTAAAAATTACCGTGAATCTGGAAGATCAGCAAAAACGAATTGATTTTATTCAGCAATTACTGGATCAATTGTTAGCATCATTACATTAATGCAGCATAAACGTGAAGTAATTGTATAAAACTTTATCGAAACCCTTATCCTGTGCAGCATAGCTATGTTAGTATTGCTGCATCGAAATTATTGCATTTATTTATAGAAAAGATATGTTTACTTTGCATCCACAACTCGCCCAAGACACTTTTTTCGTAGGTGATTTCCCGCTGTGTACATGTCGTTTAATGAATGATATGCAGTTTCCATGGTTAATTCTTATTCCACGCGTACCTGGAGTGACTGAATTATACGAGCTAAGTCCGGCTGATCAGGAACAATTTCTTCGTGAATCCAGTTGGTTATCCAGTCAGTTGGCACGCGTATTCCGTGCAGATAAAATGAATGTGGCTGCATTGGGTAATATGATACCACAGTTACATTTTCATCATGTGGTGCGTTATCAAAATGATGTTGCATGGCCAAAACCAGTATGGGGTACAACTGCCGTACCTTATACTTCAGATGTATTGGCACACATGCGCCAAACCCTGATGCTGGCATTAAGAGGGCAGGGTGATATGCCTTTTGACTGGCGAATGGATTAATTAACCAGATCACGGCGTCATTACTAGTATGAAAAAAAAATTCCTAGATGTCGCCCCGTATCAGTTTATTAAACTTCTACGGCTTTTGAGTTATCTACTTTTAAGCCTGATTATGCTAGTTAGCAGCGTAACAGAAATAAATATAGAATTCTTCCATTTAGTTGTTATTCCTGTTGCTTTGCTGGTTTTACTTATTGAGCGATTTTCCTTTTCTAAAATTGAATATCATTATGGAAAAGATATAAGAAATAATATTACATTTTTAAGTGATGTTTTCCTGACAGCTTTATTTATTTCTGCCATGCACATGGCTTTAATCCCATCAATGACGATTATTGGGGCATTAATTTATTCTGCTATTTTTCGGCAAATTCATTATATTTATATCCTACTTACGCCAATTATAGGGATCTCAGTTTTTTATATTTCGAGTTTTTTATTATTTGGCTTTGAACCTTATATTAAAAATTCAAGCCTAGAATTAAATGTATTATCTTTAATTTCCTTTTTAACTTTTATCGCAATTACCATGTATTACCAGACTTTGAGGATTAGTCAGTTACATGAGAAAAAACTATATTATTTCAATGAAATGAATCGTTATGTTCATCTAAATAATCAACTCGCACGTTATGCACCGACTCAAGTCTGGCAATCTATTATGCGTGGAGAAATTGAGGCAAAAATTGAATATAAAAGACGAAAATTAACGGTATTTTTCTCAGATATTCAGGGGTTTACTGAACTTTCAGATCAGTTGATTCCTGATGATCTGGCTTTTTTATTAAATGACTATCTTACACACATGACTGATATAGCCAAACACTATGGCGGAACAATTGATAAATTTATGGGGGATGGAATTTTAATCTTTTTCGGTGACCCAGATAGTCGAGGGATCAAGGAAGATGCGATTGCTTGTTTGAATATGGCAGTTGCAATGCGTCAACAAATGCGTGTGCTGCGTGAGCGTTGGATTAAATTGGGTTTTGCATCTTTGCATATTCGAATGGGAATTGCTACAGGCTATTGTCACGTAGGAAATTATGGTACGTCACATCGTATGGCCTACAGCATTGTAGGACGTGATGCCAATATTGCTGCACGTTTGCAATCTGCTGCTGATGTTGATCAAATTTTGATTTCTGATGAAACCTTTAATTTGGTGCGAGAACATTTTTTATGTATTAAACATCCACCTTTAAAATTAAAAGGAATTTCTGGGTTTATTCAATCTTGGCAGGTGATAGAACATTATCACGATTCAATAGATAAATATCGCCGTTGGTACGATTATGAGTATAAAGGATTTAATTTACTATTAAATCTGGATAAAACACCAATTTATCAGTATCCAGAACTCATTGATATTATGGAAAAAACGATTGAAAGATTAAAGCTACAAAGAGATCAAACAGATTTTGATGGGGTTGTGCCATTAAAGCAGGAAGACATTGTTATGATCGATTCAGACCTTCAACTTAAACAACAATTACAAGATAAAGAGAAAACCAAACCATAAAATTTGGCTTTCAATTTAAAACTTAATGATTTTCTGAAGCATGGTTAATGGTGTATTTCGGAATCTCGACTTCCAGATCTTCTTCTTCGATATTAACTTGACAGGATAAACGTGATTCAGGTTCAAGACCCCAGGCACGATCCAATAAATCTGCTTCTACATCATTCATTTCTTCCAGTTCATAAAAGCCTTTACGGATAATGACGTGACAAGTTGTGCAGGCACATGACATATCACAAGCATGTTCAATTTTAATACCATGCTCAAGTAAGCTTTGACAAAGATTACTATTTTTCTCAACTTCAAATTCTGCACCTTCAGGGCAGATTTGTGAATGAGGAAGAACTTTAATACGTGGCATGGCTTAGTGATCCTTATCTTGGCTGGTGGTTGCCCAGTCATCTACACGAGTACCTTTAAGGGCGTGATCAATATGTCGATTCATTCGCATAGCTGCAAACATATCGCTATAAATTTTTAGATTCTGCACAGCTTGTTCAATTTTTTCCAGATCATCGCCTTCGATTGTATGTTCAAGAATTTTAACTGCACTATGTAATCGCTGAGATTCTTCAGTATTCAATAAAGCTTCATCAATTTGTAATGCCTGCTTTAATGCTTCGATTTCTCGTTGTGCTTCGACTTTAGTTTCTTGTAGATGGCGAGCCAGTTTATCTTGCTGAGCATATTGAAAACCTTCCAGCAATAAGCGTTCAGTATCTTCAGAAGACAATCCGTATGATGGTTTGATTACAATTTTAGATTGTACACCGGAAGTTGTTTCTAGCGCAGAAACATTGAGTAAACCATCAGCATCAACCTGAAAAGTAACCTCAATTCGTGCAGCACCTGCAGTCATTGGTGGAATACCACGCAATTCGAATTTAGCAAGTGAACGACAGTGTTCGACTAGATCTCTTTCACCCTGTACTACATGAATCAGCATGGCAGTTTGTCCATCCTGATAAGTAGTAAATTCCTGACGGCGAGTCACTGGAATTGGTGTATTGCGAGGAATAATGCGTTCAACTAGCCCCCCCATCGTTTCCAAACCTAAGGAAAGGGGGGTAACATCAAGTAATAGTGTACCATCACTGCTATTACCCACCAATTGATTGGCAGTAATTGCTGCACCTAGTGCCACAACTTCATCAGGATTAATGCTGCATAAAGGTTCTTTATGAAAAAAATTAGCAACAGCATGTTGTACTGCGGGCGTACGTGTTGAACCACCGACCAGAATGACCGCTTGAATTTGTTCAGTTTTAAGCTTTGCATCACGTAATACGCGTTGGCATACTTGCAAACTGCGATCAGTAACAGGTTGAATAATTTGTTGAAGTAAGTCTTGGGTCAATGTTAAGTGATGCGTATTAAAGATTAAATTTACTGTATTTTCAGTAGTTAACTGCTCTTTGGCTGCCTTTGCAAGCTGCATTAATTCAGTGTGTTGTTGATTAGAAAGACTTTCCAGAGAAAATTGCTGTTTGGCATACTTGACGATTAACCGATCAATATCATCACCACCTAAAGCAGTATGACCGCCTGTAGCCAATACTTCAAACACGCCTTTTGAAAAGCGTAATATTGAAATATCAAAAGTACCTCCACCTAGATCATAGATCGCAAAATTTTGGTCTTGTTGAAGTTGGGTATTTTGATCTAGTCCATAGGCAATGGCCGCAGCAGTCGGCTCATTCAGTAAACGTAAAACATTTAAACCTGCAAGCTGCGCTGCATCGCGTGTAGCTTGTCGTTGTGCTTCATCAAAATAGGCCGGAACCGTGATGACTGCACCGGTAATATCATGGACCAAGTTTTGTTCAGCACGATGTTTTAATGCTGCAAGAATATGTGCTGAGATTTCAACTGGTGTTTTATTTCCCTGGGATGTCACAAAACTTGGCATGTCCTGATCAGAACCTTCAAGCTGATAGGGATGTTGAAAACGAATATCTGCTCTGGAACGTCCCATAAAACGTTTTACAGAGACAATGGTGTTGCTGGCATCTTGATTGATAAAAGTTTTAGCTGCTAAACCTACAATTACATCATTTTCAGCAAAATGTACGACTGAAGGCAGCAAACTATGTTGTTGATGATCTTTTAATATGCTAGGTGTCCCTGAGCGCACTGTTGCAACTAAAGAGTTTGTCGTGCCTAAGTCAATACCAATACCTACACGATGTTCGTGAGGATTACTGGATTGGCCGGGTTCCGCAATTTGCAATAAAGCCATAAAGGAGTCCGTAGTAAAAATTAAAAATCATCATCCAATGTTGAAAACTGATCGTCATCGAACAGCTTGTCTTCAGCTTTGTCTATGTCTGCAAGGACATGACGAAAGAAACGTAATTTACGCACCGTATCGCGTGCTTCACTCCAATCCTGTGCTGAAAAATCCAGCTTAAATTCGCGGATTAGACTGTCAACCCATTGTTGAATTTCTTCACGCAATTGTTGTAATTGTTCTACAGTATTTGCTTCGTCTAGTTGTTCACGCATATCTAGAGCAGATTGTAAAAATTCAAAGTCATGAATAGATTGCTCCAGACCTGCATCCTGTTTTTGTAATTTTAAAAGGTAAGCTGCACGACTATCAATCTGCTTCAGCATGGTATAGGCTTGATTGATTTCACTTGATTCTGTGACAGCCTGTTCAATATTATCTTGATTATGATCAGGATGATATTGCTGCTGTAGTGCCAGAAATTTAGTTTTTAAAGCATCAAGATCAAGATCCAGGCTAGGCTCCAGATCAAACAAATCAAAATAAGTCATAGCGGAATTTCTGATTAATGAATGAAAGAAAAGCCAACAAAATTTATTGGCTTTGTCTAGATAAGAATCTGGCAGTTATACAGTGAATGATTCACCACAGCCACATTCACCTTTTTGATTCGGATTATTAAATTCAAAGCCTTCATTGAGACCATTTTTAATATAATCCATTTCCAGTCCATCAATATAGACTAGACTTTTAGGATCAACAAAAACCTTAACACCATGATTTTCGTAGACTTCATCATGTGGATCAGCTTCATCTACAAATTCAAGCACATAGGCTAAACCTGAACAACCAGAAGTTTTGATACCAATGCGAATACCTTCACCTTTGCCACGATTAGCCAGAAAATTAGCAACATGCTGTGCGGCGCTTTCAGTCAAATGAATCATACAATTCTCCTAAATAGTTGCTAATTATCTGTAACAGGCAATTTATTTTGCCCGTTTGTTACGGTAATCATCAATCGCAGCTTTAATTGCATCTTCAGCTAAAACAGAGCAGTGAACTTTAACTGGTGGTAATGCTAATTCTTGCGCAATATCAAGATTCTTGATTGCTTGAGCCTCGTCCAGTGTTTTGCCTTTTAGCCATTCCGTAACGAGCGAGCTTGATGCAATTGCCGAGCCACAACCATAGGTTTTAAAACGCGCTTCTTCAATGACACCGTTATCATTTACTTGAATTTGTAAACGCATAACATCGCCACATGCCGGCGCACCCACCATTCCTGTACCCACATTTTCAGCGTTTTTATCTAAAACACCTACGTTACGCGGGTTTTCATAATGGTCAATTACTTTATCACTATATGCCATGATGCTTCTCCATACCTCGGGGTCAGCTAATATTTAAATAAGGGTGAAAATGCATAAATTCAAGTGAATTAGTGCTCAGCCCATTCCACTTTTGAAAAATCAACACCTTCTTTGAACATATCCCAAAGTGGTGAAAGTTCACGTAATTTTGCTACAGCTGTTTTGGTTACTTCAATCACGTGATCAATATCAGCCTCAGTCGTATAGTGACCAAAACTAAAACGGATTGAACTATGTGCCAATTCATCTGATAGACCCAAAGCGCGTAATACATACGAAGGTTCTAATGTAGCAGAAGTACATGCAGAACCACTAGATACTGCAATGTCTTTTAAAGCCATCATTAAAGATTCACCTTCTACAAAGTTAAAGCTAACATTTAAATAGTTGGCTACGTTCTGAGTAGGGTGACCATTTAAATAAACTTCTTCCATTTCGGACAAACCATTCCAGAGTCTGTCACGTAATTGGCGAATACGTTGTTGTTCGGCTTGCATGGTTTTGCCGGCAACTTCAAAAGCATGTCCCATACCAACAATTTGATGGGTTGCCAGTGTGCCAGAACGCATACCACGTTCATGACCACCGCCATGAATTAAAGCTTTTAAACGTACACGTGGGCTACGGCGTACATATAGTGCGCCAATGCCTTTAGGTCCATAAACCTTGTGACCGGAAAAACTCATGAGATCAACCTTGATTTTACTTAAGTCAATGTCAATTTTCCCGGCAGCCTGTGCAGCGTCAACATGCAAAAAAGTTTTATTGGCACGAGTGAGTTCACCAATTGCTTCGACATCAGTAACCGTACCCAATTCGTTATTTACCATCATTAATGAAACAAGAATGGTGTCTGGACGTAATGCTTCCTGTACCTTTTCAGGAGAAATTAAGCCAGTACGTGGTTCAGGTTCAATATAGGTAATTTCAAATCCTTCAGTTTCTAAATAACGGCAGGTATCTAGAACTGCTTTATGCTCAATTTTGGAGGTAATGATATGTTTACCTTTATTTTTATAGAATTGAGCCACACCAATTAAGGCCAGATTATCGGATTCAGTTGCACCAGATGTCCAAACGATTTCCCGTGGATCTGCTTTGATTAGATCTGCAACCTGTTGGCGCGCATCTTCAACGGCTTCTTCAGCACGCCAACCGTATGCATGTGAACGAGATGCCGGATTACCAAAATTACCTTCAAACGTCAGGCAATTCATCATTGACTCGGCAATTTCAGGAAGAACAGGGGTTGTCGCAGCATAATCAAGATAAATTGGGAGCTTCATTTTAGATTGTTCCTGTAACCGATAAAGAGGCTAGATCATCAAGTGATGATTGGCGTAATGCAACTGTCTGAACATTATCACGTTCAATTAGATCAGCAAGCGTAATGCGTTCAAGATAACTTTCAATATGATTGGAAAGGTCATGCCACAAATCATGTGTCAAACACATTGCACCATTTTGACAATTTCCTTGATGATCACAGCGTGTTGCGTCAACAGTTTCGTTAACAGCTTCAATAATTGCCAGAACAGTAATGGTTTTTGCTGGGCGAGCAAGGTGGTAACCACCATTTGCACCACGAACACTTGCAACAAGCTGCTTTCGTTTTAATTTGGAAAATAATTGCTCTAAATAAGCAACAGAAATTGTCTGTCTTGCAGCAATTTCGGCTAAAGTAATCGTTTGGTCTGGTGGCTGAAGTGCTAAATCCAACATTGCAGTCACAGCATAACGACCGCGTGTAGTAAGACGCATAATCCAATCTACAGTTAAGCAAACAAATGCGATAGAGTGATTATACTTAAATCCGACTAATTTAGTCAACTTTATTTGTGCTGCTGAACTTATTAAAGTTTAATATTTTATTGATTCAGATTATAGCAAATTACACTAATTAAGGAAATGATTAAGGCTAAAATAATTGTCCAGTACAAGTAGGTCATCATTTTATGTTTACGTTGTAACCTTTTTAAATCGTAGCGATAAGATTTCACTTTAATTTGTAATTTGGTAATTTCTTGACGTTGTAATTCTATATGTTGGGTCAAGTTTTGAATGCTATATCTTGATGGTTTTGTTTGCGTATTGGCTGAGCTAAGCCAATAACGCCAATCAGAAATCACCGCAGATAAACTGATACTTCCCAATAATAACCGAAAATCCTTATGCAGTTCATCATGACCTTTGAGTTGAAGGCGACGAATACTTTTCTTATTACCAGTAAATAAAATTTTGATTAAATCGATTGTTGATGCTGTGATAACAATATCTGCTTGAGTCATTCCCTCAGGTTTTTCAAGGTCAAATAATACACCACGCTGATCAAAACTGACATAAAACTGTCCACTGGGTAAGTATACGTTAAACTGTAGGCTAACTTTGTGCTCAAAGAAATCTTTGGCATGGATTCTAGATAAACGATCATTTTTTAAGACAAAAGTTAAGCTTGTCTCTAAAAAAATCATAATTAGAGATTGCATTAGATGTGGAGAGTTTTTGTCTTGTTGTTGATCATTCATAAACGAGAAAAACCTTTTTTTGGCTGCATGCTGTAGGAAAGAAAGCCTGACATTTAAGAGGATGAAGCCTAGTGGTGTCAACACTACAATGAATTTTTAGCATTATTGGCAAAAATCATATAACGTATTCAATGACTGTTTAGTCAAATTTAACAATTTAGAAGAATTTTTTTTAACGCTGGATTGCTGTCTTGGTTACGAATGAAAAGTATATAGGTTGAAACAGTAGAAAATATAGGAATAACCTTATCCATTGCCTGATATTGCAAGGGTTCTGCAATGATTATAGCAACATTATAATTTGCCAACTCACAATATGATTGATTAAAAAATATGCAAAATAGAGTAAAAAATCCATTATCCGTAGAAATTTTGGGTAAAACCGTCACCCTGCTATTGCCTTATGTGAAAGGCATTGCTATAAAGGCTGCTAAGGCAAGTAGAAGATTTTTACCTTAGGTATTCAAACTATCAAATCAGAGGATGTTTTGCATGAATAAATCAGAATTAATTGATGCGATTGCTTCAAAAGGGGGCTTAACTAAAGTTGATGCTGCTAAAGCTTTGGACGCAACAATTGAAGCTATTACCGATGCATTAAAAGCAGATGATACAGTCACTTTGGTAGGCTTCGGATCATTTAGCGTGAAGGAACGTGCTGCACGTACTGGTCGTAACCCTAAAACTGGTGAAGAATTAAAAATTGCTGCAAGCAAAGTACCGAGCTTCAAAGCTGGGAAAGGTCTTAAAGACGCAGTTGCATAATAGATTATGTAACTTTGACGCGCCAATACTGGCGCGTTTTTTCTATATGGTATCGCTGATATTATATCTATATAACATGTGATCAACAGATAAAACACTTGTCATTACTGGATTTTCGGCTAGTATTCTTTGGTTAAATAATTTCTTGGAAGATTTATGGACGCTTTTCGTACTTTAATTCGAGGTTGGCTTGGAAAAGTATTATTGGTGTTATTTTTGGCACCCTTGGTCTTTGTTGGTCTGGAAAGCTATTTTGCAGGCTCTAGTAAAGAGGATGTAGCGCTCAAAGTTAATGATCAGGAAATTAGTAAAAATGAACTGGATAACTGGATTAAAGTTCAGACAAATGAATATTTACAGGCTGCAAATGGTGATCAGTCACTACTTAATAAACGCGTCATAGAAGCAGAAGTTTATGATGCTGCGATTGTGCGGGCTGTGTTATTACAACAAGCTGAAAAATTAGGTATTCGTTTAAGTGATGAGCAGCTTGGTACATTGATCCGTCAACAAGCTGCTTTTCAGGAAAATGGTAAGTTTTCGGAGCAGGTATTCCAGAATTATTTAATGAATAATCGTACTACTGTAGATCAACTATTAAAAGATTTTGGTCAGCGTATGTCTTTGTCTTTATTAACGAATAGTGTGATTTATAGTGCGTTGTATAGTTCAACTGATGCGCAAAAGCTTATTGCATTACTGGGACAGGAGCGTACAGCACATATTGCTGAACTACCATTAAACCAATATGCACAAAATTTTGTTGCAACAGATGCACAAATTAAGACCTATTATGATGCACATCAAAAAGATTTTATGCGTCAGGCAAATGTTGATGTTCAATATGTAGTGTTATCCAAAGCACAATTTGCAGATAAAGTACAAGTAACCGATGCGGACATTAACCAGCAATATCAGGCTTATGTGGCCAAGCAAAATAAAGATGCTTCACGTCAGATTAGCCAAATTTTGATTACTACAGATCAACGTAAACCTGAACAGGCGTTACAAATTGCACAAAGTATCGCAAACAAATTGAAAAATGGCGAAAAGTTTGAAGCAATGGTTCAACAATATTCTGATGATCCGGTAACAAAAGCCGCTCAGGGTAAAGTAGACGGTTATAATGTAGGTGTTTACGGGGATGCATTTGATCAGGCAGTGCTTGCACTACAACAAGGACAAACATCAGCTCCGGTGAAAACACAATATGGCTATCACATTATTCGAGTTGACCATATTGATGGAGTAAAAGTTACACCTTTATCCGAAATCCGTGATCAAATGGCGAACGAAGTAAAGGCGAAAAAATCGGCAGATGCTTTTCAGGATGCAGTTGCAGCAGCAAATGATATCGCAGTGCAATCGGATGCAGCAGATGCAATTGCTGATCAATATAAGTTACAGGTACAGACCACTAAGGGTGTAACACTGGCTAACCAATCCAATGCTGTTCTTGCTGACTCTGCTGTAAAGCAACGTTTATTTTCCAAAGAAGTTGTTGACGGTGATCGTAATTTATCAACTGTGATTAACTTAAAAAATGGTGATGCAGCATGGGTTAAAGTCCTAAATTATCATGCTGAACGTCCACAGACTTTACAGGAAGCAAAAGCTCAGGTTGCTGCAACTGTAAAACGTCAGGAACAGATTAAGCAGGCACAAGCTGCTGTAGCAACATTATTAAATGATCTGAAAAATAAACCTGCTGCTGAAGCATTGGCAGCAAGTCGTATCAAATTTGAGAATCTTGGGCCTGTACCACGTTATAGTCAGGTTTTACCAACCAAGCTAGAACGTGCTATTTATAGTGTATCTGTGCCAAAAGCAAACTTTTGGTCTGCAACCACCACTGATTTAGGTGAAGCCCTATATGTTGTTGCGGTTTCCAATGTGGGGCAAAATCCTGAGTTTAATGTAAACGATCAGCAAAAACAGCAAATTATTGGCCGTTTTGAACCACGTGGACAATTAGAACTTAATGATTATATTGAGTACTTAAAATCTAAAGCAGAAATTAAAAAGATTGAAAGTAAATAAGCTTTAGTTTTTTAATCATTAAGAGGCCAACTTGGAAATTTCGAGTTGGCCTTTTTTAAAAGTATTTTATTTAAAGATTTTTGCTCAACAATACAATTGCGGAAGCAAAAATTCCTTCCTGCCGACCCGTAAATCCAAGTTTTTCTGTGGTCGTTGCTTTGATACTGATACAATCCAAATCAACAAGTAAATCTTCAGCAATATTCTGGCGCATGGCTAAATTGTGCGGTGCAAGTTTTGGTCGTTCACATGCAACAGTAATATCCGCATTAACCAATCGATAGCCTTGGTTGCATATAAGTTGATAAACGTGTTTAAGTAAAATCCGACTATCAGCACCTCTAAATTGTTCATCAGTATCGGGGAAGTGTTGACCAATATCTCCTAGTGCCAAAGCGCCTAATATTGCATCAGCAAGTGCATGTAATACAACGTCACCATCAGAATGGGCTTTCAGGCCATGAGTATGTGGAATTTTTAAGCCTGCAAGCGTAACAAATTCGCCTTCTTCAAAAGCATGAACATCTAAACCCTGTCCAATTCTTAACATTTTATTGTTCCTAAACTACGATCACACAACGTGATGACTTGTGTATTGATGAAATAAAAGCGTATAGTAAGCATATCGTATTTTGGCTTCTTCTGATATTCACAGTTTATCCTTTTATGAACAGTCAACCCAGTTTTAAGCACCTATTCTTATTTATGTTTTCTGCGATGTTTACTGGTCAAACTTTTGCAGTATTGCCCGATTGTTCACAAAAAACAGTACAGAGATTTGATGGTTTAGTTTGTAAGGACAAGAATCTTTCCAGTCTAAATGATGTAATCAAAGCAAAATATCTTAGTGCGCAGTTGATGTCCAATGCACCGTTAAAACTTTTAAAAACAACGCAAATCGGATGGCAGCATTACGTACAGGAATGTAAAACTACACGTTGTATTCAACAGCAGTTTGAGCAACGTATTAACGATTTAGATTTGTTTACCAGTATGAATCAAAGTCTGACACAATATTTTATTCGACAAAATATTGAACAGCGGCATACTCCATTAACACAATTACAGTTGCATCAACTGGATAAAAATCGAATAAAAATTGAAGGTATTCAATATCGTAATCCAAATAATGCCGAAAATACCCGTGTTCGTTATTTGCGCTCCTATACATCACCTGATCAATTCTCACAAGTGATTGATTTAGAAACAAAATGTAAGTATAGTTTGGAGCGTCAGGGACATTTGTTAAAGTTTAGTTCCAAGGACGGTTCATGTCGTTATTTTACTGGTATTTACAAACTTTTTGATTAATCAGGATTTATTATAGAATTAAAATAATTATTTGTTCAATATTAACGCCGCTTATAGCGATAAATATGTTTCGGGGTACAGATCACATCCAGATCCTGATCCCAGTGCTGTGTTGAAATGATGGAATTTACTTGCTGAAAATCATGTGCTAATCCAATACGTTTCACATATCGGGCGCTAGCCAGTGTTCGATCATAAAAACCACCACCCATACCAATGCGATGTCCCATGCGATCGAACAGAACTAATGGCATGATGACGGCATCTAGTACTTTAAACAATTGTCCACGTTGTTGTATGGCTTGTTGCATGCCTAAGCGGTGTTTGGCAAAACGCTGATTATGATATTGCTGTAGGCTGATAGGTTGCCAGCGTAATTGTTGATTCATATTACAAATTAGTGGCAAATAAACTTTTTTGTGTTGTTTAAATAAATATTCAATTAACATCCGGGTTGGAATTTCACCAAATGCATCCAGGTAAATACCAATTCGTTGGGCATGTTGCATTTCTTTAAGAAAGATAATGCGATGCATTAATGCTAGTTCTGCCTGACGAAGCTGTATTTGGCTGAGATGGCGGCGTTGTCTGCGAATTTGCTGGCGTAATTGTGCGATTTGCATGAAAGTAACAGGATGAAATAAATTGATATGAAGTTTTAACCTTACAATGACAAAGCCTATATGACAATCATTTACTGATCTATTGTTATTTATATCGATATTGGATTGATTGTGCCAGCCAAACGATATTGGCTGGCTTTGTTTTTATGTATTATTTTTCGATAATGGCAACAACGCCTTGACCACCAGCGGCGCAAATCGAAATTAAGGCGCGACCAGAACCTTTTTGATGAATTAACTTGGCTGCTGTCGCCAGAATACGTCCACCAGTTGCTGCAAATGGGTGACCAGCGGCCAAAGATGAACCTTTAACATTTAACTTGCTACGATCAATTGAACCGAATACATGATCTAATCCTAAACGTTCTGTACAAAATTTTTCATCTTCCCATGCTTTAAGCGTTGAAAGTACTTGAGAAGCAAAAGCTTCATGAATTTCATAATAATCAAAGTCTTGTAAAGTTAGATTGGCACGTTGCAACATGCGTGGTACTGCATAGGCAGGTGCCATTAATAAACCTTCTTTCTTCTGTACAAAATCAACGGCTGCTGTTTCGCTAAAACTTAAATAAGCCAAAATTTCATGACCATTGGCTTTAGCCCATTCTTCTGAAGCAAGTAATACACAGGATGCACCATCTGTGAGTGGTGTAGAGTTACCGGCAGTCATGGTGGCTTGTTCACCACGACCAAAAACAGGTTTCAGTTTGGCCAGTTTTTCTACACTGGAATCTGGGCGCAAATTATTATCTTTTGCCAAGCCCATAAATGGGGTTAATAAATCGTCAAAGAAACCGTCTTCGTAGGCTCTTGCCATGTTTTGATGGGATTTTGCTGCTAATTCATCTTGGGCTTCTCGGCTGATTTGCCATTCTAGTGCTGTTAATGCAGCGTGTTCACCCATGGACAGACCTGTCCGAGGTTCGCCATTTTGGGGTGCATCCAATAATTTTTTTACATTGATTTTGGTGAGTGCTTTTAAGCGATCTTTTGCTGTTTTGGCGACATTTAATTCCAATAAAGCTTTGCGTAATCCATCACCAAAAGCAAGCGGGGCATCTGATGTTGTATCCACACCTCCTGCAATACCAACGTTAATCTGTCCTAAAGCAATTTTGTTTGCCACCAAAAATGCTGCCTGTAAACCTGTACCACAGGCTTGTTGAATATCGTAGGCAGGTGTTTCAGGTGAAAGTGCAGTATCAAGTACACATTCACGGGTCATGTTAAAGTCCCGGCTATGTTTAAGTACAGCACCTGCAACGACTTCACCCAAACGTTGTCCTTGTAAGTTAAAGCGTTGAATCAGTCCGTTTAAGGCGGCAGTTAACATGTCTGAATTAGATGCAGTGAAATATGCACCATTTGATCGTGCAAATGGAATACGATTACCACCAATAATTGCGACACGGCGAATAGTAGATTGACTCATAGCATGATCCTGTTGCTTGTTTCGGGTTCTGGAAGACGATGATGTGGATGTTGTTTTTCGTGTTGTATTTTTACGGCGAGTGGTCTGGACAGCACTTGTTGTTATGCTGCTTTGTACTGGTGTATTTTCTGTAGAGTCTGGGGAAGGCTGAGAATTTTGAGTCATTCCTGATGTCCCATAAAATTAAATAATGATTGAGGCTAACATTAACATAAACCTGTATGGGTAAAATTGACTGCAATGACAGACAATACGTTAATTAGGTCAAGTTATCTAAAAATATTCTCAAGTATGATAAAGCAAAAGGTTTATTCCGCCCAAAGGCTTGATTTTATACTGGGCATGATACAGAAATTCAGGACATAAGAGCACAAATATGACAGATCAATATCAGCTTTTTTCAAAAACTGCACTTGGCAAGTTGGTGATTAAAAACTTGGGTTTACCATCACCAACAACATTGGATCGTTTCGATGTTAATCAGCCGGTTATTCATGGTGCTGTATTATTTGCAGCAGCAAGAGAGAGTATTTTTTCTAAAAGTATCAGCCAGATCCTTGCAAATATTCATGCAGATACTTATAGCACAGAACAATATTCTGAATTAAAACAGATTGCAGTGGAGACTGGGTTAAATCTACGAGTGTTTAATGTAAGTAATAAAACATCAAAATTTAAAGCTTTATTATTTGATGCTTCAGGCATTACACATGTAAGTCAATTAAAAGCACTTTATGATTTTTTTCATCCGGTTGCTCGTCAAGTTCAGGCTTCAGGTCGAGTGATTATTGTTGGCAGATCACCTGATCAGGCAGAAAGTTTATCTCAGTCCATTGCGCAACGTGCGCTTGAAGGATTTGTAAAATCTGTTGCAAAAGAATTTAAAAAAGGAATTGCTGCTAATTTGATTTATGTCGATCCAGATGCACCAGACAATCTTGAATCCAGTTTGCGCTTCTTCCTTTCACCGCGTTCAGCGTACGTATCCGGGCAGGTTGTGCGTGTATCTAATGCTGATCACATTGCAATAAACTGGAATCAGCCGCTTGCAGGAAAAACTGCTGTTGTTACAGGTGCCAGTAGAGGTATTGGTGAAGCTATTGCACATATTCTGGCCGATGATGGCGCACATGTCATCTGTCTGGATGTCCCACAACAACAGGCTGATCTAGAACGTGTGGCATTGGAAATTTCCGGCTCGGTATTAACGCTGGATATTACTGCAACAGATGCCGGTGAAAAAATTAAAGCTGCTGCTGCTGAATATGGTGGTCTGGATATTCTGGTACATAATGCAGGTGTGACAAGGGATAAAACCCTTGCCAATATGAAACCTGAACAATGGGATCTGGTTGTGAATATTAATATTGCTGCGAATGAAGCAGTTAATGATTATTTATTAAATCATGCGGGTTTTAATGCGAATGGACGCATTATTTGTGTATCCTCAATTAGCGGAATTGCTGGTAATTTGGGACAAAGTAATTATGCAACATCGAAAGCGGCAGTCATTGGTCTGGTGAAATTCACAGCACCGACTTTAAAAAATGGTGTGACCATTAATGCAGTTGCACCGGGATTTATTGAAACACAAATGACAGCAGCGATCCCATTTGCAATTCGTGAAGCAGGGCGACGTATGAATTCGATGAGTCAGGGTGGATTACCTGTTGATGTGGCACAAACGATTGCTTATTTTGCTTCACCAGCTTCAAGTGGAGTTAATGGCAATGTCTTGCGGGTGTGTGGACAAAGTCTATTAGGTGCGTAAGATTGTTTTTATACAGTCGAGATAACAGCTCGTTTCTATGACAAACGATCTGTTATCATGTGAAAATAATGTCAGGACACAAAATAAGGCAAAATTTATGAAAATGCGCCACTTTAGCCAATTGCCAAAAGCTTATATGGCTTATCCGAAAGTGCTACAAGGCTTAATTCAGAAACCCCAGACATCTTCACCAAGTTTGCCACAGGTTGAATATATAGTAGACCACTTACAAATTGATTCGGTACATTTAGCCAAATATAAAAAAATTTGCCATTATTTCAGTGATGGTTATGTTCCGGCAACTTATTTGGCAGTTTTGAGTCAAAGTCTACAAATGCACATGATGACGCAGGAAGATTTTCCTTTTCCAATTCTTGGATTAGTTCATCTACGAAATCAGGTTAAGCAGCATCGTCCTGTTCAAGTTAATGAAACCATTGAGCTAAGCTGTCGGTTTGGAGAAATTGATCAGCATGATAAAGGGATTGTATTTGATTTTATAGCGACTGCTAGAGTTTCAGGTGAAATTGTATTTGAAGGCTTAATGACATATCTTTCCCGACAAAAAGTGACTGCACCACCTGTGGATAAGCAAAAATCGACCAATGCGCAACAACCTGTATATCAAGTCATTGAGCAATGGCAACTTGCTGAAAATTTGGGGCGCCAATATGCACAAATTTCAGGTGATTTTAACCTTATCCATTTACATGCATTAACAGCTAAAATTTTTGGCTTCAAACAAGCGATTGCACATGGTTTATGGAGTAAGGCTCGGGCTTTGGCTGCTCTTGCACCATTACCTAATGCCTATCAAGCCGATGTATGGTTTAAATTGCCAATCTTTTTACCATCGCAGGTTGAGTTTTTAACAGATGAATCATCAGAATCAACAAGTCATTTTATGATTAGAAATGCCAAAACGCATAAACCACATTTAATGGGTACATTGATCACGCTGAATTAAATCATTTAGTAATTCAAATAGTAAAAGAAATCTTCCAGACCTAAATGTTCAGGTCTGGAAGTCTTTAATTTAAAAATCAATGGGTTGAAAGTCATCTTGGTTGGCATTATAATCATTTCCAAGTTGATCTTTTTTAGCAGCAAGATCAGTAACGTATTGATCAAAACGTTGTACCCATGGGCCATAACGCAAAGTAATTAATTTATAAGTATCATCTTCTAAAACTGATAAGTGAAAAATACAGGTTCGATGCCCAAGTTGATCCAGAAAAATACGATAAAAATTACTTGATTTGCCAATAATCACCACGTGATCGCCATCTAACCAGATATATTTTCTAACATCAGAATATTCACTCCATAAAGAAGCCCCAAAGGATTCAGGGATACCTTTACGCTGGTTAATTTCAGATTCAATTTCAAAAAGTTGGTCAATACGCTCTTTAAGCAAAATTGTAGTTTGATCAATATTAAAATCTATCGTCATGTGCTTGGTTTCCTTATGCAATGCTATAACAGTTAAAATCCAGTTTATTTCGTTATTTAAACAGTAAATATCTGTAATGTCTACTCTTAAAATCAATGAAAAATAAAGCATTTATGGTGATAAAAGTTTTGTTTTTATCTTTTTAAAAATACAAATTCTACAAAGAATAATTGCAGTAAAAAAAATGAATAAATCGGGCATTTTAGCAATTGAGTCAATGCATTATTTTTTCAATAATGAAAGTTTGCTTAAAAGTGTAAGGATCATGTTATGTCAGGTTTAAAAATCATAAAAAAGATTACACAGGGAAAAAAAGATAATTACCGTGGCATGTGTGATGAGCGATTTCAGGCCGTAGCGCATGTGCTTAGTCAAATTCAGCCAGATACTACTTTAGGTGGTGCAGCGATTAGTATCTATTTTCGTGGTGAGCAGGTTGCCGAACTCTATACTGGAGATGCTAAGCCGGATGAACCATGGGATGCTCAGCACATGGCACTGAGTTATTCAACAGGCTCAGCAGTTTTAGCAACTTTGGCACATATTTTAGTGAGTCAGGGCTTTTTGGATTATGATATGCCGATTGCCAAATATTGGCCGGAATTTGCCCAGTTTGGCAAAGACCAAATCACTTTACGTCATGTTCTTAGTCACCAAAGTGGTTTATACGATATTCGCCAGACAATTTCCGATGCACAGAAAATGCTGGACTGGCAAGGAATGTTAAACGCTTATGAGAATGCGGCACCACGTTTTGAACCGGGATCGGCAACAGCTTATCAAGCTTTAAGTTTTGGCTGGCTGGTAGGTGGAACACTGGAAAAAGTGATGCAGGAATCATTACCAGATTTATTACAAAAATATCTTGTAGAGCCTTTGGCCTTGGATGGTGCATATTTTAGTGTTCCTACCGAACAATTGTCTCGGGTTGCCAGACCATTTAAAAAAGAAGAGGATGAGCGTACACCGAAACCACGTAAGCCATTAAATGCAGATGGTCGTCGTCCTTTAAGTATCACCGAAAAAGTGATTAGTCTAAGCGGTATCAATCCTTATGATATTGATGATGCTTTGATTCCTCGTAGTATGGGAAAATTTGATTTTTATAGTGATGAAGCCTTGCAGGCAGTTATTCCTTCAGCAAATGGCGTGTTTACTGCCAATAGTCTTGCCAAAATCTATGCCATGTTGGCAAATAAAGGCCAATGGAATGGTCGTGAAATGATTAAACCTGAGATTTTTGAGGATTTGTCCAGTATACAAACGCATGCACGTGACAAGGTTATGCCAATTCCAATGCACTGGCGTTTGGGCTATCATCGTGTATTGACTTTAGGAAAACGTGTCCCCACAGCATTTGGGCATATTGGATATAATGGTTCTGGTGGATGGTGTGATCCAACTCGTGAGTTAAGTTTTGCTTATATTCATAATTTTAAATCAGGCAATATCACTGGTGATTATCGCTTATGGTGGCTAACACAGACGGTATTGCAATGCGCTGATGTGGCGATTGATGGGCGGAATAGCTGGTTCTAGCGTTACATTTATAGATTGAGAAAAATGATGCACTCTGATATTACATAGGCATCATTTTTTTGGTGAATAATTGGTTTTGAAGCTCAACCATGTGTCGTATATATTGATAATGACATGCCTGATGTCTGGTACGCAGCTTATTAGGGCTGAACAGCCTTTGAATATAGATTGGTCAAATATTCCGGCACAAAAAAATCCTTATCTGGATGTCCCTGTTTTGGGTTCATCGCAAGGACTCATCAGTCAGCAACAAGAAAAAGAAATTGGTGAAAAAGTTTTAAGAGAAGTTCGTTTACAGTTAGCCACGATACAAGATCCTTGGCTGGAAACCGAAATTCAGCAAATTTTTTCTGGTATATACGCACAAACGGGATTGGGGCAACCCATTGCCGTTGTATTGATTAAAGATTTACAAATAAATGCTTTTGCTGTTCCTGGAGGATTATTTGCAATCAATGCCGGTACAATTGTTTCTGCAAAAAATATTGACCAACTGGCTGGTGTTATGGCGCATGAGATTGCGCATGTGTCACAACGTCATTACAGTAGAAGTATGGAGTCAATAAAGGGGCAAGGTATTCTGGCATTGGTGGGCTTACTTGCGGGGCTTGCAGTGGCGACTCAATCTGCTGATGCGGGCGCAGCCGTAATGATGGGATCTCAGGCTGCAATGATTGGTAAGCGATTATCTTATAGCCGTGATCAGGAACGTGAAGCAGACCGTATTGGTATGCAATATATGGTATTGGCTGGTTATGATCCGAATAGTATGGCGGATTTTTTTGAGGTTATGCAACGTTCTTCGACACAGTTAAGTTATTTACCGGAATTCTGGTTAACCCATCCACTGACCACTTCTAGAATGAGTGAAGCCAGATTACGTGCTCGGCAATTTAATTTTAATTCCAAGCCAGATTATGCTCGTCAACAACGTTTTGAGTTAATTAAATGGCGTACCCTGATTTCTTCATCTAATCCAAATTTGACGCAATTAAATATCGCAGCCCAAAACAATTCAGCAGCAGCTTTGGCATTGGCAAGTTACCATATTCAGCAAGCGCAGTATCAACAGGCAAAAAAAATACTGGATAAAATACAACCGAGTGAGGTACAAAAAAATTTATATCATCTTATTTGGTCGGACTGGTATAAAAGTCAAAATCAATTTGATCAGGCACTTGTAGAAATCTTTTCGGATTATCAAATTGCACCTGAAAATAAGGCATTAGCGATGCAGGTTGCAGAAATTTACATTTTAAAGAATCAACCTGAGCAGGCCAATCAGATTTTAAATCCTTTATCGACTCGATTTCCAAGAGATGTAATGGTTTGGCAGTTATTGCAACGTGCAGCCAATTTGCAAACTGGCATCATTCGTGAAATTAATGTTTTACGATATCGGGCAGAAGTGCAATTTTGGAATGGGCAGGAAGTGAATGCAATTAAAAGTTTGTTGCAAGCACAGCGTTTAGCAAAAGATCAACCTGCATTAAAAGCCAGAATAGATCAGCGCGTTGCACAAATGCAAGATGCACATGATTTAGACAGTTAATTGTATTTAAGTTTATGAAAATTATCAAAAAATAATGTTAATTGGCCGAAAAATCCTAATCTGCCAAGATCAGGTGTGCATCTATACGTAGAACATGCTAAGATAGGCTGCAATTCGGGTATTGCCCGATTTTTTTATGCGGATTGTTTGTCTAAACTGATTTTTTTAGGTTTTACCACATGCCCATTTCAGAGACATGGTTGTTGCCTGATGGCGTAGCAGATGTTCTTCCAGAACAGGCTCAGATCATTGAGCGTTTACGCCGTCAAGCCTTAGATTTCCTTGCACAGCGTGGTTATCAGTTAGTCTACACACCATTTATTGAATATTTAGAATCTCTTTCTTCACTCAGCGCACTTAATCACGATCTGGATTTGGTCACATTTAAAATTATTGATCAGATTTCCGGCCGTTTATTGGGTGTTCGTGCTGATATGACACCACAAGTTGCACGTATTGATGCACATGTGCGTCCAATTGCAGGCGTTGCACGTTATTGCTACGCAGGCACTATTTTGCATACCAAACCACAAGGGCTGACGGCTTCCCGGGCACCATTACAATTGGGTGCCGAGCTTTATGGTCATGACAGTCTGGATGCCGATCTGGAAATGATCGATACCATGTTGGGTGTGCTTGCAGTTGCAGGATATCAGCAAGGTTTGCACCTTGATCTTGGGCATGTCGGCTTGTTTAGAAGTCTAGTAAAACTGGCCGGATTGAGTAAGGATCAGGAGCTGGCTCTATCAGATTTGTATCAGCGCAAAGCTTTGCCGGAATTGAAAGATTATACTGCACAACTTGCTTTTGGCGCAGACTTTTATGAGCTTGGACGTTTGTCTGGTGATTTACAGTCACTTATTACAGCACTGTCACCACAGACTTTACAGGATGCAGATTTTAATTACGCATTAGATAGTCTGCAAACAGCAATTGCACAAATACAAATACGTTGGCCACAAGTTCAGGTCGGTATTGATGTGGTAGAGCTGCGCAGTTATCACTATCATACCGGTCTGATGTTTGCCGTATATGCACCAAATCATGCGATGCCATTGGCTCAAGGTGGTCGTTATGATGGTATCGGTGAGCATTTTGGTCGAGCACGTCCAGCGACTGGTTTTAGTTGCGATTTATATAAACTGGTTGCTGATCAGTATAAAGATGTGGAATTGATTGTGGCTCCAGCAGGGCGTGAGCAGCAATTACAAACTGAGATTTCGACCTTGCGTGAACAAGGACATCATGTGATTCAGTTGTTGGGCGAAGATCAACTGACGTCTGTACCTCAGGCGACACATCAATTGCGATACACAGAACAAGGCTGGAAAGTCGAAAAGATTTAAAAGCGGCGTGCTGATATAAGTCAGCATTGATCATTCATTTTTTATATCAGATGTAATGAGGCGATTATGGGCAAAAATGTTGTGGTACTTGGTACCCAATGGGGCGACGAAGGTAAAGGTAAAATCGTTGACCTGCTCACAGACCAAGCGGCTGCAGTAGTTCGCTATCAAGGTGGACATAATGCAGGACATACTCTAGTTGTAGGTGGTAAAAAAACGGTATTACACCTCATTCCATCAGGTATTTTACGTGATAACGTATTATGCTTAATCGGGAATGGTGTTGTTCTTTCACCGGAAGCATTGATCAAAGAAATGGACATTCTTGAAAAAGAAGGTGTTCCAGTTAAAGAACGTCTTCGTATTTCTCCAAATTGTCCATTGATCCTGCCACATCATATTGCATTGGATCAAGCACGTGAAAAGAAACGTGGTAACTCAAAAATTGGTACAACGGGTCGTGGTATCGGTCCTGCGTATGAAGATAAAGTTGCGCGCCGTGCGATTCGAGTTGCCGATTTGGTTCGTGGTGGTGATGCTTTAAAAGCGCAATTAGAAGAATTACTTGAATATCATAATTTTCAATTAACACAATATTTTGCTGTTGATGCCATTGATGTAAATGAAGTTCTCGCGTTAATGGACGAATGGCGTAAAGTTATTGAGCCACTTGTTATTGATGTGACAGAAACCTTGCATGAATATCGTAAAGATGGCAAAGCAGTAATGTTTGAAGGTGCACAAGGTTCTTTACTGGATGTGGATCATGGTACATATCCTTATGTTACCAGTTCAAATACGACTGCTGGTGGTGTAAGTTCAGGTTCTGGTATGGGGCCATTGCATCTTGATTATGTTTTGGGAATTACCAAAGCCTATACAACTCGAGTGGGTAGTGGGCCATTTCCAACAGAATTGGTTTATGATGCTGCAACTGGTGAAGGTGATGAGATTGGTCGCCATTTGGGTACTGTCGGCAGTGAATTTGGTGCTTCTACAGGCCGTCAACGCCGTTGTGGCTGGTTTGATTCAGTCATTTTACGTCGTTCAGTTGAAGTGAATTCCCTGTCAGGAATTTGTTTGACTAAATTAGATGTTCTTGATGGTTTAAAAGAAATTAAAATTTGTGTTGCCTATGACGATGCAGATTCCGGCTGTGTCGGTTCATCTGATGCAGTATCTTTTGAACATCTTAAACCTGTTTACGAAACATTACCGGGTTGGACTGAATCAACTTTTGGCTTAACTGAGATGAGCCAACTGCCAGCGAATGCATTGGCTTACATCAAACGTATTGAAGAATTGGTTGGTTGTCCGGTAGATATCGTGTCAACAGGTCCTGATCGTGCTGAAACCATTATTTTAAGACATCCTTTTAATAGCTAATTATTAAACAATCGTTTTAAGAAACCGAATATTAGTCACAATATTCGGTTTTTTTCTACGTGGATTTAAAGTAGAAAAATTAAAAGATCATATTATTTCATTTTTATATGATTATTTTGGTGCATTCAATAATATGCGTTTATTTTGTCTATAACAAAATAAACTTATATATCATTATTTTTAAATGAGCGCTTATCAAAACATTAGCATAATTTATTCTATGTAATATTCAGGCAACATGATGAAGCAATGGTATGGTAAAGTATTTGTATCTAGAATAATGCACCAAAAAACAACATTTTTAATTAATATCTTGTTTTTAGTTCTTGACTAAGAAAATTTTATTCTTTCAATATTATTCTATAAAATATATAAAAAACAATGACTAAATTTTTCATCATCATTCTTGTTGTCGATTAAAAAGCTTAAATGGCATAACTATTGCTTTATTAATCAGCAACTGGTCTGACCTGTCTGATATTTAATAAATGCTGGAGTAAACATGCATTTGCAAGCGTTTAATCAAATTCCTGAACAAGAAGCAAAGAGCATACTCAAAAATTGTGTACATATTGCTTCATGGGTTAATTTTTTGGTGGCACAACGTCCTTTTCAATCGATTGATGCCTTATACCAATCTGCTCAGTATCACACTAAGCAATGGCAATGGTCGGAGGTTTATACAGCATTGGCGCAACATCCACGCATTGGGCAAAAAAAAGCAGCACAAGAACTATCGCAAAAAGAGCAAAACTTTTCTGCACAGGAACAAGGCAAGCTGGAACTAAGCAATACCACAGCACAGTTATTGCTGGATGGTAATCAGACCTATGAAGATCAATTTGGATTTATTTTTTTAATTCGTGCAGCAGGACGTAGTACAGAAGAAATTTTATCTGAATTACATCGCCGTTTAAAAAATTCAGATGAAGCTGAACATCTTGAAGTGATACAGCAATTGGCTGAAATCGCAGTATTACGCTTAAAACAGGAGATTATCGCATGAGTGGCATTACAACGCATATTCTGGATGCCGCATTGGGTCGCCCTGCAATAAATGTTGCAGTGAAATTATTGCAGTTTCAACAGAATCAATATGTTTTAGTCGATCAAAAACTTACAGATGTTGATGGTCGTATCAAGGATTTTAAAATTCCTTCACTAACAGTAGGAGATTATCAGTTGGTCTTTGAGATTGCTTCTTATTTTTCTGTGACGCAGCGGGATTGTTTTTATCCCAAAGTGACCATTGATTTTACGGTAAAAGATATAGCTCAGCATTATCACGTACCACTTTTAATCAGTCCATTTTCCTATTCCACTTATCGTGGTAGCTAAGATGCCAAAATATTAAAAACAGCTTTTTGGCTGTTAGGGGATAAAGTAATGAGCAATGAAAAAATTCTTGATTTAGAAACTGGCGTTTCACCTGAACATGAAAATCTTGGTGTGAGTAAAAATGTAGCCTATGGTTTACAGCACGTGCTAACAATGTATGGAGGAATTATTGCACCGCCATTGATTATCGGGGCAGCAGCAGGGTTATCTCCAGCAGAAATTGGTATGTTGATTGCTGCTGCATTATTTGTCGGTGGATTAGCAACATTATTACAAACTTTAGGATTTAAGCATTTTGGTGCAAAATTGCCAATTGTGCAGGGGGTTTCATTTGCTGGTGTTGCAACGATGCTGGCGATTGTCAATACTGGAGGCGGGTTACCAGTGGTTTATGGTGCAGTTATTGCTGCATCTGTCATTGGTTTACTTCTTACGCCTTTTTTTTCAAAAATTATTCACTTTTTTCCACCTGTAGTCACTGGATGTGTGATTACCATGATTGGAATTTCTTTAACACCTGTAGCAATTCGCTGGATTATGGGAGGTAACCCAAAAGCTGAAAATTGGGGTTCTCCAGAAAATGTTGGATTAGCTGCTGTCACACTAATTATTGTGTTGTTTTTTAGCATGATGCGTAATCATTTACTTCGTCGTCTGGCCATTCTGTTTGCAATTATTCTGGGAACACTTATCGCTGCAATTTTTGGATTTACGGATTTTTCCAAAGTTATGCAAGGGCCTGTGATGGCATTTCCAAGTTTATTTCATTTTGGTGCGCCAGTATTTGATCTTACTGCAATTATTGCCATGTTGATTGTCACGTTGGTGATTATGACAGAAACAACTGCTGATTTAATTGCCATTGGTGAAATCGTTGGTACAAAAGTTGATTCCAAACGTATTGGTAATGGTTTACGGGCAGATATGCTATCCAGTGCAGTTTCGCCGATTTTTGGTTCTTTTATGCAAAGTGCATTTGCACAAAATGTGGGCTTGGTGGCAATTACTGGAGTCAAAAGCCGTTTTGTTGTAGCAACAGCAGGGGGGATTTTAGTGCTTCTTGGTTTATTACCACTGGTTGGGCGATTTGTTGCCTCAATTCCAATGCCAGTATTGGGTGGAGCTGGTATTGTTTTATTTGGAACAGTAACTGCCAGCGGTATTCGTACCTTATCTAAAGTGAATTATGACGAGCATAAAAATCTAATTATTGTTGCTACATCATTGGCCATTGGTATGATTCCAGTTGTAAATGCTGAATTTTATGCTCAATTCCCGGTTTGGGTAAAAACTCTATTACATTCTGGTATTAGTTCAGCTTGTATTACAGCAATTTTACTCAATGTTCTGTTTAATTTATCATGGTTAAATAGAAAAACAGGGATGAATGTGTCATCTACATCATCTGCTGGTCACTAGTCATTATTGGAAATTCTCAACAATTTGACCTGAATTATTTGTCTATTTTTCTGCCTATTCAGATGATGGATAGGTTGGGGATTATTTTGTCCACAATTTGCTGGAAAAATAATATAAATCTTTGGTAATGAACTGTATCTTTGATAAAAAAGATGCATATTCATAAGGTTAAAATACTTTTAGGCATTTAAATTATCTGAAAGCAATGCCTAAAATTATGGATGATTTATTTATGAAAAAACTTGCATATTCTGCATTTAATATTGCTTTAATCGGAATGTTATATGGGGCCAGCCACTCTGCATGGGCTAAGGACACCTCTTTAAACCATCTGTTTAATTTACAACAGAATTGTACAATCACAGAAAATTCAGTTGATCGTATTGGTGCAATGTTTGCCTGTGGTAGTGTACATGGTGCTGTCAAAACTGCTTATTATTCATTAAATAATGCTTATTTTGTGAATGATTTAACTCAGGATACTGCGGTTGCTGGAGGATATGTCAAATATGAGACAGCACCTTATTACGGTGTCCAGCTTGCAGTCGGCTATGACTTACAGCGTCGTCTGGATGATAAAGGTACACATGCCGAAGTGAGCGAGTTTAAGGAAGATCGTGATGGTCTGGCCGAAGCTTATGTAACATGGAAAAATGATGTTGCACGAGTAACAATTGGTAACCAGCGTTTAAATTTACCGTTTGTAGGCGATTATGCAGATTGGCGTGTTTTGCAGGCATTGTATCAAGCGGCTGATTTTCAATTGGGAAATCAAACCGATTTTCTACGTTTGACTAAAGTCAATAAATTTAAAAGCTTTGCGGCTGATGAATTTACCAAAACTTCTCGCCAAAGTTCGACCATTGAAACAGATGGTATGTGGGCAATTGGCGTAGGAAAAAGTTATGCTCTAAATGTAAATACGCAATTAAAAGGACAGATGTGGTTTCAGCGTTATGAAGATTTGACCGATTTGTTTTATGCAGAGGGGAGTGTATTATTTCCACAACATCATTATAAACCAGAAATTGCATTGCAATATTTATCGGGACAAGATCAGGGTAAAGCCTATGCTGGTCAGGTAGATAGTCAGGTGATTGGAGCACAGGTTAGTCTAAAACTTAAACCGAGTTTAAATTTAAAATTGGCTTATGATTACATCAAGCCTGAAAAAAATGTATATAAAAATGGAGCATTGTTAACACCTTATTCATATAACACATCTTCTGGCCCGATCTTTGCTCAGCCATTTTTTACCAGTACGCAGGATTTAGGTGCGGGTAATGCCTTCATGGCTGCAATTGATGGAAAATGGAATGATCAAACCATTCTGGGCGCAAGATATTCATTTATGGATTTAAAAGACAGTGATCTATTAAAAAGCCGGAACCAATCTGAATATTTACTGTATGGAATTTATAACTTTGGTGGAAAGTTGCAAGGCCTCAGTCTAAGTAATTTCGTGGGTGTACAAACATCTCCACGCTATGACAAAAATTTCTGGCAAAATCGTTTAAGTTTAAGTTATAAGTTTTAATAACGTTCTATCATTTGATTTGTTTTATCAGCCTCAATCTTTCATGATTTGAGGCTGATAAAAAACAAATTAACAGTTCTAATGTAGCTCGTTTAAATTGTCGTTATGATTTACCCCCAATAGACCTACATCTTCAAAAGGAATTCTTACCCAACCTTCCATCAGGATTCTGGCACTGCGACTCATCATGACTTTTTTAACTTGCCATTGTCCTTGAGCATTTTGTATAGCTTCGGCACCGACTTTTAGGGTTCCTGATGGATGCCCGAAATGAACAATTGTACGTGGTTGACCACCCGCAGCAAGATTAACTAATGTGCCCGGAATCGCGGCAGCAGTTCCGATGGCTACAGCCGCAGTTCCCATCATGGCATGATGTAGTTTACCCATAGACAATGCCCGAACCAATAGGTCAATATGTTCTGCTTTAATGGTTTTACCGCTAGATGAAACATAGGTTTTTGATGGTGAAACAAATGCAATTTTAGGGGTGTGTTGACGATTTTTTGCTTGATCAAGGTGCTGGATTAAGCCCATTTTTAAAGCCGCATGCGCACGAATAAGTTCAAAACGGGCAAGGGCGTTTAAATCCTGATTGATTTCCTCCTGTGATTCGGTACCTTGATAATCCAGATCCTCAGCGTTAAGAAAAATTGTAGGAATTCCTACATTAATTAACGTGACTTGTAAATTACCAACATCCGGTATGTCCAAGGTATCGATTACATTCCCGGTCGGAAACAAGGTGGAACCATCTTGATCGGCAGCAGCAGGATCCAGAAATTCAATTGCAATTTCCGCTGTTGGAAAAGTCACGCCATCCAGCTCAAAGTCACCGGTTTCTTGTACTTGTCCATTACATATCGGAATATGGGCGACAATGGTTTTTGCAATATTTTTTTGCCAGATTCTCACTGTACAGCATCCATTTTGTGGAATGCGGTGTGCATCAATCAAATGATTGTTAATCGCAAAAGCGCCTACAGCAGCAGTAAGATTTCCACAATTACCACTCCAGTCTACAAACGCCTGATCTATTGAAACTTGCCCAAATAAATAATCAACATCATGATCAGGTTGTGTGCTTTTTGAAATAATGACTGTTTTGGAGGTACTTGATGAAGCGCCACCCATACCATCAATTTGTTTTTGATATGGATCAGGGCTACCCATAACACGCAATAATATTTGATCTCGTATTTCACCTGCAACCTGAGCGGCTTTAGGTAGATCATCTAGTTTAAAAAATATGCCTTTGGATGTACCGCCTCGCATATAAGTTGCAGCAATTTTAATTTGTGGTGAAAATGACATAATTCACTCCATGAAAACGCAATAAATAAATGATGCAAATATGGTATGAATTTGCATCACTTGGTTTAGGCGGCATTTTGATTCTGCAAAAAGTCTTGTGCAAAGCGTTGTAATACACCGCCTGCTTCATAGACCGACACTTCCTCAAGGGTATCCAGACGACTGGTCACTGGCACTTCAACCACTTCGCCATTGGTACGATGAATCACTAAAATGAGATCATTACGTGGTGACAGTTCACCTTTGACATCATAAGTTTCTGTGCCATCAAGTTGCAGAGTTTTACGCGTGGTACCGGGTTTAAACTGTAACGGCAATACTCCCATACCAATTAGATTGGTACGGTGAATCCGCTCAAACCCTTCGGCCACAATGACTTCCACCCCAGCCAGACGTACGCCTTTGGCTGCCCAATCACGGCTGGAACCTTGTCCATAATCCGCACCGGCAATGATAATTAATGGCTGTTTGCGGTTCATATAGGTTTCAATCGCTTCCCACATACGCAACACTTGACCTTCTGGTTCAACCCGTGCCAGAGAACCTTGCTTTACCGTACCATCAGCATTTAACACCATTTCATTAAATGTTTTGGGATTGGCCAGTGTCGCACGTTGTGCAGTCAAGTGGTCGCCCCGATGGGTAGCATAAGAGTTAAAATCTTCTTCCGGCACGCCCATTTTGGCAAGATATTCGCCTGCGGCACTGTTAAGCACAATGGCATTGGACGGTGATAAATGATCGGTAGTAATATTATCAGGCAAAATTGCCAATGGACGCATTCCGGTTAAAGTACGTGGTGCAGCCAGTGCGCCTTCCCAATAGGGTGGACGACGAATATAGGTGCTTTGCGGACGCCAGTCATACAGTGGACTTTCAGCCTGTTCAAATTCACCCAGATCAAACATCGGAATATAGACTTTACGGAATTGTTCAGGTTTTACCGATTGTTTAACCAAAGCATCAATTTCTTCATCAGATGGCCAGATGTCTTTCAGATAAACTGGATTGCCCTGTTGATCCGTGCCTAAAGCATCTTTTTCGATGTCAAAACGGATTGTTCCTGCAATGGCATAGGCTACAACCAACGGCGGTGAAGCCAAAAATGCCTGTTTGGCATAGGGGTGGATACGTCCGTCAAAGTTACGGTTGCCTGACAGTACCGCAGTGGCATAGAGGTCACGATCAATAATTTCTTGCTGGATCACAGGATCAAGTGCGCCCGACATACCGTTACAGGTGGTACAAGCATAGGCGACAATCCCAAAACCCAATTTTTCCAGATCGTTAAGTACGCCTGCTTCTTCCAAATACAATGCGGCTGCTTTGGAACCCGGTGCAAAGGAGGATTTTACCCAGGGTTTACGCAGCAGTCCAAGCGCATTGGCTTTACGTGCCAATAGGCCTGCGGCTACGGTATTGCGTGGGTTTGAGGTATTGGTACATGAGGTAATCGCTGCAATGATAATCGCACCATCAGGCATTAATCCGTCGCTACGGTTTTCGACTACACCAGCAATCCCTTTTTCTTTCAGATCAGCCGTGGAAACACGGGCATGTGGATTGGAAGGTCCAGCAATGTTTCGCGTGACTTTGGATAGGTCAAATTGTAAAACACGAGGATAGACCGCCTGTGTCATATCACTTGCCCAAAGACCAATTTGCTTGGCATATTGTTCAACCAATTTCACCTGTTCTACTTCACGACCAGTTAAAGTCAGATAATCAAGGGTATTTTGATCGATATAGAACATGGCCGCAGTTGCACCATATTCCGGAGTCATATTGGAAATTGTGGCACGATCGCCAATCGACATGGTATCGGCACCTTCACCAAAAAATTCCAGATAAGCACCGACCACACGTTCTTTACGCAAGAATTCGGTTAAGGCCAAAACAATATCGGTTGCAGTAATGCCAGCCTGACGTTGTCCTTGCAATTCCACACCAATAATATCCGGTAGACGCATCCATGAGGCTCGACCCAACATGACATTTTCTGCTTCTAGCCCACCAACACCAACAGAAATCACGCCTAATGCATCGGTATGTGGTGTGTGTGAATCGGTTCCCACACAGGTATCAGGAAATGCCACGCCCTCACGATTTTGAATGACAGGCGACATTTTTTCCAGATTGATCTGGTGCATAATGCCGTTACCTGCCGGAATCACATCAACATTTTTAAATGCGGTTTTGGTCCATTCGATAAAGTGAAAGCGGTCTTCATTGCGACGATCTTCAACCGCACGGTTTTTGACAAATGCATCCGGATCAAACCCGCCATATTCAACTGCCAGCGAATGGTCGACAATCAATTGTGTCGGTACCACCGGATTGACTTTGGACGGATCACCGCCTTGATCGGCAATCGCATCACGTAAACCGGCCAAATCAACCAAAGCAGTTTGTCCCAAAATATCATGACAGACCACACGTGCCGGATACCATGGAAAATCCATATCCTGCCGACGTTCAATCAATTGTTTTAAATAATCGCTCAGGTTGTCACTATCCGCTTTACGCACCAATTGTTCGGCCAGAACTTTTGAGGTATAGGGCAAAGTTTGATATGACCCTGCCTGAATATCTTCAACTGCCTGCTGAACATCAAAATAATCCAATGACGTACCTGGCAAGTTTTTTCTATACTGGGTGTTCATTAATCACGCTCTGCAATAGCAATAAATTCTAGGTTTTCCGGACCGGTATAATCTGCACTTGGACGAATAATCTTACCGTCCTGACGCTGCTCCAGCACATGTGCCGACCAACCTGCGGTACGTGCAATCACAAATAAAGGCGTAAACATTTCTGTCGGTACGCCCATCAAGTGATAGCTCACTGCACTAAACCAGTCCAAATTTGGAAACATGTTTTTGGCCTCTTTCATGACCGTTTCCAATCGTTCGGCAATGCGATACATTTTTTTATTGTTGTGTGCTTCGGCCAGATCAAACGCCACTTTTTTAATTACATCATTACGTGGATCGGCAATGGTATAGACAGGGTGGCCAAAACCAATCACCACTTCTTTATTTTCCACCCGACGACGAATATCTGCTTCGGCTTCATCTGGATTGCCATAACGCTGCTGAATTACAAATGCCACTTCATTGGCACCGCCATGCTTGGGACCACGTAGTGCACCAATCGCACCGGCAATACAGGAATACATGTCCGAACCTGTTCCGGCAATCACACGGGAAGTAAAGGTTGAGGCATTAAATTCATGTTCTGCATACAAAATCAAGGAAGTATGCATAGCCTGAATCCATTGCTCATTGGGTTTTTCGCCATGCAATAAATGTAGAAAATGCGCACCAATCGAGTCATCATCGGTTTCGACATCGATACGCTTGCCGTTATGGCTAAAGTGATACCAATACAACAACATTGAACCAAGTGATGCCATCAGTTTATCGGCAATATCCCGTGCTGCGGCATAGCTGCGTTCTTCAGCTTCTGGTCTTAGACAGCCTAAAACCGATACACCGGTACGCATCACATCCATCGGGTGTGATAATGGCGGTAACTGTTCCAAAGCAGTTTTTAATGCTGCCGGCAAACCACGTAAACCTTTGAGTTTGGCTTTATAGGCTTTAAGTTCTGAACTGGTCGGCAATTTGCCATGCACCAGTAAATAAGCAACTTCTTCAAATTCACAGTTGACAGCCAAATCTAAAATATCATAACCACGATAATGTAGGTCATTACCACTGCGTCCTACTGTACATAATGCAGTAGAGCCTGCAACCTGACCACTGAGTGCGACTGATTTTTTCGGTTTAAATCCTGCAACCTGTTCTAACTGACTCATAATTTTTTCCTTTCTTCCTGATGGGTAAATTTATCTTTGATGACCTCATGTCATACAATTTTTAAATCCAAATCTGCTACTTGGTCTGATTAAACAATGCATCCAGATGCTGTTCAAATTGATGATAATTAATGCGCTCATACAATTCCTGACGGGTTTGCATGCTATCCACCACATTTTTTTGTGTACCATCACGACGTAATACCTGATAGACATTTTCCGCAGCTTTATTCATGGCACGAAATGCCGACAATGGATAAAGTGCCAAACTGACATCAGCAGAAGCCAATTCCTCTGTAGTAAAGAGTGGCGTTGAACCAAACTCGGTGATATTGGCGAGAATCGGTACATGCGTCGCCTGCGCAAATTGACGATACATCGCAAGCTCGGTAATCGCTTCGGGAAATAGCATATCCGCACCCGCTTCCACGTATGCACCCGCACGATCAATTGCTGCCTGTAAACCTTCGACTGCCAGTGCATCGGTACGTGCCATCACCACAAATCGATCATCAGCACGGGCATCAACAGCCGCCTTAATCCGATCGACCATTTCCTGTGTTGACACAATGGCTTTATTTGGACGATGACCACAGCGTTTTGCACCGACCTGATCTTCAATATGCATGGCAGCTGCGCCAAACTTAATCAAAGATTTGGTGGTACGTGCGATATTAAATGCCGATGCACCAAATCCGGTATCCGCATCCACCAGTAAAGGGACATCACATACATCGGTAATACGACGTACATCGGTCAGTACATCATCCAGATTACTGATGCCCAAATCAGGTAAACCCAAAGAACCTGCGGCAACGCCACCACCAGACAAATAAATGGCTTTATAACCAGCACGTTTTGCCAAAAGTGCATGATTGGCATTAATTGTACCGACGACCTGTAAAGGGTGTTCTGCGGCAACCGCATCACGAAAGCGTTGACCTGCGGATAATGTTGACATCCTTTATTCTCCTTGAGATGACATCCAGTGTTGTTCAATGTTTTTATATGACTGTGCAATATGCCGACGCATTAATAACTCAGCCAGCTCACCATCACCATCGGCAATGGCATCCAAAATTCGAATATGTTCATTTAAAGCTTTGGGCGGACGATTAGGCGTATTGGAAAACTGTATGCGATACATACGAATCAAGTGATACAACTCATCACAAAGCATTTTTTCCAGCGTTTTATTACCGCTATTTTTGATAATGCAATAATGAAAATCGTCCTGACCTTCTTGTTTGTAGTAGCCTTCACCGGCTTTAAATGTTTTATCTTCAGCATGTTTTTTCAATACATCTCTTAATGCCAAAATCTGCTGTTTATCAATTCGTTGTGCTGCTAGACGACAGGCCAATCCTTCCAGATTTTCCCGAATTTGATAAAGTTCGGACAATTGTTGATGTGAAAGAGATACGACTCGCGCTCCTACATGGGCTGTGCGTTCAACCAATTTTTGACCTTCAAGACGGTGAATCGCTTCCCGCAAAGGGCCACGACTAATGCCGTGAATGCGAGATAATTCAGGTTCTGAAATTTTACTTCCAGGAGCCAGATCACCATTGATAATGGCATTCTGAATTTTATAAAACACTTGATCAGCAAGTGTCATCTCCTGTAAGAGGCCAGTTTGATGAATGGTCATATTTTCCTTATTGTCTACAATATTGCTGAATATGGATTAAAATAATGCAAAAATAAGCAAATAACAATAAATATTGTAGACAGTTTTTTAAAAGATCACCAAAATTCGACTAAAGTTTAAACTTTAAGTTATACTTAGAAAACGATTATTTTTTGGCATGTATGCTTCAAACTAAAATTTGATAAAAGATTTGAATGTATGACGTAGAGATTATTTTTTAAAGTAAAAACAGAATAGTGAATAGCACAAGATCTAAAAAAAACAAAAACCTCTCAAGCATGAGAGGCTGTCAAAAATTAATAACTACACACCAAATTATTGTCAATGTGCATGTGAAGCAGGAGAGGCTGTCATCATTGCATGTTCAGCAGAAGACATGTGCATTTCTTCTGCGGACATATTCATATCATGGCTTGCCGCATGAGTTGAATGCTCTTGTTTTTGCGTCGTTTGCTGTTTCATTTTTTGGCTTGGCATGTAATCAGGTTCATTGCCGATGGCTAAGTATAGAATAGCCAAAAATGCTGCGGCACACACAGTTGCAATTAACACACCTTTCCAGCCAAAAATAGATTTTGAGGTAGAATTTTCATCAGTCATGTTATTCGTCCTAAAAAGTAAAAGTAATTAAAAATTTGATTGGAATCATGCCTGAATATTCATGATTCGCAAATAGAAAACGGCTTAAAATTTCATATTGATCCTAGCCCAAACATTACGTCCGGGTTGGTTAAATTGTGCTGTTGCAATCATTCCAGCACCTGCATCACCTAATTTGTTTAAATGCTCGGTGTAGGTTTTATCGAATAAATTATCAATACCCATTGAAACATCAACATGTGCATTAATGCTATAGGCAGCATTTAAGGAAATAATACTAAAACCTGCACTTTTATTGAGATCATAACCGACAATATTTCCTTGATTTAGACTGACACGATTTTGCTGAGCAACCATGCGCCATAATAAACCCAGAGAAAAATCATCACGTTGGTAACGTAAATTAAAGCGTCCTTCAAGTGGTGCAATTTGTGGCAGGGCAGTATGATCACTACGATTATCACCCCATGCATACATTGCACTCATGTCGGCATGAATTTGTTCATTCAATTGATAGCCAACACCAGCTTCAGCACCTGCAATCAAGGCATCGATATTACGGGAGAATTTTTGTGAAGTACTTTGATAATCAATGAGAATGTAATTATTGATCCAGCCAGTATAAGCAGATACCCAACTATTCCAAGGTCCAGATTTAATTTCATGACCAAGATCAAGTTGCAGCGTTTGTTCAGGCTTTAATAGATTAAATGTGGTTGCTCGGTTAGAAGTACGCATTAATTCCCAATAATCCGGCATACGTTCAACATAACCTAAACCAATATAATTTTTAATTTGGCGATCTTCTGTCTGATTTTCCAGCCGAATAAATGCGCTGGGTAAATTTTCGGAACGCGATTGACGGGTTTGTAAGTCATCAACCTTGACATGATCCAGTCGTATGCCGCTTACCAGTTTATTATCGGGGTTAAATGTATGACTAAATTCGGTAAAAGCACCATAACTTTGAAATTTAGCATCTTCTGTATAGTCACGATTCATGGTAGACATGGCTGAACTTTTCATATCACCACCATGACGATTATGTTGACTATCAATACCTGTTAATACTTGCCATTTGTTCCATTCACTGGTCATCACCAGACGGCTATTTAAGGTTTGCCGAGTGACACGCATTGACATTTCATTGGGTATTGCCATTCCCATCATGGTGACAATAGGCGCAGCTCTTAACTGATAATTGTCCATGACATGGTCATTGTCATTGTAGTCAACTTGCGCCTGTAATTTTTTGATATGTGAGGTTAAATTACTTTTTTCCAAATGCAGACCCAAACTCTGGCGTTTAAACTGAGTTCCATCCATGCTGCGTCCGGCATAGGCAGCTTCACCATCTGCCACACCCGCTTTAAGTTCAAACCATGTATCTGCATCAGGTGTCCATCCGAATGCCAAATCTGTGTTCCAGCGTAACCAGCTTGAATGAACACGTTGATCTTGGCCATCTTCATAATCACTTGCACGGGAACGATTAGCATTTAATCTGGTATAAAATTCTGCATTACCAAGAGCAGTTTCAATATTTTGATCTAGACGACCATAAGATCCCATGACAATGCTAGCTTGTCCCTGATACATTTTGCCTTGTTCAAATTTAGGTGCGATACGTTCAAACATCACTGTTGCCGCAGAACCCGGCGTTGCATATTGAACGGTTTGCGGGCCTTTAATCACCGTAATTTGGTCATAGCTTTCAGGTGAAATATAAGAGGCCGGATTATCCATACGTGACGGACATGCCCCCAGATTTTCCGTACCATCTGTTAACATTTTAATTCGGGAGCCAAACATTCCTCGAAAAGTTACATCACTATTTATTCCTGAGCTGGCAACAGCATTAAATCCCATCATACTTTTTAGATAAGCAGCACCATCAGCAGCAGGAATCGGCTGAATTGGTTGCTTAGGATCAGCTACAATCATCAAGCCATTGACTACATGATCTGTTTGTGCCGTGATCACCAACGGCGCCAATTGTATGGCGGTGTCTTGAGTAGATTCAGCAGCATGACTAACTTGTAGCCATAACAGGCTACACAGCGCAGCATTTAGCGGCTGGATTTTCAAATAAAAATTCATGGTAATACTCAAAATATAAAAATTTAAATAAATAGAGCATATACATTGATATTTTTTCGTCCTGTAGCAATGGAATGAAAAAATACAATGATGCTTTAATGCTAAGTTTTATATTGTGAGTAAAGCAGGAGGTGCTCGACCTTGTGGTAAAAGAAATAATCTTTGCAGTACAAAATAGACATAGTTCAACTGTCGTTTAAAAAATAACAATCGAATTTGAATGCGTTCCAGAACTTCTTTTATTCCTAACTCAGGTGGTAAAACCAGATGGGCGTAAACCGTACAATATTGACATTGATGACCTAAACTATGATGTTCATGAGTAGAAGATTGAGCATCTGTAATGGATTGAGCATGATGATGCTCATGTGCAGAAGGTTGTACAGAGGAATAATCGTGTGCTGTGATATGTTGTACTGAATTATTATACATTAAGGCACGAGAAATCACTTCGCACACAGGCGAAACCTGAAATTGAGCTGGAAGCAAAGGTTGGAGAAAGACTACAACCTGCAAAAATACTGCAAAAAAACCAAGCAGTATGCCACTACGATGAATCAAGTAACATCTCAATGCATAAAAGTCATCACACACTAACCGAATATTGATATTGTGTAAAGTTTGTAAATAACAAGATATCTGATAGATTCCTAACAATTACACTCAAATTCAACTCACTCAATATTTGAATCCGTTATAATGCCAAGCAAATGTGTATTTGATAGTGAAATATTGTGCAGCTTGATAAACTATTGCAATCTCAGGGATTTGGTTCACGTAAACATTGCCAGCAATTGATTCGGCAAGGGCAGGTGAAAATTAATGATGAAATCATTACGGATAGCAAGTTTAAAACAGTCACAACATCACTGAAATTTACAGTTTTTCAAGAAGAATATCAGTATCGGGAAAAAGTTTATCTGGCGATTTATAAGCCGCAACACTATGAATGTTCTCATCAGCCACAGCAGCATCACAGTATTTTTGATCTTTTATCGGATCAATTAATCTCGCGAGGTGTACAAACAATTGGACGACTTGATCAGGATACTACCGGATTACTTTTACTCACGGATGATGGACAATTTTTGCATCAACTCACACATCCCAAAAAACACGTCAACAAATATTATGTGATTGAAACAACAGAAGACATCACGCCAGAACAAATTGAACAATTACAATGCGGGGTAAACTTACATCAGGAAAAAGGTGTTTTTGCAACCCAAGATATTGAAGTATTGAATCATCGCCAGTGTAGGATGGCAATTGATCAAGGCATTTATCATCAGGTAAAACGGATGTTTGCAGCAGTCGGTAACCATGTGGTACAACTGCATCGTGATCAGATTGGTAGTTTAAAATTGTCAGATTTACCTTTACAGGAAGGTGAATGGTGTTACTTAAATGAAGCTGAAATACGCGCTGCCTCAGCACCGCATAAGCTGCAAGATTTTTAAATACTGATCTAGAATAAATGTTGGCTATTAGATAAAACAGTGATAAGTACTGAACTCTTCGTCACGAACAAAACCTAAAGATTCGTATAAACGGCGTGCTTCCACATTATCTTCAGCAGTTTGCAGACTGATCCTTAAAGATTTATGTTGTCTGGCAAATAAAATTGCTGTATCTACTAATTGATGTGCAGCACCCTGACGGCGGTAAGCTGGGGTGACATAAGTATCATCAATAATGTAGTATTCGGCACATTCGGCTGTAGAAAACCCTAGATATAATACGATAAAACCAGTAAGCTCATCGTCTTTTTGGCTGACGAAAATGACACTTTCCTGATTTTTAAAGCGCTTGTATAAAAATTCTTGAGTTTGCTTTAGATTAGAAGAACTGCCATAAAATTGTCGATATTCATCAAACAGTGTAGCCAAAGGCGTTAAATCCTGTTCAGTCGCACGTCTAACGATCATAAAGCATATCCTTCAAAAATTGTTATCAAGAGTTATGCAGGATATACAAAAAAATTTTGAAGATAAAACAGACAATTGTGAAAAAATGCTACGAAAAATTATTGTGAATTCTGTTTTTGATTAAGAATTTGATCCAGTTCCAGAAATAAATCCTGATGATTTTCATCTTGCACTTCTTCACGAGCTGGAATCGGTGCAAAAGTCATTTTATTTTCGATACTAAAAGGGATAGATTGTGTCATGACCACTTGCCGAAAAAACATGCGCACGGCCTGTGCTGGTGTCAATCCCAATTGTTTGAAAACAGCAAATGCCTGTTTCTTTTCTTCGCTATCTAGGCGTATTTGATAAACCTCAGTTTTTGCCATGATAAATTTCCCCAAAATATGATTTACTAACACAGCACGTTGTCATTACATTGTGACGAAAAATATCTTACTAAAAAAAAAGGTATTTTTCCAGTGCTTGTTTTATCAACAATTTTAGAATTTAATATTAAGTAATGCATATAAAAATAGGCGCTATATCCAGCACCTATTTATGTATTTGGTTAAATTTGGTAATGACTATTGTTGTAATTGCTGTGGTACACGAATAAATGGTCCAGTTTTACTTGCGGGGCGTTCAACAATTTTAATCTTGAGTGTCAATTCCTGATCATCACGTTTCACAATTGCTGGTATTTCACTATTTGGTTTTTGCATTGCGATATAGGCGATTAACTGATTGGCGTTATTAATCGTTTGCCCATTAACTGACAGAATGATATCACTTGTTTTGATCCCTGCCAGTGCTGCCGGCCCTTTAGGCAATACCCCCATGACCTGAACACCGTTTTGGGTTTGAGTATCGAATTCATTATTTTGATCCAAACTACGTACTTCAATGCCTAACCAACCACGAATGACTCGTCCATCTTGTAAAATTGAATCAAGTACTTGTTTGCAGATTTCTGCCGGAATTGCAAAACCAATGCCTAGAGAACCTCCGGTTTTTGAGAAGATTGCGGTATTCACACCAATAAGGTTACCGGCAACATCAATTAATGCTCCACCAGAATTTCCGGGATTAATTGCGGCATCAGTTTGAATAAAATCTTCATAGGTATTGATGCCCAAACCAGTTCGACCAGTCGCAGAAATGATACCCTGTGTTACGGTTTGACCTACACCAAACGGGTTTCCAATCGCAAGCACAACGTCTCCAACTTCGTTACCACTCAGTTTAAATGGTAATACTGGTAGTTTGTCCAGATTAATCTTGATCACGGCAAGGTCTGTTTCAGGATCAGTACCAACCACTTGCGCTTTAGCTTTGCGGCCGTCATGTAAACCCACCACAATTTCTTCAGCTTGTGCAATCACATGGTTGTTGGTGAGAATATAACCATCGGGACGAACGATAACGCCAGAACCTAAACTATTTTGTTGTTCAGGTTGTAGGTTTTCAGGAAGTTGATCACCAAAAAATTCTCTTAAAAATTGCTCATTAATTGGGAGCGATTCCTGTTTTTGTGTTTTTTGTAAGGTAAAAATATTTACTACAGCAGGTGCGGCAACCTTTACTGCACCACTATAAGAAACCACGCCACCGGTACGGCTGGTATCAATCAGGGGTTCAATTTTTTCGGCTGGCATTTTTACGCCATCAGCAGCGACAGGTGCTTTTGGTACTTGCATTTTTTGCCATGTCACAAAACCAATAACCACTAAAACCAGAAGTATCCAAGGTAACACCACTAACAAACGGCGCACAGTCTATTCCTCAAAATTCTTTTTACAGTCAATATAATAGGGTAGTTATGATGACCCTATGCAAATTGTAATTGTTTCTACGTTAAGTTGAAGTCTATTTTGTAATGCTTTAGTAAAAAATAATTTGTGTTAGCATATTTTTGATTATAAATGTATGGAATATATCAATATGGCACAATTGCAGCAGCTTATCCAATGGTGCGATCAAACATTACAATCTGCACAATTTAAGGACTATTGTCCAAATGGCCTACAAATTGAAGGCAAGCAGGAGGTACAGTATCTGGTAAGTAGTGTTACTGCTTCTCTACAGGCTGTTGAGGCTGCTCTAGATTTAAAAGCGGATGCACTTATTGTTCATCATGGTTATTTCTGGAAAGGTGAGCCCAGTCCATTAACTGGTTTAAAAGGAAAAAGAATCAAGCAACTGTTGCAGGCAGACATTTCTTTGATTGCTTATCATTTACCATTGGATGCACATCCACAATTGGGTAATAATGCTGCATTAGCAGCCTTGCTTGGAATTAAAATCACTGGTGCCCTTGATCCTTCTGAGTCTCATCCAATTGGTAATGTTGGTACGTTGGCACAGCCATTATCCAGCGAACAATTTGTAAAGTTATTAACGGATAAACTTGGACAGGTGCCTATTCATATCGATACTCATAAGTCGGTAATTAAAAAAATTGGCTTTTGTACTGGGGCAGCACAGGACTTTTTATATAAAGCTGCTACATTGACGTGTGATGCTTATTTGTCAGGTGAAATAAGCGAGAGAACATTCCATGAAGCACATGAATATGGTCTGGATTATTTTGCTGCTGGACACCATGCGACAGAGCGATTCGGTATACAACATCTTGGAAAAGCACTTGCAAAGCAATTTGATTTGCAATATGACTATATAGAGTTAAATAACCCGATTTAATGAATTTGAATTGATGATTGAATTGGATCGCGTTGTTTGGCTTTATGTATATTTCTTATGCGCTTATTGTGTATTGTTATTTAAACAAATGCACCAAATGCGTTTTTATGAATTACAATACTTTTGCTAAATATCAACTACCCAGCTAATATGCAAGGAAATTGAAATGACAACCATTACTTTACCCGCATTACCTTATGCGTATGATGCGCTTGAGCCACATATTTCTAAAGAAACTTTAGAATTCCATCATGATAAACATCATCAGACTTACGTCACTAATCTAAATAATCTAATCAAGGAAACTGAACTTGAAGGGAAAACTTTAGAGGAAATTATTACTGCATCAGCAGGTGATACATCTAAAGCAGGTATTTTCAATAATGCCGCACAAGTTTGGAATCACACTTTTTACTGGAATTCACTGACACCAAATGGTGGTGGTAAACCTACTGGTGCAATTGCAGTAAAAATTGATGAAGCCTTTGGCTCATACGAAAAATTTGCAGAAGAATTTGCCAATGCGGCTGCAACACAATTTGGTTCAGGTTGGGCTTGGTTAGTTGCTGACGAGATTAATGGTAATTTATCTATCCTAAAAACTGCTAATGCGGATACTCCACTTGCACATGGCAAAATTGCTGTATTAACTATCGATGTATGGGAACATGCTTATTACATCGATTTCCGTAATGCACGTCCAAAATACATCGCGACATTCCTTGAGAGTCTTGTAAACTGGGATTATGCAAATGCCAAACTTGCAGGTCAGGAAGCTGGTGTAGAAAAATAATTTGTTTTAATAGGTTCCGGTTTTGACATAAACCGGAGCCTTATTTTTATCTTACTATTGCAAAGTATTACCTAATTATCATGAATAAATTGCTTGTTTATCTTATGGTTTCATTTACAAAAATTTAAATAGATCTTTAGTACTTGTCATATATTTTTCTTTTAGAGTTGATAGACTTATTTTAGTGGGTTTTTACGGTTATTCAATTGGCTGGAAAGTATCATTTTTTTATAGAAAATGGTTTTATTTCCCCAAAAAAACTGTATGATCGGCTGCCTAGGACTAAGATAGAGAACACAGCAATTATCCTAAACTAGCTATTGGCATAAGTCTTTATAAATGAAGACTTATTTTTTTCTACCCTTATCAGAGATGGTAATCCGATATGAGCGTATCTTTAAACGATCCAACTGCAACTGCCAAAACTAACGAATATTACTTGACTCGCCAAAGTCAGATGGAATCAAATGTTCGTAGTTATCCTCGTAAATTACCTTTAGCGATTGCGAAAGCGAAGGGCTGTTGGATCACCGATGTTGAGGGCAATGAATACCTCGACTGTCTAGCTGGTGCAGGCACTTTGGCCCTTGGTCACAACCATCCTGCTGTTATTCAAAGTATTCAGGACACACTGGCAAGCGGTTTGCCATTACATACACTGGATTTGACGACACCGTTAAAAGATGCCTTTACAGAAAATCTTTTGTCGTTTCTTCCTGGTGGAAAACAAGAGTACTGCTTACAATTCTGTGGTCCATCCGGTGCAGACGCAACCGAAGCAGCCATCAAACTTGCTAAAACCTATACTGGTCGTGCAAATGTGATCAGTTTTTCAGGTGGTTATCATGGTATGACACATGGTTCCTTGGCCATGACAGGTAATTTAAGTGCCAAAAATGCCGTGAATGGTTTAATGCCAGGCGTACAATTTATGCCTTATCCGCATGAATATCGATGCCCACTAGGGATCGGCGGTGAAGCTGGTGTAAATGCCTTAACGTATTATTTTGAACAATTCATTGAAGATGTAGAAAGCGGTGTAACCCGTCCTGCGGCAGTTATTCTCGAAGCCATTCAGGGTGAAGGTGGTGTGGTTGTTGCACCAACAAAATGGCTGAAAAAAATTCGTGAAGTCACTGAGAAACATAATATTGTCTTGATTCTCGATGAAGTTCAGGCCGGTTTTGCACGTTCTGGAAAAATGTTTGCCTTTGAACATACAGGCATTGAACCTGATGTTGTGGTGATGTCTAAAGCGGTAGGTGGTAGCTTGCCACTTGCAGTATTGGCAATTAAACGTAAATTCGATGCATGGCAACCTGCTGGTCACACCGGAACTTTCCGTGGTAACCAATTGGCGATGGGTACAGGCTTAGCGACTTTAACGGCTATCAAACAAGATAAACTTGCTGAAAATGCCCAAGAGCGTGGTGAGTTTTTACAAGCTGAGTTAAAAAAACTGGCACAAGATTTTCATTGTATTGGCCATGTGCGTGGTCGTGGTTTGATGATCGGCATTGAAATTATTGACGAAAATCAACCAGCAGATCATTTAGGTGCTTATCCTGCGGATTCTCAGTTGGCAGCAGCAATTCAAACAGCATGTTTTAACAATAAGTTAATGCTGGAAAAAGGCGGACGTAATGGTACAGTTATCCGTTTACTTTGCCCATTAATTATCACTCAGGAAGAATGCGAAGAAGTCCTTAAACGCTTCAAAAAAGCTGTGGCTGAAGCATTAGTTGCAGTGCGAGGCAAATAATACATGGTAGATTTTGCAAAGCACCGTCAAGCACTACTTTGCAATGATGCACAATCCATTGCTGACTATCAGTCAGCAATGGAACAGGCTGTTAAAGCAGTTGCTGCATGGTTGCAAAATGACAAAATGTACACAGGCGGCAGCATTAAACAGCTCCGTTCTGTCATTGCATTTCAGCCTTCAAAAGAAGGGATGGGACTTGAAGGTGCATTAAAGCGTTCAGTAGAATTATTTCTGAATAAAAGCCTGAAGGTACATCATCCACATTCTCTGGCACATTTACATTGTCCAACCATGGTCACCAGTCAGATTGCTGAAGTCCTAATTAATGCCACCAACCAGTCTATGGATTCATGGGATCAAAGTCCGGCCGGTTCATTGATGGAAGTTCAGTTGATTGACTGGTTGCGCCAGAAAGTTGGTTTTGGTGCGGGTCAGGCTGGTGTATTTACTTCTGGTGGTACACAATCTAATTTAATGGGTGTATTACTGGCACGTGACTGGGCGATTGCCAAACACTGGAAAAATGCCGATGGTCAGGAATGGTCAGTACAACGTGATGGCTTGCCAGTAGAAGCATTAAGTAAAGTCAAAGTTATATGTTCTGAAAATGCCCATTTCTCCGTGCAGAAGAATATGGCAATGATGGGAATGGGCTTTCAGTCTGTGGTGACTGTTCCAGTAAATGACAAGGCACAAATTGATGTTGATGCTTTGGAAAAAACAATGGCACATTTGACTGCTGAAGGTAAAATTATTGCCTGTGTCGTTGCAACTGCCGGAACCACCGATGCTGGTGCAATTGATCCAATCCAAAAAATTCGTGCATTAACAACACAGTATGGTGCATGGATGCATGTCGATGCAGCATGGGGTGGCGCATTAATTTTATCGAATGATTATCGTCATTGGTTAGATGGTATTGAAACTGTAGACTCAGTCACACTGGATTTTCACAAGCACTATTTCCAAAGCATTAGCTGTGGTGCATTTCTGCTTAAAGATGAAGCTAATTACCGTTTTATGCATTATGAAGCGGAATATTTGAATTCAGCTTACGATGAAGAGCATGGTGTTCCTAATCTGGTTTCTAAATCTTTACAAACCACACGCCGTTTTGATGCATTGAAACTGTGGATGACGATTGAAGCATTAGGTGAAGAACTTTATGGTTCAATGATTGATCATGGCGTCAATCTAACGCGTGATGTTGCTGCTTATATTCAGGCAACAGAAGATTTAGAGCTTTTGGTTGAACCACAATTTGCTTCGGTATTATTCCGTGTTGTTCCAAAGGATTATCCTGAAGAATTTATTGATAGCCTGAACCAGAATGTTGCAGATGAGTTATTTGCACGTGGTGAAGCAAATATTGGAGTAACCAAAGTTGGTGCGGTACAATCACTGAAGATGACCACATTAAGTCCTGTGGCAACACTGGATAATGTGAAAAATCTTTTGGCACTTGTATTGACTGAGGCAAATCGTATCAAAGATGCAATCGTTGCTGGTCGTTATACACCAGCAATTGATGAATAGGTTAAAAAGCTGATCAATTGCTTGGTAATTTCACTGATTTAGTGGTGTGAAGCCGAAAAATCAGTGAAATAGGTCTTGAGGATTAAATTCTGCATTTTGTAGGATTTAATCCTTTTTTGATTCCACAGATTTTAAGTATTTTTATTTTGATCCTAACCCTGAGTATGAGTCTTATATAGCGTACGACATCATTGCTTTGCTTACAGTGATTGATCCTTCATCTCATGTTGCGTTATATTTTTTACTTAGAACGACTAAGTTATACAAATCATGCCTTGTACCAACTAAAAAGTTCTACATCATGTACGGTTGCATTTCAAGTATCTGTGAAATGTTAATACGCTTTAATTTTATAAATCATATATTGCATAACAAGGGATTTATCTGTACTTTAACAATATTATGGTTAAAAATCATACAAATGTAAGATATTTCTTGCAATTATGTAAGCTAAAGCTTACATCGTTGTAATCCATAGACTATTCGTTTAATTTTATTATTTTTTATAATGGCATTATGTATCGAGTTGACTTGATCAATATTAAAGAGAATGGCATATAGAATTAAGATAACTATTCTCAATAATAATTTTGATACATATTGGCATCTCTTCCTCTTTTTGGAGGAGGAGAGGAAGAGATACCACTTTAATCGTTGGGGAAATGAAGATGCTAAAATTTAAAGATATCCTGTTTTTCTTGTTTATTACCATTAGTTTTTTTGTTTTACTGATCTTTTTTAACTATATCGGCTTTATAGAGTCAATCAACTTATTTTTAACGTCTTTCCTTTATGGAATAGTAAATAGTATGTACGCATCACAATTAAAATATGAAAAAGTTTATTTATTACTAACAGTACCTTTTCTTGTTCTAATTTTGTTCTTAGGTAAATCTAATGAAATATTCCTGATTTGTTCAGGAATATTTATGGCGACTTCTCTGATATTTATGAGTAGAAATCTCAAGATTTTTAGTAATTTTACAAAAACGGAGTGATTCCCCGATTATTAAAACCTGTACGGGTTCTATTTTTTCTATTGGTTTGATTCACTGTAATTAGTGTTTCTATAAAATTGCTGAGATGATGCAAGTCCAGCTTTTGAGGGTCAAATTTTTCAATTCCATTTTCTTTAAAATAGTGGTCAATCATTGAATCTTTTTCAACATATTTCATTGACCATTTTTTAAATCTAAATTTTTCAATTTCAATAATGCATAAGCGTTTTACACAATGATGTCGAATATCTTTCTCAATATTCCTATACAAGGATTCTATTGTGGATTGCTCACCTTCAAGGCATTGAAAAAAGGCATTATCTGCATAGTAAAGTACACCATATATCTCATTTTCCTGATTGAATTTTCTAGCTAAAGTAAGAATATCGATAATGTCTTCTAATAAATTTTCATCATCATTAATCTTTCTCTTGCTGGCATAACAAAGCATAACTTTCATTTGGATGAAGTCACTATTTGGAGGAGGAATCTATCAATGTATCACGCACAGCAAGAATTGATAGATTTTTTGGAATTTTATGTTGGTTAAATTTATTGGTTTCCACAAATCTTTTCTTATTAATATTTTAGATTGGATTAAAAATAAACCCATTTGCAAAACATGCAAATGGGTTATGGTAGCTACTCGCAACTCGTTGTAATTTCTTACTTGTCCAGATGCTTTTGTAGTATTTTTGCTTGTAATTCAGCATTGCCTGTATAGGTTGCTGGCGTCATTTCTGCAAGACGCTGACGATCCTGAGCAGGAACTTTTTCTAGTTCTGAACCGTTGACGAAATTTACCATCATGTCACGTGTCATTGCTTGGCCACGTGTTAATGCTTTTAATTTTTCATACGGTTTTTCGATATTATGACGACGCATCACTGTCTGAATTGGTTCTGCAAGAACTTCCTGTGCATGATCAAGATCTTCCAGTAGACGATTGGCATTGAGTTCAAGTTTGCCAATCCCTTTTAAACAGGCATCAAACGCAATCAGACTTTGTGCAAAACCCACACCCATATTACGAAGAACAGTAGAGTCCGTCAGGTCACGTTGCCAACGGGAAATCGGTAATTTTTCTCCTAAATGCGCAAGCACTGCATTGGCAATCCCTAGATTGCCCTCAGAGTTTTCAAAGTCAATTGGGTTAACTTTATGTGGCATGGTTGACGAACCAACTTCACCTTCTTTTAAGCGTTGTTTGAAGTAACCTAAAGAAATGTAACCCCAGATATCACGGTTAAAATCGATTAAGACAGTGTTAAAACGACGCAAAGCGTCAAATAATTCTGCCATATAGTCGTGCGGTTCAATTTGCGTGGTATATGGATTAAAAGTTAAACCCAAAGATTCAACAAATGCCTGTGAATGTGCAGGCCAGTCAATATTTGGATAAGCAGATAAGTGAGCATTATAGTTTCCTACAGCACCATTAATTTTGCCAAGTAATTCAACTTGCTTAAATTGTTTAATCTGGCGAGATAAGCGGTAAGCAACATTGGCCATTTCTTTACCCAGCGTGGTTGGGCTTGCAGTTTGACCATGTGTGCGAGATAGCATAGGTTGAGCAGCATGAGTTTGTGCAAGTGTAGCAATATCTGCCAGAATTTTTTTCATACTTTGTAATAGAACATCACGTCCCTGCTTTAACATTAAAGCATGTGATAGATTGTTAATATCTTCAGAAGTGCAGGCAAAATGAATAAATTCACCAGCTTCTTTTAATTCATCAATATGTGCAATTTGTTCTTTTAAAAAGTATTCAACAGCTTTAACATCATGATTGGTAGTGCGTTCAATTTCTTTAATTCTTAAAGCATTGTCTTCAGAAAAATTGATAACAATTGCATCAAGTGCGGCATTTGTTTCATCACTAAATGGCTGAATTTCAGTAATTTCCGGATGATTGGCAAGTGCTTGTAACCAACGCACTTCTACGGTAACCCGTGCATGAATCAGTCCAAATTCGGAAAGGTAAGGGCGTAATGCATCACATTTGCTTGCATAGCGGCCATCAAGTGGAGAAAGGGCGGTTAAGGTTGACAACATGGTAAATCCTTCAATTCAGTCAAACGCTGTGATTAAGTTTCAATATCAGCAAACTTGAGCTGCTGATGTTGGAGTTGTGCAAAATAACGAAGTTCTTTAATAATTTTAGTTTTGGAAAAAACCAGCTTCCATGGATTTCCACCCAGTTTGCGCCAGTAGTGTGCGGCCTGTAGACCTGTGAATAATAATGCCCGAATCATATCAACTTCATGAGGGTTTTTGAAAGATTCCGGATTACCTTTAACCATGATTCTGGGTTTTAGTGTACTGGCTGTTTCAGTATATAGTTGTGCAAAGGCAGCAATAATACTGGGGTGGTGATATTGATAGTCAAAAAAAGCCAATTGGCGAATAATATTCTGTTGTGTCTGATTAATCTTTTTGCAAAATTCTGCCTGACGATAGACTTTGGCAGAAAGATTAAGTAAACCCATTGCATAATTTAATGGAAATTTGGCATTTTTAATGCCAAGGCGGGGAATACGGGACTTTGGGCTGGCATCATAAGGTGCAATCAGACATTGTTCTAATGTGTGTAAACCTAGATGGATATCGCCTAATGTCGGAAAAAAAATCTGGCTATTTAAATTTGGATTATCATTTGCCCGAATATTTAATGCAGCTCTGATTGAAATATCGCGGTAATGGTTGCCTAATTCACCAATACGGCTTGAACTGGAAGTGGCAACAACATGTACGAGTTGAGCTGCCTGAAATACTGCGGCCAATGCCAGAACCTGATGCTGTTGCTGCGAGAACTCAACTTCTGGCATAAAAGGCTGCATGGTGTCCATAATTTATCTCTGTAAATATTGCGGTAATGGTGCATTTATACTGCGAATAACACCACCACCCAAACAGGTTTGCTGTTGATAAAATACCACAGATTGCCCAGGTGTTGCAGCACGTTGTGGCTCATCAAATACTACGAGAACACCTGAAGGAAATTCATCATGACGATAAATGGTACATGCCTGATCAGATTGACGGTAGCGTGTTTTGGCTGTGCAACGTAAACCAGATGACGGAATATCTTGTTCGCCTGCGATCCAGTAAATTTCTTCACTATCTAGTTGGGTCGATAACATTAATGAATGTTCATGACCTTGTCCAATAACAAGACGATTATTGGCGATATCTTTATGTAGTACAAACCATGCACCTTCAGCAGCATTTTTCATGCCACCAATACCAATACCACCACGTTGGCCAAGCGTGTAATACATCAACCCATGGTGTTGCCCAATCACTGTACCATCTTCAAGAACGATTTCACCGGGCTGAGCAGGTAAATATTGTTTTAAAAAATCATTAAAACGGCGTTCACCAATAAAACAAATACCTGTCGAATCTTTTTTAGTCGCCGTTGATAGACCTAATTTTTGGGCAATTTCACGAACTTGGGGTTTCTCTAGTTCTCCTACAGGAAAAAGCGTTTTATCAATTTCTCGACCATGTACGGCATGTAAAAAGTATGTTTGATCTTTATTATTATCAAGACCTCTTAGTAAAGGCGCATAAGTTTCACCCTGACTATTCTGGCTGCTTATACCACGGCGGCAATAATGTCCGGTAGCAATTAAATCTGCACCTAAATTTACGGCATAATCTAAAAAGGCACGAAACTTAATTTCTTTATTACATAGAATATCAGGATTAGGTGTGCGTCCAGCAGAATATTCTGCAAGAAAGTGTTCAAAAACACGATCCCAGTATTCCATGGAAAAGTTGACTGTGTGTAGTTTAATACCTAAACGATCTGCGACAGCTTGTGCATCAGCAAGATCTTGCATTGCTGTGCAATATTCCGTGCCGTCATCTTCCTCCCAGTTCTTCATAAACAGACCTTCTACATGATAGCCCTGTTCGAGGAGTAAAGCTGCCGAAACGGATGAATCTACACCGCCTGACATGCCAACGATGACATTTTTTTGCATACGAGATTAAGCTTCCAAATTTGAGGTTAAAGAATGAAAAGGGTGTTCGTGAATGATGTTTAGCGGATATTTTTGTCCAGCAATCGTATCTTGTATAGCTTGGAGAACCAAAGGACTGCGTGCACGACCAGAATTTTGTAACTCATCAAAACTTAACCAGACTGCTTGTAGAATATCCTGATCAAGTGATTGCTGCGTATTTTGTAGTGCTTTGGCTAAAAAGCAAAAACGAAAATAAGTACGATCTGGAAACATTGGTGGCGTATAAGTATAAATTCCCAGAAAATCAGTAATTTTGACCTGCCAAGCGGTTTCTTCCAGTGTTTCACGTAATGCAGCTTCAATCAGCGTTTCACCAGCTTCTACATGACCAGCCGGCTGGTTATAAACAGGATGAGAAAAACCTTCACTGTGTTCTTCAACCAGTAAAAAACGTCCGTCCTGCTGAACAACGGTAGCAACTGTAACATGCGCAGACCATGACATCTTCATTCCACCCTGAGAATAATTGCGCTATATGATACGCAATTTAGTTTGCAAAGGCCAATTGAAATCTGAATTTCAGGCTATTTTTGCGTTTAAATGGTTAAAAATACAGGATTCGTAAAGATAAATCAGGTTTTGAGGGTTTGTTGATGCTGTTGCATCACTTTGACATAATGCCGAGCCGAATAGGATAAAAATGCCAGCTCTTTTTCTGTAAGTGGGCGAATTTGTTGCACGGGATTGCCTAGATATAGATAACCGCTTTTAAGTGTTTTTCGAGGTGGAACTAAACTGCCTGCGCCAATCATGACATCATCTTCAATCGTGACATCATCCAGTACTACACTATTAATGCCAATGAGTACCCGATTTCCAATGTTACAACCATGTAAGGTTACATGATGGCCAATGGTAACTTCTTCGCCAATAATCAGTGGTGAACCTTGGGGGTTAGTTGCTGTTTTATGACTGACGTGTAACATACAATGATCCTGTACATTACTACATTTCCCAATGTGGATATGATTGACATCGGCACGAATTACGGCAAAAGGCCAGACAGATACATTTTTTGCCAGTTGTACATCGCCAATCACTACGGAGAGTGAATCAATATAGCAACTGCCATCAATTTTTGGCTGAATACCTAAGAAATTACGAACATTGTCTGACATGATCTTTTTATCCATAAAAAAACATTCATCAAATGATGAATGCTTTTCTATAAAGATCAATGGCTTTGTTAAATTATTTTAAAAAAGATTACTGAAAAATAATTTAATATGGTCAATTAGACGAGCAAAAAAGCCTGCTTCTTCAATCGGTTTTAAAACAACCAATGGGCTTTCACTGATGACTTTACCATCAAGAATGGCTGAAATTTTTCCGACAACTTGACCTTGCTTTAATGGTGCTTCAAGTTTTGGGTTGATGTCAAGTTTTGTGGTAATTTTACCACCTTGACCTTTCGCCAAAGTCACTGAAAATGGATCCATCACACCAACTTCAGCTTTGTCTTCTGTCCCAAACCAGACTGGTGTTGTTGCCAATGCCTGTTTTGCAGGGCGAATATTTACAGTTTCAAAATTACTAAATCCCCAGTTAAGTAATTGGCGACTTTGATCTGCACGCCCCTGAATAGAATTGGCGCCAAAAATCACTGTAATTAAACGCATCGGACCACGTTTACTGGAAGCTGTCAAGCAATAACCTGCTTCGCTGGTATGTCCTGTTTTCAAGCCATCTACACTTGGATCTGTATAAAGCAAAGCATTACGATTGCCTTGCTTGATTCCGTTAAAGGTAAATTCTTTTTCTGAGTAAATTGGATAATATTTTGAGCTATCCCGAATAATATGGCGTGCCAGATTAGCCAAATCCAGTGCACTGGAATAGTGACCTTGGGCAGGCATACCAGTTGCATTTTCAAAATGGGTATTTTTCATTCCCAGACGTTCAGCTTCCTGATTCATCATGTGGGCAAAGGTGCCTTCATTGCCAGCAATGTGTTCCGCCAGTGCTTTAGATGCATCATTACCTGATTGCACGATAATGCCCCGCAACATTTCCAGTACTGTAGCTGTTCCATTAAGTGGAACATACATACATGATTCCGTACTGCTACCACGGCACCACGCAGACTCATTCATACGAACTTTTTCATTTTCGGTAAGTTCGCCTTTTAATAGTTTTTGCTCAATGATATAACTGGTCATCATTTTGGTCATTGAGGCAGGCGCCAGATGCTCATTCTGGTTCTTCTGTGCCAAAATTTGCCCTGAGTCATAATCCATGACCACATAAGCTTTGTTATCTAGTTCTGGCGGAGAGGCAATGACCGTTGCTGCATAAGTGAAACTAAAAGAGCTACTTGTAATTAAAAATAATGCAGCAGATGCAATGTGGCGTGTCATTATTTGGATTTCCAGTTAAGGGTTGTGAGATAGATAGGTTGACGGGTTCTTATTCTAGAGGAGCCTGAACGACAAACCAATTGGTTTATCGTTTTTCAGGCTAAAAAATAGTTAAAAACTTATTTTTTCTTTTTATCCCAATTTACAATACTTAGACAAACTTGACGATTATCTTCCTTGGACGCATTTGCAACTTCTTGACGAGCTTGCTGTAAAATAGGTTGATAATAATCTTCCTGATTTAATGCACTTAACGCCAATTCTGGATCCTTAAAACCAGGTAGATACGCTCCCAAAATTTTATGAATTCCCTGATTAAGATTTTTGTTTTCACCAATCAGTTCGGGGCATACTTCTTTAAATACCTGTAAATTAGCAATCTCGACCAGACTGCTTTGAGAAGATTCTTCGAGATTGGTTTTATCTAGGGTAGGACTAGTGGTATTTTTTGCATAGCCAGTTATAGCAACACCGGACATCAGTGTGATTGCTAAAATAGAATTTAAAATTTTGGACATTAGTACATATTCCAATTAAGGTAAGTCAATTCAGTGGGGTGGATTTGCTTGAAATCCTGAGGAATTCAGACAGATCCTGTAAATTCCCCTACAATACTGAAGCCACTTTTTGATTGCTATATAATTTTTGTAGAGTTTTTTCATGAATATCTTGATTGCCAATGATGATGGTGTATTTGCACCCGGAATTATTGCTTTGGCGAATGCCCTAAAAGAAATTGCCCATGTGACCATTGTTGCACCAGAAAGTGAGCGAAGTGGTTATTCTTCTGCTTTAACGCTGGATCGACCATTACGCGCAGTCCAAATTTCTCCAGATACCTGGGCTATAAATGGGACACCGGCTGATTGTGTCTATTTGTCCATGAACGGTTTGTTTCAGGATCGGGAGTTTGATTTGGTGGTTAGTGGAATCAATAGTGGTGCTAACTTGGGAGATGATGTGCTGTATTCGGGCACGGTGGGTGCAGCTTTTGAAGGTCGATTAATGCGACAACCTGCTATTGCTGTATCGTTATGTGGACAAAATGTACGTACTTATGAAAAACCTGAAGACTATGCCAAAGCTGCGTATTGGGTTAAATCTTTCATTCAACAGGGCATACCTAATTTACCACCACGGCATATTTTAAATGTAAATATTCCTGATGTTGAACATTATGCCGGTGTACAAGTTACGCATTTAGGGCGTCGCCAACAATCCAAGCCTGTGACCAGTCATGTTGACCCACGAGGTAGGCAAGTATACTGGATTGGTCTATCTGGAGAAGCGGTTACTGAGCGAAGTAAGGTGAGTGGTATTCCATCAGATTTCTATGCAATTGCCAATGACTATATCAGTGTGACACCAATTCAAATGGACAGTACAAATTATGAGGTTTTGCTTGATTTGGCAAAATCGGTGGATTATGCGATTTAACTTACTGATTGCTTGCAAAAAAGCTAAAAATATATGTAAAAATGTTGTTGCTTTGTGTTTTTGCACGAAATAAATATTAGTGCTAAAACACATTTTGTTATGCTAGCACGGATTTTACACCGTATTTGCAAGATTTATATGATTTCTGGATGGTTGATTGATGTCTAATAAAAAGGCTTTTTATTCTGTAACGCTGATCAGTGCAACTTTACTGATGGTGGGTTGTGCATCACAACCGACCGTATCATCATCACGGCAGTTTTATATACCTGAATATTATACTGTGCAACCAGGTGATAGTTTAAGTAAAATCGCTGCTCGTTATAATTTGGATTACACAGAAATTGCTCGTTTGAATAATATCAACACAATGGATAAAATTTATGTCAGTCAATCATTGCGACTGAGAGGATCAGCACAATCCACACCACGTTTGGTGCAAACTCGTCCAATTGAGCAACCGATCCAGATTCAGCGACAAAGTGTGGCACAACAAGCACAAAATCATAGTGTACCAGAGCAAGCTCCTGTAGTGCAGCCACAAATTCAAACTGGATCAACCTCAACGCCCACTGTTACAACACCGTCTAGTAGCAGTCAGATTCGCTGGGTATTACCAAGTAAAGGCCCGATTTTGCAGCGTTTTAATTTGAATCAGGACATTAAAGGTCTGTTTTTTGGTGGAAATAGCGGCGATCCGATTTATGCTGCTGCTGCGGGTGAAGTGGTATATGCTGATGATGGTTTAAAGGAGTATGGTAAATTAATTCTGATTCGTCATACCAATGGTTATATTACTGCGTATGCACACAACAGTAAATTATTGACCAAAGTTGGGGATAAAGTACAAGCAGGTCAGAAAATTGCAGAAATGGGTAATACTGGTACGAATCGAACATGGTTGCAATTTCAGATTCGTCTGGATGGAAAACCGATTGACCCCTCAACTTTACTACCGATAAGTTGATGTTATAAAAATTATTTTATTATATAATGATAAATATTTTAACAAAAAAGTGTTGAGTACAATGTTAGATAATCTTCGGGCAATGGGTGTATTTGCTTGTATTGTTGAACGGGGGTCTTTTAGTGGGGCAGCAAGAGAGCTTGGAATTACGACCAGTGCAGTCAGTCAACAAATTCGTTCTCTTGAACAGGAAATGAATACGACATTACTGCACCGTTCAACCCGAAAAATCAGTTTGACAGAAGCCGGGCAAGTTTTTTTTCAAAGTTGTCAGGAAATGATGGCAGCGGCAGAGCGTGGCAAAATACGAATTGTCGAATTACAGGACCACTTGATTGGTGAGTTACGGATTGCAACAACACCGGAACTTGGTTCAATGCATATTATTCCAGCCTTATCACGCTGGATGATGGCACATACTGCATTAACTGTACATATACAAGCTGATAATCATTATATTGATCTGGCTGAAAATCGTATTGATATTGCCATTCGTATGAGTCCAAAAATTGAAGAAAATGATGCTTTCGAATTTCATCCTATGGCTCGAGTGCAGCAGGTACTGGTTGCGTCTCCAACTTATTTGAATCAATATTCCAATATTGATCATCCCAAGGATTTAATTCATCATCAGCTTTTACCTGTCATGTTGATGCAGGATTATTCAACACTGGATTTAACGCATGTAAAAAGTAACGAAACCCTTCAAATTAAAATGCCAATCAAGATCCAGACCAATAATGTTTTGGTAATGAAATCATTGTGTTTGAATGGTCATGGTATTGCCCGGATTTTATATCTGGATGCACAGCATGAAATTTGCCAGCATGATTTAATAGAAGTATTGCCTTGTTGGCAGCTTCCTGAATATACCCTATATGCCATGACATCAAAACGTGAGCATCAACCAGTTAAAATTCAGCGTTGTCTGGATGCTTTAAAAACTTATTTTTCTCAACTTCCCGGTGGCCGTTAAGTTAGATTATGTTTTGAAAGGGGATAAAAAACTTGCAACATGAAGATGCTGCAAGTTTCTCTGTTTGAATTACAAACCAGCGGCATGCCGTAGAGCATCTGCTTTATCTGTTAATTCCCAAGTAAAGGCATTGGCTGCACCCTGACGACCAAAATGGCCATAAGTTGCAGTTTTTTGGTACATTGGTTGCAATAAATTTAACATACGTGTAATGCCGTATGGACGTAAATCAAAGTATTCACGAATTAATGTAATAATCATCTCATCAGAAACTTTGCCAGTATTGAATGTGTTAATTGAAATAGAAGTTGGTTCAGCCACACCAATGGCATAACTGACCTGAATTTCACATTTTTCGGCCAGACCGGCAGCAACTACGTTTTTTGCTACATAACGACCTGCATAAGCAGCAGAACGATCCACTTTGGATGGATCCTTACCAGAGAAAGCACCACCGCCATGTCGTGCCATACCGCCATAAGTATCTACAATAATTTTACGACCAGTCAAACCACAATCACCGACCGGACCACCAATTACAAATAAACCGGTTGGGTTGATATGAAATTTGGTATCAGCATGAAACATTTCCACAGGAATAATTTTCTTAATAATTTCTTCGATGACCGCTTCTTTTAAATCTTTTTGTGCAATTTCGGGGTCATGCTGAGTCGATAAAACTACAGCATCAAGGCGTACAGGTTTACCATTTTCGTAGGCAAAGGTAACCTGACTCTTGGCATCGGGACGTAACCATGCCAATTTACCATTACGGCGTAGTTCTGCCTGACGTTCCATTAAGCGATGTGCATACAAAATCGGTGCTGGCATTAATACATCTGTTTCAGAACTTGCATAACCAAACATCAATCCCTGATCACCTGCACCTTGATCTTCAGGTTTCTGACGATCAACACCCTGTGCAATTTCAGGAGATTGTTTACCAATCATGTTAATCACGGCACAGGTTGAACCGTCAAAACCCAGATTGGAATGATGGTAACCAATACCATTAACCGTTTGGCGTACAATATTTTCCACATCAACATTTGCTGTGGTTGTGACTTCACCTGCCAGAACAACAGCGCCGGTTTTAACCAATGTTTCGCATGCGACACGAGCATATTTGTCTTGTTCTAAAATAGCATCCAAAATAGCATCACTAATTTGATCGGCCATTTTGTCTGGATGACCTTCACTTACCGATTCAGAGGTAAATACAGCATATTCTCGCATGAATATTCCAAATGTTGATTTTACAAAATGGCGATATACTACTACTTTCGTCCGAATTTAACTAGGGTAATGCAAACATTGATATATATGTATTATTGATTAACTTTATGAAAAATATGAATTATTTAAAAGTTTTTGTGGAATGATTTTTTTTCATTTTGATATGAAAAATGATTGAAACAGATCTAAAAATTATTTTAGAACATCAGGCTCATAAAGTATGAGCCTGATATATTTAATTAATTTTGTTCACGAGCAATGGCACGATAACCAATATCACGGCGATATTGCATACCACTGAAAGTGATATCCCCACAAACAGTTAAAGCATTTGTTTGTGCTTCAAGTACACTATTTCCCAAAGCCGTTACACAAAGCACACGGCCGCCGGCAGTAATGACCTGACCCTCTGCATTGTTTGCTGTTCCTGCATGAAAAACTTTGGTATCCGCAAGATTTGAACCCAAGCCAGAAATGACATCACCTTTACGAACTGTTTCTGGGTATCCTTCGGCAGCCAAAACAATACCGATAGATTTTCGTTCATCCCATTGTGCTTCTTTGGGTAAATTCCCAGCCAATCCTGCTTCTACTAAATCAATCAATGAAGACTGTAGGCGCATCATGATTGGCTGAGTTTCCGGATCACCAAAACGACAGTTGAATTCGATGACGCGAGGTTGTCCACTTTTGTCAATCATCAATCCTGCATAAAGGAAACCCGTATAGACATGACCATCTTTTTTCATACCCTCTACAGTTGGGCGCATAATTTCTGTCATGGCACGTTCAAAGACATCATCAGTGACAACAGGAGCAGGTGAATATGCACCCATACCTCCAGTATTTGGTCCCTGATCACCTTCAAAAATACGTTTATGATCTTGTGAAGTTGCCATTGGTAGGATATTGTCACCATCAATCATGCAAATAAAGGATGCTTCTTCTCCCTCTAAAAATTGCTCAATGACAACACGAGAACCTGCATCACCAAATTTGTTGCCGGCTAGCATGTCATCAATTGCTGCAAAAGCTTCATCATTGTTCATGGCAACAATGACACCCTTACCCGCAGCTAGACCATCTGCTTTAATAACAATTGGCGCACCATGTTGTGTAACATAGGCTTTGGCTGCATCAACATCGGTAAAAACATCATAAAAAGCCGTTGGAATATTGTGTTTTTTCAGGAAGTGTTTGGCAAAAGCTTTGGAACCTTCCAGTTGCGCTGCATATTGGGTAGGACCCCAGATTTTGATATTGGCGGCACGGCAGGCATCTACAACACCATTGACTAAAGGTGCTTCTGGGCCAACAATAATCAAGTTGATGGCGTTGTTCTGTGCAAATGCAATAATGGCAGAATTGTCCAGAATATCCAGAAGGATATTTTCACATTTGGCTTCGAGTGCCGTACCGGCATTTCCCGGTGCAACATATACTTTTTTTACTTTTTCATCCTGTGCAATTTTCCAGGATAAGGCGTGTTCACGACCACCGCTACCCAAAACCAAAATATTCATAAAATTCTCCAATTTATAGTAAAAAACCTTCTCAAGCGCTTATAAATACATTAAAAGTGTTGAGAAGGTTGCTTTTAGCTAATGTTTAAACGTGAATAAGTTTCAGTTTAGTGACGGAAGTGGCGCATTCCTGTAAATACCATGGCGATACCATGTTCATTTGCTGCTGCAATAACTTCTTGGTCGCGCATGGAACCACCTGGCTGAATGATACATTTGATTCCAGCTTTTGCTGCATTGTCAATACCATCCCGGAAAGGAAAGAAGGCATCAGATGCCATCACAGCACCTTCAACAACAAGACCGGCATGTTCTGCTTTAATTGCTGCAATACGTGCTGAGTTGACACGGCTCATTTGACCTGCACCGACACCGATAGTTTGACGATTTTTTGCATATACAATCGCATTGGATTTGACGTATTTAGCCACTTTCCATGCAAAAATTAAATCATCAATTTCTTGTTCAGTTGGTGTGCGTGTTGTTACAACTTTCAGGTCAGCTGCTTTAATCATGCCTAAATCCTGATCCTGAACCAGTAAGCCACCATTTACACGTTTAAAGTCCAGTTGCGCAGCGCGTTCATTAATTGATGGTAATTCACCACAAATTAGAACTCGGACATTTTTCTTGGCACCAGTTACTTCAAGTACCCCATCAGCAATTGCCGGTGCGATAATCACTTCAACAAACTGACGCTCTACAATCGCTTGTGCTGTTGCAACATCTAACTCACGGTTAAATGCAATAATTCCACCAAAAGCAGATTCAGGGTCAGTCGTATAAGCCAAGTCGTAAGCTGTTTTAATTCCATCCAGTGATACGGCAACACCACATGGATTGGCATGTTTTACAATTACACAGGCAGGTTTTGCAAATGATTTGACGCATTCCAGTGCTGCATCAGTATCGGCAATATTGTTGTAGGATAATTCTTTACCCTGTAATTGTTTTGCAGTAGAAACGGAGGCTTCTTTTGCTGCCGAGTCAACATAGAATGCAGCGGATTGATGTGGATTTTCGCCGTAACGTAAATCTTGTGCTTTGTTAAGTTGCAGATTGAATGTACGGGCAAATTGATCTGCTTCACCTTCTTTTTTGCCAACGCGGGCACCTAGATACTGGGCGATCATGCCATCGTATTGTGCAGTATGTTCAAAGGCTTTAACTGCTAAATCAAAACGTGTTGCCTGTGATAATTCACCACTGGTTTTAAGTTCTGCTACTACAGCATCATAATCACTTGCGTTGACAATAATGCCGACAGATGCATGGTTTTTCGCAGCAGCACGAACCATGGTTGGCCCGCCAATATCAATGTTTTCAATGGCATCAGCCAGAGAGCAATCTGCTTTGGCAACAGTGGCTGCAAATGGGTATAAATTTACAATCACCAGATCAATCGGGTCAATCTGATGTTGCTGCATTACAGCCTCATCAAGACCGCGGCGTGCCAGAATGCCACCATGAATTTTTGGATGCAGGGTTTTAACTCGACCGTCCATCATTTCAGGAAAACCAGTATGTTCTGATACTTCTACTACTGCAATTTGATTTTCTTTCAGTAGTTTATAAGTTCCACCAGTAGAAAGGATTTCGATCCCTAGTTGCGCCAATGCTCTGGCGAAGTCAACAATACCTGTTTTATCAGATACAGAAATTAAAGCACGAGAAACTGTCATAGCAATCAGATTTTTTTAGCAGTTAATATAAAAAAGGCATAAAAAAAATGCCCGCAACAGCGAGCATTTTATCATTTATTCGGCCATAAGTCCGTGCGCTTTTAACTTTTTACGCAAAGTCCCACGGTTAAGCCCTAAGATTTCAGCAGCACGTGTTTGATTACCACGCGTGTATTCAAGTACTACTGATAATAAAGGCTTCTCCATTTCAGCCAATACTAAATCGTAAACTTGAGAAGGCTGTTCGCCTTGTAGTTGCGCGAAGTAATGGCGAACTGCACGATCGACGTGAATACGTAAGGCAACGTCAGACTGCGCAGTAAAAATAGGAGATTTGCTATTCATGCTAAAAACCCAAAATATTAGACCACGATATATTGATACAGTGGCAAGTTAGTCAAAGTCGAAGATAGTATTTTTAAAAATTAAAAAAACTATCAAAAATTAAGTAAGAAGTTAAATTGCCCTTGGGCACTTCAATGAACAATAAAATCGTTCAAAAAATATCCTAAAACAAAACTCACAAAAAAACTACCTCATTACCAATATATCCATTGGTAAAAATAGTTTTGTTAAGTAATAAATTGTGACTAGAGCGACACAGAGGATAAGTAAACTTCAATGGCGCATATAATAGCATTTTCTATGAAAAAGTGAGTAAATAAACTGCAATTTTTTCTTAAATTTTTTTCTGTATTTTTGGTTTAAATTGTTTTATAGTGCGAAACTTTTTTTGTTGCTGTGGTTAATAGATTAGTATTTTGTGTAAAAAGAATTACCTAATGGTCTGGTAAATAATCAGTAAAAAGAAGATCGATAGCAGAATTAAAATAATTTTAATAGGTAAAAACTGTTGATTTAAGTTAATAATTTTATTATATTTTTTTTGAATGATGAGTGGGTTATATGGTGTTTGAAGTATATTCTCTTTTCGTGATTCATCTGGTGTGGGATTAATACGATTAAGATTATTCAGGTAAGTTTGTAAATTCAGTTTTGAACCTTCTACACGATAATGCATAAATTCGCTCACATATTGCTGATGCCTGTTATGTATTTTTTTTGTACAGGTTTCACTTGTCGAAGGTGTTGTTGCTTCTGGTACAGAAATTACACGCTCATCCATTTCTGTGGATATAGATTGTCTTGGGTCAAGAATAAAGTTGGATAAGGCATTAAAAATATGCTGACATTGCGCACATTTGACCCGACCATCAGAAATATTAATTTGGGATAATGATAATCGGTAAATGGTTTGGCAACTTGGACATTGACTTAAGTAGCGCATGGATTTTTCATTGCGAACATTACATGTTCACCTAATCTGGGGTTCGTGCTTAGAGTATAAAAACATTTCGGTATAAAAAACAGCTTGTAGAAAGAATAAAAAACTTAATAAGATAGCAAAACAGCTATCAATAAAAGGAGTAGCTATGAGCAACGTTGCATTACCTACTCAAGTAAAACTCATTATCTTTGATATTGATGGAACTTTACATATCGATGGTCAGCCGATAGAGGGTGCAAATTTACTGATCGAACAATTACGTGCGCAAAATTACATGATTCGGTTTATGACCAATACAACTACACAAAATCAGGAAATGTTATTGCAACATTTGTATCAAGCGAACATTCAGGCACAAAGTCATGAAATTTTAAGTGCTTCCGAAGCAAGCCGGATTTATTTACGCGAACAACAGCAAATTTTACAGCGTAAAATAAAAGTCTGGCCAGTGGTACATGCAAATATAGTGCAAGATTTTTCTGAGTTTATACATGAAACCCAGCAACCTGATTTTGTTGTAATTGGCGATATAGGCGAAGCTTGGGATTATAATTTAATTAATCAAATCTTTTATGCATTAAATCAGGGGGCAAAACTGGTTGCTTTGCATAAAAATCGATTTTGGCAAACCCGCCATGGTTTAAAAGTTGACATCGGTTTATTTATTGCTGGTCTGGAATACGTGTCCAGACAAGATGCCTTAATTATTGGTAAACCTGCGGTGGCATTTTTTCAGCAAGTTTTGCGCTCGGCACAATGTGATGAAAGCCAAGCCATCTTAATCGGTGATGATATTGACAGTGATGTTGGTGGTGCCCAGCGTGCGGGTATTTTTGGTATTTTAGTGAAAACTGGTAAATACCGACAAGCTTATCATGAGCAATCAAAGATTCGTCCAGATCTTGTCATTGAGTCAGTCGCAGATTTATCGTCGTATTTTCAAGAAAAAATTAATGTTGGTTGAACTGAACCTCTGTGAAATATTCTGGACGAAATTGCGATAACGCATCCAAAAAAGTGATTTGAAAGCGACCAAGTGCTGTAGAAGTTTGTTCAGCTTGCTGTGCTGCATAAGCAAATTGTGCATGAGCAGCTATTGCAGCCAAGGTGCTATCATCAGTTACTGCATGATAGGCAGCACATACTGCACCTAAAGCACAACCCATCGCTGTAACTTTTGGTTGTAGTGAACTTCCGCCTTGAATGGCAATTACACCATAACGTTGGCTTAAGATAAAATCTGTGGTGCCTGAAATGGCAATACATTGATTATTTTGTTGAATTAAAGTTGCAGCATGCTGCAATACATTTTCTGGAGATAGCGTGGTATCGACCCCTTTTCCTGTGGTTTGGTAACCAGCCAAAGCAGCAATTTCAGATGCGTTACCGCGAATAATTCGAGGTGAATATGTCAGTAATTGATCAACTGTTTCACTTCGCCATTTCAGAATTGTACCGTAACCTACTGGATCAAGTATCCACGGCGTTTGTGCTAGTGTTGCGCCTTGTGCAGCCTTAAACATGGCTTGAGTTTGTTCAGTGTTTGGCGTACCCGTATTGATACTTAATGCCGCAGCAATTCTGGCAAAATTCTCTGCTTCTAATGGATTGTCAATCATTGCAGGAGAAGCACCGATTGCCAGTAAAACATTGGCGACAAAATTACTGGCAACAGTATTGGTAATGCAATGCACCAATGGTTGTGTTTGCTGTAATTGTTGCCAGATGCTGGTTAATTCTTCAATAATCTGATTGTGTTGCATAGAATTATTCATCCTTTAACGAATAAAATAATGATCCTGATGTTTGCAGCGCAAACAGCTAAAAGACACATAATTTTCTGCACTATATTCAATATGTAAATCTTTACTACCACAATGAATACAGTGCCGTTCGGTGAAAAAACGTAGTCGAGGCAAAATATCTTGCCAGCATTTCCAGATCGGTTGAATAAATACTTTTTGTTCAAATTTTAGAAAACGGTCAATAAAAATATACGTCATTTGTGAGTAAGGCAAATCAATGGGGCGGGCAAGGCTTGCAGTTTCCCAGTGTTGTTGTTGTCCACGTTCACGATAACCTTGTAAAGTTTTGCGTAAACGATTGGTATTGACATAATTTTTATTGGTATTGTCCAGTAATTGCTGATCGTATAAATAATTTAATCCACGATCAATCAGGTGATAGATTTGGCTGACAGCCAGATCACGGAGTAGCTCTTTACAATAATCCACAAACTGTTGATTGGCATAAAATAATATTTGCCATTTTTGGCAGCGATATTGACAATAATTAACCAACTCATGTGCCAGTAAAGTGATTAAGGTATCCTTAACTTCCTCACTGTCTTTGTATGGCACGCCTTGAGTAAAATCTTGATAGAACCATTGACGTAATTGCTGAGTCAAGCTCAATAGGCTTGGTTCACGATAGCCTTGTAAACGTAAATTTGGAAAAAATTGTTGCTCTGAATTTCCCAGAGAGAGTAAATAATAACGTTCGATAAAGGTTTTTTTAAGTTGTTTGAACAATTGATAACTAGGTGTAATCTGCAATGGATAATAATGTTCGAAATCAATAAATTCAGTATGTGGTCGTTGATCATCCACAGTACCATCCAATAAGCTCAATAAAAAAAGTTTATGTAATAAACTCAGGTCATTTAGCAGAATTTCGACATTATCCTGACGTTCCCGTTTTTTTGTCCATTCGTTTTTACGCTCCTGAAAACGGGTCGCCTGAATTTCTTTTTGGCGTTTTTGTAAACAATGTTTGCAATGACAGGTATGTGGTGTATCTGCATAAAAAATACAATGTTCACAATGGCTGCATTGATGAAAGTTTAAATTCTGCTGAAAATATTCGCCTTCAATCCAGTACATGGCTGCCTGACAAATTGGGCAGAGTTGACTTTGATCCAGTTGTTTCTGATAAATTTGTGTAAGTTCTGGCATGATAGGGCAATAACAGCAGCAAGAGTTTAGAAAAGTTTACCTCAAATTTAAGCGAAAGAAGATTTTATCTGGATAAAAACTATATTGAATTATTTGGATTTTAGTTTTTTAATAAATTGTTGAGTAAGTAGTTTGATATGGGCTTTAAATTGTTTGATTTGCCCAGATATACACCTTCATTAAATTGACTATAAAATTAGGATGACGACAATATGAACATTGCTGTAAATGCGTCTGGTGTAACAGAAACCATTTATTTAAAAGATTACACGCCTCCTGCATTTGCAGTGCAAGATATTCATCTGGATATTCGGGTGTTTGATGATCATAGTATTGTGCGATCTACTTTGCAGGTACAACGGCAACATCCGGGTGATTTGATACTGTTGGGGCGTGACCTGCAATTACAACGTATTGTGGTGAATGGACAGCAGCTTGCAGAAAATCAATATCAATTAGATGCTGAGCAACTCATCATTGCTGAACTTCCAGATCAGGCAATCATTGAAACTGAAGTGATTATTCATCCTGAAAGTAATACGCAACTTGAAGGTTTATATCAGGCGGGTAGCGATTTATTTGTGACACAAAACGAACCGGAAGGCTTTCGTAAAATTACCTTTTATCCGGATCGTCCGGATGTGTTGTCGGTATTCACCACCCGTGTAGAAGCAGATTTAAAATATCCAGTACTACTTGCCAATGGCAATTTACTGGAAACAGGGACAGTTGGAAGTGATCGTCATTATGCAATCTGGCAGGATCCTACCCAAAAACCAAGTTACTTGTTTGCCTGTGTCATTGGAAATTTGCAAGTGTTAAAAGATCGTTACACCACGATTGAAGGTCGAGATGTTGCGCTAGAAATTTATGCTGTAGAAAAAGATATTCCAAAATGCCAGATTGCTATGCAAGCTTTAAAAGATTCGATGCGCTGGGATGAGGAACATTATGGTCGTGCTTACGATTTGGATAATTACATGATCGTGGCAACCAGTGCATTTAATATGGGGGCAATGGAAAATAAAGGTTTAAATATTTTTAATACCTCCTGTGTGTTGGCTGATCCTGAAGTGACAACTGATGCAGCAATTATGCGAGTCCAATCTGTAATTGCACATGAATATTTCCATAACTGGACAGGAAACCGGATTACTTGCCGTGACTGGTTCCAATTATGTTTAAAAGAAGGATTAACCGTTTTTCGTGATCAATCTTTTTCTGAAGATTTACAATCACCTGCGGTACAACGTATTGATGATGTGTCTGTATTGAAATCACACCAGTTTCCTGAAGATGCCGGACCGTTATCACATCCGCCACGTCCGGATCATTTCGTGGAAATCAATAACTTTTATACAGCCACAGTTTATGAAAAAGGCGCTGAAATTTCCCGAATGATGGCCACCTTGCTCGGCAAAGAAAAGTTTCGTCAGGGTACTGATGAATATTTTTATCGTCATGATGGGCAAGCGGTAACAGTTGAAGAATGGGTGGCTGCTTTAAGTGCAGGCTCTGGTGTAGATTTGTCTGCATTTTTAACCTGGTACAATCAACCTGGTACACCGACTTTGGCTGTTCAGGCAGCACATGATGCACAGGCAAAAACATTAACTTTACATTTTAAGCAAAGTATCAAGTCACATCATAAGTATCCATCTCTTAAAGCAGTCCCGATTCCTGTTGCACTGGCTTTATTTGATGCTGAATCTGGGGAGCAATTTACACTGGACTGTACTGATTTATTTGAAAATCAGGTTAAAGATGGTGTGTATTTATTTACACAGGAACAGGCAACAATTACTTTTCAGCAGATTGCCCAGAAACCAGTGATTTCTTTACTTAGAAATTTTTCTGCGCCTGTTAATCTGGATTTTGATTATTCTGATGCTGAATTGGCATTTTTATTGCGTCATGAAACCAATGGATTTAATCAATGGCAGGCAACACAAGCGTTGTTAGAACGTATTTTACTACAGGATCATTCGGTAGACGTATATTTGCAGGCGATGCAACAGGTCTTGCCGCAGTTGGCGCCACAAGATCCTTTATTGGCATCACGTTTACTTGATGTCCCGACAGAAAGTTATCTGGCCAGTCGTATTGACCAAAATTATCAGCCAGAGTTCGTTGCGGAAAAACGAGAAGCTTTGTTAAACAAACTGGCGCAATTCATGGGTGATTTCTGGAAAGAAATCTATCAGGATTTTGATCCGGATCAACAGCAAGAGTTTAGTCAAGCGATGGGTGTACGTGCTTTACGCAATATTGCACTCAGTATGTTGGCACGTCATGGCGACACTTGTGCATTTGATTGGGCATTTAATTTATATCAACACACCACCAATATGACAGAGCGTTTGGGTGCAATGCGTGTTCTGGTATGGAATAATGCACCTCAGGCAGAACAAGTTTTGGCAGATTTTTATCAACGTTTCAAAGATGAAGCATTGGCACTCGATCAATGGTTTATGATTCAGGCAGCACATCCTCAAGCAGATCAACAGCAGATTGCACAATTGACCGCACATGCTGATTATGATTTGGGAACACCAAATCGAATACGTGCAGTGACTGGTGGGCTGGCATCACGGCCTGTAAATTTATGGCAAAATGTTGGTGTAGAACATTTTATCGGGTTAGCAAAACTTATGGATGAAAAAAATCCAATTGTTGGTGCCCGTATGATTCAGGTGCTTTCTCGTTGGTATACATTGGCTGAACCTCGTCAGCATGAAGTGAAAGCAGCTTTACAACAACTACAAGCTGAAGTGAAATCCAAAAATGTAGTGGAAACGGTGAATAGTATGTTGGCTATTTAAATACGATTCATTTTTATTTAACATAAACTCAGTCAGTATTTTGCTGGCTGAGTTTTTTATTAGAGATATAAATCATGTCACAACAATATCAATATGCTGGGTTCTGGATTCGTATGGGTGCATCAATCATTGATGCAATTATTATTATGCTGGTAACGATACCTATTGGACTTCTTTTGAATGAAGATTATTTTACCAGTACAGAATTTAATTGGGTCGATGCTTTTTTTCAATTATTGAGTGCTGCTTTTATTGTCTATTGCTGGGTGAAATTTGCAGGAACACCAGGTAAACGTTTATTGAAACTTAAAGTGCTTGATGCCCAAACTGGTCATCACTTGACACTAGGACAAAGTATTTTACGCTATTTGGGTTATATTCCGGCAACATTAATTTTTTGCTTGGGGTTATTGTGGGTTATATGGGACCCAAAGAAACAAGGATGGCATGATAAAATTGCCAATACTGTTGTGGTAAAAGAAATTTAGTAATTGATATTTTGAGTGCAGGATAATATTTGCTCCTGCACTTTGGCTATAGGCTAACAGCCTTTAATACGAATTTGCGGGGTCAAAATTTGTTGTAGCTCTTTGCGCGTATAACCACGAGAGAGTAGTAGACGTTTTAAACCAGAAATTAAATCTTGATCTTGAGTGGTAAGCAAAATTTGAAAAAGTTGTTCGCAAGATTTGCCCGCATAATCATTTTCGACACAATGTACCTGATTTAAATGGCGGTTGTGCTGTTGATTAGACAAGATAAAGCGTTGCAAAATACTCATACAAATAAACTGTTGTGACCTAACATAATGCGCACTATACGCTTTTATCTAAAAAATTCAATTCTTTAGAAATATAAAGTTATAAAAATTCAAGTATTTGATTATAAATATATTATTTTAAAAATAGTGATATTTGTCACAGTATTTTTGTATAAAATTTAATCAAATAAAAAGCTTGAAAAATCATGATTGCACATTTTTATTTATTTGTTGTTGGAGTGCCCAGTTTCGGTGCTCTAGTACGAGATCATTGTGTTCGGTATTTTGTTGTTGTAATGCAGAGCATATTGCGGCAGAAAAGGGTGCATTGCCTAGCGCAATCGCTACATTGCGTTTAAAACTCTGAAATCCGGTACGGCGGATGGCACTACCTTCTGTTTTTGCCAGAAATGTTGATTCATCCCATTGCCAAAAGTCCATTAAATGCGTTTGATCAAGTTGATGACGAGTATGAAAATCTTCTAGGGTGGTCACTTTTGCATAGCGATTCCAGGGACAGATTAGCTGACAATCATCACATCCAAAGATACGATTCCCAATCATTGGACGTAAAGCCAGTGGAATACTGCCTTTGTATTCAATAGTAAGGTAGGCAATGCATTTACGGGCATCTAGCATATAAGGTTCGACAATTGCCTGAGTTGGACAAATATCAATACAGGCAGAACATGAGCCACAGTGTCGTGTTGCCGGAGCATCAAAAGGTAATTGCAGACTACAGAATAATTCACCGAGTACAAAAAAAGAACCAGATTGGCGATTGATCAGTAAAGTATGTTTACCTGTCCAGCCCATTCCGGCATTTTCTGCCAGTGTTTTTTCAAAAATTGGTGCTGAGTCACTAAAAGGTCTTGAACTAAATGGGCCAATTTTAGCCTCTATGCATTGCGCCAGCTGTTTTAAGCGGCCACGCATAACTTTATGGTAATCCCGTCCACGTGCATATCGTGCAATAATACCAATATCCGGAGTATCTGGAATATAACGTGGCTGAGGTTTATCCTGTAGGTAATTGAGACGGACGCAAATGATACTTTGGGTATTAGGCACCAATAACGTTGGATCAGCTCGTTTATCCAGATTTTCTGTCAGATAATGCATATCTGCATGATAGCCTTGATCTAGATAGCGTTTAAAATGTTCAAGTTGATCTTTGGTATCAGGTTTGGCAATCACGCAGTCATTAAAACCAAGTGCAAGTGCTTGAGTTTTAATCCACGTTTTGAGTGCCTGAGGATTTTCCCGTAAAGATAAATCCAGAGTTTTGACAGAATTTTTCGACATGCAGAATAAAAGAGGCAAGATGAAAACAATAGATGGGAAGGAAGTTTACCATAGTCAGGACATTCGGGCATGGGAACAACGTTGGTTTGCTGCCGGAAATAGCAGTTATGGGTTAATGCAGCAGGCAGCTTTGGCGATTGATCAGGCAATACAGAATTACTTAAACCAGAATTCCATGACACACCGGCGAATATTGGTTTGGTGTGGTGCTGGAAATAATGGTGGTGATGGTTATTTGACTGCCTTTTACTTGCAGCAGGCGGGTTATCATGTTGCAATTTTTGCAGCTTATCAACCTATTAGCATAGAAACCAAATGTGCCGAACAGCAAGCAAGAGCGCAGCAAATTCAAATATATTCGGATTTCCCACTGAATGATTATGATATACACATTGATGCTTTATTCGGTAATGGTTTGAATCGTGAATTGAACGATCAAGCGCAGCAATATATCAAGCAATTCAATCAGGTGAGTGGTATTAAAATTGCGCTTGATTTACCAAGCGGTTTACATCCGGATCATGGAATACCTATGCCGGTTGCCACCAAAGTTGATCTCACTTTAACGGTTATGGCTTTAAAAACTGGACTATTGATTGCTCAGGCACAAGCCTACGTGGGGGACTTGTACGAATTACCATTGATTCCTAAAGATGGACAATTAATCGCAACCGCCTATTTCAATAAGACCAAGCCAGTACTGGCATCTAGACTGGCTTTTCAACATAAAGGTGATTTTGGTCATGTTTTAGTGATTGGCGGACATCCCAAAATGGGAGGGGCAGTGATGATGTCTGGTGAAGCTGCGATTGCGACAGGAGCAGGTAAGGTAACAATCATGTGTGATCCACATCATCACACTGCCATTTTAGCCAGAAGTCCAAATATTATGTTGCAGGATATCACGCAGCTTAATGAAGTCGCATTTAACGAATTTTTACAGTCTATTGACAGCGTATGTTTTGGTATGGGATTTGGTCGGGATCAATGGGCTGCACAATTTTTTCAGCCAATTTTGCAACAATTATTAAAGCAAACACATCTAAAAGCTCTGGTACTTGATGCTGATGCACTCTGGTTTTTGGCAGATTTGCCAGAACAAGTGCATTTACCAGAACACTGCATTGCTACGCCACATTCCGGTGAAGCTGCCCGATTACTGCATTGCTCTGTTGCTGAGATTGAATCAGATCGTATTACTGCAATTCATCAGTTACAACGATGTTATGGCGGACAATGGATTTTGAAAGGTGCGGGTTCACTGAGTTTACAAAACAATCGTCTGGAAATTTGTGCTTTTGGTAATCCTGGTATGGCAACAGCAGGAATGGGGGATGTTTTATCCGGCATGATGGCAGGACTGAAAGCACAATTTTCCAAAGTAATTTCTATTGCAGAAATTGTCAGTTTACACGCTTTGGCTGGAGATCGTCTTGCTCAACATGGGATGCGTGGACTACAGGCACATCACATGTCACAAGCAATTTATCAGGTGGTAAATGGTGTAAATTTTGACTGATTAATTGCCCCCAAAGTGATATACAAGTTGATGGTAGAATAGGAAGTAGGCTTTGATTTATGATTTTTAGCCTCACATTGTAGTTTTGATCAATAAAAAGGATGAATATCATGCGCATGTTACATACCATGTTACGAGTAGGCAATCTAGAACGATCTCTAAAGTTCTATACTGAAGTACTCGGTATGCAATTATTACGTCAGCGGGAGTATCAGGAAGGGCGCTTTACCCTTGCATTTGTAGGCTATGGAGATGAAGCAAATCATACAGTACTGGAATTAACCCATAATTGGGATACTGACCATTATGATTTGGGCAATGCGTATGGACATATTGCAATCGCTGTGGATGACGCATATACGGCCTGTGACGAGATTAAGGCGCGTGGTGGCAAAGTTGTTCGTGAAGCTGGACCAATGAAAGGTGGTGTGACAGTTATTGCTTTTGTTGAAGATCCGGATGGTTATAAAGTCGAATTAATTCAGCAAGATGAAAATGCAACAAATAACTAAAATTTCTTGCAGGAGTATGGTAGGATTTTCGATAAATTATTGCTTATAAATCGTGAATTCTGTAGGCTCAGTATCTTAGTAATGGAATACTGGGCTTTTTTATTGGGTGATTATCATGTTGAAATTACTGGCAATTGACCGCTTTACCCTGTTATTGGTGCTTATGGTTGTTTTAGCAACGATTTTGCCCATTCATGGACAAGCAGCAATAATATTTAATTTACTGACAACCATTGCTATTGCAATTTTGTTCTTTTTGCATGGTGCTAAACTCTCTAGAGAAGCTGTAGTGCAGGGCATTATGCATTGGAAGTTACATGCTGTGGTATTTGCATTTACATTTTTACTTTTTCCGGTCATCGGATTATTGGCCAAACCTGTTTTATTACCTATGCTTGGGCAGCAATTATATTGGGGCTTTCTGTTTATGTGCTTTTTGCCATCTACAGTACAATCCTCGATAGCCTTTACTTCTGTCGCCAAAGGTAATACGGCTGCTGCGGTGTGTAGTGCTTCATTTTCCAATATTATTGGCATGTTCATTACGCCTGTTCTTGTAAGTTTTTTTATTCTCGGTCAGACCCAGCATGATTTTGATCCAACATCATCAATCATCAAAATTGTCGCACTTTTACTGATTCCTTTTATTTTAGGGCAGGTGTTACGTCCTTGGGTATTTCCACAAATGGCAAAAAAACCAAGTATTGTGAAAGCATTTGATCAGGGCAGTATTTTGATGGTGGTTTACGGTGCGTTTAGTAGTGCAGTGATTGCCGGACTTTGGCATCAGGTTGATGGGTTAACTTTATTTTATCTGGTCATGGCCTGTTCGGTATTATTGACGATTGTGATGTTGCTAGCACAATTTCTACCTAAATTACTTGGGTTTAATCGTCCAGATCAGGTAACAATTTTCTTCTGTAGCTCTAAAAAAACACTGGCATCTGGTGTACCGATGGCACAAATTCTATTTATTGGTCAGCCACTCGGTTTAATTGTCTTACCAATCATGATTTTTCATCAAATTCAGTTAATGGTATGTGGTGTGATTGCTGCCAAATGGTCTCGGCAAGAAAATGATACACCATCAACGATGTTAAAGTCCGAAAGTTAACTTGGAAATCATTTGGCGAATAGGGATAAATCCTTTATAATTCTGTCCACTTGTTGTGCTTAGCTCTGACAATGATTGTCTCGGTGGGCCAAAAGAAATGGTCTGTGATCGTGTTAATCTGCTGAATATATTTAGCCTTTTCCTCAAATTTTGAGAGTGATTAATTGCGATGATGGCTTAAGCCTTTCTTATTTTAGGAGTAATCGACAATGCGTGCCGATATTCATCCAGCATACAAAAATATTGTAGCAACTTGCTCATGTGGCAATGTAATTGAAACACGTTCTGCATTAGGTAAAGATACTATTTATCTTGATGTATGTTCAGCTTGCCATCCATTCTATACAGGTAAACAAAAATCTGTAGATACTGGTGGTCGTATTGACAAGTTCAAACAACGTTTTGCTGGTATGTCACGTAGCATTAAACGCTAAGCGACTGCAAAAGAAAACGGGCAAATTGCCCGTTTTTTATTGTCGTAGAAAGTGCTGAATTAACTTGCACTATCCACAAATTCAGATTGTTTTGCCTGAAAATAATTTCCTTGTAAATAACGAATATCTACATTCCATGCATTGGCAAATATTGTCATATCATTGAGTTCACCAATTAAGAATTTGACATCAGGCATGTGGGTTCTGAAATCGTCCAGACGTTCCTGTAATTCTACCAAGCCATCATCTGTTAATAATAGTTGACTGTATTTTGTATTTAATTGTGCATATTGAATACCTAGTCTAGGTAAAATGACCTTACTAAACTCGGTTGTACCAAAATCTTCAATTGCAAGATCAATTCCCTGATCACGAACCTTTTGACAGAATTTAAGTGTATCTTCCATACATAAAACAATATCACTTTCTTTTAAATGTAAGATAAGGGGATGTGTATATTTAGAATTAATTAAACTAACCAGTTTGGCAAATAAATTTATCAAATCTTGATCATTAAAGCAGATAGAATGTAGGGAAACAATAATTTTTGCTTTTGGACGTTGCGGTAAAAAGTTATGTAAATGTTTACAAGCTTCTACCAATACCCAACGATGTGCCTTGATTGCAATGGCGGGATTTTGTCTAAATAACTCATCGCAACCTTTAAAATTAATAGTATTTTCACCATGCCTAAAATATGCACTTACTTCATATAGATGGGTATCAATATCTTCTTTATCATATATTTGTTGATAACGTAGCTGAATCTGATTCTGTTGTAATTGCTGTTCAAGGGATCTGACTAAGGTAGTATCACCATTTTCATCAATCATCAAGGATGATGAAGGTTGTTCAGTTGTTTCATTGATAAACTCTGATACAGCAGTTGTTGTTTCAGATTCTGTAGGATGAGCACCAAGAGCTGATTCAGATATTTGCGAGTCAATAAGAGGGGTATCTGAATGATTAGTAACTTCAGATTGTTGTAAAGCTTGATTAATATATTGATTTAATTGACTTTCTGAGATCCGTTGATTTATCGTGGTGCTTGTCAAGCGTATGGAGATAGCAAATTGATGTTGATTTACCTGAATACTTTTTGGCAAATGTGGTTGAATTTGATCAAGATATTTCTGCACCGCTTCATGATTAGGGTTACTAATACATAACACGAAAATATGCTCAGCAATATGATAAAGAGCATGTGGACTGAGTTTATTGAGTTGTTGTTGTAATGATACAAAGAATTGCCCAGGAGCATTCCATTCTAATTTGAATAAGGATTCAGGTAAATCGTTCAAAACAAAAAAAACTAAACAGATATTTTGATTTGTTGACAATAAGGTTTGAATATATGGGAAAAAATTAGAGTCACGGTGCAGTAATGATTGTTCATCATGCATAGATTTGCTTTGATGCTCCAAGTCATGATTAATATTATCAGTAAGAACAATCAATTGTAGGTCATTTTCATTTTCAAAATTAATGTGTGAAAACTGAAGTTTTAATTTTTTTTCTTGGCATTGTGAATTTGTTGTATCAATTGTAATCGGCGATTCACTAAAATCTCCGGCAGCAAAACGTTTATAAGCTTTTTTAAATTGTGAAGTATCTTGCGGACATAATACATCCATAATCGGCAAGCCAATAAAGTCATCAGCAGATTGTTGACCAAAAAGGGTAATATATTGTTGGTTTACGGATACATGAACACCTTCATGAAATACTGCTACAGCATAATCTGTATTTTTAACCAGACTTTGACTTTGTTGTTGTAGCTTATCAACTTCATCAGATAATTTTTGTTTCTGTCTTAAAATGCGGGTAAATACTGCGGCTCTAACCAACATGATTGAAATATAATCATAATTTTCTGGATGTAGAATACTGAATACACCCAACTTGTAAACATCTAATGCTTCAGGACTACGTACATCTATTGTACTTAAAAGCAATACTGGAACATTTTTTTGTTTTTCTCTCAACATTTTGATAGCTTGCTCATAACTAAAATCATAAGCATGATGAAAAACAATCGCATCCCATTGTAGATTAATCATTTTTTCAAAACTACTTAAGTCATCAAGTAGTTTTCCCTGTGATTGATAGCCAGCGTCTTTTAATGCAAGTTGGATGTGATTAAAGTTATTTTGTTGATGATCTACCATTAACAAACGTATCACATGATTGTATTTGATCTGGTTAGCTTGTAATAAGTTCATTTGAGAGATTCCCACAAATCTTGTGTATTGGCACTGTAAGCATGTTGCTCAATATAATGTTGCAGCAGGGTTCGTTTTGGTGGTTCCAGTACATCAAATTCAAAACGAGCACAATTTGATGTAAGGATACTCCCTGTTTTTAAAAAAATCCGAATTTCTTCTTGTGCTAAACGTAGTAACAGATTTTGATTTTCAGAAAAAATTTGTGAGCTTTGTAATATAATCGTATACTGATTTGTATGATTAACTAAAATTATTGCAGGATGATAAACATATTCCTGTTGTTTTGAGACAATACGAACGGCTGCAGGACACATGTGCTGAGTGAATAGTTCAATACCGAATTGCACAATTTCATGATCCATTGATTTAATCCAGCGAACAATTCCACTGGTCCATGGATCATCACTACGTTCTCTGAAGAGAATAAAGCGTCCTGTTCTCAGGTGATTGGCAGAAGCAGATGTCCATTGCAAACACATGCCTTCATCACTGCGATTAACTAAATTGGCAGTATAAATTTTACTGATTTCTGCATTGAATCTTTGAGCGTATGTCCTAGATGAAATTTGGATTTCGTGATGAGATAAGCCATGTTCATCTAAACGTAGCTGACGTCCATCAAAATTGGATGTATCATTTAACAGTAGTAAAGTTTCCTTGAAGTGCTTGGCTTTGGATAGAAAAAAGTGGGCTGAAGTAATGCCTAATAATAATTCCACTTCGCCTTCTTGACTATAACGAGTGCTTTTGCGCACATTATTTTCATCCAGTATCGACAAAATATGAAATTTGAGTACAGAGCTTAAATTTTTTTCTTCTATTTCAGAGTGACACTTTTTGCTGTTGCCCAATGTTTCGGTAATATAATTTTTAAGTTGATAGGTATCCAGAAAGTAGGACTCAGCATGATGGCTAGGTCTTTCCATGTAGGGTTTAGGTGGCTGATCTTGGTAAAAGTTTAGCTCATATTTACTCTGATGTTGAGGATGATTGGAAATGTTAACAAGATCGACCCAATAAGGGATACACAACATGAGTTGGCGAGTTTCTGCCTGACGTAATTTATGGCTATTTAGAATGTGTAGTAATAAAAGCTCTTTAAAAGCTTGTTCAAGTGTCTGAATATGTAGGTGAATCAGTTTATTCGACTCAATTTTTTCATCTGTAATACCTTTAGCCTTGGCTAGATGATAAATAGAGTAAGCAAGTAACCAGAAACGTTTTGGAATATCCAAATAAATTAAATGTAGTGAATGCAATAATTGAGTGAGATGGTATAGGGCATTTAATGCAGCAGTCTTTTGAATATTTAATAATTTTTTCTTGAGGTTAAATTCAAGAATAGAAAATTTTCTGGTTTCCAGTTGTCGCTGGGTGCGTTTAAAGATTTCACTGTAAATTAATGCATATAATGATTTAATTTCCAGCACTAATTCTGCAATTTGTTGATCTCTCTTGGTTTCTAGTAAGGACTGATTGAGATAGTGCTTTTCCAGTGAAATCAGAATCTGAGCCAATATTGGTTCGATTATTCCTAATAATTGGCAACGGATTGTATCTTCACAATTAAGATTGCGTAATTCCAATAAAGTAACAAAAATTTGTTTGGCTGCTTCACCAAGCTCTAGTTCAACAAGTTCCTGTAACCACTGTCGTACTACATTTTCCTTAGCGTAATTTTGGATATAGGTAAGTTGCTGGATATCAAGTATTACTGTATCGCTAAAAAGTTTATCTAACTTGATTGTCATTCTTGCAAGACCCCGAAAATTTTCATCTCAGAAAATATTTAATGGTGTTTTATGTAATTCACCATGAATCTCTCTGACTAATTTTGGTACTAGGTAACCTGGTAGTTCTTTTAAAATTGCTTGATAAATTTTTTGTGCATGTATATCACTAATCAAAAAATGACCGGATCCACTGACTTTATCCAATACATGCAGATAATAAGGTAGCACACGTGCATGAAACAGTCGATAGCTTAAATCACTTAAAATCAAAGAATTGTCGTTAATTCCTTTTAATAATACTGATTGATTGAACAGCATCACATTTTTTTTGATCAAGTTACTCATAGCATCATCAAATGCCTGATCCAGCTCTTGTGGGTGGTTGCTGTGTACAACCATCACCAGCTTTAAATGAGTATTTTGTAAAATATCGAGAAAATCTTGATCAATGCGTTGCGGAATAACGACGGGTAGCCGGCTATGAATTCTTAGGGTTTTAATTTGTGATAATTCTTCAAAATGTTGTATCCATCGTGCGAGTTTTTCATTGGATACAGATAGAGGATCACCACCACTTAAAATAATTTCGTTAACATCGGGATGCTCCAGTAAATATTTTTTGATTGGGAGCCAGTCTTTTTCTTTGGGTAAATTTTCCTGATAAGGAAAATGACGTCTGAAACAATAACGACAATGAATGGCGCATGCCCCAGTTAATGTAAGTAATAATCTGGATTTATATTTATGTAAAATGCCCGGTAGTGCATTGGCGTCCCGCTCACCCAGAGGATCTAAGCTAAATCCTTGTAATGCCTGCATTTCCAGATGGTGTGGTAATACTTGTAATAATAATGGGTCATGTGGGTTTCCGATCTGTATTTTTTCAACAAATTGGCGTGGTACACGAAGTTTAAACTGTTTGTTGGCCAATAGGGCCTGATGATCCAGTTGCTCAGGAGAAAGCTCAAGCAGTGAAATTAACTCAAATGGATCAGTAATTAGATCATTGAGTTGTGATTGCCAGTTTTTCTCTTGGAATAAATAGTTTATCATGCGACACGATTTTGATAATGCGATATGGCATTATATTATAGTTGAGTTGTTAAATTTGGAGTGTGCCAGACATGGCCAATTATTCTACAAACGAATTTAAGCCAGGCTTAAAAGTAATGCTTGATAGTAATCCATGTTCAATCATGGAAAATGAATACGTCAAGCCGGGTAAAGGACAAGCATTTAACCGTGTAAAATTGCGTAACCTGAAAACTGGTAAAGTTCTGGAAAAAACTTTTAAATCCGGTGATTCACTGGAAGCTGCAGATATCGTTGAAGTTGAAATGAACTATTTGTACAACGATGGTGAAATGTGGCATTTCATGGATCCGGAATCTTTTGAGCAGATTGCTGCAGATAAAACTGCTATGGGCGATGCTGTAAAGTGGTTAAAAGACGATTCTAATGAAACTTGTAGCATCATGTTATTTAATGGTGTGCCATTAAACGTTAGTGCGCCAAACTTTGTGATTTTAAAAATTGTTGAAACTGATCCGGGTGTTAAAGGTGATACTGCTGGAACAGGTGGTAAACCAGCAAAACTCGAAACAGGTGCAGTTGTTCGTGTACCATTGTTCGTTCAACAAGAAGAAAGTGTTCGTGTTGATACACGTACTGGTGAATATTTAGAGCGTGCGTAATTATTTTTAAATTATGCTACTCTGTAAAGGATGGTTGAAAACCGTCCTTTTTTTATGCCAAAGTCTTAGATATTTTGCAGCATGGGAAGAGTACAGTCACAAGGAAGAAAGCAGAGCTGATAAACATAATAAGGGATTGTTTCTATTCAGAATGAATAATTACAACCTTTCATCTGCTAATCATATATTCAAGGAGACATGCGAATGGGCGAAATAAAAACTAGAATGAGCGTAAAAAGTAAGCTGCTTTGGAGTTTAATCACGATCATTGGCGCAATATCATTTGCTGTATTGGCAGTAAGTCGTGGTGAACATGTGAATGCCGTATGGTTGGTACTTGCCGCCGCTTGTATTTATAGCATTGCCTATCGGTTTTACAGTCTATATATCTCGGAAAAAGTATTTGAATTAAATCCACGGCGTTTGACACCCGCACATCGTTTGGCAGATGGTCTGGATTATGTACCTACCAATAAAAGTGTTTTGTTTGGACATCATTTTGCTGCGATTGCCGGTGCAGGGCCTTTAGTTGGCCCTATTTTGGCAGCACAAATGGGATATTTACCCGGTACAATTTGGTTACTGGTCGGTGTTGTATTGGCCGGTGCCGTGCAGGATTTTCTGGTTCTTTTCATTTCCACACGCAGAGACGGGCGCTCATTGGGCGAAATGGCAAAACAGGAATTAGGTGCCTTTGCCGGAGTCATTGTAATGCTAGGTGCATTAGGCGTGATGATTATTATTTTGGCTGTGTTGGCATTGGTGGTGGTTAAAGCCTTGGCCCATAGCCCATGGGGTGTATTTAGTATTGCGGCGACAATTCCAATAGCAATTTTTATGGGTATTTACATGCGTTTTATTCGTCCGGGTAAAATTGCAGAAGTATCTATTATTGGCTTTGTCTTGATGATGTTGGGAATTGTCTATGGTGGACATATTGCAGCAGATCCATACTGGGGACCATTTTTCACTTTAAGCGGTACACAATTGACCTGGGCCTTGGTGATCTATGGTTTTATTGCTTCGGTATTACCTGTTTGGTTGCTTTTAGCACCACGTGATTATTTATCAACCTTCTTAAAAATTGGTGTGATTGTAGGGTTAGCAATTGGTATTGTTGTTGCCATGCCAATGATGAAAATGCCTGCAGTAACACATTTTATTGATGGTACTGGCCCGGTTTTCTCGGGTAGTTTATTCCCATTTTTATTTATTACCATTGCTTGTGGGGCGATTTCTGGTTTTCATGCCCTTGTATCGAGTGGTACAACGCCAAAACTTGTCAATAATGAAGCTGATATACGAATGATTGGTTATGGCGGTATGCTAATGGAATCATTTGTGGCAATCATGGCAATGATCTGTGCGACCGTGCTTGAGCCTGGCATTTATTTTGCCATTAATGCACCATCTGCGGTTTTGGGAACCACTGTAGAAAGTGCTTCTGAAGCAGTACGTCAATTGGGCTTTGTGGTTACACCAGAAATGTTGAGTGTATTGGCACAGGAAGTGGGAGAGAGCTCAATTCTTTCGCGTACTGGTGGCGCACCAACATTTGCAATTGGTATGGCACACATCATCTCAGAAATTTTTAACAGCCGTGCCATGATGTCTTTTTGGTATCATTTTGCAATTTTGTTTGAAGCATTATTTATTTTAACTGCAGTAGATGCAGGGACTCGTGCTTGTCGCTTTATGGTGCAGGATACTGTAGGTATCGTCATTCCTGCGATTAAAAACTCAAAATCATTTATTGGTAATTTGATTGGTACGGCTATTGCCGTTGCAGGATGGGGCTTTTTTGTTTATCAAGGCGTTGTTGATCCATTGGGCGGTATCAACTCATTGTGGCCATTATTTGGTATTGGTAACCAGATGCTTGCTGCTATGGCATTGCTATTGGGTACCGTCATTTTGTTTAAAATGAAAAAAGAAAAATATGTTTGGGTGACGATTCTACCTACTATTTTTCTTTTTGTAACGTGTATGACTGCTGGCTGGCAAAAGATTTTCCATGAAAATCCGAAAATTGGTTTTTTAGCTCAAGCAGATCGTTTTAAAAATGCATTGGCGAATGGTGAATTACTTGCGCCAGCAAAAACTGTTGCTGAAATGCAAACGGTGATTTTATCCAATCAGATTAATGCGGTGTTGTGCGGATTCTTTATGTTGGTTGCGATTGTTATGTTATTTGCATCCATTACTGTAATTCGCCGCGCATTAGCTAATCCGAATCCAACGGTTAATGAAGCACCAGCCGTCTATGCTGATGAATCCAATATTAATGTAACAGGTGTGAGCAAAGGGGATTAATATGAATCTGAAAATTGCACATCATGGTAAAACAGTCATGATTCGAATTATCAAATTTACCATCATGTCACAAAAACATTTGATTTTTTCACCTAAAAACTGGTCAAGGATTGCAGTATTATGGCAACGACTTCAACAAAGTTTTCGTTTGATGGTTGGTGTACCGGATTATCAAACATATTTGGAACACATGAGTACACATCATCCAGATTTAACACCTATGGATGAAAAAACCTTTCATCGTTATTGTGTAGATGCACGGTATCCATCGGCAGGTAATTTGAAAAAGTGTCCATGTTAATCTGAATTTTATTTTCTCTTCAATAAAATAGTGTACTCTAAGAAGTGCACTTTTTTATGGGGTAGATGGGGGATTTCATGCTGTGGAATAAAAAACAACAATCGTATGACCATGATGAATACAGTTTACTCGCCAAACAAGTTGAACAGTTATCTCCTGGATTACAAGACTATCTTCAGGCATTAAATCAGATCGTTTTAGATAAACCTGAACAAATTAAACTTGCGGTATGTTGTTTATTGGCCAAAGGGCATGTGTTATTTGAAGATTTGCCCGGTTTAGGGAAAACTACACTGGCTCAGGCTTTATCTGTACTTTCGGGACTGCATTTTCAACGTATTCAGTTTACCAACGACTTGCTTCCAAGCGATATTATTGGAAGCAATATTTTTTATCCAGACACGTCAAAATTTGAATTTAAACAAGGCGCAATTTTTAGTCAGATTTTACTTGCAGATGAAATTAATCGTAGTAGTCCAAAAACTCAAAGTGCTTTACTGGAAGCTATGGAAGAAGGCATGGTATCTGTCGAAGGTATACGCCATGTATTACCTGAACCATTTTGGGTGATTGCAACCCAAAATCCTTTACAACAATCAGGAACTTATCCACTACCTGAATCACAATTAGATCGTTTTTTGATGTGTTTATCTATGGGGTATCCTTCAGAGCAGGCAGAACGTGCTTTGTTAAAAGGGCAGGTCCGACGCCGTATATTGATAGAAATGCAACCAGTCTTGAATCAAGACAAAATCCTGCAACTTCAAAATGTTTGTGAGCAAATATTATTATCAGATCCAGTGCTAGATTATTTACAGGCATTGGTTGCTTGGACAAGAGCAAAAGTTCAAGGATTATCGACACGGGGATTATTGGCATTAAAAAGAGCAGTGCAGGCACACGCTTTACTGGAAGGGCGATATTATACTATGCATGAAGATGTTCAGGCAGTTTTTGCACCGGTTGTTGCTCATCGTATTCATTTATCAAAACAGGAAATTCAGCAAGCGTTAAGAGATATTACATTTTAGGTCAATGAATGAAAATAATTAAATCCTACTGGCAACGTTGGTTAGTGCAACGGTTTAGACTAGTAAATAACAAGCGATTAACACATAGAGATATTTTAATTTTTGTGCATCGTGAAGGTTATCTTTATATTATTTTAATTTTAATTACATTTATTGCTGGAATTAATTATGCAAACAATCTAATTCTGGCTTTATGTTTCTTATTAATTAGCATTTTGGTATTAAGTTTTTATTTGGCATTTAAACAACTTTATGGTTTAAAACTACAAATCAATGCACAAGAATTGGGACAAATTAATCAACCGTTGAAACTTAATTATCAAGTTTCTCCTTTAAAAAATTATGTACATTTGCATTTACGATTCGAGTTTGAACAACAATATAAGAAAATATCAATATTAAAAATAACAGAAATAATATCATTTACTGTATTACCAAAAGCAAGAGGACGGTATCAAATTGAACGTTTATATTTCTATAGTGTTTATCCATTTGCTTTAGTAAAAGCATGGAGTTTAGCTTATCCAAATACAGAAATATGGATTGCACCTGAAGCTATAATGGTAAATTTACAACATTATGGATTTCGATCTTCCCAGTTGAGTACTAGTGGCATTGAAGATTTTAGTCATTTGCGAGAATTTCAATCTGGTGATGGGCTTAATCGCGTTGCATGGCAACAATATGCAAAAGGTAAAGGATTACTGGTCAAGCAATTTGAACAATATCAAGAACAGGCATTAAACTTTAATTACATTGATATGACTTTGTCATTACATGAACAAAAATTAGGTCAATTAATGTATTTAGTGGAGCAAGCCTATCAGCAGCATTATGCATTTAGTTTACAACTTCCCACACAATTTCTTGAATATGGGCATGGCGATGAGCATTTTTTTCAAGCTAAATTAATGTTGGCCAAGGAACCATAATGTTAAAACAAAAAATTAGACATTCTGTAGCATGGACAGCATTAAATTCACGTAATGATCGTTATTTGTTAATGGTATTGTGGATCACAATTCTTCCGCATCTATTTTATATGCCAAGATTACTAAATATCTTATTAATTTCTATTTTGATTTTATGGCAGTTTAATTTTTTTAAAAATGGAAATTTTAAGAAATTAAAAAACAAATGGATACAATATGTTGTTTTGTTACTAGGTTTGGCAATTATTTATGCACATTATAAAACCTTTCTGGGTGTTGAAGCAGGATGTTCAACACTGGTTACAATTCTTTTAGTTAAGGCATTTGAGGTTAAAAGATATCGTGACGCAATTATTCAGTATAATTTTTCATTATTTGTTGTTGCCAGTTTATTTTTATATGGTCAGAGCATTGGATTAGCTGTTGCAGCATGTATTGCTGTTATTGTGTGTTTATATGCAATGCATCAATTACAGTATTATAATGATGCTTATGAGGAAGTATCATTTCAGAACGTTTCCAAAAACCAGCTACGCCGTCAGGCTTTTACCACAATTATTAAATTAATGGGGTTTGCTGTTCCGTTAATGATTTTATTATTTTTATTTTTTCCAAGATTTCCGCCCTTATGGAGTGTTCCTACAACAACAACTCAAGCAAGAACGGGGATGAATGATGTTATGTCTCCAGGAGATATTGCACAATTAAGTCAGTCCAGTGAATTGGTTTTTCGTGTGATTTTTTCTCAGCCTGAATCTATGCCGGATTCAACACAACTTTACTGGCGGGCAATGGTACTTGACCAATTTGATGGTAAACAGTGGCGTCGAATACCTAAATTTAGTTTAGAAAAAAATACCATTTCATTAAATCGATTACATTTACCTAGTGCATATTTATTTGATAAATCTCAAGAGATCCAGACAAAGTCATATTATTTAATTATGCAGCCATCACAACAGGCTTGGTTTTATGCTTTGGATTTTAGTTTAGCCAGTAAGCCATTGATCCTGCAATCAGATTTGAGTTGGCGTTTACCATTTAATTTAAACCAGCAACAACAATTTCAGCTTGCATACTTATTGCCACAACCGAAAATTGATGTGGAATTACCGATAGACAAAATTAGACAAAATATTCAACTGCCATCTTCTGAGAATCCTCAAAGTCAGCAATTTGCACAACAATTGTTTCTACAATCTGGTCAAGATCCACAAAAATATGCGCAAGCCGTATTACATTGGTTTAATACACAGCAGTTTTCTTATACTTTATCACCTCCTTTATTACAGGATAATAACCGGATTGATGATTTTTTATTTCATACACGTACCGGATTTTGTGAGCATTATGCCTCTGCATTTGTAAATTTAATGCGTATGGCAAATATTCCGGCACGAGTTGTAGTGGGTTATCAAGGTGGGCGTTTAGCTCCAGATCAACAAAGTTGGGAAGTACGTCAACTGGATGCACATGCATGGACAGAGGTATGGTTTCAAGGTCAAGGATGGGTGCGTATGGATCCAACTGCAGCGATTGCTCCAGCGAGAATTGAATACGGTATGCAACAGTATTCACAACAATACCAACAAGTTTATGGAAACTCTATGCTTGCAAAAATTCAGGCAAAGCAATCACAGTGGTTAACAGAGGTAAAGATTTTGACAGATTATGTTAATTATCAATGGCAGAGTAAAGTGGTTGGATTTGATCAATCAAAACAAAGAAATTGGTTAAAACAATGGTCTATTCAAAATTTAACACAGCAAATCTTATTATTACTTTTATTAACATTTGTATTTTTTTGGATATTATTAAAGGCTATTGGTTATTTACAGAAAAATAAAAAAAGTAAATTAGAAACAGCGGTAATGTCTTTATCTAAACGGCTAGAAAAACAAGAACTATCTAGACAGGATGGTGAACCTATAATAACGTGGATGAAACGAATAGAAGCAAAACATGGTAGCAATGACCAACTGACAGTGATTATGCAGTTATATTCACAGCATTTATATATTCAATCACTTTCATTTCAACAAATGAAAAAGTTAATTGATTTGTTGATGAAATATCCAATTAGCTTAAATTAGCACATAAAAAGCTTGTTTGTTTTTTCTAAAATGTTATTATGCGCTCACTTAGGCGTATAGCTCAGTTGGTTAGAGCGCTACGTTGACATCGTAGAGGTCTCCAGTTCGAGTCTGGATATGCCTACCAAATTTTAATACTTAAATATCAATAGTTTAAGTAGCTAAAATTGGAATAGAACCTAAGTTTTTAATGCTAAATTGGTCAGCTTGAGGGTGCAAAATCCTCAAAATTTGCGTCAAAAACACCTTATTATTTCCGTTTTAGCACCAAATAGACACCAAGTTTCTACTTGGTTTTTGTCGTTGGTGCTGCTACGACACCAAGGTGATTTTATGCAAAAACCAGTGAAACGCGGCAATGCTTGGCGAATCCAAGTCCGTTATAAAAATCTTCGTGATACCGCTACCAGAGATACCGCCCGGGAATGTGAACAGTGGGCAGCCATTCGTTTACTGGAAATGAAAGCGGAATATGATCCCCAGAAATCGATAGAAAGAAAAGCTTACTTTTCATTCCATGCACTTTTTCAGAAATACTATGACGAGGTGGGATGTAAGAAAAGGGGCAAATCTTATATTCAGCAACAGCTAAAAATTAAAACCTTTAAAAAGTACTTTGGCGATCTTGCTGAAAAATCAATATATGACATCGAAGCGATTGACGTAAGAAACTGGCGAGATAAACGACTACAGGAAGTTGCAGCAGGAACCGTGCATCGGCAGATGTGTCTTTATACATCGGTCTTTAACTATGCAAAAAATGAACTGTTTATGCTCAAAGAGAATCCATTTGCGCAAGTGATCAAACCGGCCAAGCCACCCGCGCGTAATCGATTAATCAGTCAGAGTGAAATCGAGACCATACTTGAGGCTCTTAACTATAAAGCGGGCACCACACCCAAAACACCCCGACAGTATGTTGCCTGGGCCTTTCTTTTTGCGATTGAAACCGCCATGCGAAAAGGCGAAATTATCGGTATTACCTGCAACAATATTTACGCCGATTACATACATTTGCCCATGACCAAAAATGGTGATTCACGTAATGTACCACTTTCGACAGAAGCCAGAGCACTGCTGGATCTGGTGCCTCATGCCGATCGCGTTAAATTAATTCCACATACCAGTAATTCTTTTCGGTTGTGCTGGCAAAGAGCGGTTGGAAAAACGGAGCTGCACAATCTGGTTCATTTTCATGATACACGGCACGAAGCGATCACCAGACTCGTAAACAAACGTAAGCTGCCTGTCGAGATTCTGGCCAAGGTTACTGGACATCGGGACATCAGAACCCTGATCAATACGTACTATAATCCTACGGCCTCGGATATTGCCAAAATGATGAATGCTTCATAATAAGAAAAGGGAGCAATTGCTCCCTTAATTTTTACGTCTTGCACCACGCTTATTGGTGACATGTAGGTTTTCCAGAATTGGCATGACTTCTTTGGGGTCGTATAAATGTTTGGTATCGGTCCCTTTATTAAAAATCCGCAACTTTTCTATTAAGGCCTTGCGCGAAATAGAAAACCGCTCTTGCAGCCAGGCTGCATCAACTCTCTTGGGTAATTCCTCAGCTTTCATTTCAATAACTTTACCGATATTTGGAATGACTTCATTGATAAACACCTGAGGTGGTTTTTCTGCTTCAATGACAAATATATATTTTTCCATAACCTTACCCTTCAAAATTTCCCCAAATACTGCAATGTTCTCAAGAGTGACCACAGAGGGTCAGCAATATGGTCACTCATGCAGAACATCGCAGCTCAAGACGGTTTTATTTTCTCCAGCACGCTTCTTTAAATTTTGCGTCTTCGATGAGCTGGTATATTTCCGATGCATTTACATTGTCAAAATAGTGGTTCATTTTGCTACCGATCACCACAAGGGTGCGGTAGCGTGATGAATAACGAAAACTCATGTATGGCCCTTAAACTTTTCATAAGACTGCTGGCTGGCAGCCTTCTGGTTGGTTAGTAGGGATCTGGATCTTGAGTATCATCGATCAGGAACAAACCATTCAGGGCATATTTGCGCGCATAAGAGCTTGAAGCTCCGAAGGTCTGCGCAACGTCCATGCCTTTTTTATCGATATCGACCCCTGCATGGGCAGTAATCACGGTCTGTTTTCCGTCTGCTTCGGTAAAGATAGCCTTGGCCGTGATCACGACCAGTGGGCCAACCTGCTGCACTTCATCGCTGACAACAAGGGTAGCGCCGTACTTGTGCAGTAGCGGCTTAACGGCTTCTAAAATATCTTCACAGCTACGGTAATGGAAATTACCAAATTTGTTGAATTTGCTTTTTGGCGCTTTAAGCTCAAGCTGAATCAGTTGCAAGGTACTTGAGGCATTTATAGCGGCCATGGCTTGTGTATTTACTGCGACGTTCATCATGTTATTCCTCAGGCGTTGTTGTACTGGTTATTGCGGTAAGCGATGCGCTGCTCTTTGCTGTAGCGCGGTGACTGCGATCTGGCACGCCGCTTGATGGCACGCTGATAATTCACAACCTTTTTAATGTTTGGTTTAAACCAGTACAGTGTGAGTTCATCTTGGGTAATGGGGCGCGGCTGGCTCTCTGGTGTGTCTTTGACCAGTATGCTGTTCCAGTTAAACGCTGGTGCCTCTTTGCCACCTAAAAATTCGTTGTCAAAGTTTGGGGTGTAATCTAAAGAAACTTTGACCAGATAGATTTTTGGGCCCAAACGGACGTTAAAGTAGCCGTTGGTGTCCTGATATAAATACTGCTGAAACGGGGTGGTAAAACGTTTCTTGTTCATCACATGCTCCACAAACGGGGTTGTTTCGACGGATGTGGAAGCGCTTGCAAAACGATCTACACGCTTGTGGCTGCCACCTTGTATAGATGGTGCCGAAACACCAGTATTTACATGGCTTTCAGGTGTGTGTGCGCCATAACTTGTCGGGTATATTTTGCGCTGCGGTTGAACAGGAAATGTACGTTTTTGAGTGTTCGAAAATATTTTATAGGTCATGACGATTCACCCCGCAACAGCGATGTAGCAAAGGTGGATAACGGCCCAAAGTACAAATGAGAGCAGGGCAAAGAGGCAGAACTCTTTGGCAGTGGTGTAGATAGATTTCCAGCGTGATGGGCGTTGCTCAAGGGCAGTGGGCTGCTGGTATAGGATAGAGGTGGTTTGACTCTGTATAGGTTTTTGTTTCATACTTATCTCGCTTAAGTGCAAAGCCCCGTCGCCGTCCAAAGTGAAGGGGCTTTTTTATTGATTACGAGATAAATATTACCAAAAAGGTAATTTATTGCAATACAAAATTACCTTTTATCGCAAATTTAATGTTTTTTCACCGTCAGTGTATTTACGTGTTATAAAAGGTTGCATTGGCTCATATATTTCAGAGGTAGCACAAATTATTTGGAAAGGAGACGTCAACATACGTGATACATGAACAATTATAGCCTGTAAATTTTCCGCTCGCTTTTGTTCTAATCCGCCATCATTAATACCATCTAATATTAAAAATTTAGGTAAGCGCATAGATGGTTCTTCATTTGCTAATAGTAATAAAGCTAAATGAAATAAATGTTTAAGTAATATTGATGAACTTTGAGAAAAATGACTTGTACCATTAACTGTTATTTCATTATCTTCAAAAATAACGAAAATTTCACTATCTGGATCCATAAATTCTGTTTGTAAACCAGTATCTAAAGAAAGTAGATATTTTAAGATTTTATTTAATTTATCTAGTAATCTAAATAATTCATTTTTTGAACGATCTTGCAATAGTTTGATCTGATCATTAATGTAATTTAGTCTGGCTTGCAGATTGTCACGATGATCTTGGAGTTTTTTAACTTCCTGAGCTATTTCTAATTTTTGTAATATACCAGTTATTTCTGTCTCTATCTCTCCTAACTCTTTATATGCCCTAATACTTTCAATTTCGAAATCTGTATGCCATCTTGATGTAAGAAGTTTCAAATCTTGTTCTTTTTTATTTACATTAGTTTTAAGTGATGAATATTCCTCATTTAATTTAGAAAAATGATGGTTATTATCATTGATAATTTTATCAATTTCTTGAATTTGAAAAATTATTTCAGTTTTCATTTGTAATAAATTTAAATTATTATTCGAAGTGTTTACTGGGTTTTTACATAGATTACAGGAGTTTGTATCGGTGGATTTTAATATTTTTTCGTGGCAACAAGGACAAAACTCAAAATCAATGTCATTTATTATTTGGTTAGAGCTAATAGCGTTTTCTATATCAATTAATCTATGTTTCAATTCGAGTTTAAATTGATCTAAATCTGTATTTTCATAAGCTATTTCATTAAGTTTATCTTCTATTGAGAGCATTCCTTTATTCAAGCCACTTAGTTGGTTTTTAAGGCGAGTTTGCTCATCAACTTGACTGTCAGAAGTATTAGTACTAGTAATGGTTGTATTTAAATTGTGAATTTTTTCTAATATAACATTTTTTCTATATTCTAGATTTTGCTTTTCGGCTAATAAAAGATCTTCAATAAGATGATCTGATGTCTTTCCTACTATTTGGAAAAAAGACTGGATACGATTAATCGTTGCAGATAGCTCTTTGTCAGCTTTTCTTCTTTCTAACTGAAGTTCATATAACTCTCCACTGAAGATACCTAAAATATAATCTCTAATTGCAATACGTTTTTCTGTGTTATCCCAAGGGTCTTCTCGATAAATTGGTAGATTATTATTTTTTTGCTCTGCATAAAGTAATCTAAGAATTTGATGAGTCGTAATGCTTGTTTCAGTAGAAACAGTTGATGGATAATTTAAATAATCAAAGAAAAATTTTGAGAATCCGGACTTTTCCTCTGTAGAATTATAAGGCAGTTTTAGCCATTCACTATCGGGAGCTTTGAGTGAATCAGAGATGGCTCCAAAATATATTAATATCGAAGCTCTGGAATTATTGATTTCTCTTCTAATTGTAATTGTGGATTCATTGATATTTACTTGTATTAGAACAAAATCACATACTAAAGCAGCAGGTTTAAATTTAATGTTTTCTGCTCCAAGTGCATAAGATATTAAATCTAGAACTGTTGATTTTCCAACACTATTGTTTCCATAAATAACATTTAAACCTAAATTTAACTGGAGGTCTATAACAATCTGTTTTGATTTAATGCATAATAGATTGCTAGCAGTAAAAGTATTATATGTTGTCATATCGATATTCCATTAGGAGAGTCCTATGTTTAATTCCATCTTTTCCTTTTAAAGGGTAGTTCGTTAAATATTCCAAAAATAACTCTTTGTTCTCTTGGGATAAAAAAGGACTAAGATCTCCGTTAATTTCAAGTTTTGAAAAATTCTCACCTCTACCATAAGAGTTACTATTAATATCAAAACTCAATATTTTACTACTAACAAGTTTTTTTAATACTTGTTCTTGAATTCCGCCCATTTTCTTTGCCATGAAAAATGGATTACTACAAGGTCTATAAGTATCATTTATTTTTTTCAACTCTGATTTTAGCTTTCTAAATTCATTAGGAATTCTTGTTGTACTTAATTTCTTAGGGAATACTACATAGAAATCAATAATTTTTAATCTATCCTTTTCTAAAGTAACTCTAGGATTAAGATGGTTGAAAATTGTAATCAACCGGTAGCAACAATTACTTGAATCAAAAGCTGGGTGATAAATTAACATTTTTTATCCCAACAAATATGACAATTACCAGCAAGAAAATACATTAAATGAACTACACAATCGTCATTATAAGATAATGGTGTACCAACCAATGTGTTCTGTATAGGAGTAACTACTTCTTTAAAAATATTTGCTTCTATTATTTCAATTGAAGCATCAGCTTGAATTAACGGTACGATTAATGAATCGTATGTTATTTTTATCCTGCTTAATATTCTTCCAATAAGATATAGTAAAGCTGGTTTGTCTTGATTTTTTAAAATAAATTGAGAAGCTTTTGTTTTATATCTTACAGCATCATCAACCATATAATGTCTACCAGAATCTTCTAACTTTTTCTCAAGACCTCTATTATCACTTCGATGATGCTTAGAATAATGTTCAATATCATCTAATTCATTTTCAATATCAATGCTATTCCCACTTTCTATTTTCGCCATTATATCAAGAAATGGCTGAAGTAAGGATACATGACCATTAGCTGGTAAATGAATATGATAGCTTTGAGATTTATCAATATTGCCACCAGCAACATCACCCCCAGCTTGAATATCTTTTTGGCTACTCATTTTTTAACAGATTTATCAATATTGCCGCCTGCAACATCGCCACCAGCATTGATCCTTTTTTGAATTGTTTTATTAGAGTTATCTGTTTTGCTCATGTATTTAGTAATACTTACACCTCCAATTCCACCAGCTAGTACACCGCCTAGAAAAGACAGAATTTCTGATAAATTTTGATTAAGAAAGTCCATGATCATTCTCGCTTTTAATTAAACGTCTCTATAAAGCCCAACAACTTTTCCAACCAATTTGCATCCTTCACGAAGCTCCATGATTTTTTCAAGCCATTTCGGGTTTAAGGGTTCTAAATACATACCGTTGCTTTCTACGATCAACTTCTTGAAAGTTGCTTCTGTTTCCCCGTCGCATGCAACGATAACCAAATCACCTGTTTTTAAATCACTTATTTGAAAGTCAGGATTTACATATATTTTGTCACTAGGGCGGAAGTCTGGAAGCATTGATTCTCCAACAACTTCTAAACCATAGCCATGTTTTCCACATTTAGGATTTGGAGGAAGCCATTCTTCAAACTGCGTATTGGATGGTATAGCTTCCGTTGATGTCCATGTACCAGCTTGTACCCAAGAAATTACTGGAATCAATTTACCAATTATAGGAATAGGATCAGAAATGTTTACATCTTTAGATGTAATTTCCTGTTCATGAGGTAAGTCCAACCACCCATGAGGTTTATCAAAGGCAATCTCAATTTCACGAGCAACTTTGTTACCAATTCCTTTTATTGGATTAGTACCAGCGAATTGGCTCGCTTGTGATTGACCTTTCCCAATTTTTTCAGCAAAACTGGATACACCGCCAACTTGATCAACAAGTAAACGAGTATTTTTGTATCTAATTGATTTGCTGTCCATATTTATCCTGAATGTTCTGTGACGAGTCACATATGTCAATTTTAGTTCTATCACCAAAAAGGTAAACAAGAAAAAAGGTTGTTTTTACATTACCTAAAAGGTAATATTTGGATTGATAGGTGAGGATCAATCCATGAAATTTAGAGATTTCGTACTTCAGCAAAGCCCAAAACAATTAGAGCAATATGCAAAAGAAGCAGGAACTACAGTCGGTTATATAAAGACTCATTTGCTATATGGGTACAAAGAACCACGTAGAAACCTTAGAAAAGCTTTGTCTACTGCGAGTAAAGGAAAAGTCTCTGAAGCCGAAATTCTTCAACATTTTGGTTTATATCCAGTCTTAAACGATTACAACCAAAATAGTAATAAAGTACCCATCGAATAAAAACGTTCAAAGGAACTCGATATGAACATATTAGATGCTGCTTATAACACTGTGCATGACTACAAAGGCGGCGCATCAGCACTTGCTCCACGTATGGGCATCAAAAGTCCTGCCGTGCTTAATAGCAAGGTCAACCCGAACACACATACCCATCACATCACACTGCTTGAGGCAGTCAAGCTGATGGAGATTACAGGGGACTACCGGATATTGCAGGAAATGTGCGCCCGACTGGGCAAGGTGGCAATCGACCTACCAGATATCCCCGAGAGCAAACGCGATACCAGCCTGATGGACACCTTTTTATATCTGGCCATACACAAGGGCAATGTATCTAAAGCCTTTAGGGAAATGATGGCCGATGGCCGGATTACGCAGGGCGAGGCGCTGGATATGTCACGAGTCATTCATGAAATGCATGTGGCACTGGCCAAACTCGACAAGCAGGTGCAGTCATGCATGAACAAATAAGGAAAAGCTTATGAGCTTAGACGCAAGTATTTGGGCGTGGAAGGCTCAAGTCAAAAATTCAAGCCAGCGACTCGTGTTACTCACACTGGCAGACCGTGCAGGGGAAACACACCGCTGCTACGCCAAGTATCAGGTACGTGAACAAACCGCAAATCACGACAAGCAGGTTAGACGCCAGCAGGGTGTAGCTAACCAGCTCACCGACAAACAAATCACAGCTTTCTCCCAAAAACTGGCACACCATCCCGAGTTTGCAGGGTTCTTTGCCTACGCCGGCGAAAGCTACGAGCAACTGGCGGCACGAATTGCCATGAAACTCTCAGATCCTGTGCAGGCCAAACAGTGGGAGCGATATCTCAAGCAGGTCGGGTTTAAGGGCTCGTTGCAGGGGGCGGCATGACATCCATGAGCCTTGCTGAATACCGTGAATTATTTCCAGTGAAAAAAACAAAACGCCGTTCAGCAAAGCAGGGTACCAGACAGCCAAGTGAAGGCGAGAATGTACTGGCAACACACCTGAGAGCATGCAGAATCAGCTTTGAGCAGGAATATAGATTCCATACAAAACGAAAATGGCGGGCAGATTTTTGGATTACAGGTACAAAAATTTTGATAGAGGTTGAAGGCGGGATCTGGAGCGGCGGACGCCATACACGAGGCAAAGGTTATATCGGGGATATGGAAAAATACAACGCAGCGGCAATGATGGGTTTTACAGTTTTACGATTCAGTACAGCGCAAGTTAAATCAGGTTTAGCGGTACAGCAGATAGAAAAAATGATTGGGGGATTCAATGACACTAATGATCGATAAGAAGCATATTATGCAAACGGTGGACTGGTCCCGATTTGATCTGGAAGGCTGGCTGTACCAGTTTGGTGCATGGCTGGATCAGAAAAGTTTTACCGGTGCTCCCAGTGGCGCATACAGTAATCCGATAGCATCGGCCATGATACAGGCAGAAAAGCAGCGGCGTTTGAAACGGCTGGGTAAGAAAAAACAACGCGAGATCATTGCCAGTTACTTTGCAAGTGAGAGCGAACCGTACCGAAAGCATAAGTCCAGAATCAAGTGCATGATCAATGATAATGAAGCACGAGCGGTACAGCGCCTGATTCTCGATTTGACTGGCCAGAGTGAAATTATAGACGACTGGATGGACGCGTTAATTGACCGTTACTTTCGCGGGCAATCGTGGTCAGAAATGACAAACGATCAACGTACCCAGAACGATGCCAGACAGGACATAAAATGCGGTCTGGCAGTGTTGCATTGTAAGTATGGGTTTATTGGGTATATGGTTAATCTCTAAAAGATTAATCATATATCTCTGGTAAATTTTGTATTGATATACTTACAATACTTTCATCGGATGGAATTTTGAAATAAGCAAAATAAGGAATACTTTTTTCTTTAACAAATTGAATGCTGTTTAACTTATCTGAGAAATCATTAGGCTGATCACTATAGATTTTTTTATTATGGTGATCTGTTGATGTTGTTAATTTTACATCGTATTTATATGGTAAGGGTTCTTTTCTAGAGTGCATGTTTATTTGAATAATAATTTCTTGAGTTTTTTTACTCTTTTTTGAACTTAAGATAAAAGCAGTTGTATTGTATTTGCTACTGAAACTTGGTATTTCCTCGAGTATATATGTTTTCTTTTCATCTTCTTTTAATGCTATAAAATTACTAAATATTTTATTTGCATAAATACATTTATCTTTTCCACAAGCTAGCTGATACATTTTTTCTTTATCTTTTAATATATAAACACTGCTATTTAAGACTCTAGACAGTGAGGCTTCTTGTCCCTGAACTGAGAAGTCTGACAATCTAAGAAAAAAAAGCATAAGTGAGATTAATAGAGTTATCATTAATAGATATGAAATTAAAAGGTCGTTATGAAAACCATGAAATAAACCAACTTTCTTTTTTCTTCTCGAATCGAGTATATATTTTCGTAATACTCTATTTTTGGTGCCTTTGAAGTTGTTTTTATTAAAATCTGAAGGATTATTTAAGAATTCACAAAACAATAAATAGGATATTTCATACTCTTTTTTATTAACTTTAAGTCTTGCTATAAAATAAATTATGCATACAGCTAAAATTATGTATTGAGGAATACCTAGATTTATCAGGAATCCTTCATAAACATAATCTGTGAAATCGAAACCAATATTTGTGGTTTCATTACCTGTTTTATAGATTGCTCCATCGATAAATATTCTGCCACTTAAGTAAAGATATCCTAAATATATTGTAGTGATAAAGGCTAAATCAATTTTTATATCAGTATGTTTCATCATGTTTATAAAGTAAATATTTTAAGGGTTGTTAAATGTCTCGTTTAAAGCCTGCTGAACTGCATCAATTCTGGCTTTGCAGGCTTTGTACGCCGTCATTGATTCCTCGACAATCTTCATCAGGTTATCAATGTCCGGCTCTTCCTGAGACTCCAGTAGCTCGGCATTTTTCTTCAAAATATCGTAGCCATCCTTGAATGAAAGCTCTTTTTTAGTCATGTCGAATTACCTTTTTGACGTCTGCCTGAATAAATCCATCCTGAAGCTCAATCTCAATGGATGAATCAGTGATCTGTTGAACGGAACGAATAGCCAGATTGTTGCTGCGGACAATGGCATAACCTTTACCCAGCACATGTTTGGGGTTTTGAATCAGTGTTTCCCTGATCAGGCTCTCGATATGCGAAGATGCCAGTTTAAGCTGATACTGTGCAAAGTAGCGCGTACTTTCCATTAGAGTATCAATATTTTTATGAGCTTCACTGATCCGGCTGGTGGTCAGCGTTTTAATCATGTTCATGTACTGATCATTCTGACTCTGATAAGCACTGATCTGATTTTGAGAAAGTAACTTGATCGTCTGCAAATGATCCATAACTTCACGTGCACGTTCCTGAATCAGATTGCGAATACCACCGATTACCTTGCTGGGTGTATCGAAAGAGCGGTGTGCAATCTCGTCCAGAATAGTCCGGTCTTTCTCATGGCCAATACCAACCCATACTGGTACTGAGCGCTTGCAGAGCAAGGCGGCCAGATCATAGTCATTCAGATAGGCCAGATCATTTACGGCACCACCGCCACGTATGATCACAATCAGATCTGGCGGATCCTTATAATCACTTGCCCATTGCTTTAAACCAGAACTTATAACACTCTCAGGTGCGGTATTACCCTGAAAGGTAGCACTGTGGTAAACAAAATGGCATACGCCGGCCTGATCCAGTACATCGGCATCTTTCTTGAAGTCACCCAGACCTGCCGCATTGAGTGGAGCAATAACCAGAACGCTTTTAATATCGAAAGGTGCAGGCAAAGATCTGTTTTTATGGAGAAGGCCTTCTTTATTTAACCGATCAACAATTTGCTGATAACGTCTGGCAATATCGCCCAGTGTATAACTTGAATCGATATCCTCGACATTTACTGAAAAGCCATACTGTGGATCAAAACGTGCCTTAATACGGATCAGTACGTTGAGATCTTTAGAAAGCTCAATACCGCTTTCCCGCTCAAACTTCAAAACAACTTTGGCGGCAGTAAACTTCCAGATCGTCGCCTTACAGCTTGCAATTATCTTGTCGGTATCTTCTTCTTTTTCGGCAAGCTCAAGATAGTAGTGGCCGCCCTTAATAGTCAGGTTGCGTATCTCGGCCTTTACCCATACAGGCTCATCGAAAGTCATTTGTATGACTTCCCTTACTGAGGCAAGATACTCGTTAAGTGATAAAGGGTGATCTGACATTAATCGTTATAGTGATTGACTGAAAAAGCAGTATAAAACCTAAGGGTGAGAGAATAAACATTTACCATCGCTATAGCTGTTCTACCCGTCAGGCAAATGCTTTTCATCCAGATATGTCTTTAAAATATCAAGAGGGTCAATATATATACAGTGGATAGGAGGAAAGTAGTCATCCTGAAACTGTCTTGAACATTCGTCCAGCATTTTTATGCTGTCGAAAAATTTCTGCTTTCCTGGAAAAATCATACTGTTCCTGATCTGGTATCCCTCAAACTGGAAAAGCTGGGAGAGAGCCTTTTCATAAAAAAACTGCTTTACCAGATCAGACCAGCCGGGAGAGCTGGAAACCTGGGTTGCATCGTAGTACTTTGCATCCATTACATGAAGTGATCTGTCTTCACGGTTCTCAATGACAATATCTGTTCTCATGCCCGATCGACTGGCAATATGAGAATTTCCATCATTATCCAGAAAAACCGGTTTTGGCAGATATCTGTTGATGTCAATAACGTTGCGGAAACACCTTGCGAGCATATGTTCCCATGCCACATGAAAACGTGTGACCCCGATGACCATATTCATGTCCTGATTTCCCTTCAGGGCCTCAAGAAAATCTATAAGCTTTCCCAGAAGGAGTGTATGGCGATCTGCAAAATGCTTTCTTGCCTCGTGCTTCAACAGGATGATCTGAGCCCTGACGGCCAGTCCGGATTCACCGTACTGTAGGAGTGAATAAGGTACCGCATTTTTACCACCAAACAAAAAACCGTATCTCGAATAGATCCGGGCAAGAATGCCTGCATGAATCCTTGTTATTTCAGAAATGCTGACAGTTTTCTGTCTGCCGAATACGTCAAGATAAACCGGATTGCCTTTAGCATCAGGATAGGAAACCGACCGGTTAAGTGTTCTTTTCCAGTCAGTCTTACCTGTATTCTTTCTGGACAGTATCTCTTCATCCCTGAATATACCGTGTTGCTGGAAGTCTGATATCAGGTACCGGAAAAGCTCAAGCTTGTCGAAACCCATTTCATCTGCACCATCTTCAGGGCTATGGACTTGGGTTCTCGAAAATCTTGCAAATTTTAAAAGAGACTGCATGAGAAGGTTACAGTATATTTCCGGTTTCAGCAGGATCTCATAAATGTCCGACTTGCGTGGAAAGAAAAAATAGTTCCTGCCCTCATGGCAGACAAGTCCGCAGAATGAAACTTTCATTCCATTAACAGAGCTGACTAGTCCCTTATCCCTTATAAAACTTGCGATCCTCGGAGGAAGTTGCTCTACAGGCATCCTGTCTGTGAGGTATTCACTCTGCGCCAGAATGCTATTCACCAGTAATGCCTTCCGTTTCGCCTGGTAGTACAGCTATAAGTTTTTCCTGCAACTGGTTTTGAAACCTGTCCGAGAAAATAACGGCTTTACGGCTGTAATGCTCAACGAGTGAGCCAAAAGTCCGGATGTCCGGATGAAAAAGGACAGTCCGTTCCGTGTGTCTCAACACATCATCCCATAGATACATCAGTACTTTCCCGGTCAGGGTTTTCTCTGAACTTTCAGGACTGGCAATCTCTTCTGTAGTCACAAACCATGGACCAAGATGCCGGTCTTCCGGGATTGCTTCGGCAGAGAGAATTCTGTTCACCGACTGTGCAAAATCAGACCAGCTGATCCGATGCTCTTTATCCATTGCAATGATTTCAAAAGACCCTTCTGGAGAGTTCGAAAAATTAATCGGTATATAGTTAAATTTCCATCGACGCTTGAAAGCAGTATCCAGTGGCATGACAGCCTGATCGCTGCTGTTCATTGTTGCATAGATGCTCAGGTTCGAAGGGATAAAAAGCTTGTTGTCAGGAAATTTGCCTGAAAGTTCCGTATTAAAGATCTGTAAAAGATCCTTATCATTGATATCGATGGTATATGAACTTCTTCCATCAGCATTCCTGTCTAGAAGCTGGAAAAGCTCACCAAAAACTGCAGCAGCCGGCGCGCGGTTGATCTCTTCAATAATCAGGTAGTAATGCTGCTCAGGATCATTCATAGCCCTGATAAGTACTTCGGTAAAAGGACCTTTCCTGAAACTGTACTCAATTCCGTCATCACCCATTGAGGGTTTGATACAGCCAACAAAGTCGCTGTACTGCGTTTCAGGATGAAATACTGTTCTTATTGAGTTATGAGGACCTGTTTTTTGATCTATTGCAAAACTTTTTCCGGTTCCTGGTGCGCCGTAGTAAATGATGTTTTCGCCTGTTCCTTTACTATCAATTTCCGTTGTAATTTCATGAAAAGAGATACTGGCTGTGTAGTTATGCACCTGTCTGTTCAGAAACGCTATTGTATTATTTAAGTAGGTTTCAGTGAGGGGCATTTGTTTTTCAACATAAGCGATATTATTTACAGCGCACAAAACTTTATGTACGACTGAATATAAAGGCAATGTCTGTACAGTAGAAAGAGCATTTACGACAGGATCAGTTAGATAATTTGAAAAAGCATCTCGCCATTGTTTCTCAATATAATTCGAGATAACTTCAAATTCACTGAAATTGTTTTTAATATCTATCAGTGTTTTTTCTAGAGAAAATAATGAAATTTCAAATTCTTTCTTTTCACCACGCCGGCCAGTATTCGAAAATCTAAGAGATGGCCAACTGGGAACTCTATTTAGATCCATTCCACTTTCATAAGTAGATATTTTGTGAATAAGGTCATCTATTGTATGGATCATTATAAATCCTGTTAATCCTGATTGCGCATTAATGACTATCGTGGTTTAATAGCCGGGTCAAAAAGCGGATAAGTTATTGTGAAGTACGTTGATCTCGATTCATCTTATATCAGACAAAAAAGAAATAACATGGGGTTATCCCTTAAAGAGTTCGCATTGCTTCTCGATATGAAAGAGAATGGTGAAAGAACAGTCAGGGGCTGGGAAAGTGGCGAGCACGTACCTACAAAAGCCAAATGGGAGCAGATCATGGCCCTGCCAGACAAGGCTCCATTCAGGGAGCATCCTGACCAGAAGCATAAGTTCACCTTTATTGACCTTTTTGCCGGTATTGGCGGAATTCGTTTACCTTTTCAGAAATTGAAAGGAAAGTGTGTATTCAGTTCTGAATGGGACAAGTTCGCACAGAAGACCTATGCTGCAAATTTTGGTGAATTGCCGTCAGGTGACATTACACAGATTAAAGCAGCTGACATTCCTGATCATGATATTCTTCTGGGAGGCTTCCCGTGTCAGGCTTTCTCACAGGCAGGCAGACGTCAGGGCTTTCAGGATACCCGTGGTACCATGTTCTTCGAGATTCAGCGCATTCTCGTAGAAAAGCGGCCAAAAGCATTCCTGCTGGAAAACGTAAAGCAGCTGCAGGGACATGACAAAGGGCGCACACTCCAGACAATTCTGGAAATTTTACGTGGTGAGTTTGATCAGAAACAGAATCTGGATGTAACGCTTTCTGATGAAACCAGAAAAGCACTCTCTGAAAAACTGAACTACTGGGTTGATGTCAAGGTACTACGTGCAGCGGATTTTGGTGTACCACAGAACCGTGAGCGTGTTTTCCTAGTAGGTTTTGACCGAAAATACTTTGGTGAAGAGTGCGATTTTAAAGAACTTTTCAGCTGGCCTGTTCCTCCAAAGACACAGACACGGCTTGGCGATATCCTTGAAGATGTATCCAGATTCAAGAATACTGAAGATGTGTATACGATTTCCGACCGTCTATGGGAAGGTCACCAGCGCCGCAAGGAAGAACACGGAATCAAGGGTAACGGATTTGGCTATACACTTTATACAGGCGATAGTCCGTATTCCAATACCTTGAGTGCACGCTACTACAAGGATGGATCGGAAATCCTCATTTCACAGGCCGAGCATGGCAAGAACCCCCGTAAGCTGACGCCACGTGAGTGCGCGCGCCTGCAGGGATTCCCTGAGAACTATATAGTCGATGCAGTTTCACATGGACAAATCTATAAGCAGTTCGGCAATTCTGTATGCGTAAAGGTTATTGAGGCTGTAGCCGGACAAATAATTAGCTGTCTTGATAAGGCTGAAAAGATTGTTGCAGAGAGACAGCTAAAACTATTCTAGTTTGCTATCCCATGTAAGTGAAAACTCGGTTTCACTGAAAAATGGAGAGTTATCTCCCTTTTTCAGTTCATCATTGATTCATCTATCTCCAGAAGTGGTTCGGTACCAGCTAGCCATGCTGTAAGTATTTCCATAAGTAGTGCAGGATCCTTTCTGGAACGGCGTATTGCACACTCCCATATAGTACATATTCTCCAGCCACTATCTAAAAGCAGATGCATGGCTTTTATGTCATTTTCCTGATTTCTGGAAATTTTTGCTTCCCAGAATTTGGTACGGCTGGCAGGTAACTTGAATAATCTGCAGTTTTGATGACCATGCCAGAAACAGCCATGTATAAAAATAATAGCCTTGTATTTAGGCAGTACGATATCAGGTTTACCTGGCAGATCCTTACGATGTATACGGAAGCGAAAACCTCGTGCATGTAGAAGACTGCGCACCATTAATTCAGGCTTGGTATTCCGTCCCTTGATATTTGACATCATACGGCTACGGGTTTCACGATCTACGACGTCAACCATATTGCTTTATGAACCATAACTGGGTTTTATCCATAATATAATGTTAAGAGATATGCTTTTATGCATGAATTAGGTTTAAGTATTGAAAACTTGACCCTGCGCAGGACAAGTGCTATTTTGATCTTATAGTGGTCGAATTATAAGTAAATGGCCAGAACTGAAGCCCGCATATGCGGGCTTTGTTGTTATTTGGTGGCTTAATTTTTTATATTGGCCTTAATAACAGTTAAAGATTGTCTCCTGTGCTATAAGTCGATTCCGTTATCTATTTTAAATAATCAAATGAGACTGAATGGATGATGAAGATGGTTATGAGTGGTGTGAGCTAATATTTGCTGTAGCACTGGAGCAATATAAACCGTCGGAATATGAAATAGATAATAAGCTTAAATTTTTTGCCTTAGTTTTAAAGCTATTTGTGGAGATGCGCAAAGAAGAGGCAATTATCGAAGTCAAAACTGTTAATGTTAAATTTAAGTTTAGATCTAAGAGTTATGCTTTCTGGGTTTTTGGAATACCAAATTATGAAGATCGAAATCTCTATTTGGCATATTTGAAAAGTCAGTTAAGCAAGTTGCTAGATTGAAAAAAAGCTCATCATTTGATGGGCTTTTTTGTTGGCTAGAAACGCCAACGAATTCAAAATAGGCATCAGAAAAAAATTGACTGTAATTACTATTAAATATAATGTATTTATTTTGTTTCTTTAATACAATGAACTACGTAATTATGAATAAATATCTAAATTTAATTTTTGCAGTAACAACAGTCTCTTTAACAGGTTGTGCTCAAATGGTTCCAGCTCAAGCGACAAAACTAAATACTGGTAATTATATGATACAAACTACTTCGAATATATTTGGCTCAAATCAAGCAATGGAAGATAAAGTTAATAAAAAGGCTGAGTTGGTTTGTGAAGGTAAAGGGTTTAGTGAAGTTGGTAATAATTTGCAAACCCATAGTCAGACGATATATATGTCTCAGGTAGTTACTACAGGAAGCTTTAAAGTGTTAAACAAGACAATTAAATGCAACTAGAAATGTATTAATTAAAATCAAAATCCACTTCGGTGGATTTTTTAATGAACTAAATTTATGAACATTGCTACATACAAAGCCAAAACTAAAAAAGCGCCGTTTGTATCTGAAAAAAATACAGCTGCAAGTTGTGGGACGTGTTTGATTAAGTAGAGCCTTCGAGCTCTTTTTTTGACTATTTACGTTGACGTACGTTGACAGGTGGATATTTATGGCAGCCCTCAGAAAAGAGGTGAAACTCTTTATTGTACGGTCACTTGCTGTATTTAATACACCAGAAGAAACAGCAAAGCTCGTCAACGAAGAATACAAGGATTTAAATGTCTCTCGGCAGCAGTGTGAAAGATATGATCCAACCAAAAGAGCGGGGCAAGATCTAAGCCAGGAGCTGAGAAAAGAGTTTGAAGCCACACGTAAAGATTTTCTGGCCAAACCAGAAACAATCCCAATCGCAAATTTGGCAGTGCGGTTGCAGCGCTTAGAAAATCAATACCAGAAGCACAGTAAAAACCGGGTAGCTGCTTTAAATATTTTGCGACAAGCTGCTGAGGATGTAGGCGGGAAGTATACAAACAAAACTGAGCTTACCGGCGCAGGTGGAGATCCACTCAATCCCGAACCAGTCACCCATGTTGTTGCAACGCCTGAGCAGATAAGGCAGGTGTTAAATGAACTCGAAGGTAAGTACTAGCCTGCTTGAAATGCAGTTGGAACGTGAGAAATGCGAGCAAGAACACTTGTTCTTTACACGGCGTTTTTTCATGCCCCGCATGGGCTTTAAGTTTTCAGTCAATTGGCATCATGAATACATCGCCTGGGCGATTGACGAGGTAATTGCAGGCCGGATTGATAATCTGGTCATAAACGTTCCACCTGGTAGCGGTAAAGTGGGAAGCACCGGAACTGATCAAGCAAGCCAAGTTATTTATTAACAGGCACAAAGAAAGCAATACCGAAATCGGCAAGCTGCGTTATATGGCCATTGAGGATAAGTCCTCAGGTACCACGCTGATCCAGACCATTTCCAGACAAACCACCTTACCGATCCGTGCAATTCAGCGAAGCACTGACAAGCTTACGCGGACCATGGATGTGGTGTTTTATGTCGAAGACAAAATGGTCATGCTACCAGCGGAAGCGCCATGGCTACTGAACTACATTGAAGAAATTGAAGGACTCACCGCAGACATGACACACGATCATGATGACCAGTGGGACCCGACAATTGACGCAATCAATGACACTGTGGCCAAAAAGCCGACTGTATTTGATTAGAGGTATTTATGGCAAAAGAAAAAAAGAATGCTGAAGGCACACTCAAAATAATCGTCGCAGATGCTGTCAAAAAAGCGGTCGATGCAATCGGCGATGCAGGGGCATATACCAATTTTGTGTCAAATATTGGCACATCGAGAGATAAAGCGGCCCATGATCGCATTCCGCTATGCCGATGTAGTGAATGAAGAACCGCAAAGTATTCTACAGGAAATTTATGAGGATCTGCTTGATCATGCCGCAGTAAAAAAAGGCACTGCCAGTCTGGTCCATGAATCCAAGATTGATGTGATCAGGACGCCAAATCTGGTCGATAAAATCAAAGAAGATATGAAGGCAGTTGCTGAGCGTTTTCTAAGCGTGGGTTTACTCAAAAGCCTGAACGGCATGCTGGTACTCGACAAGGATGAAGAATACGACTCGAAGACGTATAACTTTGCCGGACTACCTGACTTGATGAGTGAGTTTTCAATTCAAACGGCGGGTGCTGCTGAAATTCCTTAAGCGTAAGCGGGGCCGTAAGGCAACCAAGCCAAGATCTGTAAAAGTAAACCGCCGTCTTGAGCTGTACTACACGCGCCAGCTTCTTGTCATTTCAAAATACTGTCAGGATCAGACCAAGGAAATCGTACTACCCACGGTTGGCCAGAATATCGGAGATAGCTGGATTACCGATATCTTTGCCAAACTTCGTGAGAAGCTGGTGAAGTACACCACACAGGTTTCCCGAACACTGGCAACTAAAGTGGTGCAAGATTCACAAAAAGAAGTGGATGCCCAGATTGCAGAGCATACCAAATCGATCATTGGTGTGGATCTCACGCCGTTATATCGGGCTTCTGACATTCAGGATGTTGTGGATACCAGTATTGCGGCAAACGTGGCCCTGATTAAGTCTATTCCAAATCAGTATGTAGACAAGCTTGAAGCCTTGGTGATGAATGCCTTTCAAACAGGGCAGACCAATGAAGATCTAGCCAAGGCAATTGCCCAATTAGGACAAAGCACAGATTCACGTGCTCGGCTGATTGCTGCGGATCAGATGGGTAAGGTGAATGGCCAGATCAATAAAGCGCGTCAACTTTCCATGGGTGTTGAAACGTATGTCTGGCAAACTGCTAAAGATGAACGGGTAAGGAAGGATCATCAGCACAAACAAGGTAAAACTTTTCGTTGGGATGATCCGCCTACAGGTGGACATCCAGGTGAACCCATTCGATGCCGTTGTACTGCGTTGCCAAATTATGAGGATGTCCTTATTTAAATTTTTATTTATTAGTAAGTTATATTAACTTAATATAAAATATACTAAATTTTAATATTTAAATTGGTAAAAGCTATGGGGAATAATTTTCAATTTTTAGTTAATAAGGTGGGAGCTACTTTGGATGATGCGATTGAATTACTAAATCAAGCTTCTATAGACTTTAAATTATTTTGGCAAAGTCGAGACAATGAAGGGTGTTATGTTACAAGCCAAATAGCAATTAAAAATTTTGACTATATTATTAATGAAATAGTTAGAGAAAGAGATGCATTATCCTTGAGTGCTAATGCGCAATATGCCCAAGATTATAGGGATATTTTGGATGTACATATAGGTGAAGTTGATGAAAATATTACACCTCAAGATTTTCAAGATCTTACTATTCAGCCAGGAAATGCTCGAATAAGAGTTGGTAAAATTACTAAACCTATTTCTTTAAATAAATTGCTTAATAAAATGAAGCATAGAATTCCAAATTGTTTAAATTTTCGTATTGAAAATGGTGATCATATTTTAGTAATAGGAGCTGATGCTTTTCTAAGGCAACCTGAATGTATAGTTGAATTTAAAGTAGAAAAATTTTGTTCAGAGTCTCAGAAAATTTCTGATTTATTCAAATCAAATGCAAGTTGAAATTATTTAATATTTCAATTTATCTATTTTTCTTAATGATCGATATTGATATTTTAAAAAATTTAAAATACTAGTCAATTATGTTTGAACCACCTTCGGGTGGTTTTTTTATGAGCCCAATTTATGAAAATTATCTATCACATCAAGATTGGTGACTTTGCACCCAGCGAGTCATCCCGCTCATTTACTCAAGAAGGCTATCTAAAGTGTGTGAATGTACGTTTGGCCAAGGCACCTCAGGTAACCCTATCTGGCGATATTGATACACAAGGAAGAATCAAGATTACACCAGGTGTGATTATGAAGTTCGCCTTTAGCGTTTCAATCAGTCTGTACGGTGGTTCCGCATTCATCGAATACTACGAGCTGAGTATGTACTCACACATGGCCCAAGGTTTTGTCATGCTAATTTTTGCGGTATTTGGCATGCTTTGTATTGGTATTGTTTATCAAGCCGTGCAGTTAATGAAGGGTAAATCACTCGCTGAAATTGTTCTTGAAGTCCGGGAAACGTTCAGATCCATCTTTAAGTAAATACAAATCCATTCCGTGCCCACTCTCAGTGGGCTTTTTTTTATCTGGAGAAAAGTAAAATGAGTCAATTTCCTGAATTAGGCTGGATTGCGGAAGCTCGCAAGCACATTGGTCTGAGAGAAATCAAAGGCCCAAAACATAACTTAACGATCGTGAGTTGGCTGAAAGCATTGAAGGCGTGGTGGACGGATGATGAAACGCCGTGGTGTGGCACATTTGTCGCGCATTGCTTGCAGATTGCTGGTGTAAAATACCCTAAAAACTGGTTCCGAGCACTTGCTTATATCGATATCGCGTATGGTACCAAACTTAAAAATCCTGCCTATGGTTGTGTAGCAGTAAAAACCAGACAGGGCGGTGGCCATGTTTGCTTTGTGGTGGGACGTGATCAAAGAACAGGTAAACTGGTATGTCTGGGAGGGAACCAGTCAGACATGGTTTGCTTTGCGCTTTATGCAGAGTCAGATTTTGAGGCATTCATGTGGTATGGCCAAACTTCTCAGCCTGCACAGCATCGTTATGATCTGCCTGTGCTTTCTGGTGTGACTGCAATTAAGGTGAGTGAGGTTTAACTTCAAGCATGATGTGAGATGGTTATAGCCTCATATCATGTCGAAAAAAAGTCATTTGGTTGACAAAAGTAGGAATTAGCAATAAAAGTTGGTTGACAGATATTAAAATTAGCAATAAATTGACTTTAACCCAACATTTCACTTTTTATTGCGGATTATTTTTATGGAATGGCGTCATCCTTCTTATTTTGAACCCCAATTGACTGATGAGGTTATCAGTTTTATTGCTCAACCAATGCTTGATATCTATAACGAAACCATTATGGATCTCAAACATCAATTTGATAATGCTTATACACGTGGATGTACTATTTTTGGTCGGACATATGCATGTGTAGTGCATTTAATAATGTCTGGTGAATGTTCAGTACCGATTTTATTAAAGGATGGTACATTCAAATGTATTTTCCAAATTGGTAGTGCTCGAATCAGATTCTGCAAAGATGATTTTTTAAATCCAAGTAATCAAGGCTTTTCTAAAAAAGCGGATGATTCATATTATGAATTATTCCCATCTAATGTAAATGAACCGGTTTATTGGAAGTATATTCTTAATGAACCATCAACTGAGGAAGATGAAGCACTTGTTATCTTTGCTGGATACAATGCAGAAGACGATGTAGTTGCATACTGGGATTCTAGTAGAATCACTGGCTTGAATCATATCCACTTGATTGAACCTGAAACACCAAAACCAGTCGACTTAGGTTCACCATTGGTTGAAGATCCTGATATGGACAATCAAAAAGAAGATGACGATGATTCCGAAGCTGTAAACAACTAATTGCATGATGACTTAGCCATGACAACACAGTTTAATGGCTTGGAACTAAAGCTTCTAAGACAATTCAATGAATTATCATTAGAGGACTTAGGTGGCAAGCTGGACTTAACACGTCAATATCTTCATAAAGTTGAGACGGGGCAAACGACACCCAACGATCAATTTATTGATAAAGTGGCGCATTTCTTTAATGTGTCACAGTCTTTTTTTATGCAGCTAAAACCTGTTTTACAAGAGGATCAAATACATTTTAGAAGTAACCGTACTTCAAAAGTATCATTTAAGCAGATTGTGATTGCTAGAGGCGAGTACATTAAGCGATTAACTGAGTATCTTGATTCTAAACTACGCTTACCTAAGTATGATATTGAAGCATTTGAAAGCTCTCAAAATTCATCTATTGAATTAATTGCTGAAAAATGCCGTGAAAAATGGGGATTAGGCTTAGGGCCAATTAGTAATATGGTTAGGCTCTGTGAGACACATGGAATCATAGTGACAACTTTTCCATCTATTTCAAAAGAAGTTGATGCTCTGTCTCTAGCAACCAAGCGACCTGTATTTGTTCGGAACGAAGCGAAGGAAAGTATTTGTCGACAGCGTTTTGATTTGGCACATGAACTGGGGCATCTTGTACTTCATGATGGGATAGTGACTGGAGATCGATTAACTGAATCTCAAGCTAATCACTTTGCTTCAGCTTTATTGATTCCTCAAGTCATGATGCGTACACACTTTCCGACTTGGTACAGAAATGGTCGTTATAACTGGACAAAGCTGGGTGAGTTTAAACAGACTTGGAAAGTGAGTAAGGCTGCAATCCTTTATCGTGCCAAGCAATTGGGTTTATTAACTCAAGAGCAATATACTAGTGGTGTGATTTACCTGAAAAAAACAGGTGAGGCGATTACAGAGAAAGAAGATCATTTAATTCCTAAGGAGAAGCCTGAGCTTCTTCAAGCATGTTTTATCATGCTCGCAAAAAAGAAAATTTTTGCAGAAGATATAGCTCAAGCTTTAGATATGAATGTTAGTTTTCTTGAAAATTTGGTAGGAATAGAGATTCCCAAAAAGCCAAGAACTCCTAAACTAGTAGAAGAAAGCGCCTAATGGCGCTTTTAGATATTAAAATTTTATAGATTTTTGAAAATGATTACATATAATTCAGCAGGTCACCTTTGTTTATCATACGATAAACAAATTATTATTTTAGAAAAATGGAATATCAACCCACTAGGTTTTGATGAGCTTGATGATTACATTAATGGAAATTCAGAACTTAAAATATCTTTTTTTGATAGTAAATCAGCTTTTAATAGCCAAGTAAAAATTAATCCTGATGATTTTCTTGAAATTACTATGATATTACCAAATACATTTAAGGTATATTGCCTCGTTAAAGGTGGATGGTTGCCTTTAAATTTAGGTTTAAAACACTCTAAAGTTATTGCAGATCGGAATTTCATAAGTGGTTTAATAAATAATTTTCATCAAGGCAAGTTTAAGAAAGAAGATGAACTTGGATGGTTGAGTGAGCTGCAGAATTTAGATTGGACTATTGATATTACTTTATTTGCAATGGAAGCGAATGAGAAAAAATTTGTAGATTATTTAACTGTTAGAGAACAACTAGAAGAAGCAAAGCTAAAAATTAGAAAGGCATTACCTAATCTTAAATTACAAGAATATAAGGGTATTACGTTGCATGACTATGCGTGGAAGCTAATCAATGATTTAAGAGAATTAATACAAAAAAGGCAAAATTTCTTACTTGAAGCAAATGCTTTAATGCAAAAACCATTTAAAAATAATAATCAAATTATTGAAACTTGGTATAAGTTGAAAGAAATATGTGAAAAAAATGAAATTTATCAAAAAGATATAGCATTAATACTTAGTGTTTTACATGTGGTTTCTTCTGATAATAATAGGTCTTCAATATTTAATAAGGTGCTAAAATTTAGTAGTGGTTTCAATAAGGAAACCGCTTATAATGCATCATTTGATATTAATTTACTTGAAATGTTTATTAATTATAGTGTTATTTATAATGATAGTAATTTTATAGCTGTCACTTCTGATAAGAACTTAGCATTAGTGGCGGCGATGTGGGGGAACTTTAGACATATATATTCAAATGGAAGCGAAACACAATTTAAAGTAACTATCCCTATAGAATTTTTTAAAAATGATGAATTTTTACAGTTGAAGTTTAAAGAGCTTTTTGGATAGGTTTTCCATACTGAAAAGCACCTTAAGGTGCTTTTAAAGTTAAATATAAAACAACCTGCTACTTATCTGCTCTAACAAAGTTTTTTCATTTATTAGTACACTTTCTATATTCTCGATAATATCATTTCGATGCATATCATCTAACGTTTTTAAAAAGAAGATTTTGTTATGATTTTTCATAATTTCTATCAAGTGCATTACAAATGGGTATCTTAAAGAAGTCATATAAAGATCTGAAATATCAAAATAAACTGCTGAGCATGATTCATCATACTCAATATTATTTTGTGTTTGATAGAAAATTTCACTATTGATTTTGCAGTAGACTATAATTTCTTTAATGTCATCTATGCTTTTAGATAAATTAAATGTATGAATGTTTTTAACACCTGCTCTTATATGTGTGTAAGAAATCAAATCATGATATTCCTGAAAACTTTTGAAATCTCTAGTTCCTCCACTATTTTCACTATTTAAATCATTAAGATTAAAGTTTTCACCATCATCTATTATTTTAATTTTTCTACCAAAAAATTCTATTTTAATATTATCGGCTTTCCCATGTGAAATAGCATTTGAACAAATTTCAAGAATAAAAGATCTTAAAATATTATTTAAATTATTTATTCTACTATCTTCGCAATGGTAGCGCTTAAGATTTCTGTTAATGAATTCTCCATATAAACGAGTCAATCCAATTTGAATACGATTGGCTGTAATTTGATTTATATCTATTTTGACACTATTTCCTTTTAAATAGTTTACTACTTCCGAAAATTCTTCACAATTTGATTCTTCAATGTTTGTAGAATTAATTATAGAAGTGATGACGGGTTGGATTTTTTCTACACAAATTTCTTGTGTCTGTCTATTTATTTGATCTGCATAATCAGTTACAACTTTTATAATAAGCCAATTTGTTGCATTCGTAAGAAATAAGCCTTCCATTTCACCACCATGAATAGGTGCATACTTTGTAGTTAAAATATCTCTAATAACTGGATCTTCAATCTTTGTTTCTTGACTAATAAGTCTGACATTATTATGTGTGTTTTTATGGATTATATTGGTGTTTTCAATATTACTTATAATTGTTTCTTGATCATAAGGAATACCTGATGCATTTTGCAGGTTACAATTTACTGTTTTATTGCTTATTAATATATCACCTATTTGAGTGAGATCAGGATTTCCCCAACATACACCAGCTAAAATTGTTAATACTGGTTGAGGAAAAAATTCATTACTTAATATTAAGTTTGCATTTCTACCAATCGAACCCTCTCTAGTAAAGCCTAAGCCACCTTTAATATGTAAAACAATTTTTCCTTTTATTAATCCTATCTTTCCAGAAACTCTAGAGTTGATTGTTATTTCGCATTTATTATCGAATAATTCATTTATAGTATCCGTTTCTCTCTGATTTGATGTCAGAATTAGAAAATATTTATTATCTATAGAGTTTTTTAATGATTTAATATTCATAATGTTAATTTACCACCACACTAAATCCATCCAAACGCTTTGCTAACTCTTTCATTAGTTCCTCAGTCGGTGTATTTTCTAAATTTTTAAATTTTTGTTCAAAACTTTCTTCCAACCTAGCAACAATATCCGCATTCATAGAGCGATTCAGCTCTTTGGCTGACTCTGCAATTCTATCTTTTAGCTCTTGCGGTAAACGCAAATTATAAGCAACACCTAAATGTTTACCCATGACATCGTCCTAATAAATTCTGTTGACATGGTATCAAGTGGACATATATATTTGCAACAGTCAAGTTGATTATAGATGTTTTACTGCTATAAGCAGTCTGATAATTACCAAGTTATCAATTTATCGCATAAGCGATTTCTTACTCACATTTCGTGGGTTTCATATTGGTGTAAACATTATGTTTAGTAAAGAAGTTGAAGTGATTTCGAAAGTGGATTGCAACAATAACTTAAAAATATCTATTAATGAACTTGATCAATTGATTGAAAAATTAGATATTTTAATTGAGAAGCTTGAAAAAGTAATTGTTTAAATATCTTTTCAATTAAAAGCCGTCATGATTAATTTCATGACGGCTTTTTTAGATTTTTTGATCAATAAGTTTGGTAAGTTTTTCAATCTTTTCATTCAAAGATTGAAATTTATCTAATGTTTTAGAATCAATAGAAATGTCTTTTTTATCTAGACCTTTTTCAATTAAATCAAGCATTGCTGTATTCAACGATAGATTATCTTTTTTAGCATGTTCTGCTATTTCTTCATAAAGAGTTACTGGAATCCGAATTTGCGTTCGTTTCCATTCATCTTGATTTTGTGTGCGTGTCTTATCTGACATTTGAAACTCAATAAGTTAGTTGTTGACACTAGATTAGTATCATATTAAAGTTGTGTCAATGTTACTAAATTAGTGACAATAAAAAGCCCCGAGAACTTTGGACGGCTATCGAGGCTAGTTATCAATCTTCAGCGAGAAAACTGATATGAATAGTCTAACACAAATAAATGCACCGTTTAACGGTGCACAGTTACTAATAGTCGAATATAACGGCCAACCGTATGTGCCAATGAAACCCATTGTTGAAGGTATGGGTCTAGCTTGGCAGGCACAATTTGATAAGCTAAAACAAAGATTTGCTACAACTATCATGGAAATCATGACAGTTGCAAATGATGGTAAAGAACGCTCGATGATTTGCCTACCTCTTCGTAAATTACCAGCTTGGTTGTATTCAGTTCATTCTAATAAAGTAAAACTCGAATTAAGGGATAAAGTCATCATGTATCAGAATGAATGTGATGATGTGCTTTGGGATTACTGGACGAAAGGCCAAATATCAAATCAAAAGCATATAGAAACCCGTATCAAAATCAATAACCGACAAATTGCTGAGCTTAAAGCAATTGTCGATCGTCGCTGTGAAGGTAGCGTCAAGAAACGTACAGAGATGTGGCATAGACATCATCAGCATTTCAAAGTATCTAGCTATAAAGACTTACTAGCGATTCACTTTCAAGACGCTGTCAATTTTCTAGAAACTATAAAACTACACAGCACCGAAGAAGAAGCAAATATTCGAAATTTGGTACTGCATACGGTTTGGTTAAGCCAATGGTGGGATCAGTTTGGTAATGCGATACGCCAAATCAATCCTAAAATGGGCTATCCCATCCATGAGCATTTTAAAAATGGCGCTTATGAAGCTAGGTTACTGCTGGGGGAACGTAGCTATGCCACACTTTGCCAGATTGCACAAAACCATGACTGGCAAAATGAATCTCTGGACTTACACGGAATCATTGGCCGTTTGATTAGTACAGATGCAAAGTACAACAATCTACTTTCTTTAAACAAACTAGATCAGTAGGGGTGAACCATGAAAACAAATACCCCGACAAAATCATACGATGCCAGTGATGTATCTGAAGGCTACGCTTTAGCATATGAGCAAGTAGCAGATCTATCCGTCATGATAGATGCAATGCGCAATAACCATGAAAAAACGGCAGAGTATGTAAAGAAGGTCTACAACGTGCCTGATACGGTATTTAGCGATATGAAAAGACTATTCGCAATAGTAGAGGGTCTTGTGTCAGATAATTTGGAGTTTTCAAAATCTCAAGAAGATGCATATCAAAAAGAGTATGAATCCTAATCTTGCATTCAATAATCTATAAACCACCTTCGGGTGGTTTTTTATTTAATCTATTAAAAAATCATCAACTTTAAATTAAGCTTTTAATTATTTTTTAAAACAGGTATAAATATAGCTCAATAACAATTAGATCATTATTCTCTCTACCTTTTAGATATGAAACTTCTCCTTACATAAATTTATCGACACCAATTTAACACCCATACTCCTTAAATAGCTGAATTATAAGCCTAAATACTACGTTGACATCGTAGAGGTCTCCAGTTCGAGTCTGGATATGCCTACCATATATTTATCAAGGGTTTGCATTAGTTTCAATGACTTGCAAGCCCTTTTTAATGTCTGCTATTTGCTGCATTTGCGGTATTTCTTGCGAAAAATGCCGAAAATACGGCATAATTTACGCCAAGATGAAACTACCCAAGCCTAGAAAAAGAGGTGATGCTTATCGCATAGAAATTATGTTTGACGGTAAGCGATATTCTTGTACTCGTGATACCACAAAAGAATGTGAACAATGGGCTGCGATGAAGATGCTAGAGTTAAAGGCGGGTGTCGCAGAGGAAAAGGCAGAGCAGAAGCCAATAATCACGTTCAAGCAGCTATTTGAGCATTACAATGTCAATGTTGGTAGGTATAAGCTATCTGGAAAATGGATACAAGAGCAATTTAATGCGTTCGATAATAAATTTGGTTTGCTTGGCGAAAAAAATATCTATGACATTACCCCAAAGGATTTGACCGACTGGCGTAACAAACGGTCAAAACAAGTAAGTGCCGGGACAGTATTAAAAGAAATGTCACTGTACAGTGCTATATTTACATATGCTCAAAAAGAATTATTTTTGATTGAGTACAATCCATTTTCTAATGTGTCTAAACCCAAAAAACCAAAGGCAAGAGATAGGCGTATTTCTGATGATGAAATTGAAATACTGTTAAACGCTTTAGATTATCGTGATGGTCAGATACCGACCTTATCACAACACTATGTAGCGTGGGCATTCTTATTTGCATTGGAGACAGCCATGCGACGTGGCGAAATATTGGGACTAATGAAGGTCTATGTATTTGAAAAACACGTCCATTTGCCTAAGACTAAAAATGGTGAGGCTCGTGATGTTCCGCTCACTAAAAAGGCAAGGGCATTATTGACACTGATTGATCATGATAATGACAAGATTATCCCACAGTCTGAAAATGCTTTTAGGTTGATGTTTGAGCGTACAAAGGCAAAAGTAGGTCTTGATGATTTGCACTTCCATGATACACGACATGAAGCTATCACTCGGCTTGTGAATAAGCAGAAATTACCAGTTGAGATTTTAGCCAAAATGACAGGGCATAAGACTATTAAAATGTTGGTTAATACTTATTATAATCCACACGTAAATGATATTGCTGATATGTTGGATTAAGAGAGCCTAGTTAGCTCTCTTTCGTCCACGTTTGTTTTTGTCACCCTGTTTTAGAATGGTGGCAGCTAAAACAGGATTATACAGACACTTGCCGTCTGAACCCTGATTGATACTTTCTAGCTTGCGTCTTACTGTGTCAGTAGAAATTGAGTAAATGCCTGCAAGATATGCTGCACTTACCAATTCCTGTTTTTTCTGCTTTAACTCTGTGACTACTGCACCACCAATATTTTGACCTAATAAAATCTGTGGTGGCGTGTCACTTTCAAGTACAGCAATATATTCAGCCATCACCCTACCTCGCTATCTTTTACACGCTGTTTAGCCCACCACAACACAGGCCCATCTTCCGTATCGTAAGCACCAATTAGAAAATGGTCAGGTGAGGGTGGCTTTGGCTTCCATTTTGACCAGTCACAAGAATCATTTGATATTTTTGGAATCTCATCGAATGGGTCAAAACTTTCATGTGTAATATCCACACCAGCATTGTCTTTAAGTAGATTGAAATCCTCTTGAGTGTATGGTCGCTCGTCGTCATCGCTCCAGCGTGGATCGACAAGGTGCATATCTGGGTGTGACCAGCAATAGAAATTATCTGGCACCGGTACAGGTTTTAACTGTTTAATTTTGGCAGAATCTGTTGGATTGCCAAAAATAGCAGGAACAATCTCAACCTTGCCCAATCGAATTGAATACCCAAGATATTCATTAAGTTTGGCAATCTTATTGATTTTTGAAGCATAGCAGGGCTTGTATCCAAAACCAGACCAGCAGGTATTTAATTCATCTACCACTGCAAGCAGATCGTTTAATTCGACATAAATACGATGTTTATTGTCTAATGGTAAATCTGGATGTTTTTCAGTCATTCCAAACTGTGCTGTTTTAAGTGCAATTTGTGCAACTTCGCTGGCTTCTTCCGCTAGTTTCATTAGCAAAAATTGTTCATGTGACATTTTACTCATGACTTTCTCCTAATTTCTCAATTCACCACGTTCTTTTTTGAGCAGTGCAACTACAGTGTCACGTGTTGTGGTCACAAACCTTTCAAAATCTGCAGTCGATAACGTATCAGCAAGCATTGAAGTGCTTAATCCAAAAATATGCATTGCAAATAATCGGGCTTGTTCCGGATCTTCTTTATCTGTAACGCCTAGTCAACCGCTTTTAATCACTACTTCAACCAACCAATACATAATTATAATAGACTGTTAATGTAATCTGTCATATTTATTAATTGACCACATATCAAAAGGATATAAACATGACTAACCAATCGCATAAAGAGTTAAATGAGCAAAAATAATCAAATGATGATAATGCGGATCAGGATACTTATCAAAATCAAAAACCTGAAAAAAACCTAATATAGAACCTGAGAATCCCCTTAGAGAACAGAAATAGTTTGAAATATAATTTAACCCAAAACATTATCTTTTGATTGTTTTGGGCTTCAATTAAGCCAAAATTATCGAAGTTCATGAAAAGTTTTGATATTTAAAATTTCTTTATTTTCCAGCTAAAAGTGACAAATAACATAAGGATTAGTAAAGTTATACTTGAAACATATAGGACTGAATGATGTGCTGAACTAAAGGCCTGATTTGCCATAAATTGTATTTGTGCTGTCAATTTTGGATCGACACTTGATAAAACATGAATAGTTTCTGCAATTGAATTCTTGGCAAGCTCAAGCTGTTGATCGTTGAGTAAGCCTTCAAACTGAATTCTTTTTTGATAAAAATATGATACCAGTAACCCAAATATTGCAACACCAAATCCTGTACCAAGCTCGTATGACATGCCTTCAATTGATCCAGCCGCAGTTGCTTTTTCTACTGGGCTTGCAGAAATAATTGCAGATGTTGCAGCCAGAAAGGTTGTTTCAACACTTGCGCCCAATACAATCATCCAAAACCAGGCGTAGTAAGTGTGTTCAGTAAAATTAGTTTCCGCCAAACCGATCAATGCTATGGCAGAAAATGCTAATCCAAACAAACTAACCAGTCTTACGCCAAATTTATTGATTAATAAACTTGCAAATATACCGCTTAAACTCACTGCAAGCATGAACGGTAAAATAAATAAACCCGCTTCTAAAGGAGAAAAACCATATACGAACTGTAGTTCTTGTGAAATTAATAATTCGAATCCTACCAATGCGATCATTGCAAATACACAAATCAAAAAACCCATTTTTACAGATTGCAGTTTAAATAAACTCAAATCTATCAATGGTTCTACTAATTTTCTTTGCTTTTGAATAAAATAAACAAGCAATATAAGCCCGGATAAACCTGTCCATATAATAGAGTAATCAAAGGCTTTCATACTGGTTTTTATTGTATAAATCAATAATAATATCGAACATGTTAACACTAATGCATCTACAATATTAATATGTTTGTTCGCATTAATCGCTTGAGCTGGCAATAAATAATATCCACCTATCAGTGCGAAAAAAATCAAGGGTATATTAATAAGAAATACAGTACCCCAATGATAATGTTCCAGCAAAAAACCACCTAATAGCGGACCAAATGCAGCACCACCACCGCCGGCTATAACCCAAATCCCAAGTGCAAAATTACGTTCTTTTTCATTTAAAAAGATATTACGGACGCATGCCAAGGTCGCAGGAATAAGCATTGCTGCGCCACAAGCTAGAATTACTCGTGCAAAAAGAAGAACACCAGCAGAGGGTGAAAATGCGGCAATCACTGAACCTAATTGGAAAATAATTGCGCCAATCAACATTAATCTTTTATATCCAAGACGTTCGCCCAAAGCGCCCATCGGCAAAATTAAACCTGCCATCATCAATGAATAGATATCAATAATCCAAAGCATTTGATTATTACTTAGAGCAAGTTCTTGAGTGAGGGTTGGAACAGCAACATGTAGAACTGTCGCATCAATAGACACAGGGAGGTAAATCAGTACAACTATTGCTAATATATACCACTTGTGTAACATAAATAACCTGATTTTTTAAAATTGAACAAACGTTCAATATATCACATTAATCTGAACGTTTGTTCAATTTAAATGGTCTGTATTGTATGAGTTACTTGAATAAGCAAGAAAGAAGATCTCAAATTATTGATTATGCAAAACAAATTGTTTTGAGCGATGGTTTGAATGCATTAACAGTAAGACATTTGTCTGCTACAGCAGGTATTTCAGTTGGACAGGTACATCATCATTTTGGTTCAGTATCTGAATTGAAAGTTGAGGTATTCTTGGCTTTAATTAAAATGAATCTAGAAACAGAAGATTTAAAAGAAACAGGTGCCTTAACTGCTTTGGCTAATATCTTAGGTTTTGTCGAAAGTTCAGAACAGTTGACTTATCTTAAACTTTGGAATGATGCTGAACAACTGATTGATAGTGATGTTATCTTTAAGTGTGCTTACCAACAGGCAATTTTGTTATGGCACGAATCGGTCAAAGATGTATTAGATCAAGGGCAATTATTAGGGAAATTTCAGTTTGATACTAAACAAACTGATCAAATTGCATGGAGACTTATTGCCGCATCATGCGGTCTAGAAAGTTTATATAATCTTGATATGCCAAATATGAATACTGAATTTTTTTATCAACACATTCATTTATTCATTCAAAATGAAATTAATGTATTTTAGTATTATATTACATGTAAAATTTTATGACTAGACGAAAGCTTTTAAGGTTTACCTAGCAGAAAGTGAGTCCAATTGACTAAAATGCTAAAATAATGCTCTAAATTGCTGATATATTAATTTCTGTGATTCTCATGTTACTGCTTGTTTTTGCAGTACGAATACAGGTAGCTCTCGAATCTGCGATTTCACTAGATAAAATTATCTTTGGATTAATGCTATTTTAGAAAATTTATTATCTTTCAAGGCCTATTCTGCGGTGAGAATAGTATCAATCTTTTATTTTACACAGATTTCTATCGCTATTTTCTTTTTCAGCTGTAGGATCAATCAATCCTTTTGTTCATCAAAAGCAATAAATGCTTAGTTTCGGCTAGTATTTGGTTACGTGTATATAAACCATTTTTACCAATAGTTTTACGCTTAGATTGACCATTTGGCATTTTCTTTTCAACAAAATAACTGTTCATAGTATTAACATGAAGGGTATATTTAGATGAAAAATAAAGTTTTTTAAGTGAATGAATATTGATGTTTTATTTAATAATTTATTGTTTTTATTATAGAAATAAGAACTCCAGAATGCCGCTATAGATCATTACCCTTGAACCCTAAAGTTCAAGGTGGATGAAACGTATAATTTTTCGGTTTTCTACACAAGGCAGACATACACCCAAACCATACAGATCGCATCCGTAAGTGATGATATCGGCTCAGGGGAATAGACCTATTGGCAAACATTCCAGAGATGAACTTAGTATAACGACTCAAAAACCTTTTGTAAAAACCCGTTATGCAGATTGTTGTAAAATGACACAATATTTCACGTAACTGTCTATATTCACATCACTGTTTTAGATTTTCGAGTTGTTTGGTTAGTTGATGGTTAATTTCAGCCAGTTTGGCTTCACAGTTTTGATAGCCTTGCAGGGTTTTATTGACATCAAGAACTTCCTGCATTAATTGTAATGCAATCATTACAGCAATTTTTTGATTGTCCATACGCGGATTAGCACTACGAAACTCTTGGAAACGTTGTTCAAGCATTTTTCCGGTACTTTTTAATTTTTCTACGCTTTCATCAGGGCAGCCTAGTTTATAAACGTTATCAAGTAACCATAATTCTACAGTATTATTTTGAGTCATGATTTTAGTTCTCTTCTAACTGTTCAGCATGTGGATGAGCAAGTTGTTGAATTTCCTGAGCAGAAGTATCCTGTGAAGTTCCAAGAATAGCCAACCGATGAATAATTGCTTCAACTTTATGTTTGGCAAGTTCATTTTTTTTCAGTAATACATCACGATTGTGTGTCAGTTCTTTGACTTGACGTTGCAATGAATCATTTTGATTGGTCAGCGTATCGCAATCGGTCTTTAATTGATTCTTTTGCTGAATTAACGCTTCAAAGCGTTTACGCAATTCAGCACAACTATGCTCTAAACGGGTGTATTGATCATTTAATGCACGATGATCTTTTTGTAATTGCTGATAAGCATTTTTCTGTTCATTAAGTTCGGTTTGGCTATTGTTTAAGCGTTCTTGATAGCCTTTGGTCTGATCTTGTGATTGAATCAGTTCACGATGTAACTTTTGAGTGGACTCAGTGTGCTCATGTGACTGATGCACAAGCGTTTGCTGCGTATCCTGAATATGCTCAACCAGTGTTTTAATCTGGTTTTGTAAATGCTGTAATTCTTCTAACATGATCTATCGCACATTGTCTGTTTACTCGGTAATATATAAGCAGTATAGAGATTGGAAATACGAATGCAAGACGATATTAGTGGTTGGAATGAATGGGATGCTGCTTTTAACAGCATTGAAGAGTTATCAAGCCCAAGTGAGTTACATGGCATACTCACAGGTATTATTTGTGTTACTCAAGCACCAAGCACTCAAGAGTGGGAAGCGATTTTAGATACATTGCAAATTTCTGTTTTATCTGAAGAAGCTTTACGTTTATTGACCGAAGAAGCTGAGGATATCGCATCGGCAATTCATGATGATGAACTGGATTATTTACCGATGTTACCAGATGATCAACATTTGCTTGCGGAACGGGTGCAGGCATTGGCAGACTGGTGTGCGGGTGTTGTACTGGGTTTTGGTCTGGCATCAGGACATATTCGGCAGGATGAAGCTGAATGGATTGAACATTTGCAAGATGTTGCAGCAGTTGAATTTACTGAAGATGATGCAGATGAAGCAGGCGAAGAAGGTTTTAACGAGATTTATGAATTTGTACGCTTAATTCCTGTAAGTTTATCTACAGGACGCAAAAAAGTTGCAGTTTCAGAAACAGCGCTACTTAAAGGAACAGCACTTACACAAAAAAATGCGAATGTTGTTGAAATGTTTACCCCCCACCGTCCAAGCTAATTGCCAGAACTTTAGTAATTCCATTTTCATGAACAACGTATAAGGTTTTTATCATGTCCAGATTAGAGCAAAGTGTATTTCGCGAACGCCGTGAGCAGTTGGTGAATGTCATGGGGGCCAATGCAATTGCCATCATTGCAACTCGTGATGAAATGTATCGTAATCGGGATGCAGATTATAAATACCGTGCAGACAGTAGTTTTTACTATTTGACCGGATTTGCAGAACCGGAAGCTGTTGCTGTATTGGAAACCGATGAAAATGGCGATTACAGTTACACTTTGTTTTGTCGTGAACGCCATCGTGAAATGGAAATCTGGACAGGATTTAGAGCTGGTATTGAAGGTGCATTAGCGGATTATGGGGCTGATCAAGCATTTAGTATTGAAGATCTGGATGATGAAATTATTGTCTTTTTATTAAATAAAGAACGTTTATTTGTGCGTTTTGGTCAAACCAAGAAATTTGATGTACGTGTGGGGGAATGGTGTAATCAGGCGCAAAAACAACAACGTCAAGGTGGTGGCGCACCGCAGCAAATGATTCAACTTGACAGTATTCTTGATGAAATGCGCCTGATCAAGTCCGCTGAAGAAATTGAATTGATGCAAATCGCAGGTCAGATCAGTGCCAAAGCGCATTTACGTGCGATGCAAACTGTTTATCCGGGTATGATGGAATATCAGCTTGAAGCGGAATTAAATTATGTTTTTGGACAACATGGTTGTGTTCCTTCTTACAATACCATTGTTGGTGGCGGAGCAAATGGTTGTATTTTGCATTATGTTGAAAATGACCAGCCACTTAAAGATGGTGATCTGGTATTGATTGATGCTGGCTGCGAGTATCAATATTACGCTGGAGACATTACCCGTACTTTTCCGGTCAATGGAAAGTTTTCAGGTGAACAAAAAGCCTTATACGATATTATCTTAAGCGCTCAGCTTGCAGCAATTGATGCAACACGAGTTGGACAACATTATCGTTATCCACATGAAATTGTTTGTAAAATTTTTACTGAAGGTCTAGTTGATTTGGGTATTCTTTCCGGTGAAATCAATGAGTTGATAGAAACAGAAGCTTATAAACAGTTTTATATGCATGGAACTGGACACTGGCTAGGTATGGATGTGCACGATGTTGGAAATTATAAACAACATGGTGAATGGCGACCATACGAATCAGGTATGGTGGTTACCGTTGAGCCCGGATTATATATTCAGGCTGATGACGAAACCGTTGCAGAACGTTGGCGAGGAATAGGCATTCGAATCGAAGATGATATTCTTGTCACAAAAGATGGTCCACACGTTTTGACCTCAGATGTGATTAAATCAATTGATGATATTGAACATTTTATGAAACATAATTAAATAAAAAGGGGAATGTAATGCAAGCTGTGATAATTGTGGGTGGTGGCATGGTTGGGCTTAGTCTGGCATTAATGCTGGCAAAGCAAAATATCAAGGTGAAATTACTTGAAGCTATTCGCTATCCTGATTACGGTGCAGCAGATGATATTCCTTACCATTCCAGTTTCGATGCCAGAAATAGCGCATTATCAAGACGTAGTGTGCAAATTTATCAAGAACTGGGTCTATGGGATAAATTACAACAATATGCAACGCCTATTTATCAGGTTCATATTTCTGAACAAGGAAGTTTTGGCAAAGCAAAACTGATTAATCAGCATGAGGGCGTAGAAAGTTTTGGTCAAGTGATTGAAAATGCATGGCTAGGACGAGTGCTGCTCACTGAAGTTCGACAAACTACAAATATTGAATTGATTGATGGTGTACAGGTAACAAGTTTAAAACAGGATGTTGAACAAGCTTATCTGACTGTCAAACGAGAAGAGGAAACGTTTGAATTAAGTACAGCTTTAGTCATTGCAGCAGACGGGCGGGATTCTTTTTGTCGTCAGGCAATAGGTATTGGTGTAGATGTACACGATTATGATCAGGTTGCAATTGTGACGACTGTACAAACATCCAAACCACATCAACATGTAGGATTTGAAAGATTTAGTGCGCTTGGCCCTTTGGCATTATTGCCATTACCGGGAGAATATCGCCGTAGTGTGGTTTGGCCGGTAAAAAAAGGCACTGAACAGGAATGGTTAGGCGAACATAATGAGCAACATTTTTTAAATGCTTTACAGCAAACTTATGGTGATCGTGCCGGAAAATTTATAAAAACAGGTCAACGTTTTTGTTATCCATTAACGCAAGTTTTAGCACATAAACAAGTTGTTGGACGAGTGGTATTAATGGGGAATGCAGCACACACCATTCATCCTGTTGCTGGACAAGGCTTTAATCTATGTCTACGTGATGCCCATGTACTGATTCGTTATTTAAGTCATCAGTTTCAGCAACAACAAGATTTGGGAGATACACAGGTTTTAATGGCCTATGAAAAAGCCCGTCTGAATGATCAGCAAAAAGTCATTTTTTTCTGTGATCGTGTGGTAAAGGGTTTTAGCAATAATAATCCGTTATTAAAGTTTGCACGCAATACAGGATTACTGGCCTTTGACTTTATTCCTGGAGTAAAACCACTAATTGCAAATTTTGCAATGGGGCTAAGAGCATGACACAACATCAGGTAGTGATTATTGGCGGTGGTCTGGTTGGGGGGTTAACTGCTTTATTACTGGCAAAAGCAGGGATACAGGCCACAGTTTTGGATGCTTCTCCCGAATTAGAACCACAAAAAGTAATTTCAGAAACTAATCCCCGCGTGTTAGCGATCAATTTGGCATCTATGAAACTGATGCAATATGCCGGAATCTGGCAGCATTTGCAGCGCCATGAACCCTATAGTGGTATGCAGGTCTGGAATAGAGATGGTCTGAGTGAAATTAATTTTGGACATGCTTCAAATACGCTGCCAATGCAATATGATTGGCTGGGTAGTATGGTGGAACCAAGTATTTTAAATCTGGCAATCCAGACACAATTAAAACAAAATATCCAAAATTATTATACCTCTGTCAAAGTTTCACGTTTGGACAAATGTCCTAAAGGCTGGTTAATTACACTGGAAAATGGTGATCAACTGCAAACAGACTTGATGATTGGTGCAGACGGTGCAAATTCTTTTGTACGAAAACAAGCCATGATTGAACTTGATATTCTTAACTATGCTGAAACCGCCATCAGTTGTGCCATTCGTACTGATCATCCACATCAATATGTCGCAAGACAGATTTTTTTACCTACTGGACCATTGGCATTCTTGCCGATGCATAGTCTAGAATCAGAACAATCAGGTTATTGGCAATCTATTGTTTGGACATTACCTACAGATTACGCTGAAGAATATGCGCAACTTGATGATGCAAAATTCAGACAGAAGGTGGCACAGGCCAGTCACTATATGTTGGGTAATGTAAATGAAGTGATATCACGAGCAGCATTTCCATTAATTGCCAGACAGGCACAGCATTACGTTACTGATGGATTAGCATTAGTAGGTGATGCTGCACATGTTATTCATCCACTTGCTGGTCAAGGCGTTAATTTAGGCTGTCTGGATGCAGGTGTTCTGGTAGATTGTCTGATTAAAGATCAACAACGTGGAGTCTGGGCAAACATACAGACTTTAAGAAAATATGAGCATCAACGTCGTTTACATAACAGTATGATGATGCATAGTATGTCTGCTTTGGGATGGATTAATAAAACCCAATGGCGACCTTTACAATGGTTAAGAAGTGAAGGCATGAATATGGTTGCCAAACGTCCGGAAGCAATTAAATTTTTTGGTCAGCAGGCCAGCGGATTACCCGCATTAAAATCTACACAATATGTTTGATGTTAAATTTTGCATCTTGTGTGAATGGTTGAATCTCAGTTTAAATAAACGTCTAATAAAATTCATTGGGCGTTTTAAATTTTATGAAAGACTGTATCAATATTTAAAAAATAACTGTAGATAGTAATTGGAGAAATAATTTACATTAAGATCGTTATTTATAAACAATCAAAATAATAATCAATGTAAAGTAGATATGAATTGGTTTAAAAGTTGTAAAAAAAGTTTTAATCAGCAAGTAAAAAAATATAATGACTAAAATTTTTTAGCAATGGAATGAAATGATATGAGAGTGAGCAAAATATTTCTGTCCGCAATGATTTGTTCAGTTTTATTAGCCGGTTGTGATGAGAAAAAACAGGCTGATCATGAAACCAGTGAAAATACAGCGCCTGCTGATACAGTTCGTATAAATGATCATATTGCGATTGCAAATCAGCTGACTGGTTTATCGGGAGTTGAACAAGCGCAAGCACAATATTTAAAACAGAAAATAGCAACAGCTACACCAGATAAAGCGATAGATTATCCTTCCTTAAATTATAAGTATCTGAATGAAAAATTTTCTGCATTAAAAGATGTCAGTAGCTTAAGTCCTGCTTTACAAACAGCAAGTAAAGATTTAAAAGTTAAAATTCATGCTTTAGAACAAGATTATAATGAATTTAACATTTACTATGACAGCGGTGAATATAAAACTGATCAATTAGCCAAGGGTAAAAAAGCTGATGCTCAAATCCAGCAGCATTTTAAGGAGGCGGTAGACAGTTTTCAAAGATTTCAGATTGCTTTAAATGAAGTTTATAGTAAAGAAAAGAAAAAAGAACTTGAGAAATTAAAAGAAAGTGGAAACGCCTATGCATATCATCGGGCTGCAGCACTTGATGCATCAGAGAGATTGGTATCGGTCTTTCAAACAGAACAGGACATAACTAATCCAGCTAAATATAAAGAAGCAGATGCGATTGCCGATCAGTTACAGCAGGAACTCAATCAACTCAATACTGAATATAATAAAAATAAAGAAAAAGATCCTAAAATTGCAACCGATACTGTTTTAATGAGTTTAAGCTCATGTTTAAAATATTATCGGGAATTTAAACAAAGTAAGAATCAGTATGATTTTAAGTTTATGATTGATGCTTATAATAGTGCAGTACAATATTCAAACTTTCGCTCATAAGCTTTGAGAAATTGTGATTGAGCCAGATTTTATTTTAAAAAGAAAGTTGCAGATTTTTATCATAGGTTGTAAGGCTTAAAATGAGTAACTTTCTTTGCTGAACAGTGAATTAAATGGCTTTTGTATACCGGAAAGGTAATGTGACAAGGATGCGTATGAAATAAAGTTGACTTCTTGGTTTAAATTGGATCTAGCTAGATTTTCATAAAGAAATTGCAGTCATAATTTAAAGTATTTAGGTAAAATTCATAAAAATATTTCATGACTAAAATTATCAACTTATTTACATCGACACAGGCAATACAGCAAAAAATAAAAAAATACATTTTTTGTTGATTAAATAAACAAAAAGATGCAAATAACTCTTTTCCAGAAGGCGATAGATTGCTACATTTCGCCTTAAGAAAAAATGAGTTATTGGGGTTATAGGAGATGCGCTCATGACCGATGCAAACGATTATGATGATGAAGATCGTGAAGATAAAACAGTTGACGAAGATGAAGCTAATGCAGCCGAAAAAGGTGGCAATGATGAGTCGAGTGGTGTCTCTGATTTAGACCTTGCAGAAGCGGAAACATTAACAGTCACAGCAAAGCAACATATCCGTGAACAACTTGAAGATGAAGTAGCTAGATTTCTGGCACAAGGTGGACAAATTACACAGGTTCCACCCGATGAGTCTGCAAATTAATGCTTAAATAGATTTTAAAAGTCTGCTAAATCAAGAGTTTGGCAGATTTTTTATTGCCTCTTATTTTTGTAAAAAACTTAATTTTATATCAAAGTATTTTTATATAACCTAATACATTTCGTCATGAAAAAGAAACATAAAGAACGTATAAAAAGTACAATTTTTTGATTATGGACTTAACAAATGCAACTTAAACCTATCTTATTGGCAATTCTTGCCTTAACAGCAGGTCATATTACTTATGCAGATCAATCATTTGATTATTCTGCAAATTTGAAAGATGGCTTTAGCCTGTCAGGATATGGTTCATCTATTGCACTTGAAGGTCGAATACAATATGACTTTGTGAATTTTGAAGGATTTTCTGCAGCGAGCCAAACTAAGGCATTTGATAATTCTAATGATTCCTTTGTTCGCCGTGGTAATCTTGGTTTATCAGGAGTAGTTCATGAAGTATTACCTTATGAGGCTCGAGTGGCTTATGATCGAAAAACACATGATTTTTCTTTCGATCGGGCATGGGTTGGTTTTACAGGTCTGGAAAATATTGGGGTTTATGCAGGCCGATTTAAATATAACTGGGGACTGGAAGGCGCGACCAGTTCTAGTTGGACAACCTCAAATGAACGGCCTATCATGTATGATTTAACTACTGGACGAGATGATCTGGATTATGGTTATCAAATTACTTCTTCAGGGTTAAATCATAGTTTAGCTGTGGCTTTGGCAAAGCCATATTTTGATCGTGATGAAGAAAATCCCAATAAAAATTTTGGTTATTATGCCAAATTTACTTTTGCACCGATTATTAAGCCAAATGAAGTTTTACATTTGGGCTTAAATTATCATGATGCTAATCCGGATAATAATGATACAAAAATAGCGACACGTTTAGAAACAAGAAGCGATCAGGATGATAAATTAAGATTTGCAGAAGTTAATAATACATATCAGGATCGGGAAGCTGTTGCAGAACTTGCATATCAAAAAAATAACTTAAGATTACAGGGCGAATATTTTTATCGTGAGGTAAAAGGCAAAGATATTGGTAAAAAGAAAACTGAATTACAAAATGTACGCTTACAAGGTGGCTATATACAAGCATCTTATTTATGGAATGCAAGTCGTAAATATAATGTTGCAGAAGGAAAATGGGGAAAACCTACCCAATTTAATACATTTGAACCATTTTTGCGTTATGAATATAGCCAGATAGAACCAAATGAAGCTGCATCTAAAAAAGAAATGAATAACAATGTTGATGGTATTCGTGCAATCAATAGAGAAGACAAATATAAGATTAATAGTTATGTTGCAGGTATTAACTATTTTATGAATGAAAATATAAGATTTACTTTATCATATATTTATTCAGAACTTGGTAATGTTGATACCTCAAGAAATATTAATGGTATTAAAGTTAAAGATAATAACCAAACTGTTGTTGGTCGTATTCAGTTTGTTTTCTAGGAATTTAATCATGCGTTTTATTTATGGATGCGTAGGATTGGCATTAATGGTATCTAGTCCTCTAAGCACAGCAAAAAATCAGATAAATTCTGTTCCGCTGGGAATAATTCAGGTCAATTTGGCTGATTTACACCCAACACAGCCAGCAGTAGGTGACCGTCAGATAAGTTATAAGGTACAAAGGTATCATTATGAACCTAAAAAAATGTTTGATGATTATTGTGAAGCCACTGGTGCAGTAGCAGTAAAAAGTTTTAACAGACAATCAACATTGAGAAACTTACAATCTTTTCAATGTCAGGAAAATTTTGGTACTCAACCAAATGCAATGAAAACAGTTGTAAAAGCACCTGATGGGCAATTTTATTTAACCGATGGTCATCATTTTGTCAGTCAAATTATGAAGGTTTCAGGTGCAGATACGCCATTATTTGTTTATTTAACGCATGATTATAGTCAGTTAAAAGATATGACGACTTTTGCTGAAGAAATGCAAAAACAGCAACTTGTCTGGTTGAATTATCAAAATCAAACTGTAAAATTTTCAGAATTACCTGAACATGTCACAGTAGATGATTTAAAAAATGATGAATATCGCTCTTTAATGTATTTTTTAAGGGAAGTGGCGTTTAAAAAACCTAATCAGGCTGCACCATTTTACGAGTTTTATCTTGCTGAATGGATCAGTAAAAAAGTTCCATTATCCACATTAAATTTATCTAATAAGATAGATTATGCGGTAGCTTTGAAAAATATTGGCAAAGCAATGATTCAATCACCGTCTGATGAAGTTGTCGCAGTGATTCACGGTAAAAAATATACTGTAAGAGATATGGGGATTTATCAAAAATTTAATGAAAATGAATATAAAAAACTTTTTGCGCCAACAGGAAAAGTAACTTATGCATTTTCTGAAAAATAAATATGTCTAATAACGAAAAATAGCGAGAAGCTGTCTTTACTTCTCGTTATTTTATTTAAGTTTGATTGCGCTGATTAAATTATCAATACTATAAGAAATAATTTGTAGATCATGTATTTAAAACAGCTTCTAAAACGGCTTGTTCAAGTTCAGCAAATGCAACACCTTTTTTACGTGGACGTGCCAAATTAACCTGAAATTGTTGTGCAATATGGCCTTTATCCAATAAGATGATTCGATCTGCCAGTTGAACGGCTTCGCTTACATCATGGGTCACTAAAATGGCAGTAAAGCCCTGTTCAAGCCAAAGCTTTTCAATCAAATTTTGCATTTCCAGACGAGTTAAAGCATCTAAAGCACCCAATGGTTCATCCAGTAAAAGGATACGTGGTCGATGAGATAATGCACGTGCCAAAGCAGTACGCTGTCGCTGGCCACCGGATAATTGGCTTGGCCAGAGTTTGGCTTTTTCTGCAAGACCTACTTTGTTTAATAAGTTTTGAGCAATATTAAATTGTGTTTTTTCTAGTCCTAGCTGAACGTTATCTTCAATGCTTTTCCATGGTAACAATCTTGGATCCTGAAACATAACACGTATATCGTGCTTCTGAATACTTTGATGATTCTTTTGAGAGATAAACTGAATCTCGCCTTGATCGGCATGTTCTAATTCTGCAATTAAGCGTAACAGCGTACTTTTACCGCAACCACTACGACCCACGATTGCCACAAATTCTCCAGCAGCAATGTTCAGATTGAGATTTTGCAGTACAGTAACATTTCCATAAAACTTGGAAAGTTGCTGAATGTGAATATCTGCACCTGTGATGGCAACTGGTTTGCTTTCAGCTCTTTCCAGATGAACGGCTTCGTCACTATATAGGATATTTAAGTTACTCATGATTGTATCCTCTTAATGATTTTGATAACCGGCATGCCAGCGCAGGAGATAGTGTTCAAGTGATTTGGCAAAGCTATCTGCGAGTTTACCGAGTATGGCGTACAAAATAATTCCTACGAGTACCACATCTGTCTGTAAAAATTCACGTGCATTCATGGTCATATAACCAATACCTGATTGTGCAGAAATTGTTTCTGCCACAATCAACAATACCCAGACCAATCCAAGCGAAAAACGTAATCCAACCAAAATCGATGGCATTGCTCCTGGTAAAATAATATCTTTATATAACTGCCAGCGGGTTAAGCCATAACTTTTACCCATTTCGATCAATTGTGGATCAACCGAACGAATACCATGATAAGTGTTGACATAAATTGGAAAAAATACACCCACAGCAACTAAAAATAATTTGGCAGTTTCATCAATTCCGAACCATAAAATTACCAATGGAATTAGCGCAAGAGCAGGGATGTTACGGATCATTTGTAATGTGGTATCGAGTAAATTGGAAAAAAAACGTGATGAACCATTTAATAAACCTAAAAGTAACCCTAAACCACCACCAACCAATAATCCGAGTAATGCGCGTCCGGCACTGATTTTGACGTGATGCCAAAGTTCACCACTGATGAGTAATGTCCAGAATGCTGCAATCACAGCAGTAGGTGCTGGCAAAATACGGCTTTCCAATAAACCAGTACTAGAGCAGATTTGCCAAAAAGCAATAAGGGCAATGGGCACTAACCACGGCAGAATTTTCTGCCATGATTTTTGTAATACGCGATTTTTGATTTTTGGTGCCTTGGAGGCAGTCTGGTTCATAACACCTCCTCAGTTTTTTTATTTTTGGCTGCATCAGGGACATAATTATTGGCAATAATTTCGCCAAAAGGCCCTGTTAAGTTTGGTTGTACCAGTTTTTTCTGGGTCTCTAATGGTAGTAACGGGAATACCAGTTCAGCAAAACGATAGGCTTCTTCAAGATGTGGATATCCTGAAAAAATAAATGTATCAATTCCAAGATCTGCATATTCCTGAATACGTGCAGCAACAGTTTCCGGATCACCGACCAATGCTGTTCCGGCCCCACCACGAACCAAACCTATACCAGCCCATAAATTTGGAGAGACTTCAAGCTTGTCACGTTTTCCACCATGTAAGGCTGCCATACGATGTTGGCCGACAGAGTCCATTTGTGCAAATTTTTTCTGTGCCGCGGCAATAGTTTCATCATCCACATATTGAATCAGTTCATCTGCGGCAGCCCAAGCCTGTTCATTAGTTTCACGTACAATGACATGCAAGCGTATACCGTAACTGAGTTGACGACCTTTTTCTTCTGCTCTGGCTTTTACAACGGCAATTTTTTCTTTGACTGCGGCAGGTGGTTCACCCCACGTTAAATAGGTGTCTACCTGTTCTGCTGCAAGATCAATAGCAACATCTGACGAGCCACCAAACCATAATGGTGGATGAGGTTGTTGAACTGGTGGATAAAGTAATTTTGCATCATCTACCTGTAAACGCTCGCCATGAAAATTAAAACTTTCTCCTGTATGTGAGCGGGTCAAAATTTCACGCCAGATTTTTACATATTCATTGGCGGTTTGATAACGAGTTTTGTGGTCTTCGTATAAACCATCGCCTTTTAATTCTTCCTCATCACCACCAGTAACCAGATTTAATAAAATACGTCCATTGGATAAACGATCAAATGTAGCTGCCATACGTGCAGTTAATGCTGGTGTTGTCACACCAGGACGCAGTGCGACTAGAAATTTCAGATTTTCAGTAGCATCAATTAAGCTGGCCGCAGTGATCCACGGATCTTCGCAGGAACGCCCGGTTGGAATCAATACCCCTTCATAACCTAAATTATCTACAGCAACAGCTATTTGCTTCATATAAGCATGATCAACCTGACGGGCACCTTTGCTTGTACCTAAATAACGACTGTCACCATGTGTAGGAATAAACCAAAAAATTTTCATATACATCACCTAGTTACATTGAATTCCAAAATACGTTCAGGGCTTATTCAGTTTTTAAAATGGCATCATGAATCTTGATGGAATTTGGAATAAGTTTTTGTTGATAAAAGGCATCGGCAACAGCCTGCTGCTCTGTGATCACTTTGTCACTGATTGGCGTTACACCAAAGCCCATACGGGAGATTGAGGTTTTAAGGATGTTGAAATCCAAACCTGTTGGTTTTTCAAGAAGTTTTGCTGCATCATCCTGATGAGTTTTGACCCATTCAGTGGTTTGATTTAGCTCAGTCACAATCTGTTTTAGAACTTGAGGATGTTGCTGGGCAAATTTACGATCTGCCAGATAGAATTGATGATTACTGACAAGGTTCTGTCCTGTTGCCAATGCGCGGGCACCTAATTGTTGTTCTGCGGCAGCAAAGAACGGATCCCAAATTACCCATGCATCAATTGATTTACGTTCAAAGGCGGCGCGCGCATCAGCAGGGGTTAAATATACTACTTGAATGTCACTGAGTTTTAACCCATTTTTTTCCAGAATTTTTAATAATAAGTAGTGGACATTCGAGCCTTTATTTAAGGCTACCCGTTTACCTTTTAAGTCCTGAATAGAATGGATAGGAGAGTCTTTAGCAACAATCAGGGCTTCAGCTGCCGGTGCAGGGGGTTGGTTGGCAACATAAATTAAATTGGGACTGGCTGCCTGAGCAAAAATAGGTGGCGCTTCGCCAGATTCACCCAATACTACACTACCTACATTCAAGCCTTCCAGTAATTGAGGGCCGGCAGGGAATTCTACCCATTTTAGCTTAATTCCTTGTTTTTGCAATGCTTTGTCTAAATCACCACGTGCTTTGACAATTGGTAACAAACCATATTTTTGAAATCCAATTGAAACGGTTTTTAACTGATCGGTGGTTTGTTCAGTTGAGGATTGTTGTGGATCGTTAGATTTATTGCATCCACTGATTGCAAATGCGAGACTTAAAATAGTGAATGCAGCAAATTTGGGTTGAAAATACATGGAATATACCTCGAATAAGAAAAATTATTTAAACAATAGTTTTAATGCGTACAGATATGCATCCACATCGCAATCGAGGTATATTGCTTGCAGTCTATAAAAGTATAAGGTTGAGAATGGAAAACATGCATATCGTACTCGCTTAATCAATTGCATTAAAATCGATAGACATTAAAGTAATAAAAAAAATAAGCGATGAAAACGAATAAAAAAGACAAACTTTATCTGAAAAATTGCATAGGAAAAAAAATGCAAAATATAGTTATAAAAATGCTAATAAATAAACTAAAAAATTATAGATATTATCAATAAATAGATCACAATGAATTCCTTAATTTTTAAACTACTTTAAAAAAGTATGTATTACGCTATTACTTTCTATTTTGACAGAAGAAAATAGAAACAATATTGTATGAAAAAATAATGTTGGAAGATTGAAATGCCATTAATACTGAATGAAGAAGATGTACTAGAAGTTGCGCATGATCTCGCAATAAAATTGAGTGAAACTGCTGCTATTCGGGATAAAAAAGGCGGAAATCCAAAGTATGAGCGTGATTTGATTCGTAAAAGTGGTTTGTTGAATTTATCTATTCCCAAAAAGTTTGGTGGTATAGGTGCGCAGTGGTCAACCATTTTTGAGTCTATTCGCATTATTGCCCAAGCGGATAGTTCAGTTGCCCATGTTTATGCTTTTCATCATTTATTGATTGCAACAGTACAATTATTTTCTAAACCTGAGCAATATACAGGTTGGTTTCGACATTCTGCACAAAAACAGCAATTCTGGGGCAATGCGTTGAATCCATTGGATCAACGGACTAAATTACAGAAAATAGACAAGCAATATTATGTTTTTAATGGTGAGAAAAGTTTTAGTTCAGGTTCAATAGATTCAGATATGTTGCTTTGTTCAGCACATGATGAACACGATAAGTTATGGATTGCAGTTATTCCCACTACACGGCAAGGTATTTATTTTAAAGGTGATTGGGATAATATGGGGCAACGGCAGACGGATAGTGGCACAACACAATTTGAACAAGTTCGTATTTATCAATCAGAATTTTTGCTAGATCCAGGGCCATTAAGTACACCTTATACCAGTTTGCGACCTTTGCTCGCACAGCTTATATTTGTACATTTATTTTTAGGTGTGGCTGAAGGTGCTTTTGAATATGCAAAAGCACAGATTCAGACACAAAAAGCCTGGTTTAAATCCAATGCGACACAGGCTGTTAATGATCCTTATATCCAACAGCATTTTGCAGCATTCTGGGTGAAGTTGGAAAGTGTACGCTTATTGGCACGACAAGCTATTACAAAATTTAGTCAGGCATGGGCAGTTGGTGAAAATTTAACTGAGCAGCAGCGAGGGGAGGTTTCTATTGCAATTGCTACGGCCAAGATTGCAGCCACCGAAACTAGTCTAGAGATCACCCAAAATATCTTTCAGGTTCTGGGAGCAAGAGCAACCACTGCAAAACTTAATTTGGATCGTTTCTGGCGTAATGTACGCACCCAAACCTTACATGATCCGATAGATTACAAATATCAGGAAGTTGGGGAATGGGTGTTAACAGCAAAAGTACCTGATCCAAGTTTTTACTCTTAAATCAAAAAATTATTGTGGTATCAGGTGAGTTTAATTTACAACACGATGATTTTGGCATGATGATGGTGGGTATGTAGTCAAAAATTGTTGTGTCGATTGTAGTTGAGCAAATCGACTTAGCGCGGCCAAAAATGCAATCTGTACATCTTGAGCAGCGACTGTTTTGCCCAGATCATTTAGATCTTTTGTTGCGGTTGCGTCGTGAATCAGAATAGGCTGAAACCCTAATTCTGCTGCATGGCGTGTTGTAGAATCAATGCACATGTGTGTCATCATACCTGTGATTACAAGTTGTTCAATCGCTAAATGCTGTAATGTCTGCTGTAATGTAGTTTGATAAAAACTATTTGGATAACGTTTGCTAACAATAATAGCATCAGCAGCTAACGCTAGCTCTGTATGAAGTTCTGCTCCGATGGTATTTTCATAAAAGAATTTGCTGTTTTCAGAATTAAAATGCTGAATATAAATTACAGGTAACTTTTGTGAATGGAAAAAATGTTCAAGTAAATGAATATTTTTTAAGGCCTGTTCAGGCTGAAATAATGGCATTTTTTCACCCTGAAAATAATCATTTTGTACATCGATAATTAATAATGCTTGTTTCATTCTAGACGCTTACGTAAATAGACAACTTCATGGTAGGTTAATTAAATAAATTCTGTTATATAATATTGAAAATAATCTTTTTAATTTTCTTTCGTAGTGAAAATATGTTGCAATTAGATGATATAGATCAAAAAATTATAAATTTATTACAGCTGGATTCCAGATTAAGCCATAAAGAGATTGGTCAACGAGTACACCGTACGGGGCAGGCTGTAGGTATGCGTATTACACAACTGATTGAACAGGGTATTATTCAAAAATATACGATTACCGTGAATCATCAACATAAGCAGTTTATCCAACTATATTTAAATGAACAGCAATCCTTTACAGAAGTTGAATATCTGGTAAAACAATATTCACAGATTCAAGAGTGCCATAAAGTTTTGGGCAAAGCTTGTTATATGGTTGTTAGCAATTTTGAACCTCAGGATTTAAATCAGTTTATTGAAAAAATTTCACAATGGTGCCGTTATTCTGTTGAAACAGTCATTAAGACAATTTAACGATAGAATCATTTACACTCTCGTAAAAATCCAGATAAAAGAAAACCCTAATAAAAATTCATATTAGGGTGTCGCCATAAAAAAATAAAGGTGATATAAAAATTATGCTAATTTCTTTTCTTGTTGTTGTTCTAGTTCTCGGACTAAAGGCAATACTTTTTCTCCAAAGTATTCTACTTCTTCAATAAAGTGTAAAAAACCAGAAAGAATCAAGTCCACGCCTACATTTTTTAAGGCAACGATTCGTTCGGCAATTTGTTGTGGTGTGCCGATCAAATTGGTTTTAAACCCATCATTATATTGGACTAAATCATCAAAGGTCGATTTGGCCCAGTTTCCTTCGCCTTCTGGGCTAGCAGCACCTGCCTGACGGGTAGCATCGTCAAAAGCCTGAACAGCTTCAACATTGGCTTTTGCGATAATTTCTTCCAGTACTGCTTTTGCTTCTTCTTCGGTATCTCTGGCAATGATAAAGGCATTGATTCCAACTTTAACCTGATGATTGTTGGCTTTTGCCTTGGAACGTAAATCATCAATTTGTGCCTTGATTCCATCTACAGTATTGCCATTTGCGAAATACCAGTCCGATACCCTTGATGCCATATCTCTTGCGGCACGAGAAGTTCCTCCCTGAAAAACCTCAATATGTGGTTGCTGTATCGGCTTAGGTTTTAAGGTGTAATCTTTAAATTGATAATATTTACCATCAAAACTAAATTGATCCTGTGTCCAGATACCTTTGATACTACGAATAAATTCTTCTGAGCGTACATAGCGTTCATCATGCTCAGGCCATTCTTCGCCAATTGCATCAAATTCACCTTTAAACCAACCACTGACGACATTAATTGCAATACGCCCATTACTAATGTAATCAATGGTTGCCAGTTGTTTTGCTGCAAGTGCAGGTTTCCACGGACCAGGCAAAATAGCAGCAATAACCCTGAGGTTCTCCGTTTTTGCTAAAAGCGCCTGACTAAAACTGACAGATTCATGTTGATTCTCTGCACCATAACCTGCGGTAAAGCGAATCTGGGTTAAGGCATAGGAAAATCCATTTTTTTCAGCAGCCTGAGCAAGGCTAACATTATATTCATAGCTCCAATTGGTGCGTTGTTCGATGTTACTAACCACCAAACCCCCACTTACATTTGGAACCCAGTAAGCAAATTGAATCTCTGTTTTTGTAGTCATGGAAACCTCCATTCATCTTTTTTAATCAAAAAACTTTACGCTTGTATATCAGGCGACAGAAGCTTTTTGCGTTTTTGCATGTAGACGATTTTCAGCAGCATCGAGATCAGGAACGGCTGCCGATGGCAAAACATCATCCTGTTCAATTTGCTTATTAATACCCAATTGTTGATTGGCTTGTTGAGTTTTGTCTTTAATCACTTGTGCACGATGACCCTTGGCCGGTGCCCATTCAAGAATTGGTAATGCACGTGCAACAGCCAGTGTAATGCGTTGTTTAAGCTCTTCACTTTTTACGGTGTATTCAGGTGTGAAATCTTTGTCTGTGGCATAGACCCCAATAGGTAAAGTTTGTGCCTGAAAAAAACTAAATAAAGGGCGCAATTGATGTTCCAGTACCAGTGCATGACGATCACTACCACCTGAAGCTGCTAATAAAACCGGTACATCAACTAAAGCAGTTTGTTCTACAAAATCAAATAAATGTTTAAACAATCCTGTAAAAGATGCACGATAAACAGGTGTACCCACAATTAATGCATCAGCAGATTCAATTGCAGCCAAATCATCTTGAACACGCTGTGGTAGCTGATTACGATAAATTGCACCACCAAGTAATGGTCCAATTTCACTTAGTTTAATAAAGTGAACGTTGATTTGAGTTGCAACTGAGAGTTCATTAAGAATATTTTGTACCAAACTTTCTGTTTTTGAAGGTGTATTTAAGCCACCAGATACGGCCACAATATTTAAAGGTTGATCAGATGGAGTAGACATAATAATCGCTCAAAAATAATGTTATAGAAGTTTTATTAGTATTGAAATAAAAAACACTGATGTAAAATGAATAAATATTTTAAACTTATCTAAATAATAGATAATTATTATAAGAATAAGCTTATCATAATAATATATATAAAATAAAAATTCGATTTTAATTAAAATAATATTTTTAGCATTATTTGTTATTAAATTTATTTAAAAAAGGGTGCTAGCTTAAATCAAATCAATAACACAAGAGTTTAAGTTATTATGACCGATCTTAATCAACCGTTTTCATCTCAAACGGCAATACCTGTTAATTTTTTTGAAAATAATGAACCTGCACATATTATTAAAACTGATGAAGAAGCCATCGCAATCGCTAAAAAATTGTCAACTGAATTTGCTGTAGAAGCCTCACAGCGTGATCAGGAGCGACGTTTGCCTTTAAAGGAAATCCAAAAATATTCTCAAAGCGGCTTGTGGGCAATTACAATCCCTAAGGAATTTGGTGGTGCAGACGTCAAATATCGAACACTGGCTGAAGTTGTGAATATTATTTCTAGTGTAGACTCTTCATTGGGACAGATTGCACAAAATCATTGGGCTTTCCTTGAACATCTACGTTTGGATGCTAGTCTGGAACAACAGCAATTCTTCTTTGCACAAGTGTTGCAAGGTGCACGATTTGGGAATGCCTTTTCAGAAAAAAATAGCAAGAATGTTGCTGCACTGGAAACAAAAATACAAAAAGTAGATCAGGATCATTACGAAATTAATGGTCAAAAATTTTTTGCAACTGGTGCATTATTGGCACATTGGATCCCTGTGATCGCAGTAGATGACGAGAATAATCCTTATGCAGCTTTGGTTCCGCAACACAGTCCTGGATTAGAAATTATCAATGACTGGTCTGGTTTTGGCCAACGGACTACGGCAAGCGGAAGTGTAAACCTAAAACAGGTAAAGGTTGATGCCAAATATGTTGTTCCAGTTTACAAAGCCTTTGAGCGCCCAACAGCCGCAGGAGCAATCTCACAATATATTCAGGCAGCAGTAGATGCAGGTATTGCACGTGGTGCCATTGAACAAACCATTCAATATGTACGTCAATATACCCGTCCATGGATTGATTCTGGTTTGGAAAAAGCAAGTGATGATCCATATACCATTGCCAATATTGGGGAATTGAAAATTAGACTACATGCGGCTGAAGCTATTCTGGCACTGGCCGGAGATGCCATAGATCTGGCAAAACAGCAACCAACAGAACACAATGTTTCGCTGGCCACCTTAAAAACAGCCGAAGCAAAAGTATTAACCACAGAAATAGCGATTCTCGCGACCAATAAATTATTTGAATTGGCAGGCACCAGATCCACATTATCCGAATTAAATCTGGATCGTCATTGGCGTAATGCTCGTACGCATACATTACATGATCCTGTACGCTGGAAATACAATATTATTGGAAATTATTACCTTAATGAGATAGAACCGCCACGACATTCATGGAGTTAATTTTCATTTTTGAATATTTAAAGCATGAGAGGATAAAAATTATGAGTGATCTAAACATTGCAACATCAGAATTGTCTTTAGGCGCAGATTATGAACAGGTGGCCAAACAATTTCGTCCAGTATTTGAAAAAATTGCTGCAACAGCATTACAACGTGAGCAGCAGCGACAATTGCCTTATGAACCCATTCAATGGTTAAAAGATGCTGGTTTTGGTGCAGTGCGTATTCCTGTGCAATATGGTGGACAAGGTGTTTCATTGCCACAATTATTCCAATTACTGACAGAATTGGCAAAGGCAGATTCCAATCTAACTCAGGCATTGCGTGGACATTTTGCATTTGTGGAAGATCGTATCGTTGCTCACAAAACCGTAGCACAACAAAAGTGGTTTGAACGTTTTGTGCAGGGTGATTTGGTTGGAAATGGTTGGACTGAGGTTGGTAAAGTTAAAATTGGTGACGTAGTTACACGAGTAACCAAGAATTCACAAGGTCACTTGGTGGTTAATGGTGAAAAATATTACTCAACAGGCTCAATTTTTGCAGACTGGATTGATCTGTTTGCTTTTGATGAAACCACACAACAAAATGTTATTGCTGCAATTTCTACCCATGAAACAGGTGTTCAAATTAAAGATGACTGGGATGGTTTTGGACAACGTACGACTGGGAGTGGCACTTTAACAATTGAAAATGTGCCTGTGTTCGCAGAACATGTTTTACCTTTTGATCAACGATTTAAATATCAGACCGCTTTTTATCAAGTCTTTCATCTTGCTACACTTACAGGTATAGCCCAATCAGCAGTAGAGACTTTTACGCAGGAAGTCCAGAATCGTCAGCGTATTTTCAGTCATGGCAATGGCGATTTGGTACGTCATGATCCACAAATATTACAATTAATTGGTAAAGCATCTGCGCAAACTTATGCCAGTGAAGCCATTACACAACGTACAGCACAGGCGTTACAAACTGCTTATTTAAGTCATTTTGGTTCCTCTGAACTTAAAGATATTCAGGCAAATAATGCGGCTGAGCTGGAATCAGCTCAGGGGCAGGTCATTATTTCTGAACTGGTACTAGACTTAACCAGTCGTTTATTTAATACATTAGGTGCTTCTGCTGCAAGCTCAAGTAAATCCCTTGATCGTTTCTGGCGAAATGCTCGAGTTGTTTCTTCACATAATCCAATCATTTATAAAGAAAAAGCAATTGGAGATTGGGAAGTGAATCAGCAAGCTTTACCATTTGTCTGGCAAATTGGCGCAAGTCCAAGTATTAAAACTGCTTAAATACACCTAAAAAATCACTTATTTGAATGTTCGGATATTTTTAAATTGATGGATCAGAACATTGAATAAGTGATTTTTTGTTTTTTAACTGTCCTATAATTTACGGCAAGCAGACATTATAAAAACATCTTGAAATTTAACAGATCTTTTTCGGTAGTCTGGCAGGTGTTACACTAGTGAAATTGATTACAGGACCATGTTTGTATGATTCATTATCAGCTTGAATTTGATGACTATACGCAACATTTGATTAACGTCACCATTCGATTTTTAGCCAATCCCCAACAACAACTCTGGTTACCTACATGGATTCCGGGAAGTTACCTGATCCGTGAATTTTCTAAACATATCGAAAATGTCAAAGCCTATAATGAAGCCGGATTATCGCTAACTATCCATAAAACTCATAAGAATCGCTGGGAATTAACCAATACTGAACATGAACTGATTACTGTAGAATATCAGGTTTATGCTTATGATTTATCGGTGCGAGGCAGTTATGTTGATCAAACCCGAATTTATATCAATCCAACTACTGTTTGTTTAGGGTTAACAGATCAGGAAGATGCTGCACATGAAGTGGAAATCTTTTTGCCGACAGCTTTGAAGCATTTTAGTTTGGCTGGTGCCTTGAGCAGCAAATCATTAGTTAAGGGTCGTTATACCTTAAAAGCTAAAAATTATGCACATTTAATAGACAGTCCGTTCGAATTGGCGCAGCAACAGCAATTTAGCTTTGATGCACAAGGCATTCATCATGATTTTGTCATTTCTGGTCAACATCATGCAAATCTGGATCGCATAAAACAGGACTTGCAAAAAATTTGTGCTACAGAAATTGCTATGTTTGGTTCAGCACCTTTTGAAAAATATACTTTTTTGACCATGGCAACCGGTAGTTTATATGGTGGATTAGAACATTGTGAAAGTACCAGTTTAATTTGTCCACGTGATGATTTGCCAACAGCAAAAGAAACTGATCAACCAAGTAAAAATTATCAACGATATCTTGGATTATGTAGTCATGAATATTTTCATGCCTGGTTGGTCAAATTTATTCGTCCGGAAAATTATGTTCATCCTAACTTGAATCAGGAAGGCTACACTTCATTATTGTGGATTTTTGAAGGATTTACGTCCTATTATGATGACCTGATTTTGGCTCGAAGTCAGGTGATTTCGCAAGAAGATTATTTAAAATTACTGACAGAACAAATTAATCGTTATTTGCAGAATCCGGGACGCCAAATTCAATCGGTAAGTGAGTCCAGTTTTGATACATGGATAAAATTTTATCGTCAGGATGAAAATAGTAATAATGCTGGAACAAGCTATTATAATAAAGGTGCATTGGTTGCTTTATGTTTGGATTTAGGATTACGTAGTCATGGTTCAGGTTTAGATCATGTATTAAAAACTTTATATGCCAATACCCAAAAAGGTATTCAGGTTAACGAGCGTAGTATTTTTGAAATTTGTAAATCCTTAACTGGTCAGGATTGGGCAGATCGCTTATCATTTTTGATTAATAGTACTGAAGAATTACCACTGGATGAAGTATTGGCAGAGTTTGGTATTGATTATCAAGTTCAGACAGAGCAAACACTGGCTTTTGGTGCCAAGATTCAGGAAAAACCGGAAGGATTACTATTACAACAGGTATCAAGAACAAGTCATGCAGCACAGGCTGGTTTATCTGCACATGATATTGTCGTGGCAATTGATGGTATTAAAGCAACTGAGGCCGTATGGAAAAGCAAAGCCAAGACACAGCGTAATATGACTTGTCATGCTTTTAGACGTGACGAATTCATGCAATTTGAATTAATGGCAGAAGAATATGTTTTGCAGACTGTTAAATTACAGGTTAAAGATCAACGGAAAGTTTCTCAATGGATTTTTAACCAATAAAGATATGCATGAGCTTTATTAATCCTGAGTTAGTAAAGTCCAGTATACACGTATATCAGCTCAGACAGATTTGCGATGAAATCTGTCGGGGCAAACGCTGGCATACACTCGAAGTTGAAAATGAAATTGACAAGATTCGTTTGATTGTTGCGTTGATCGATGTGATGTATCATCAGGGCAAGCTTACACAAGCTTTAATCCTGTCACAACGTACGAATGTTTTACTACAGATGCAATCGAGTTTTGCATTACATACCATATTATCTGCACAAATGTTGTTAGCGCAATATGAGGCCACAATTGTACAATTATGTGAATATCAGCAATTTTTTCAAAAATATGGTTATCAGGACTTACAACCGATTTTACAGCGTTTTGAAATCGTTGTATTGGATCGTATACAACATCCTGTTCAGGATATTTTTGTACGAAAACTTGAACAATTTTATACAGGCGCCGTACTTCAGGTTAGTTTGCAACAGAAAAATTTATATTTATGATTGAAATTGAACATCATCCACTTCAGCCGTTTTTACCTGAGCATGCCAAAGTTCTCTTGCTAGGCAGTTTCCCGCCACCTCGTTTACGCTGGAAAATGGATTTCTATTATCCAAATTTTCAAAATGACATGTGGCGAATCATGGGGTTGATTTTTTTTCAGGACAAAAATTATTTTATTGATTTGCAAAATAGAACATTTAAAACGATTGTAATTCAGCAATTTTTACAGACAAAGGGGATTGCAATTTATGATAGTGCTATTGCTGTAAAACGCCTTAAGGGAAATGCAGCAGATTCACATTTAGAAATTGTAGAATATGCAGATTTACAAAAGATTTTAGCTCAGCTCAAACAGTGTCATCATATAATTACCACAGGCGAAAAAGCTGCGCAGACCATGATGCTTGCACTAGGGGAGAGTTTACAAGCACCGACAATTGGACAATCACAGCATATTCATCTGGGAGAAAGAACTATTTACTTACATCGTTTGCCATCATCATCTAGAGCTTATCCGATGAAATTAGAGCAGAAAGCACAACATTATGCTGCATTATTTGATCAGATTGGACTGATTTAAACTAATCTTGATGATAAAGCTTAAAAACGGTTTCTAATAACTTCAATAAATTTTCATCAGTAATACGATAAAAAATCTGTTTACCATCCCTGCGAGTTTCTACCAACTTTGAATTACGTAATACGGTAAGTTGCTGTGATAACGTAGGCTGATGAATATCAGTTAATTTTTCAATGGTTTGCACATTAAATTCATTACCAATTAACATACACAGAATTTTCATTCTATCTGGATTTGATAGGACTTTAAGTCGATCAGTAACCAAATTAATTTGATCAATCGTGATAGATGATTCTGAAACAGCCTGAAGATTTTCCAATGGGAAACGCTCCTTAATCATGGGGTATATAATATATAAAAAAATATAATAAATTACAAGAAAACACCGGAATAATCCCGATTCAGCTTATCCTCATAAAAATTGCAATATGAGTTTAAACTTGTATTGTGCTAGCTAGACATAGTGATATTGTATGGTTAAAAATCACTTTATGTAATGCTGGCCTAATGACTTTAATGGACACTCAAGGTTGAATTAAAGCGGCATTCTTGGCAAAAAATATTATATTTTTAATTTTATCTTATAAATAGCATTTTTCTGTATTTTTCAGTAACAAAAGAGATTGTGGGACTAAAATTTCATCATTTGATTGAAATTGTTAATAAATCGTATTTCTGTATATTTTTAAAAAAAAAGAAATGATCAATTTCTAGCTTGTAATTTAGAATAAAAATGTTGTGCTAATTGGCAAAAATGTACAACAAATTAGTTTAAATCACAAAGGTTAGAAAAAATAATAGGTATGTTGTGAAATTTATTTTTTACATATAAAAACGACATCTTCTTGTTAAAAATTTGCTATAGCCTGATATCAAATAATATTTAAAAAATATTTTAATGATTAAAAAATAGGTGATACATCATAATATTACAATTTAGCATATTATGTTTATTGTCGAGTATCTATCAACAATATACTGATTGAATTGGTTCTAACAATTAGAATACTATGATTAAACAGTGAGAATTATGAATATAGCTTTCCAAATTTTATTTTACTTCTGCACCATGGCTTGCCATTATTTCTGAGCAAAATTTTGAATATTGTTAAACAATAGTAACAACTAAAAAACTTTTGCGTTTTATACTGGTTTGGACAATGTTTATTTGCAATCATTTTAAAAGTTGACTATCTTGTGTCTGCTATTTTATTTGATATTGTTCATGATTCGGTTTGGTATTTTATTGGGGATTCTTGCAGTTCTATTACAGAATATGGTGTTCTGGCAAGCTTTATTACCTAAAAAAATGTACCAAAATCAAGTTTGTATCGAAATTATACATGCAATGGATCATTCAGTAGTACCATCATCACATCACCATTTAGCATTACAGCAATCTAGCCTTGAACATCATGTGAAAATCGACAGTACTATGGACTGTCACTTTTGCCAATTGTTTCATTCTAGTTTGGCAATATCTATTTCATCTCCACAATTAATTGAAATTAGAACATTGATGAGGATCATTTACCTGACTATCTCATGGTATATCTTCTTTTATCTGCAACGTCTATTTCTTTGTCCTCAAGGACGTGGTCCACCTGTATCGCCTGTTTTTGTTTAAAAATTGTTGGTTGCTTTTGCAACTTAAATCTTAATCAATGACAGAGTACGAATATGTCTAAATTTTTATTGCATCCACTTACGTGGAGTCTTGCACTGATCCAAATTTCAATAACAGTATATGCCGAACAAAACAATACTGATGCTGTGCAGGAGATTGAGCAATTGCCAACATTGGTTGTCAAAGCTGAAAAACAAAATGAAAAATTTAATTCATCACAGGCAATAACACAGTTTCAACATAATTTGCTTGATGTCCCTTTTAATAAATCCCACTTATCCGTAACTGAGCTTGAAAATTATCATATAAAAAATATCAGTGATGCACTGTCCATGGTGAGTGGCGTGTTTTATCAGGACAGTTACGGTGGTGGTGGCTGGGATAATTATTCTTTTCGTGGTTTCAGTACTGATCCGAATATGGGAACCAGTAATTTACGTAACGGTTTAAGTACAATTCCCGGTATTCATGTCCCAAGGGATATGGTTAATGTTGAAGCAGTTGATTTTTTGAAAGGACCGATGGCGGCAATGTATGGTCAAGGGGCGATTGGTGGTGTACTTCATATCAGCACTAAACAACCTGAATGGGAAACCACTCGCCGGCTTAATCTTGAAGCGGGGACAAATGACCAATACCGTGCAGCACTGGACAGCACAGGTGCAATAAATGATCAGATAGCTTATCGTTTGGCTACATCTTATGAAAATAATCATAGCTTTCGAAATTATGTCACCAATCAGCACTATTTTATTGCGCCACAACTGGTATGGAAAATTTCTGAACAAACCCAACTAAATCTGGAGAGTGAAATTGGGCAATACCAGTACGTTTTTGATCGTGGAATTCCCATGTCAAATGCTGGCAAAATATTGACTGATAAAAAGACCTTTCTGGGCGAGCCGAATGATGGTGATGTCAAAGTAAATGAGCAGATGTATCAGTTACGTTTAAACCATCAATTGAATGAGAATTGGGACAATACTTCAGCCATTACTTATGCTCAGGGTCAGCGTGAAGGTACATCAACAGAAATTGCATCAATTCATGCTGATCTCGCCAATCGTTTCCGTCGTTATCGTAAATTTAACACCGAAACGGCCCAGTTTCAGTCTATTTTACGGGGACAATTTAATACTGGTACAATTGCACATGAATTTGTTGCTAATGTTGAAGCAAGTCATTATGTTATTAAGCAAATTCAATATCGTAATGCTTCTGGTATTAACATGCCTATCAGTTTATCTTCACCTGTGTATGGCAATATTTTACCTTTATCCAGATTAACCAAACACTCAAAGGAAACACAAAATAATCTTGCTTTGAATATACAGGATCAGATTTTTCTAAATTCAAAATGGAATATTTTATTTGGCGGTCGAATAGATTATATGCAGCAGAAAATTTATGATGATAAATCTGCAATTTCAGATCAAAAAACTTATACGCCATTTAGCCCAAGAATTGGTCTGAATTATCAACCGACCTCTGCTTTATCTTTTTATAGCAACTGGGGTAAAGCTTTTGAAATGAATACTGGCTTAAAAGAGAGTACTGGTAATTTATTTGATCCAGAAACAACCCAGAGTTGGGAGATCGGTGGAAAATATCAATATGGTATGCAGAACTGGTTGAGTTTGACTTATTTTGATATGCGTAAACAGCATTTGTTGACAGAAGGTGTTTTTGATAGTTATGTTGATAATGGTGAAGTTAAAAGTCAAGGACTTGAGTTGAACTGGCAACATCAATTTTTTGATGCTTTAACCTTATCTGCAAATTATAGCTATACTGATGCGAAAGTGATTAAAAGCGAAACAGAACGCTCAGGTGCAAGATTAAAAAATATTCCCAAACATGCAGCAAATTTAAGTGGTGAATATACTTTTAATCTTTTTGGATATGCATCAGGATTAACCAGTAATGTAAATTATTATGCTCAAAGAAGTGCGAATTATAAAGATAATGGCACAACTTTACCTTCTTTTCTGCTATTAAATTTAGGTGCATATACTCAGTTGACACCCATGCTTAAAGTACAGCTTAATATACATAATGTTTTTGACCGTGATTATTATGTTGCAAGTTATACCAATTACTGGATTATGCCGGGCGAGCCGTTAAAAGCAACTGTGAGTCTAGTTTTTAATTTCTAAATCTGATTGTAAAAAATAAACAAATAGATTTTTGTGAAAGTCTCTAGAAAGTCATTAAATTTACTTATTATCAAGATAGTTTAATGACTTTCATAAAAAAATATGGATAATCTTTTATACTTTTAATTTTTTTTAAAAGACCATCTATTTTAACCAGATTAAATGATGAATTGAATTATAAAAAATAGATTTTCTAGTATATGCTTATAATCATACATTGTTTTATAAGAATGAATTTTGGGGAAAATAAAGGCCGCTTAAAACGACCTTTATTGAGATAATTTTTGCAAAATTATATATTTTTTCTAAGAAATATATAATGATTAAACTTTTACAGAAAACTGAACACTTATTGTTAGCAATCTATTTTACACAAACATGATGTACTTACAGTGCAACGCCACCAGTACCAAAAGCCTCACTATGAATTTGATCTTGTGGAATACCAAGTGCTAACAATGTTTGATTTTGATGTTGCATGAATGGAATAGGGCCACATAGATAATAATCAGCATCTTTAGGTAAAAGATTTACTGGTACCTTGGTCAAATCCAAACGCCCCAATTGTTGATAATCTTCACGGGAAATCTTACTGTTGTCAGCAATCTGTTCATAAGCGACAAACACATTTAAATGATCGTGATGTTGACTCAGTGCCTTGACTTCCTTACGCATGGCATGTACTTCTGGATTACGTGCTGCATGAATAAAGCTGATCTGATTTTTATGTGCATTATGATGTGTAAATGGTGCTTTGATTTTATCCCAAAATGAAGCTTTTTGGTTTGGATCAGTATTTTCGGTAATTAACTGATTTAACATCGCAATCATTGGGGTTAAACCAATACCCGCACTGATCAGTACATTATTTTTTTCCGGATTGATCAGAAAAAAGTTTCCAGTAGGTGCACTGACTTCAATCACATCGCCTTCGTTGATATGGTTGTGTAGGGTAGAGGATACATAACCTGGATCCTGATTTTCTACATGTGCATCTTCACGTTTAACAGAAATCCGCAGATATTCACCAGATGGGCTATCAGACAGACTATATTGACGTGGCTGTTTGATACCAAGCTCAGGTACAGTAACTCGAACAGTAATATATTGACCTGGTTTATATTGCGGAAGTGACTGTTTATTCTGCGGGATCAAATAGAATGAGGTAATTTCGTCATTTTCCTTCACTTTACGGCTAACAACAAAATTTCTCCAGCCTAACCAGCTACCTTTGGTTTTTTCATGTTCATCATAAATGGCTTTTTCTGTTGCAATGAATAGGTCAGCAAGTTGTTTGTAGGCAGCTCCCCATGCAGCAATCAGGTCATCTTCCATGGAAATGTTTAGCACTTCACTGATGGAATGTAGCAGGTTTTCACCCACGATATCATAATCTGGTGCTTGGATATTCAAACTGACGTGTTTATGGCAAATCAATTCAACTACAGGTGCGAGAACGGAAGGATCGTCAATATTTTCTGCATAAGCAAGCACCGCACCAGCTAAAGCTTTGGCTTGTGCACCACTGCGTTGATGTCCCATGTTAAAGGTTTCTTTTAGCTGGGGATTATTACCTAGCATACGTTTATAGAAATAATCAGTTAATGCAACACCATTTTCTTTCAAAACAGGGACTGTTGCTTTAACGAGATCTTTTTGCTCAGGACTTAGCATAATTGTGACTCAGTGACTCAAAAGATATATTTAAAATACACCTTTAATGTGACATTATCAATACAGGGTTTAATTTTTGTTGATGAAATTACAAGTCAGGAATAGGGAAAGTCATCATTATTTTAATTTAAATGCATGATATACATATAAATTATTAAATAATTTATATGAGCTTGATTGGTTTGAAAAAATATTTATATCAAATACTTGATATTTGTAGTTACTCGGTCTATTTTATTTTGCATGAATACATCATCTTTACCAAAACGTCCAAGGGGCAGACCCAGCAAACATGGACTCGCTTATGCAGATACTAAACAAACGTTGATACGTCGAGGCATAGAAATGCTGACGGAACAGGGTATGATCGCTACCAGTCTGGATGAACTGATGCGTTCTGTACAGGTCCCGAAAGGATCTTTTTATCATTATTTTACCAGTAAGGACGCTTTTGTTCTCGAGGTTGTAAATGCTTATAACGTCTATTTTCTTAAAAAGCTGGATCGGTTTTTGTTAACTGAAGATTTAAGTCCTATGCAACGGATAGCGGCATTTGTACAAGATGCAGGTCAGGGTATGCAGCGTTATGCGTTTAAACGAGGTTGTCTGGTTGGTAATCTAGGACAGGAAGCATCTTATCTGGATGGGGAGTTGATTAATCGTCTGGAAAGTATTTTTCGAGAATGGGAAGTCAAGATTTGTTGTTGTTTGCAGCAAATTCCTGTTGAGAAGATTCACCATTCATTGAGCTGTGAGCAATTGGCACATCAATTTTGGATCGGTTGGGAAGGTGCGGTGTTGAGAGCTCGGTTAGTCAAATCGGAGCAACCTTTACATGAATTTTATCAATTATTCAAAATGGCAGTATTGTCATCTGAATAAAAAATCAATGCATTTATCATAATGCATTATTTTTTGGTTATTTATAGACATCTAGTCTAATTATGGTATTGCAGGAGTTTGGATAATGTTTAACGGTATTTTGATTGAAAAAGATGAATTAAATGGCTATCAGGCTCGACTTAAGCAGATTGATGATGAATTACTTGGACAAGGCGATGTTTTGGTTCAGGTGTATTATTCTGGATTAAATTACAAAGATGCTTTGGCGATTACAGGACAGTCACCTGTTGTTCGTCAGTTTCCTATGATTCCTGGAATTGATTTTTCTGGTGTGGTGTTAAAAAGTAGTCACCCAGATTGGCAGGCAGGTGATGAAGTTATTTTGAATGGTTGGGGTGTTGGTGAGAAGTTTCCGGGTGGTTTGGCCGAACTTGCGCAGGTTTCCGGTGATTGGTTGATTCGTAAGCCGCAGGCTTTTTCCTTCCAGCAAACCATGGCAATTGGTACGGCAGGCTATACGGCGATGTTATGTATTATGGCGCTGGAAAATCATGGTATTACGCCGCACTCAGGTGAAATTCTGGTGACGGGTGCTAATGGTGGGGTAGGGAATGTTGCAATTGCCATACTGAAAAAATTGGGCTATCAGGTTGTTGCATCAACTGGACGGATGCAGGATGATGAGCATCTTTATCAGTTGGGGGCCAGTGTAGTGATTGATCGTGCTAAATTGTCAGGGCAGGGAAAACCATTGCAAAAAGAACGCTGGGCAGGTGTGATTGATACTGTAGGCAGTCATACATTGGCAAATGCCTGTGCGGGTACTCTATATCGCGGTGCAGTTGCAGCATGTGGGCTTGCTGGTGGTATGGATTTTCCTGCAACCGTTGCGCCATTTATTTTGCGTGGTATTACTTTATATGGCATTGATAGTGTTATGGCACCAAAATCTTTGCGGGAACAGGCATGGCAACGTCTGGCTCAGGATCTGGACAGCGATAAACTTGCAGCATTGACAAAAGAAATTACGTTGCAACAATGTTTTGATGTTGCGCACAAAATACTGGATGGTCAGGTTCGCGGAAGGACGGTAGTGAAAATCAGCTAAGTAACAGAATTCACAAGTTTCTTTAAGTTTAGTTAATTTATGGTTTAATTCTGATGAATATGCAGTATAAATATGTTGCAGTGAATGACTTCCAAATTTTTTACCGTGAAATTGGTAAACCTGATGCACCTGTTATTTTACTGTTGCATGGTTTTCCTTCGTCATCGAGAATGTATGAACAATTGATGCTGTTGCTCTCAGAGCAATATCGGCTGATTGCGCCAGATTATATTGGTTTTGGACAAAGCAGTTGGCCATCGCATGTGGATTTTCATTATACATTTGATAATCTTAGTGATGTGATGCTGCAATTCATCGAGAAGCTGAATTTGCAACAATATACACTTGTGGTACAAGATTATGGCGGTCCAATTGGATTTAGAATTGCGAGTCAGTTTCCGACACGTGTGAATGCTCTGATTGTTCAGAATGCCGTTGCGCATGCAGAAGGTTTGGGGCCATTGTGGGATACCCGTAAAGCATTCTGGAATGATAGGGATAGTTATGAAAGTCAATTAAAACAAAATTTTGTTTCTCTTGAAGCAACCAAATTAAGGCATGTGGGTAATAGCCCTAATATTGAGTTATACAATCCAGATATTTGGGTAGATGAACATTATTTTCTTTCGCAGCCAAAACAGGTCGATATTCAGCTTGATCTATTTTATGACTATCAGTCCAATGTCAAATTATACCCGCATTGGCAGGATTATTTTAAGCAATATCAGCCAGCGACTTTGGTGGTATGGGGAAAACATGATCCATCTTTTACCATCGATGGAGCTTATGCCTATGTCAAGGATATTCCATCTGCTGAGATCCATTTACTAGACGGTGGTCATTTTGTGCTAGAGGAGTCTTGTCAACAAACTGCGGAAATAATGAAAGCTTTTTTGCAGAAACTAAAAAATAATGTTGATAAAAATGCATGATTAAAATGAAGAACGTGAAGGCTTATAATCTCTCCACGTTCATTATTTCTGTTATTTTAGGTCTAGTTTATAGCCATTCTGCACGATTGCTACCAAGATCAGGTGTGGTGCCAAACCATTTTGGTGAGGTTTCAGACATACGAACTACTGGCCCCAAGCTTTTTAAATCCCCATAACCTGTATTATCGTCAAAAACGGCATATTGTTCAAACTCTTCAGCAGTTAAGCGACCAGGAGCATTCTCAAAATCTTCTATTAATCCTTGTCGTTGTAATAACATGGCAGATTGACATAAAGAAACCTGTACTCGATAACTGCCGCCTTCTTTTGCCCGACGTGCGAGTGCAATCAATGCGCCAAATGTACCTAGAAATCCAGTCATGAAGTCACACATAAATACGGGTGTAAGCTTTGGTTGTCCGGCTTTTGTGGCTTCGCCTTGTGTATGGCAAATACCTGTCACAGCTTGGGCAACCTGATCCCAGCCAGCGCGTGATGCAAAAGGTCCACCGGAACCAAAACAGTTGACTGACACATGGATTATACCGGGTTTAAGTTTAAATATATCGTCTGCACCAAAACCATGAGCTGCAAGACGGTCTGGTCTGTAACCATCAATAAATACATCGGCATCTTTAATCAATTCCCGAAGTTTTTGTGCTTCATCAGGATGGTTAAAATCCAAAAAGCAGCTTCTTTTACCATGGCTGGTATCACGGACAAATGCCGGTACTTGTGGTAATTCGGGAGAGGTCACCATCAATACATCGGCACCGTATTCGGCAAAGCCCAATCCGCATGATGGACCTGCCAAAATGCGGGTAAGATCCAGAACTTTAATTCCAGAAGCTGGATAATCACCCTCAGGTAAAGGCACAGGCTCACTTTCTGAAATTTTGGTAATTTCGACGACAGGCTTGAGTGCTAGATATGCGCCATGTGGATGGGCAAGCCATTCTTCAGGTGTTCTTACCTTGCCACCACAGGCAAATTGTTCAGCAATCACATCTTCAAGTTCATCAGCATTCCATTTGCTGACGCCTTCTGCAATAGACTCTGGCGTACTTTCGCATTTTAAAATATCAAGTATTCTTTTTTCTAGATGAGGCAGGTTGGTATGTGGTAATAACCATTGATGATCTGCGGTTTGCCATGGCTGGGTTAACGAAATCATGTGTTTCAATTCCACAGAAGAGGGAATCGGCTCATATATTCCCTGTTCATTTTTTTTCTGGGTTATGTCTCCGCCTGAAAGCGAAGTTGCAGCAGCAGCTCTGACATCAATTTCAATCGATTGACGGCGACCAGTACGCAATTCCCACAAATCATTGGCAGCAACTGCCCGAGCTGCCAACACATCAGCCGTGGTTTCGCCGATACGAAATGGTGAAAAGAATAATGGATCCTGACCAGTAATTTTGATTTCATCTGCAATAATAGGTGTACCATTACGGATGGACATCAGTTCTGCAAATGCGCCTGTACGTCCTAGGGAATCATTTGAATTTGTCATGTTTTTTCCTCAACATCAGGTATTTGCTGATGATTTATGGTTGAATGTATTGGTCATAAAAAGAATCTGTTGTGAATGAATATGAGTTAGTATTCATGCTGAAAACAGGATTAAGATTTGTTCGCTTCAATATGTATTGGCAAATTTTTGGGTTGTGTGAGCAAGGACACGACGATACAGACAATAAATGCCAGTGGTACCGTAACAATTGCTGGAGGATCTATTGGGAACAATGCTTGACTAAACCCAAAGACTTTAACCCAGATAGACGGTCCCATAATGGTAAACAATAAGGAACTTAATAAGCCGATCCCACCACCTGCTACTGCACCGATACTGGTTAATTTTTTCCAGTAAATAGAGAGAATAAGAACAGGAAAAGTTGATGAACATGCAATCGAAAAGGCTAGACTGATCATATAGGCTACATTTTGGCCTTTGAAAATAATACCAAGGAATACTGCAAAAACACCCAATACAATGGTTGAAATTCTTACAATTTTGAGCTCACTCGCACTACTCAAATCTCCTTTTTTATACAAAGCACTGTAAATATCATGACTAATCGCTGATGCACCAGAGAGTGTTAAACCCGCAACCACGGCAAGAATTGTTGAAAAGGCAATTGCAGATACAGCACCAAACATAATATCGCCACCCAAGAGATGGGATAGATGTAATGCAGCGGTATTACTTCCACCAATCAAGCCACCTTTACCATCAAAATATTCTGGATGCATATTTAATAAAGCAAGCGCACCGAATCCGATAATAAAAATCATTGCATAAAAACTGTTCATGAAAATCGTTGACCACAATACCGAGGTACGAGCAGCTTTGGCATCAGGAACTGTAAAGAAACGCATCAAAACATGAGGTAAACCAGCTGTTCCCAGCATCAATGCAATTGCCAGTGAAATACCTGAAACAGGATCTTTCGCCAACGCTTGTGGAATCAAAATATTTTGCTGATCAGGATGAATTGCTGTAGATGCCTGAAGTAACTGAATAAAACTAAAGTCAAACCTAGCCATCACCAAAACACTAATGACAACACCTATACCCAGCATCAGAATAGCTTTGATAATTTGAACCCAGGTGGTTGCCATCATTCCACCAAAAACTACATATAACACCATCAACGAACCTACTAACATAATAGCGACGTTATAATTGATGCCAAATAACAATTGAATCAACTGACCAGCACCAACCATTTGTGCAATTAGGTAAAATGAAACAATAATGAGTGATGCCATAGCTGAAAAGATACGAATAGGTGTACCTTTGAGCTTGGAACAGACCACATCTGTGAATGTATATTTGCCAAGTTTTCTTAATCTACTTGCCATCAAAAAAACTACGATAGGTAGACCAGTGGTATAACCGATCGCATATATCAAACCATCAAAACCGCTGTTAAACACCAATGCAGTTAAACCTAAAAATGCGCCAGCCGATAACGCATCTCCAGTAATGGCCAAACCATTTTGAAAACCTGATATTTTTCCGCCTGCTGCGTAAAAATCGCTAGTTGACTGGGTTTTTTTAGATGCCCACCAAGTAATACAAAGTGTAATGCAAATAATCAGTACAAACAGTGTCAGAGAAATACGATTACTTTGTCCTATACTTGACTCTGTTGCCATGGCATGGGTATTGGTGATTAATAGCAAAATACAAAAAATAATTTTTTCCATTTAGCTTTCCTCATTACGATTGACAACAATCACATAAATCACCGTCAAAAAAGTGCCGAGTAAAATAACTGCCAACCCCATAGCAAAAGATAGGGGTATATTTAAAACTGCGATTTGAGTTGCTAGGAATTCATTAAAAAAACATCCCAACAAAATAAATGAAAAATAGAAAAGTATCTGTAAAATCGTAAAATAAATACTTAATGGAATATACTCATCAGCTTCGTCATTTTTTAAGGATTTCATGTATTTCTCCTTAAATGTATATCAATAAAGATATAACATAGGTTAAATTAAATAGGATAATATTGAGATATTTAAATCATAAAAATACTCATCATTAAAATATCCATTTTTTTAATATGAATTAATTTTTAGGCTTTGGAAAACATTTAATTTTGATGTCAGCAATCTCTATTTTTGATGATTTTATTATTGTGCATTCTTGTTCTGAAATGATGCATTCGTATAACAAAAGGCACTGTTTTAAAGCTAATTAAATTAAAGTTAAGCTGACGTTAAAGAAAGATTTTATAGAATTAGATTTAAAATCATCAGACTATTTTTAAATTTATATAAAAAATTCAATTATATATGTTGGTTTTTGTTTTTTTATAGAGTTGGCCTTGTTTTTGCTAATTATATGTAAATTTGATGAATGAACTCTCCTATCATCTTTTAAAGGAAACAAAAAGATGGAAATCAGCGATCTGATAACTTTTTCTACAGTTGCACGTTGTGCAGGTATTACTCGTGCCGCAAAAGAGTTGAATACTGTACAATCTAATGTAACCAGTCGTATTAAAAGCCTCGAAGATGAAGTCGGAGTTGCTCTATTTGAGCGACATAGCAGAGGAGTGGCCCTAACCAGTGCAGGTCTGCGCCTATTGCCTTATGCATCAAGGATTACAATGTTACTGCATGAAGCAACTGATGCTGCAAGAGATGATGGTGTGGCACTGGGGAGTTTGCGTATCGGTACGATGGAAACAACATTGGCAGTGCGTTTACCCGAAATTCTTGCAGATTACCATTCAAAATATCCGAATGTGGAATTAATTGTCCAAACAGGACCAACGGCTGAGCTTGTTCAAAAAGTTCTTGATAATGAGATAGATGGTGCCTTTGTTGCAGGACCTATTGATCATGCATTATTGGAGGGAGAACAGATATTCAATGAAAAACTGGTGCTTATTACTTCAAGGAATATTAAGAGTTTAGCAGATTTACAAAGTGCAACCATTCCTTTGACTGCATTAATGTTTAGAGCAGGGTGTGCATATCGAAAAAAACTTGAGCAATTACTTACTTCATTGGGTCGACCACATTATCATTCATTAGAATTTGGCACTTTGGAAGGAATTTTGGGATGTGTCGCAGCAGGTGTAGGTATTGCATTATTACCTGAACATTTAATCAAAAATTCAAATATATATAAACAAATTAATATTCATGAAATTGATAAAGATATTGCGAATACACCAACAATATTTATTCGACGCAATGATGTGCGTGAAGGTACATCTATGAAATTTTTTAAAGAATGTTTATTTGATGGTGATTACTCAAGTAAATTATCTTTTAATTAAATAATGATTATTTAAATACTTGTCTGTTTGAAAATATCATTCTTGATGATAGCGTTATTTGATATTTTATAAATATTGAATGGTTTCTTGGAATATATGGATGATTTTATATATTAATTATTTATATATGATTTTAAAAATATTTTAATGTTATGCTAGTTTAGAAATAATAAATTCAAAACTAAGAAATTTATATTTAAAAGTATAAAGAAGAAAAATGAATAATATTTTCAGAATTATTTATTTTGTTTTTTACTTAAAAAGTATTTAGATGTTTCTTTATTTGATGGCAGTAATAATCTTATGAGTGTTGAGAGTTCAGTAAATCAGGATAGATATGAAATAAACACACCAGATGATGTTTCTAAGCTTGTTTCAAAATTTGCTGGGTCAGGTAAAACCAATAAAGTTATCTGGTTGGCCTTAATTGGGGTATTTATTGACGCTTATGATTTAACAACACTTTCTTTTGGTATAGAGCAAGTTGTTGAAGAGTTTTCATTAACACCAGTGATGACAGGGGTGGTTGCTTCAGCAATTATTTGCGGAACAATATTCGGTAATTTAATTGGGGGTTGGTTAACTGATAAAATAGGTCGATATCGTGTATTTATGGCAGATATGGTGCTGTTTGTCATTGCTGCTATTGTTGCCGGTTTTGCACCAAATGTATGGGTGTTAATCATTGCCAGATTTATTATGGGAGTAAGTGTAGGCGTTGATTTACCTGTGGCAATGTCCTATTTGTCTGAATTTTCTAAATTTAATGGAAAAAGTAATAAGGCCGCAAGATTAGCCGCATGGTGCCCAATGTGGTATGCTGCATCTTCTGTATGTTTTGGTATAGTGTTGGCCTTATATTTTATTTTACCTCCGGAACATATTAACTGGTTATGGCGAGCTTCTCTGATTTTTGGTGCTATTCCAGCCCTACTTATTATTTTTATTCGCAATAAATATCTTACAGAATCTCCAATATGGTTGGCTAATCAGGGAAAACTGGAAGAAGCTGCCAAAATTTTACGTGATTCGTATGATATTAATGCACATGCAACAGTTAAAGAAACAAGTATAAAACAGAAAAAACATAAGCAAGAAGGCTTTTTAGTATTATTTAATCAAACATATTTATCCAGAACCATTGTATCTATTGTTATTCATATTTCGGTAGCTTTTCAATATACAACGATTGCTTTCTTTTTACCTTCAATTTTAAGTCGATTTTTCCATACAGATACCTTAACAACCATCTCGACAACATTAGGGTTAAATCTTTTATTTGCATTTACAGGTGGTTTATTAGGCGTTTATGTTGCCAGTCGATTAGCATCGCGTCATGTATTATTGGCTGGGTTCTTTCTACAATTTATTTCATTATTAATCTTGGCTTGGATAGGACAACCAGAAAACTCGTTATTGGTTTATACTGCAATCATTATGCTTGGTATATGGCTATTTGCAGAAGGATTTGGGCCTGGGGCACAAATGATGGTTTACCCAACAATGGCATATCCTGCATCTATTCGTGGAGTGGGCGTTGGGTTTAATCGTGCTGTTACAGGTGTTGCTCAGGCAATTGCAATGTTTGTATTACCAATCTGGATGGCAAATTATAAAACGGATGTATTTTTGATTATTTCTGTCTTTGCTTTCATACCATTAATCGTGATTGGTTTATTAATTAAATTTGAACCAACTAAACAAGATGTCGATGCTACTATCATTGAAGATAATCAGCAGTCATCGGTTGGAAAACCTGCGATAGAATAAAAATTATTTTAAAAATTCCCCAATTAACCCATGCTCAATTGGGGAATCTATCTGTCTGTATAAAAAAGTGGAATTCTTATTCAGAAATACTAATTCCTTGTTTTTGTTTCATGGCCTGATCGGCAGCAATTACAAATAACACATCAGTAGATGAGTTGAGCGCAGTTTCTGTTGAATCCTGAAGAATACTGATTACCATACCTACGGTTACGACCTGCATGGCAATATCACTACTGATACCAAATAAGCTACAGGCTAACGGCACCAGAAGAAGTGAGCCTCCAGCAACACCGGCAACTCCACAGGCACTTAGTGCAGAAACAATACACAATAAAAACATGGAAAATAAATCGACCTGCATTCCCAGTGTATGAATAGTGGCCATGGTTAAGATGGTAATCGTAACCGCAGCCCCAGCCATATTAATAGATGAACCTAAAGGTACAGCAATTGAATATAACGATTTATCTACTCCCATACGGTCTGCAAGTGCAAGATTAACCGGAATGTTGGCAGCAGAACTACGGGTAAAGAAAGCCGTAATGCCACTATCTTTTAAACAGGTTAGAACCAATGGATAAGGGTTACGACGAATAACAAGTGCAACCATAAATGGATTAATTACTAATGCGACAAAAGCCATAGTTGCCAATAAAATCAGCAATACATGAAGGTAGTTTTTAATGGCATCTACGCCGGCTTCTACAATAGAAACCACAACCAGTCCAAAAATCCCAATTGGAGCACATTTAATAACTAAAGAAATAATAAACGCAATGCTATTGGAAAAATCCCGAATAACCTGCTTTGTCGTGTCACTAGCATGACGAATAGCAATACCAATTCCGATGGCCCATGCCAGTACACCAATGAAGTTGGCATTTGCTAGGGCATGAACAGGATTATCAATAAAGCTAATCAATAAGCCTTTTAATACCTGACCTACATCGCTTGGTGGCTGTGTTGCTGCATCATAAGCATGTTTTAAATTAAGTTCGGAAGGAAATAATAAACTGGCAACAACTGCTGAACTGGCAGCAAGTAGTGTTCCAATTGCATAGAGGATAAAAATATAGCGGATTTGCTTATTATTTGCAGGTTGATAATTGGTAATGGCGGAGATAACCAGCACAAAAACCAAAATTGGTGCCACAGATTTCAACGCCTTAATGAACAGTTCTCCAAGGATCGATACATAAGATGCGCTTTGTGGAAATACAAAAGCGACAATAATCCCGAGAATTAAAGCAATAAAAATTTGTGTCACTAAATTTAATTTAGTAATAGCACGAAACATTGGAGCCTTTATTTCAAGTCAATCAAAGTGGCACAGGTTAGCTCAAAGTTGTTTTAATGGCTAGTATTTTCGGCTAAATCAAAGCCGTCGCAATGGCGTTATTCAGTCAAATTCTCCAACTATTTTGTAAGTCTGCTGGTTTTTTGTGTTGTGATACTTTACCCATGAGTATTTTTTTAGGACAATATCAGCTAATTAAATTTTGTGAATAATAATATCCATTTATTTGTCGATATTATTTTCAACATCATCCTTTCTTTACTTGTTTACGTTTTGGAACTTGATCTTATGACAACCCCGTTAAATGAACGCCGTATTGCAAATGCAATTCGTGTATTGGCAATGGATGCTGTACAACAGGCAAATTCTGGACATCCAGGTGCACCTATGGGTATGGCTGATATTGCTGATGTGGTATGGCGTGAGTTTTTAACCCATAACCCGGGTAATCCTCAGTGGATTAATCGTGATCGTTTTGTGTTGTCTAATGGACATGGTTCCATGTTGCAATATGCGCTGTTACATTTAACAGGTTACGATCTGTCAATCGAAGATCTAAAACAATTCCGTCAGCTTCACTCAAAAACACCTGGACATCCGGAGTTGGGGTATGCACCAGGTATCGAAACAACAACTGGCCCATTAGGTCAGGGGATTGCCAATGCGGTTGGTTTTGCTCTAGCTGAAAAAACGCTGGCAGCACAATTCAATAAAGATGATCTTAATGTTGTAAACCACTTTACTTACTGCTTTTTAGGTGATGGTTGTTTAATGGAAGGTGTTTCTCATGAGGCATGTTCACTGGCTGGGACTTTGGGTTTAGGTAAGCTTATTGCTTATTATGATGACAATGGTATTTCCATTGATGGTGAAGTTGAAGGCTGGTTCAGTGATGATACCGAGCAACGTTTTAACGCTTATGGTTGGCAAGTATTGCGTGTTGATGGTCATGATGCACAAGCCATTCGTCAGGCTACTCTTAAAGCACAAACTGAAACAACAAAACCAACATTAATTATTTGTAAAACAATTATTGGTTTGGGTTCTCCAAATAAACAAGGTAAGGAAGATTGCCACGGTGCACCATTAGGTGGTGAGGAAATCAAGTTAACTCGTGAAGCATTAGGCTGGGCTGAGGAAGCCTTTGTTATTCCTGAAGATATTTACGCAGCATGGAATGCCAAAGAGAAAGGAACACAGGCTGAAGCGACCTGGAATGAATTATTTACACAATATCAGGCAAAATATCCACTTGAAGCCGCAGAATTACTGCGTCGTACTTCCGGTGACTTACCTGATGATTTTGCAGAAAAAGCTGCACAATTTATCAGTGATACCAACGCAAAAGCTGAAACTATTGCCACACGTAAAGCAAGTCAAAATACTTTACAGGCTTTTGGTCCATTACTACCTGAATTATTAGGTGGTTCTGCTGATTTGGCCGGGTCAAACCTAACACTTTGGAAAGGTTGTCAAGGGATACAGGATAATCCTGCCGGCAACTATGTTCATTATGGTGTTCGTGAATTTGGTATGACAGCAATTGCAAATGGTGTTGCATTACATGGTGGTTTTATTCCGTATGTTGCAACCTTCCTGATGTTTATGGAATATGCACGTAATGCTGTACGCATGTCTGCCTTAATGAAACAACGTGTGATTCATGTTTACACCCACGATTCCATTGGTTTAGGTGAAGATGGTCCGACTCACCAGCCGATTGAACAGATTGCATCTTTACGTGGGACACCGAATTTAAATACTTGGCGTCCGGCAGATACGGTAGAAACAGCTGTGGCATGGAAATCGGCATTAGAGCGTAAAGAAGGTCCGTCAGCACTGATTCTTTCCCGTCAGAATTTGCCATTCCAAAATCGTAATGCTGAACAAATTGCTAATATTGAAAAGGGTGCATATATTCTTGCTGAAGAAAAAGGCGAGTTAAAGGCCATTATTATTGCCACAGGTTCTGAGGTTGATCTGGCAATGCAGGCTTATACCGAGCTGGATGGTGTACGTGTTGTATCGATGCCATCTGCAGAAGTCTTCATGCAACAAGATGCAGCATATCGTGAAACTGTTTTACCAGTAAATATCCGTGCCCGTGTTGCTGTTGAAGCAGCTCATGTAGATTATTGGTGGAAATTTGTTGGTTTGGATGGCAAAGTCATTGGTATGACAAGTTATGGCGAGTCTGCACCAGCAAAAGATTTATTTAAGCACTTTGGTATTAGCAAAGATGCAGTGATTAATGCAGTCAAATCTTTGGCCTAAAGATTAAATACTTCCAAAAGCGGCATTTTCAGTGAGAGATGCCGCTTTTTTTATGCAAAAAACTGTATTTTTTTATAAAAATGGATTGCCTTGAAAGAACAGAATCACTATTATTTGCCCCTTGCTAAAACATAACGTAGGCGTGGTTTTGAGTAATTTTTTACAAGATTGCCTGGTGTATCGGGATGAGGATATTTTAGTCATTCAAAAACCCGAAGGGTTACTCAGTGTTCCAGGTAAAGGTGAAGCATTATTCGATAGTGTATTAACACGTTTACACGCCATAGAACCTAAAACGCTGTTGATCCACCGTCTGGATCGTGATACGTCAGGATTATTAGTTTTTGCGTTAAATAAAGCAGCACAAAGCCATATTTCCAGACAGTTTCAGGAACGTCAAACTTACAAACTTTACCAAGCCATTGTCGAAGGTGATTTACCTGAACGAGGTGAGGTGAATGTGCCTGTTTGCTACGATCCAAGCCGCCCGCCATTGCATATTGCCGATCCGAATTTTTCTAAACCCGCTTTAACGCAATTTGAAGTCATTGAGTATTTGACTATTCAGAATCAGAAAGTGAGTCGGGTCGCATTAACGCCGATTACAGGTCGATCACATCAATTACGTGTCCACATGCAATATCTTGGGCATCCGATTATTGGTGATACACTTTATGCAACGGTAGATGGTCAGACCCTATCTTCCCGTTTGTGTTTACATGCAACGGCGTTAAGTTTTAAGCATCCCGTTAGTGGTCAGGCATTGAAGTTTGTTTGTCCACCACCATTTTAAAGTATTGAAGATTTATTCCAATCGATAAGGCTGTTATGATCGTATGCGCTGCATACACTCAGAGAATGGTGTTTTTTTAATTAATCGTTTAAGGTGAGAAAATTGCAACAATTTGCTATTGGACAACGTTGGCTTTCAGATACTGAATCAGAACTTGGTTTAGGTGTACTTATCGATGTCGATGAGCGATCCGTCAGCATTTTATTCCCCAAAAGCGATGAAACCCGCGTTTATGCACGCAATAATGCACCTCTTTCTCGTATCATCTTTAATGTTGGAGATAGCATTCAGGATCAGGAAGGCTTGGACTGGATTGTTGAAGCTATCAACGAAAATCATGGTGTGTTGCGTTATCATGCTAGACGTATTGATGAAAATGGACAGGATGTTGTCAAGGATCTCAATGAAACCCGTCTGGGAGCCCATATTCAGCTTTCAAAACCATTAGAGCGTTTATTAGCTAGTCAAATTGATTATAAAGAATGGTACGACCTGAGAATTCAGGCGTTGTTAATGCAGGCACAAATGAGCCGTAGTCCGTTGCGTGGTTTGCTTGGTGCAAGAGTAGGTTTAATTCCGCATCAACTCTATATTGCCAATGAAGTTGGTACCCGACTTGCGCCCCGTGTATTACTGGCCGACGAAGTAGGTTTGGGGAAAACCATTGAAGCAGGTCTAATTATTCATCAGCAGCTTAAAACCGGACGTAGTGAGCGTGTATTAATTCTGGTTCCTGACTCACTGCAATATCAATGGATGATTGAGATGCGCCGCCGTTTCAATCTACAGTTTTCATTATTTGATCTGACCCGTACCGCAGCCATTCGTGAACATGATCCTTATTTGAATCCGTTTTTAACAGAGCAACGTATTATTGCCAGTATTGATTTGATGCTGGATCATCCTGATTTACATGAACAAGCGATAGAGGCTGGTTTTGATTTGCTGGTTGTCGATGAAGCACATCATTTAATGTGGAGCGAACAGGAAGGTGGTAATGATCGTTATGCACTGGTTGAGGATTTTGCCAATAAAACAGCAGGTGTACTACTCTTAACGGCAACTCCTGAGCAACTGGGTGTAGAGAGTCATTTTGCACGATTGCGGTTACTGGATCCACAACGTTTTGATGACTTGGATCGTTTTCTTGAAGAAGAAGAACAATATCAGCAAACTGCCAAAATTGCAGAAATATTAATGTCTGATGAGCCGCTCGATTCCCAACAAATTCAAGCTATCGAAGCATTATTGGAACATGATTTTACTGATGAACCAGAACAACGTTATCGTGCGATTCATGAATTACTAGATCGTCATGGTACTGGACGTATTTTATTCCGTAATACCCGTGAAGCCATTCAGGGATTTCCGGGACGGGATTGTCAACCAGTTGCCTTGCCAAAGCCGGAAGATTGGAATACCACAGGAAAATTACGTGAGCAAATGTGGCCCGAAGAACAGCAACTTGATGGTACATGGATGGAGACTGATCCACGTGTTACCTGGTTGCTGGAAGCCCTGCGTACAGATTTAAAACATAAAAAAGTATTATTGATTGCACGTAGTGGTCCGGTGGTTGAAGCACTGGAAAATGCACTACGCTTACATGCCGGTATTCGTACAGCAATGTTCCATGAAGGCATGAGTTTATTGGAAAGAGATCAAGCGGCTGCATATTTTGCTGAAGAAAGTTATGGTGCACAAATCCTGTTATGCTCAGAGATTGGATCAGAAGGACGTAATTTTCAGTTTGCCAGTGATTTAGTATTATTTGATCTGCCTGCGAATCCTGATGTACTTGAGCAACGTATCGGTCGATTGGATCGTATTGGCCAGCAAAATCGTATTCAAATTCATGTGCCTTATATTGAAGGCTCTGCACAGGAACGTATGTTCCGCTGGTATAATGAAGCACTCAATATTTTTAGCAATATTTCGCCGACAGCCCAAACTTTGCAAGAAAACTTTATTGTTGAGCTTAAAGATTGTTTACTATCCGATTTATCAGAAAAATTTGAAGCATTACTGGAAGAAGTTAACCAGCAACGTCAGCTTCTGGAGCAAGAATTACAGGAAGGCCGTGATCGATTATTAGAATACAATTCTTGTCGGCCAAAAGTTGCCCAGCGTATTGTTAATGCATTAGAAGATTACGAAGATAATTCATTGGTTCCTGATTTTATCAGACGATTTATGTCTTCAACCAATATTGATTTTGATGAGCAAAGTAACGGAACTGTGATCATCCGACCGACTGATCAGATGCAGGTGCAAGGTTTGCAACTTGATGAAGATGGTATGACAGCGACCTTTTATCGAGATCAGGCACAAGCCCGCGAAGATGCGCAATTTTTAACGCTGGAACATCCTTTTGTTGAAAGCGTTATGGAATTTATCAATACCCAGTCTTTTGGTAGTGCTAACGTTGCATTATTAAAAAGTAATGCCATTAAACCGGGAACAATTTTGGTTGAAATATGGTTTAAACTTAATGCAATTGCGCCTAAATTACTTAACGTGCCTGCCAGTTTGCCGAAACAATTAATTCGTGTTTTATTAAGTGAAAATGGTCAGGATTTATCTGAAAAAGTTGCTTCCCACGTTTTACAGCCATATATTCAGCATCTGGATAATAATAATGCTCGTCAAGTGATTAAAGCTCGTCGTGAAATTATTGAGGAACGTTATCAACAGGCGCTGGATTTGGTAAAAACACAATTACCGCAAATTGTACAGGATGCGCAACAACATTATCAAAATCGCTGGCAACATGAAATTGATCGGTTAAATTTTTTAAAACAGCATAATTCGGGTATTCGTCAAGATGAAATTGATCGTTTGGAAAAGCTAAAACAAGAAGGTTTAGCGGCCTTACAACAAGTGAATATCTCTCCGGAGGCAGTTCGCGTTATGGTTTCTGTTAAGCCTTAAATTATTACCCAATATATTGGTTTAATTTGAGTTTATATCAAAAACTGATATAGCTAAGAAAGATAGCCATGCGCTATCTTTTTTATTGAATTTATTATATTTTTGGTTTGTTGATATGATTAAGCTTATTAAAAATGAATTAATTTTCAAAATTAGACATATTTAAATTTTTATCAACCCAAAAGGCATGATCTGCAAATTTCAGCATGGCATAATCTTCTCGACTATTGCCATAGGCATAAATTGATTCATAATCTTTAGGATTTAAACGACAAATGAGCTGTTTGATTTTTTCCTGATTGCTGCAATCTCGGCTAGCATAAAAACCTGTCAATTGATTGTTTAAACAATCAACTTTGGTGCAGATTAGCTCTACGCCTAAACGCTGTGCTAAGGGTTCCAGATATAAATCCAATGATGCAGAAACAATAACCACATGGTGTTGTTGCTGTTGATGCCATTGCAAACGTTCCAATAACTGCTGGTTTAATGCAGAATAATAAAGATAATGTGCAAATTGTTCGCCATAATATTTTGCTTTATTGACAGGGTAATGCTTAAACATTTGTCGATACAGCTCAGGACGCATACGATGTGGCGGATAAATTTTTGCATAATACGCAATAATTTGTGGCAAAACTTTTAAGCTTTTCTTGTAAAAATAAGGCTTATCAAATACATAGTGCATAAATCCGGTAAAACTGTCTTTTTCACACAGCGTGCCATCAAAGTCAAATAGTGCAAGTGCAGACATCAGTTAGGATATTTTTAGTTTTAAACGTTTAGCACGTTGCATGCAGCTAACATAACGGCTATTCACACGTTCAGCATACCAATTGGTGTTGTAATCACGGCTTAATTTAGGGCCAGAAATCACTACTTTTGGCATAATGGCATAAGGTGCATCATGACCTATTTTATCTTGATATTTTTTTATGACATATTTATAGGTGTTGGTATTTTCAAAGGCTTGAGTTTTTTCTTTTTTTAGATCAGATCGAATATCTCCTGCAGATGGTGCTGTAGGGTCTTTAGAAAAGTATTGCATGAGTGCTTGTTCAGTACCACTTTTTTGTAACTTTACATCACCATCTTTGTTGTATTGCAATAAATCACCATCTAGATCAAGTTTTTCTTTTTCATCCATTAATTTGTTGAGCATTTTTTGAAAGGCAGCATTACGGCTGGAATACATGCCAGAATTGTAATCTGCAAAGCGGTATAAAGGTTTATCATAATTAGCAGGATACATCATCAAACGATGTATTCCATAATACAAACCACCATATTCTGTATACAGTTCATCACGTAACTGATTAATATTCATGTATGAACGCTTATTTTGTTTGGCATAATTAACATGCACTTGCATTGACCCAAGTGTGGTAATTGGATTAAAGCGTTCGGCAAGATCTTCTCCGACCAGTTTTGCTGCGCCGGTTAATAAGCTGACATGGTATTGCTGACTATAATAGCTAAACATTTCCCGATATAATTGATCAAGATCTTTTTCTGTTTTAACTTTTTTAATCTGATTTAAATAATTATCATCAGGTGTTGGTTTGGTTTTAAGCATATTTTCAAAATAACCTGCCATAGTCTTGCCCAGTTTATCTTGTAGACGTTCTTTAATTTCTGTGGCAGCTTTATTTCCTAAACCGGGTACAACGGGATTAGCAACGAAATTTGACTCCTGATCTACCACAGCAACAATGGTACACATGTTTTCCGCATTTTGAGGAATCTTTAATTCATCTGTGATTTCTAGAATATCTTGTGCCCATGATTCCCGATCCTGTACACGTGCAGGAATCAATTGTTTGATTTTTTCTGCACTTAATTTGTTTTCATTTTCTGCACCTGATTGTCCGCCACAGGCAGTCAATAACAAAGAAGCAAGACAAAGAACAGAAATATGAAAATGGCGGTTGCTATTCATAAGCACATTCTACAGCAAAAAACTAGCGTTCAAGGAGCACAAGTATACTCCGTTCTAACGGATTGAAAAGAGATTGGTAATATCAAAATTAATTCATTTACTCTCATTGAGAAGCAATTGCAGACAAGTGAGATCCAGCCATTGTCCGAACTTTTTACCAACCTGTGGAAAAGTGCCAATATGTTGGAATCCCAGCTTCTGATGTAGTTGAATGGATGCAATATTACCGGATTCGATTGCAGCGATCATGGCATGTTTATTTTGTTGTTTCGCTGTTTCAATCAATTGATTAAGTAAGTGGGTTCCAATACCACGACCACGATAAGTTGTATCAATATAAATGGAATGTTCAATGCTGTGGCGATAACCATCAAAATATCGCCATTGCCCGTAACTGGCATAACCCATGACTTGCTGATGTTGCATATCGACTGCTACAAAAACAGGTTCATTATTTTGTTGCTTTGCTGTTAGCCATTGTTCACGATTTTGCTGTGTTACCAATTGATCATTCCAGATGGCAGTAGTATGTTGTACTGCATCATTATAAATTGTAGTAATCGCAGGAATATCCTGAATTTGGGCGGAGCGAATAAGCATAAGAAAATCCTGAAATATTAGGATTGATTAATCTTAATATTTTAAAATGTTTTGTTAATGAATGTGAAGTTATACAGTGATAGTGAAAGAATTTTCAACTTTTCATAAAATATATTCACAATTAAATTGGTTAGATTATACTTGACTAGATTTATAAGATTTTGACTGATTATGATTATTCGTAAATTATTTAAGTTTGAAAATGCGCATATTGTACGCAATTGTACATCAGATCGCTGTAAGCGTTCCATTCATGGTCATAGTTATAAAGTAGAAATTTTATTGCAGGCAAATCGGCTTGATCATGGACAAATGGTCTATGACTTCGGATTATTAAAAGGTGTAATTAAGGATTTTATTGATAGTTTTGATCATGCCATCACCTTTTGGAATAAAGATAGTGCAGAATATATTGCTGCTTGCAAGAAGTTTAGTGCCAGATGGATTGCCTTACCTGTTTCTCCTTCAGCAGAGCAATTTTCCCGAGTGTTTTTCTTTCTTGTTGCAGAAGTATTGAAGCAAACGCAAACTCAAAATGGTGAAGGGGATGTTACAGTTCATTCTGTGATTGTGCATGAAACTGATACTGGATATGCTCAGTGTTTTCTGGAAGACATTGAAAATGAGCAAATGGGTATTTTAACTTTGCAAGAAATTGAATTTTCAGAGCAAGTTAAAGCAGAGTGGAGTCGTGCAGATTTATATGACAGGCTAAAGAGTGGTCAAAGTTTTATAAATCCTGTGGTAGAATTGCAAGTTCAATTGTAAAAAAGTCAGGGTAGATTTTGCTGTATGCAGAGTGAAAAAACAACAGAACAACTCAAACGTGTCAAGCTGGATGATAGCTGGAAATATCCGTTAGTAGATTCTTTAACGGGTGCGCGTATGCAGCACTTAAAAGAATTTTTAAAAACACAGCAGCAGCAAAATAAATTAATTTATCCTCCGAACGCTCAGATTTTTCGTGCATTAAATGAAACCCCTTTATCTGAAGTAAAAGCGGTTATCTTAGGACAAGATCCATATCATGGTGTAGGCCAGGCGAATGGATTGAGCTTTTCTGTGAACAAGGGTATTGATTTACCGCCGTCTTTGCGTAATATCTATCATGAGTTAAAGACTGATCTGGATATCAATCCTCCTCGTCATGGCGATTTAAGTGCATGGGCAAAGCAAGGGGTATTGCTATTAAACAGCGTACTCACTGTAGAACGTGCGCAACCAGCTTCACATCAAAAGCAAGGTTGGGAAGAGTTTACGGATGCTGTGATTGATGTCATTAATGAGCAGCGTCAATCCGTAGTGTTTATTTTATGGGGAGCTTATGCGCAACGTAAAGGACAGCGCATTGATACACAAAAACATTTGGTATTAAAAGCAGCTCATCCATCCCCATTGTCAGCGAACCGTGGTGGTTTTTTTGGATGTAAAGTTTTTTCAAAAACCAATGAATATTTAATACAACACGGCATTGAACCGATTAATTGGCAATTGGACGCATAAATAAAATGAGTAATGATTATATTAAACACCCTGATGTTCTGGTCGAATCGCTTAAAAATGGCTGGTGGTCGGTACGACTTAACCGCCCAAAATCTTTACATGCTTTAGATGAACAGATTGTCACAGCACTTTATTCCACCTTTGAATATTTACATCAAAATGACTTGGTTAAAGCCATTTGGTTTGATTCAACCACACCTAAAGCTTTCTGCGCAGGTGGCGATGTGCGAAAATTACGGCAATTGGTTCTGGAAGATCAGCTTGAACAGGCCAAACAATTTTTCAAGCAGGAATATGCACTTGATCGTTTGTTACATCATTATGCTAAACCTTTGGTCGTTTGGGGAGAAGGTTATGTAATGGGGGGCGGCTTGGGATTATTTATGGCAGCCCCATTTCGTTTGGTTACGCCGCATTCCCGTTTGGCCATGCCGGAAATTAATATTGGGCTTTATCCGGATGTTGGTGCTACTCGCTTTTTGGCAGATCGTGGCACCATTGGTCTATTTATTGGTTTAACCGGATCAATCATGACTGCTGCCGGCGCATACAGTATTGGCTGGGCTACTCATGTTTGTGAGCAAGGGCGAGATATTGTGTTGAATCATTTGACCAGTATCCGTTGGAAAGATTATTCAGCAGGTGATTTCCGTGCTATTGATGATACTTTAAATAGTTTGCATCGACCTTTGGCTGCTGGCCCCTTGCAAAACTCTCTAGATGTCATTCATAGTGTTTGTCGTGGACAAGACTTTATTCAAGACTATCAGTCGATTTGTGGTTTGGGTAATGCACGTAGTGATTGGTTGCGTCAAGCCAGTGAAAATCTGAGTAATGGTTCACCAACAACTGCGGCATTAACTTGGTTGTTATGGCAATGGGCAAAACAAAATCGTTCATGGAATGAAGTGTTTAGTCTTGAAGAAGAAATTTCCGGGTGGAAAATTCAGCATGCTGATTTCATTGAAGGTGTACGTGCTCGGTTGGTAGATAAAGATCTGCAACCAGACTGGCAAAAAAAATCTTTTCAAAATCTAGCCGATTTATTTAAAGATAATCCGCCTTTTAGTGAATCTGTAGATAGCTGGAATGCCTTGTTAAGGCAGTACGGTATTTTAAAGTGATACACCTTGCATCATCTATAGTGGATAATTTTACACAAGAAGATTTGTTTTGGATGCAACAGGCACTTCAACAGGCAAAAATCGCACAGGAACAGCAGGAAGTTCCTGTTGGTGCTGTTATTGTGCATGAGGGGCAAATTATCGGGCAAGGATTTAATTGTCCAATTACCTCTCATGATCCAACAGCACATGCAGAAATTCAAGCCATTCGTCACGCCTGTACACAATTAAAAAACTATCGATTGCCGGAAGGCTCGACTTTATATGTGACACTTGAGCCTTGTACGCAATGTGTAGGCGCTTTGATTCATGCTCGTATTGGTAAGGTGATTTTTGCGGCACATGAACCTCGTGCAGGATCTTTAGTAAGTGCAAGACAGCTACTCGCACAAGGATTTTATAATCATTATTTTGATTTTGTGGGTGGCTGTAGGGAAGAAGAAAGCCGCTTATTGTTAAAGCAGTTTTTTAAGCTTAGAAGATCAATAAAAAAATAGCGCCGCACTATTGATTAAAACATTAATAATTTCTCTAAAATTGTTGAATAACTCATCTTTTATATTTTGTGGAATTTTTTGTGTCTTTTCATTGGTGGCAATTTCGCTTAGGCTATAAAAACCGATTGATATATGTGAAGACAGACAAAATGGCAATTAAAATTATTACGATTGATGGACCAAGCGGTTCAGGTAAAGGTACATTGGCTGCAAAGCTGGCACAACATTATCAATTTCACTTGCTCGATTCAGGTGCAATTTATCGTCTACTGGGGCTAAAGTTACTTAAAAAAAATTTATTAAGCCAACTGGATACCCAATTGAAGGTTTGTGTGCAAACTGCAGAAAAATTAGATATTGAATTTAAATCTATAGAAGATGGCTTATTGGTATTGCTGGATGGGCAAGATGTTTCCAAAGAAATTCGGACTGAAACAGTGGGTGAATATGCATCTAAAGTTGCAGCAATTCCGGAATTACGTGCAGCTTTGTTACAACGTCAACGTGATTTTGCGGTAGCACCAGGATTGGTTGCTGATGGTCGCGATATGGGAACACTGGTTTTTCCTGAAGCCCAGGTAAAATTATTTTTAACAGCTTCTGCTCAGTCACGTGCCGAACGGCGTGTAAAACAGTTGCAGCAAATGGGTGTAGCTGCTAAAATAGATGGCATTTTAGCTAATATCGAAGCTAGAGATCAGCGAGATACGCAGCGTGCAGTTGCGCCATTAAAGGCGGCAGTAGACGCTAAAATTATTGATAGTTCCAAACTATCAATTGATGAAGTATTTGCAGAGATGCTTACACATATTGATCACAGCTTTGCGATTAGTCATTCAGATTAATTTTTTAAACAGTACTTTTATAAATCGGTCAGATTTATGGTTTATACGAGTACTTAACTAAACCGGACTTGCCTGATCCAAGACCGATATGACTTTACTAGGTATCACATGACCGAATCTTTTGCAGCCCTCTTTGAAGAAAGTGAATTAAATCTTAACGTTGAAAAGGGTGCAGTCATCCAAGGTGTTGTAGTTAGCATCGATGACGACTGGGTAACTGTTGACACTGGCCTTAAATCTGAAGGCGTTGTTGACCGTGCCGAATTTTTAAATGACCAGCGTGAACTAGAAGTTCAAGTTGGCGATACTGTTGACGTTGTTGTTGAAGCACTTGACAATGGTATGGGTCAAACAGTTTTATCACGTGAAAAAGCAAAACGTGCTGAAACATGGACCAAGCTTGAAAAAATCTTTGAAGATGGCGAAATCGTTACTGGTGTTATCTCTGGTAAAGTTAAAGGTGGTTTCACTGTTGACATCGGTCCAGTTCGTGCGTTCTTGCCAGGTTCATTGGTAGATACTCGTCCGATCCGTGACACAACTCACCTTGAAGGTAAAGAGTTAGAATTTAAAGTCATCAAACTTGATGCAAAACGTAATAACGTTGTTGTATCTCGTCGTGCTGTAATGGAAGCTGAATCTTCTGCTGATCGTGAAGCATTACTTGCTCAGCTTGAAGAAGGTCAAACAGTTACAGGTACAATTAAAAACCTTACTGACTACGGTGCATTTGTTGATCTTGGTGGTATTGATGGTCTTCTACATATCACAGATATGGCTTGGAAACGTATCAAACATCCATCTGAAGTGGTTGAAGTGGGTCAAGAAGTTACTGTTAAAGTACTTAAATTTGATCGTGAACGTAACCGCGTTTCACTTGGCTTAAAACAATTAGGTCAAGATCCTTGGATGGAAATCATGAGCCGTTATCCAAAAGGCTCGATTGTTAAGGCACGTGTAACTAATCTAACAGACTACGGTTGCTTCGCTGAAATTGCTGAAGGTGTAGAAGGTTTGGTTCACGTATCTGAAATGGATCATACTAATAAAAATATTCACCCATCTAAAGTTGTTCAGATTGGTGATGAAGTTGATGTTATGGTTCTTGAAGTGGATGAAGAACGTCGTCGTATTTCTCTTGGTATCAAACAAACTCGTGCTAACCCATGGGAAGAATTTGCGAAAAACCATGAAAAAGGCGAAAAAGTATCTGGATCAATTAAATCAATTACTGATTTCGGTATTTTCATCGGTTTACCGGGTGGTATCGATGGTTTGGTTCACTTGTCTGATATTTCTTGGAATGAAGCTGGTGAAGAAGCAATTCGTCGCTACAAAAAAGGTGATACAGTTGAAGCTGTTATCCTCTCTGTAGATGCTGAAGGTAACCGTATCAGCTTGGGTATTAAACAATTAAATAGTGATCCATTTAATGATTTCCTAGCTGCTAATGAACGTGGTGCTTTGGTTAAAGGTACAGTAACTGCTGTCGATGCTAAAGGCGCAACTGTTAAGTTAGCTGACGAAATCGAAGCACAATTGAAAGCTTCTGAAATTAACCGTGATCGTGTTGAAGATGCAACTAAATTCCTTGAAGTTGGTCAAGAAGTTGAAGCAAAAATCATCAATGTTGATCGTAAATCTCGTACAATCAACTTGTCGATCAAAGCAAAAGATGAAGCTGAAGAGAAAGAAGCTCTAAATCAGGCTCGTCAAGCTGCTGCTCAAGTATCAGAAAGTAATGGTCCAAAAACCATTGGTGATTTGATCAAAGCACAAATGAAATAATTTGCCTTAATAATCTTTTAGTTAGGTAACTTTCTGCTAAAAGTTTATTATATTAGTGTAAAAGGTAGCATCAGATATCATTCTAATGCTACCTTTTTGTATTTAAACAGGTTATTATCTTGTTAAAGATGCAAACACAAATATAGGGGAAACACTCTCATGAATACGGAAGCACTGAATAAATCCGATCTTATTTTAAGAATTTCAGAAAAAAATCCGCATTTGGCCGAACCAATTGTTGAAGAAGCTGTTAAGATTATGATAGATCACATGATTGCGGCACTTTCTGCTAACCAGCGTATTGAAATTAGAGGCTTTGGTAGTTTTGCTTTACATCATCGTCAACCACGTCTGGGGCGTAATCCTAAAACAGGTGAAAAAGTCACTGTATCAGCAAAAGCTGTTCCACATTTTAAACCGGGTAAAGCATTACGTGATGCAGTAAACGAACAAGCCGGCAAATAATTCTTAAAAAGGTTGTTTATATGCGTTATTTACTTATTGCCATTTTAATTGCAATATTTTCCTATGCACTGGCATTGGTATTACAAAATGGTACAGAATTACCAGTAGATTTATTATTTACTCAAGTGCCTGCAATGCGTCTAGGCTTATTGTTGTTGCTTACATTGGTATTAGGTATTGTTATCGGTTTGCTCTTAGGTGTTCTTATATTTAAGGTAATTCAAAAAACATGGGAAATTAAACGTTTACGTAAGGACATAGAATATTTAAGACAACAACAAATTCACACAGCAGAAGCAGCAGCGGCTCAGGCAGCATCAGTAGCTAGACATGAAAAAACTGTCTTGGATATTCACTCAGAAGATAAAAGGCCATTATAATAAGCTTGTTATTAGAAGTGGGAAAATTATTTTGAGTATCATTGTTGCGCTAGATGTACATAATCACAATCAAGCACTGGCTTTAGCTGATCAGTTAGATCCTAAACTTTGCCGATTAAAAGTTGGAAAGGAATTATTTACCTTAGTTGGACCACAAATTTTACAATCATTGCATGATCGTGGATTTGATATTTTTCTTGATCTAAAATTTCATGACATTCCAAACACAACAGCTCAAGCCGTTTTGGCAGCAGCAGATTTGGGTGTTTGGATGGTAAATGTGCATGCCATGGGTGGTCGAAAAATGATGGAAACCTGTGTAGAACGTTTGCAAAAACATCAACATAAAACACAATTAATTGCTGTAACGGTTTTAACATCTATAGCACGAGAAGACTTAATTGAATTGGGTTTGGATGTTGAACCTAAAGATCAGGTATTAAAACTAGCTAAATTAACACAAGATTGTGGATTGGATGGAGTAGTATGTTCTGCACAAGAAGCACCATTATTGCGCCAAATAACTTTGCCTAGATTTCAATTGGTTACACCAGGAATTCGTCCATTAGGAAGTAATTCTGATGATCAAAAACGTATTGTTACACCTCAACAAGCGATTCAGGATGGAGCCACACATCTTGTGATTGGACGTCCAATTACAAAATCTGATGACCCAAGTCATACATTACAAGAGATCTATAATAGTATCCACTAAAAAATTGGATGACACGATATTTCTGTCATCCAATCAATTACGAAAAAACCTCTAATTGGAGGTATTGATATTTGGTATACAAATTATCATTTATTTTATTATTTCAGTAGTTTAATAATTATTTTAAATTATATCTTTTAATGAAAATAATTATTAAACAGTGTAATTTATTGCTTAAGTAGCATATCTTTTGTTGTAGAAATAGTTTACTGAAGATATATAAATATATCTCTTTTCAACGTTAGTATAATAATTAAATGAAGCTTCAAAGTGTAGTATTAAAAAAAATCAAACATTAGTTTAATATCACTAAAGTATATAAAAATATTCTAAAGCATAAAATTTTCATTGAATATGAAATGTCTCTAATTAATTTTGGTTATTTATAGTCTTAAAGTTTTTAGTATAAAATTAACTTCAAATGAAGTAGAATTAAATGATTACTAAATATCATTGTTGTAATACTAAAAGAACTCAAAAAGTGATTTTTGCATATTATACAAAAATCACTTTTTATTATTAAGAATTATCTTTTTAAATATATTAAGCAAAGGTTTTAAAGCGAATTGTATCATCAATGAATGTTTTTTCGCCTGCTGGCGCTTCAATTGAACCTAATACTAATTGTGCTCGTAGTTTCCATGTAGCTGGGATTTCAAAAGTCTGAGCAACTTCTGCATCAATAATTGGGTTGTAATGCTGTAATGAGGCGCCTACATGAATTTCTGATAATGCTGTCCATACTGCAAGTTGAGCCATTGCTGTTGAATGCTCTGACCATATTGGAAAATTTTCTGCATAAGCAGGAAATTGTTCTTGCAATCCTGTAATTACAGATTGATCTTCATAAAATAATACTGTGGCAAAACCAGCAGAAAAGCTATTGATTTTATTATCAGTTGAAGCAAATGCTTCGGGTGGAACAAGTTTACGCAACGTTTCACGTACAATTTCCCAGAAATTTGTATGGGATTCACCAAATAAAGTAACAGCACGAGAAGATTGGGAGTTGAATGATGATGGTGCATATTTAATTGCAGTATGAATTAATTCATTTAACTGTTCTGGTGATTGTTGAACATTTTTACCAATTGCGTAAATGGTACGACGCTGTTTAAGTTGATCGATAAATGACATATTATTTCCTCAATTTACATTCTTTTGTAAAGGCTTGTAGATGTAGTATAGATAAAAACTTGTTTCGGCATAGTGTCAGTTTTAAGATAATTTGTTGCATAATTGGAACAATCATCAATAGTATGAGATTTTAGTCATTATTAATAAAATAAAAATTTTGAAGTTAGATTGGATCATGAGATTCTGTAAATTCCTCTACTAAAAAATCAATAAAAACCTTCACTGCGGGAAGAATGCCTTGCCGACTTGGATAAACCATGTGAAAAATACCACGAGGCGCATGCCATTCAGGTAAAACGGTAATAAGTTCGCCCGATTGAATTGAATCCCCAATAATGGTGTCTGGTAATAATACAATACCGCAATTTTGCTTCGCTAATTGATGAAGCATCATCAAATTTAATCCAACAACATGTGGTTCAATTTTAAATTTTTGAGAGTGCCCCATAGGAGATATTAGCTCTAAGTCATGCTGAAGAGTATGCTCAGTCATGCTTAACATTCTGTGTTTAGCCAATTCATCGGGATGTTCCGGTGTGCCGTATTGATTTAGATAGGCTTGGCTTGCACATAAATGTTGTTCTACTTTTGCAAATCGACGAACAATCAATCCAGTATCATTATCCAGTTGACTACGCACTCTTAATGCAACATCAATTCCTTCATTAATCACATCGTAGCGTCGATTACTTACTAATAATTGGATATTAATTTCTGGATACATTTGTAAAAATTTAGGTAAAACTTTTGCTAATTGTTTTTGTGCAATATCTGTAGGTGTACTAACTTTAACGGTTCCTCGAGGACTTTCGCTGAGTTTATTGACGATCTCTTGTGCTGTTTGTGCAGCATTCAGCATAATTTTAGCTTGATCATATATTTTTAAACCCATATCGGTCACAGAAAATTGCCGAGAATTACGATGGATTAAACGTACTCCTAAATATTGCTCTAAGTTATAAATTCTACGGCTAAGTTTAGATTTTGGAATTTCGGTAGCACGTTCAGCAGCGCTAAATCCACCGTATTCAACAACAATTGCAAAACAATAAAAGTCATCAAAATGAGAAATCATTAGTAAGAGATATATAGTGAGTGATAATCTTTTATTTTACGAGGATATTTATAAAAAAATACAGTAATTTTGTAGATGTGTTTCAAGCATAAAAAATGGCGTCCCTACGGGGATTCGAACCCCGGTTACCGCCGTGAAAGGGCGATGTCCTAGGCCTCTAGACGATAGGGACGTTATGAGGTGTGTGAATTATATAGATGAAATTATATTTAGTCAAGAGAAAGATTAAATTTTATGTATTAATTAATGATTAATATCTTTACAAAAAAATCATGCATTTTTTTCAAAAAAATAAGTATCAATATCCTTCATAGCATGCTAAGCTCATAATCGTAGTTTTTACTTGATTATTGATGCAAAATAGTTAGCAAAGATAATGAACAAAATTACAGATGGATGTGGTAGGTTGATGTTGAAAGTTTATCAGAATGACAACGATGAATAACAATGCAAAGCTGTTTTTGTTTCGTGTTTCTCTGCTGTTGGCAACGCCTGTGCGTCCTTTCTTTTTTATTTAAAAAATCGATGAGGAATAGTTATGTCAGCACGTGAGCAAGGTGTTGTAAAGTGGTTTAACGATACTAAAGGTTTCGGATTTATCCAACGTAGTAATGGCGAAGATGTATTTGTACATTTTCGTGCAATTCAAGCCGATGGCCACCGTTCTTTACGTGACGGTCAACGTGTAGAATTCACAGTTGCACAAGGTCAAAAAGGTTTACAAGCGGAAGAAGTTCGCTCTGTAGAATAAGACCTATTTTTTAAAAAAACGCCTCAATGCATTTATTGGGGCGTTTTTTATGTTTATACTATGTACGCAAAATTTTGACATATTAAAGATTGGATATTATGGTGAGTGAATTTGACGTATTGCATTTGCATCCACAATTAAAACAGGCCATTGATCATTTAGGCTACACGCAAATGACGCCAATTCAGCAAAAAGTGTTGAAATTTACTTTAGCAGGACATGACTCCATTGGACGTGCACAAACTGGAACGGGAAAAACGGCTGCTTTTTTAATTAGTGTTATTAATGATTTATTAAATAATCCAATCAAGGAAACACGTTACCGAGGCGAAGCCCGTGCGTTGATTCTGGCACCTACACGTGAATTGGCGTTACAGATAGAAAGTGACGCACGCCATTTAACACAGTTTAGTTCGTTACATGTCGTAACTTTACTGGGAGGTGTGGATTTTGACATACAAAAAAGACAACTTGCAGAAAATTTTGTTGATATTGTGGTTGCTACACCTGGGCGTTTGATTGACTTTATTGAACAGCATGAAATTTGGCTGGATCGTTTAGATTTTTTAGTCATTGATGAAGCTGATCGTATGCTAGATATGGGATTTATCCCTTCTGTGAAGCGTATTGTCAGATATTCTCCTCCTAAAGAAGCTCGACAAACCTTATTATTTTCAGCAACTTTTAATATTGATGTACTTAATCTCGCACATCAATGGCTATATGAACCAATTACTGTCGAGATTGAACCTGAAAAGAAAACCAATGCTGATGTTGAACAACGGGTGTATATGGTTTCCAATCGTGATAAATATCGTTTACTAGAAGATATTCTAAAACAAGAACCTATTGAAAAAGTGATGATTTTTGCTAATCGGCGTGATCAGGTACGTAAATTGTATGATCGTCTAAAATCTGATGACTATAAAGTCGGAATTTTATCAGGTGAGATTGCGCAGGATAAACGTATTAAGATGCTGGATCAATTTAAAAAAGGTAAAATTAGAATCATGATCGCCACAGATGTTGCAGGTCGAGGGATTCATGTTGATGGTGTATCGCATGTGATTAATTTTACTTTGCCAGAACACTCTGATGATTACGTGCATCGTATTGGGCGTACAGGTCGGGCAGGGGCACAAGGTGTGAGTATTAGCTTTTTATCGGAAGATGATGCATTTAATTTACCAAATATCGAAAAAGCAATTGGGCAAAAATTACCACTAACAAGAATTGAGGGTTATTGCTAACCCTCAAAAATCTTATGATTTACAGTAAAAATCCATAGTAACATTGTAATCGGTATCTTTACTGACATTTATATCACGACCAATTACGGCACCTGCAATGGTGCCGGCCTGGTTGATCAGTTTTCCAGTTTCTTCGCTCAATGTACCATTATATTTTGTCGCTGTATTGATAACAACTGGCGTCATACTACGTTTGCAGGTTTGTTGTGCTGCTTTAACTGCATTATTTTGTGCTGTAAGCTGATCTTTACCAATACCTGTCACCTGAAATTGATTATTTTCTTTTTGAATAGCAAGTGTAGAGGTCTGTTGGCTGACACAGGCAGTTAGTGTTATTGCACTTAGTATTATTGCAATTGTGATTTTTAATTTTATTACGAATGAAGTTGTCATGGTGCTTTCCTGATAAAAAGAAATTTCGTCATAAATATTATGCAATTCGATAATAAAAAACTGTTTTACTCTGTAACCTTTGCCAAATGATCAGTTTTATTTATGCATTTTAATAATTTGAAAAAAGTGCTTAGCATAGGATTGTTGCTTTGGCTATGGTACATTGTATATAGATTTTTCGACAGAATGAGAGTTTGCAAATGCTGACTGAATCGGTTTTACAATTAATTAATGATCGCCAATCTATTGGACATTTAGTGGAACCAGCACCATCTCAGCAACAGATACAGCAAGCAATAGGTGCAGCTTTAGCAGCACCTGATCATCGTCGATTACATCCATGGCAGTTTATTCAAATTGACCATGATCGGCGAGTTGCTTTTGGAGAACTTATTGCACAGTGTCTTGCCAAAGAGGGTGAAATAGATCCGATACAATTAGAACGTGTTAAACATCATCCTTTGCGAGCACCATTGTTATTAATATGTGTGATGAAATATCAAGCACATGCTAAAGTGCCGAAATTTGAACAACTTTTAAGTTGTGGCGCTGCTATTGAAAATTTATTATTGGTTTTACAGGCGCAAGGCTTTGCAAGCATTTGGCGTACAGGTGATATTGCTGAAAATTCATATTTTAGACAAGCAATGGGTTGCGATGAACATGACGTGATTACCGGTATTGTTTACATTGGCACAGCATTTAAAGATATTCCGGCAAGAGAGCCATTGAAAGTTGAAGATTTTTTATCACATTGGTAATGTGTGAATTTAGCTAATTTTATTATATATTGCATTTAAGGACTATCCGTGTCACAGACCACAAGTTTTACTGAGATTGCAGAACAAAACAAAGTCAATGCAGCAGACAGACCTCAACTTCGCGTAACAATTTTGGGTGGTGGAAGTTTTGGTACCGCAATGGCAAATCTTTCAACGCGTAATGGTTGCAATACCATTATGTGGATTCGCGATCAGGCTACAGCGAAACAAATTCAAACTTCAAGAATAAACGAACGCTATTTACCAGATTTTAAACTTGAAGATCAGCTTTTAATTACTTCTGATTTGGATTTTGCAGTAAAGGATCGAGATATTATTCTGGTTGCTATTCCAAGTCATGCTTTTCGCAGTGTTATTCAAAAAATTGCACCAATGATTAGTGGTCAGGCGGTAATTTCTTTAACAAAGGGTATTGAAAAAGATAGCTTTTGCTTTATGAGTGAAATTATTCGTGAAGAGTTACCAGAAGTTCCGTATGGTGTCCTTTCAGGTCCTAATCTAGCTAAAGAAATTATTGAAGGCATGCCAGCAGGTACAGTCATTGCAAGCCATTCAGAACAAGTACGCTTAGCAGTGCAGCAGGCATTACATAGCGCTTTATTTCGTGTGTTTGCCAGTGATGATGTGCATGGTGTGGAATTGGGCGGCGCTTTAAAAAATATTTATGCGATTGCGATGGGAATGGCTGCGGCATTTAATGTAGGGGAAAATGGTCGTAGTATGCTAATCACTCGAGCATTGGCGGAGATGAGTCGTTTTGCTGTGAAGCAAGGAGCAAATCCTTTGACTTTCTTGGGTTTATCTGGTGTAGGGGACTTATTTGCGACTTGTAATAGTCCATTAAGTCGTAATTATCGTGTTGGATATTCATTAGGATTGGGAAAAACACTTGATGAGGCCGTAGCAGAATTAGGACAAACAGCAGAAGGAATTAACACCATTCTTCAAGTGCGCCATAAAGCAGCACAATTAGATGTATATATGCCAATTACCAATGCTTTATACGAAGTCATTTTTGAACATGCACCACCATTAAATATAGCCTTGTCATTAATGAAAAATGGCCATAGAAGTGATGTAGAATTTGTTTTACCACATCAAGAAATGTCATAATTTTTTGCTAATCTTGGGGAAAAGACTGGATTTTTAAGCTATGAAATTAATTTTGATTCGTCACGGTGAAGCTGCACCAGGTTTATCTGGTCAAGATGCCATTCGACAACTTACAGTACGAGGGCATCAACAGGCAGAATTAACAGCAAAATATATTGCCGAAAACTTCCGTCCGGATTTATTTGTTGTGAGTCCTTATACTCGTGCACAGCAAACACTTGCCCATATTCAGGAGAACTTTCCTGATATCCCTACACAAGTATATAAAGATATTACTCCGGATGATCCAGCAACTCCGGCTTTACATTGGTTATCAAACCTAACTGCAGAAACAATTGTAGTCGTTTGTCACATGAATATTATTGCCTATATAGCAGCTCTATTGACTGAAGATTTCCCTGAAAGTTTTGCATTAGCTGAAGCTCGTGTATATGAACAACCCGTAATCATGGTTGGACTTTCTCAGGAAAAATCCAGATTTGTTCCCTACCTTGAGTCATGATATGTTTAGTGATTATCAATTCAAGATTATTTTCACTTTTGTCAAAGTACATTTATGCAAATAATCTGCAAAAGTTAGCATTACTACAAGACAAAATTAAAAATTAACTTTATAATTTTAGAATCTTTGGGGAGTAGCCGCACAAATATCCCATGTGACAAGCGTCAACATACTTGTTTTTTGATTAAAACATGGCGTTTGTATCTTTACCACAAATTTTTGTGGTTGGACTGGCAAGACCATTGACACTATTTTTGTCGTCACTTGGATATAGCTAACAGCCATTATCCATTGGTAGCGTTTTTGGCTGGCAAAAAATAGTTGTCAATTTGAGTCATCAAATGCCAGCCAGAGAAAATTTATGGAAGCCTTTTTGATTTCTACAGGTCTTGTTGCACTTGCTGAAATGGGTGATAAAACCCAGCTTTTAGCATTATTGCTTGCTGCACGATTTCGTAAACCCGTTCCAATTATTATCGCGATTCTTGCTTCTACAATTGTCAATCATGCACTTGCTGCTGCATTGGGGCAGTGGTTAACACAATTAATCAGCCCTCAAGCGATGCACTGGATTCTTGCACTGTCATTTATCGCAATGGGATTCTGGATGCTGATTCCGGACAAGCTGGATGATGAGAGTGAGAGTGTCAATCGTTGGCAGCGTTATGGCGTATTTACTACAACATTTATTTTATTTTTCCTTGCTGAAATGGGTGATAAAACCCAAATTGCAACAGTGGCATTATCTGCACGATTTGATAGTTTATTATCTGTGATTATGGGAACAACTGCCGGAATGATGATTGCCAATGCACCAGCAGTAATTATTGGGGATAAAATGGCTAATCGTTTACCGATCGCTTTAATTCATAAAATTGCTGCGGCAATTTTCTTTATTTTGGGTGTAATTATGGTGATACAGCCATTTTTAGCTTAATGCTGGTGGTCATGATCGTGTTGATGGTCATGACCATGTTGATGTGGAATTTCTAAGCTACAAGTACGGTGATGTTGATGATCCCGAGTTTCTGTCTGGATTGTTGTATGTTCAATACCTAATTTTTTAATTGAGTTTTCCACTTCAAATAATATTTCCTGCACTTTAGACATTGTCATATCGTCATTTACAACGATGTGACAACTTAAAATATAGCGTTTACTATTTAAACTCCAGAGATGTAAATCGTGAACATCAATAATATCTTTTAATTGAAGAATTTGCTGTTTTATTTTTTCTGGATCAAAGCGATCTGGAGTTCCTTGCATCAAAATATGACCAGCTTTGAAAGTAATACTTGCACCACTTCGCAAGACTAAAATTGCTACCAGAACACTGGCAAGAGGATCTGCCCATTTCCAATCAAAAAAATAAATACATAAGGCAGCTGAAATTGCACCAACTGAACCGAGTAAATCACTTAGCACATGTAAAAAAGCACCACGCATGTTTAAATCATGCTGGGTATCACTGCCGCTGAACATCATCCATGCCACAATAATATTAATTAGTAGACCTAAACTACTGATAATTAACATGCCTTGAATATTAATTTCTTGTGGAGTACGAAAACGAACCAGAGCTTCAATAAAAATATAAAGCGCAATAACAACCAGAGTTAAGCCATTTATTGATGCTGCGAGAATTTCAAAGCGCTGGTAGCCAAAGCTATGTCGCATATTACTGGCACGTTGTCCAATATATACCGCAGCTAAAGCAATACCCAACGCAACGCTATCGCTAAGCATGTGACCAGCATCAGAAATTAGTGCTAAACTATTGGTGAAAAAACCACCAATAAATTCAACTACCATAAAAACACTAATTAAAATAAAACTAAGCAGGAGAATTTTCTTATTATTTGGTACATGATCGTGGTCATGATGATCATGGGAGTGATCGTGGCTCATAGCATTCACCGGTAATAATGAATTTTTATCTTACAAAAATAGTGACAGTGAGTAAATAAACGTTTTTAAGGTCAGATAAAATGATGTCTTATGGGTTATCATTTAGATATCATAGAGAAGAATTTTAAATATGCGACAAGATAAGTGCTTGTCTGACACGAGTAAGAGATAATGGCTAAAGCGAGTTGAAAGTAATTTTAAATGGAAATGAGATGGCAACAAAAAGACCTTTACTATTAATTCATGGAACATGGTGTACGTCAAAATGTTGGGGAGATTTTGTTCCTCAATTACAACAGCTTGGATTTGATGTGTACGCACCATCTTTACGCTATCACGAGTTGGCTTTTTCAGAAATGCAAAATCTTGTTGCCACAGTCAGTTTACAGGATTATATCTTTGATTTAGAAGAAATATTATTGTCATTTGATCAACCCGCCATTGTTGTCGGTCATTCACTGGGCGGTTTACTTGCTCAATTATTGGTTGCAAAACATCCAGAGCAGTGTTGTGGCATGATCTTGTTAGGTACTGCGCCGATGGCAGGGATTTATGCCTTATATCCTACAATGATTGCCAGTTTTTATCAGCATTTTCTACGCTGGGGATTCTGGAAAAAACCGTTATTACCTAATAAAAAAACTGTGCAGAAATATGTTATGAATCGTCAATCTGCATCAGATCAACAGCAATTTTTTGCCAAGCTGGTGGCTGAATCAGGGCGAGTTTATGCAGAAATGGCGTTATGGTTTTTGGATCCTGGATATACAGCTCAGGTAAATACACAAGCTGTTGACCTTCCTGTTTTAGTCATTAGTGGTACAGATGATAAAGTGGTTGTCGATAAAATTAGTCAAACTACTGCACAGCGTTATCGTCAATCAACATGTGTTATTCTACAGGGTGCCGATCACATGTATATCATGGGCGAAACTTTACCAAAAACCATGATACATATTCGTCAGTGGATGATTCAAAATCACATTTTAAAATAAAAATGATAAATATAATAACAAAACTAATCTTTCGTGGAAAAGTCCATAATGCTCAATATGTTAGTATATATGTATTAACCAAAATCAAATAAATGAGCGAGATTAATGTTCACTACATATATCCATTCTTTTGCTTTATTTTTTTCATTACTCAATCCATTTTTAATGAGTATTTACATGATTGGCATGATTCGCAATTCAGAAGCCAAAACATTCAACAAGGCATTAATACAGGGAAGTTTGATTGCTTATCTGGTTTTTTTGTTTTTTGCTTGGGGCGGTGAAGCTGTTTTTAATCGTTATCTAAATGTTCGTTTTGAGTCTTTTCAGATCTTTGGTGGAATTATTTTTTTGGTAATCGGCTATCGTTATGTATTTCAGGGTGCGGATACGATTGGTGAAATTCGTGGTGCACCTGAGCATTTGGCTACCCAAATTGCTATGCCATTTATGATTGGGCCGGGAACTATTGGTGCAGCAGTGATAACAGGCATGAATTTACCGATATTGGGTGTAGTTGCCACGATTGCAGTTACTTTATTTTTAACTTGTAGTATTTTGATTTTAATGAAATATGCACATGATAATTTACGAGATAAGCATGCAAAATATATTGACTATTATTTCGATATTGTTGGCCGTTTATCTGCATTATTAATTGGGACTATTGCAATTGATATGATTGTTAATGGCACTATGGGGCTAATTCAAGCAGCTTGAATTAACAATACTGCGCATATCTCGATTGCGATTGGAAGTTTTATGAAAAGTTCTTGGATTTTTCTATAGGGATAATCTAAGAACTTTCATTATTTTCGTAATAGGTGTACTAGATTTGGCTAACGATCACCAGACAAAATGAACATCTAAAAATAAATATTCACTGTTTTATGGGTGACCATATTGAACCTTCAGGTGCATTTTTCAAACGCTTTTTAGCTTGTTGATAAAAACCTAAGAAAAGTATTGAGAATCCGAGAATAATCAGATCAATTAAATATAAATCCTTTGCATAAAATAATCCTGATTGTGGAAAAATTATGGCAATCAATGTAGTGAATGGAATCATAAAACAAAAAATTGAAATCATTAATAATAATTGAGGTAAGGCTTTGGCTGCACCTATCAAAAAACTATAAATGACAATCAACAGGAACAGTACATAATAACTGTACATTAAGTAGTGATTTATACTGGTAATATCTAAAATAAATAAATTGTACCAGCGTGACAAAAATAAACAGGCCACAATTGCCAACATGCAACCTAAACAACTACCAATCGTGAGATTAGCCATAAATCTGACATCTTTACGTTGTATCGGTATATTTTGATTGGGTGTTTTTTGTTTTTTTAATCTGGATTCTACCCAAAGAATATTACCGGAATAGAATAAATATGCACCTGCTAAACCAAACACCAGATATATCCAGCGTGTGACATCACCACCATAATTACCAAAATGTATTGCAAACATAGATTTAATAAAGCGATCGGCATTACTAGCATGAGTGTCTAGTGTTGATAAGTTATAAGCACTTGTCTGATAAGGATTAAAAGAAAGATAATCAAAATTATCGCCACGTAGCATTTGGTCAGGATTATATACTGCCGCAAATGTATTGGCTTGAGCTGGCTTATCTAGGCCACGTAAGGATAAACCTAAAATCTGATAATTTGGTGTTTGTTGGTGAATACGATGATAAATTTTTTCAATATCCAGTTTAGGTTGTTTTTGTTCAATAACCATTGGCGCTGGCCGCTCAAATAGCGGCTGGTCTTTAAATGCTAATTTACCAAGTGCAACATAGAATAAATCATGGAATGCAAAAACAATGACCGAGATTGCAATAATGATATGAAAAGGCAGGCTGGTGATACCAATCACATTATGTGTATCCAACCAAAAACGCTTTTTATTTTTTCCTGGACGAATGGCAAAGAAATCCTTTACTAGTGTTGGAAGTAGTACAATTAATCCGGACATGATTGCAAGAAAGTAGAGGACAGCAACAATTCCCATGACATATACACCGATCGTATGATGCCCTAATGTTCCTGGAATTCCTGCAGTTTCATGTAACTGTTCAATTAACCAGCCAATTTTTGACACATTTTGTTGTTGGACAATTAAATTGCCTTGCTGATCTAAAGAGGCAAGCATGGTGCCTTGAGCTGCATTAAAACCGTGATCATCATGATCGGAACTATGAGCCGGCTCCCATTGCATAGGTGCATTAAAACCTTCTTTTGCAGAAAAATTAATTAAAAAAGATTGATGAGTTTCTGGATAGCGTTTTTGTACTTCTTCAATTAAGTGATTGTATTGATTTAACTCAATTTTGGGTAATTGCTGTTGTGTTGGAGCAGCCCATCGACTAAGATCATGCTGGAACATGGTTAAACCACCAGCAAAAAAACAAATAAAGAGAAAAATTCCTGCGGTGATGCCTACCCAAGTATGCAGGTTTTTAGCGACCTTGATAATATCTGCACGAACTTTCATGGTTAACCTCTGAGTAGAAATACACAACTAAATGTAATGATATTTAGAATGAAATAACATAAAACCGCATGCCAGCCTTTTTGAAAAAAATAAGCTGCAAAAAATACAATCATCCAGAGCCAGGGAATTGCCCACATTCCAAGTTGTGGAACTAACATACGATCAAAATGCCCCATTGAAACTATAGAGATTAACGAACCGATTGCGATTGACAGACTTAAACCAAGAATCAGGCCAGCAAAAGTTTTAGTCCACCAGTCGGGCTGAATTTTTTGTTTAGTTTTAATCATTTATGAATTAGCTCGCTTGAATAAAGGAATAAATGGCAAAAAAGACCAGACAAATGTCAGAATTGCTAACCACATCAATACTGCCACTAACTTACTTAAACTACATAGCAAAAAAATTAGGCCAATAAAGCTAAAGAAAATTCCCGTATATTGCCAGATCTTTGGCAACGTTTGTTTTAGAATTGCTTGATTCGAATGACTAAGGTACAGCACGATATAGCCAATAAAGCTAAAGAAGATTCCGGTGAGCTTTAACATATTTTGCGACTAATTAACATTTAAAATTCATTCTTATTATCTATAATTTTTATGAAGAAATAAATGATTAATTAGATTTATGTAAAAAATTATGCCTTAGTCTTACATCTCTGTACATTAAGAAGTACAAGAGGTAAAAGAATACTCTAGTTAAAGAATGGAGAAAAAAATGTGTGCTGATTTTGTCACTTGTGATTTGTTGGATGGTCATTCAGATAAGAACTTACAGGTGGTTTCACCTTCAATTGATGGTAAATCATTTAAAAATTTTGGTGCAAGAATTACATTTGGCGGCCAAGTTGTAACGGTGAAGTGTTTTGAGGATAATTCAAGAGTCAAAGAATTACTGGCAACAGACGGAAGTGGAAAAGTGTTGGTTGTGGATGGTGGAGCATCTATACGTTGTGCATTAATGGGAGATTTAATCGCCGAATCCGCTGTGAAGAATCATTGGAATGGTGTGATTATTTATGGTTGTGTGCGGGATGTCGATGCAATTGCTACATTGGATTTAGGTGTGCAGGCATTGGCTGCGATTCCACAAAAAAGCACACGAAAGGGAGTTGGCGAAATCGGTTTGACCGTATATTTTGGTGATGTCGAAATTGCACAGGGCGATTATATTTATGCAGATAACAACGGCATAATCGTTGCAAAACGAGCTTTAATTTGATCATTAGGTTTTTTCAAATAATTTGTGGTATTCAATAACTCCATTGAAATATAATTTTTTAACTTCAATGGAGTAAACAAGATAATATTATATAAATTAAGGTTGATATTTACCAAGTTCAGTTAAATGTAACCGTAAAATACGTCGCAACTCAAGTACTGCTTCAGGTGTGTATTGAATGGAATGTCCTCCATGAATAATTTTTTCAGATTGAGCATGATCTAAGTGTGCACTTTGATAAGTGACAACACCATCTGTCATTTTATCCGGATCAATCGCATCTGTATTGTTTCCAATAATTAAATGATATTTTACTTGAGGCGAAATTTGTGCATTTTCGGTAATTTGAGTAAATGCAGATTTTTTACTGAGATCGCTTGGACCATTTTGTATCAAATCTCGTCCAAAGTGATCAATTAATTCTTTAGGATTAAGCTGTTCGCTATTTATGCCATGCGTGATTGTATCAAGTGTTGCAGAAATAAAACTTTGTGGTAAACGAATGATTTTTCTTGCCACAAGTGTAAACCAACGATCTGCATAGTCTGTTCCTTGAAAAGGCGAAGAAATAAATATTGCACGATCAACTGGAGGGACAAGCGCATGCATTGCTAAACGTTGATGTGCAAGTGGAAAATCCTTAATTTCCTGATATTGTTTAAAATCTTTTTTCTGTAAGTATTCTAGAATCTGTGGGGTAAAATCATTGTCGCTAACTAATAAGCGACTAATTACCCCCCCCATACTATGACCAATCAAAACTGTATGAGAGGGTGGTTTATTAGGGAATTGTACAGCCAGTTGATCAAATGATTGTTTTAGTAAAGCATAAATCTGATAACGACTTTCAATAATTGGCATATTTGTGGAATAAAAAATTTGCCAAACCTGAAAGTTATCTCTGAGTGTTGTATCTCCCATAATGTCATTGGTGACCGCAATCCACGCCTCAGGGCTGCTGGCTAGGCCGTGAATCATAACAATGATTTTTTTATTTGGATTATATGGTTCAAGCATAAATAAATGCGGCATGACTAAATTCTTTTCACGATCAATCAGGCTTAAATAAGCTGAAGCGCCTAATTTATTATTTGCCAACCATAAACCATAAGGTGCTGAAAAATTCGCAGCTAAAGGATATTTTTGTTGTTCAATATGAATTTCAAGATATAGATTGGGATCAATGACACGAAGTTGTAGATCAGAATCATTAAGAATTTCTTTTAAACTATTTTTATGTTGTGGTTCAATTACGATTGTTGCAGGAACATAGAGGGCTTGATGAATATTTGGATGATCCTTTAAATCTTTGGATTGTACAAATGGATTAGGCATATACTGATTAAATTGTTTTTCTTGATCTTTTTTCATTTCAATGACAAATTCAGAGCCAAAGCCATCACGGCGACTCATTGAACGCAATCCTGAAAATTTCAGATTATAAGTTGAAATTAACTTATCAACCTGATCCAGATGCAAGCTGGGATATTGACTAAGGTCTATATGATAACGACTTTTACCAATTAAAATAGGTTTGTTGAAATTGGTTGGAGCTTGAGTTGTCTGGTCATTATAAATATTAATTAAGTTAGCGATTGCCTGATTATAAAAATCCCGTACCTGCACTTGTCTGTTATCAAATAATCTTTGTTGTGGCGGGCGTTTACTTGAAAAAAGATAGGCATAGCTATATCGAATGGATTGATTCAGTGCTTCTAACTGATTACGCATACAGGATTGATATTGTTGTGTTATTTCTTGTTTGGTTTGATCATCCTTAAACTTTTTTTCTAAATTTTTTGCATTACACTGTGAATCACTTTTAAGTTGGTTCGCATTTGCCAAATAAATTTCACTACCAGTGGATAAAAATTGCTCATCAGGAACTTCAGGGATTTGCTGAATATCGTGTAGGCATCCTTCGGGATCAACAATACATTTTTTTGCTTCTCGTCCAGTCATCGACAGTACATTTAGACTGGCTTCACTTAGCTTGTCCTGAGTCAGAATGCTATCACGCTCACTACTCATGGTAATGCCTAGTTTCTGTTGTTTGACACTGACAACCTGACAACCACTTAATGCCAGAACAATAACGGTAAGGCCAATAGGTAAATAAGTATACTGTATCATGGAATTTAAACTGGAATTTGTATAAATATAATGCGCTTAACATTAAAGATTTCTATAACAACTGTCTATAAAAATATGAGATTAAAAAACAGAAAATATTAAATTTTTGATGGTATGAATTACTGTCATATCACGAAGGATATAAAGTATTTTTCTATCTTCCAATATATGAATAAAGTATCCTTGGTATGCATGCTGAAAAGATGAGATGAATAATTTAAAAGTAACGACAGAATAAAATAGTAAAGTTGTTTTTTATAATTGATGTGATTACGTGATATTACTATCTTTTGTTAATAAAAAACCATAATGTAAAGTCCAAGTTAATCATGGGATGTAAAAATGAAATTTTTGGCAATATGGGGTATTTGCATCAGCGTGACTTCTATTTGTCATGCCGACATGAGTAGTGGTTATGGGACAGCAAATATGATCAATTCTTCTGCTATAGGTAGTGATTTAAATCCCTATAGCCAATCGTCATTACAATCTAAAAAAAATGGCACATCTATTATTAAGAATGTATATGGTGATCCGGACACAACCTTAAATCCGCAGCGCTCATCCACACAACAATATTATTCATTACAACCAGACAATAGTTTAAATTTGAATACAGCACCAACACAGGATAAAAATTCTTACAGCCTTTATAATAAGTTTAAAAAACAAAATATTATGCAAAATAGATTACAAAAGTAAGTTACTAATAATGTGAACAATAAATAATCTATATGGTTTAGAAATTGTATTGGATTTGAAAATCCAGACAATATAAAAACCGAGCTGTGTTATAGCTCGGTCATATCATAAATTTTAAAAATCACGCCAATATTATTCTATGGAAGAAGGAGGTGCTGGCGGTTGTGGTGCTGCTTGTATATCATACTGTTGAGGCGGTTGCTGCTCAGGAGCTGCTGGATATGGCGCCGAAACAGGACGTGGTTCAGAGCGTGTTTCAGATAAACTACCTTGGGTTTGTGTGTCCTCTCCACCAGATGGCGGTAATGGTGGTTGGAATACTAATCCTTTTTCTCCAGCAACACATGTTCCATTGAATAGCACGCCTTTATGTGCAAATGAGATCGGTCGTCCTTCTTTTTTCCCCTTACAAACTTTAGTGTAACGTGCTTCTAGTGGATCTGGCGCTGCATACGCCATGCCTGTTATACATACCGTTGATAAACAGATTATTTTAAGCATTACATTTTTCATGATTTTTCCTCGCATCGTGGTGATGAAATTACATATTTTCAATATGATATATTTCTAACCAAAATAGCAGTATGCTTATACTGCATTCGTGCAAGAAAGTGTGGCAATATGTTCATGTTCTGCTCAAGTTATAAATAAAATTGTAAAATCAAAAGTCATTGCTTAAGTTTTTTGTTAAAATATTGCGTCATTTTTTCAAGCGTATATAAAACCATGCATTATCCTAAAGTTTATGATGTGATTGTGATTGGCGGTGGTCATGCAGGAACAGAGGCCGCATTGGCTGCTGCACGTATGGGACGACAGACGCTATTACTGACGCATAATATTGAAACTTTAGGTCAAATGAGTTGTAATCCGGCTATTGGTGGAATTGGTAAATCTCATCTGGTGCGTGAAATTGATGCGTTAGGTGGGGCAATGGCACTGGCAGCGGATAAAGGTGGTATCCAGTTTCGTATTCTGAATTCGCGTAAAGGAGCTGCGGTTCGAGCCACCAGAGCACAAGCTGATCGTATTCGCTATAAAGCTGCGATTAGACATACATTAGAAAACCAACAACATTTGGATATCTTTCAACAGGCAGCCGATGATCTGATTGTTGAAGGCGATATGGTAAAAGGTGTTGTTACCCAAATGGGGATTCGCTTTGATGCCAAAACTGTAGTATTAACTACAGGAACTTTTTTAGGTGGGGTGATCCATGTTGGGCTACAAAATGCCAGTGGTGGTCGTGCAGGGGATCCGCCATCTATCGCTCTGGCACATCGTTTACGTGAATTAAAATTACCGGTTGGCCGTCTAAAAACGGGGACACCGCCGAGAATTGATGCGCGTAGTGTTGATTTTTCTGTAATGACACCTCAGCCGGGAGATTTTCCATCGCCTGTCATGTCATTTATGGGGGATGTATCAATGCATCCACAACAAATCAATTGTTATATCACACATACCAATGAAAAGACTCACGATATTATTCGTGCCGGGCTGGATCGTTCACCAATGTATACAGGTGTGATTGAAGGCGTGGGCCCACGTTACTGTCCATCTATTGAAGATAAAATTCATCGTTTTGCAGACAAAGACTCACATCAAGTCTTTTTGGAGCCGGAAGGTCTGGATACACATGAGCTTTATCCAAATGGTATTTCAACCTCCTTGCCGTTTGATGTGCAATTTAATCTGGTGCGTTCAATCCGTGGTATGGAAAATGCACATATTTTGCGTCCGGGTTATGCGATTGAATATGATTATTTCAATCCGCAGGCTTTAAAATTTACTTTGGAAACTAAAGCCATTCAGAACTTGTATTTTGCCGGTCAGATTAATGGGACAACAGGTTATGAAGAAGCTGGAGCACAAGGATTATTGGCTGGTTTAAACGCAGCTCGCCGTGCATGGGATCAGCCACAATGGACTCCGAAACGTGATCAGGCCTATATGGGAGTATTGGTGGATGATCTGATTACACTGGGTACCAAAGAACCGTATCGTATGTTTACTTCACGTGCGGAATATCGTTTGATGTTGCGTGAGGACAATGCCGATCAGCGTTTAACCGCTATTGGTCGTGAACTTGGTTTAGTCGATGATGATCGTTGGGCAGCATACTGTCAAAAAATGGAAGCAGTTGAACAGGAAACTTCGCGTTTATCACAGTTATGGGCAGCACCAAATAATCCAATGGGTAAAAAATTCGTGGAAATGACTGGTGCAGATTTAAGTAAAGAATGTAGTGCAATCGATTTACTTAAACGTCCAAATATTAACTTTACCCAAATTGCGGAATTAACCGGATCACAAGTATCTGAACAGGTTGGTGAGCAAATTGAAATCGCAGTGAAATATGAAGGTTACATTCATCGTCAACAAGATGATGTTGCACAGTTAAAACGTTTGGAAGAAACCAGAATTCCTGCCGATTTTGATTATGATGTAATTTCCGGATTATCTCGTGAAATTACACAGAAATTAAAAACTATATTACCGGAAACCTTGGCACAGGCCAATCGTATTCCTGGGGTAACACCTGCTGCGGTACAGTTGATTATGATTACTATCCGCAAGAATGCTCAGGCAAGAAAATCGGCATAAATTAGAAAATCTAGCCATAAAAAAGCCCGTTAATGATTACATTAACAGGCTTTTTTATATTTAAATTTTATGGATAGGCGGCTGTTTTTAATGTTCGGATATCTGCATCAGGATAGCATAAAGAAATAAAATCATAGCCGAATCCTCTTAATAAGAATCCTTTCCTGACGGCAATCCAGGTAGTATTTTCACCAAATAAATCCGTATCAATTTTACTTAAATGAATGTCACGTTTGGGATCATAAGCTAGACTGTTGACAATACCTATCCCTAAACCAAGTTCAATATAAGTTTTAATAACATCAGAATCCAATGCTGTCATAACAATATCAACATCGATATTGGCATCTTTAAATGCTTTATCAATTTTGGCTCGTCCAGTGAATCCTTCATGATAGGTGATCAGTGGATATTTTTGCAGATCCTGAAGCTGGATGTTTGTTAAACTCGCCAATGGGTGTTGATTGGGTGTGATAATACTGTGTTTCCACTGGTAATAAGGCACACTAACAATAAATTCTTCCGATTGTAAAAGTTCGGTTGCAATACCAATGTCTGCTTCACCTCGCAATAATAATTCAGAAATTTCGGAAGGATTGGCTTGTTGCAGCACTAAATTTACTTTAGGAAATAGGCGTTTAAATTTATTGATAATTGGAGGAAGAACATAACGTGCCTGTGTATGGGTTGTGGCAATGGTTAAAGTTCCTTCATCAATATCATTAAAGTCATCAGCCAGACGCTTGATATTGTCTGCATCAACCAGCATTCTTTCGACAATTTTGTGCAGGGCATATCCCGGTTCGGTCATTCCTAAAATACGTTTGCCTTTACGAATAAATAATTGTACGCCTAGTTCATCTTCAAGATCCTTGATATGTTTACTCACTCCGGATTGGGATGTAAACAGAACTGCTGATGCTTCGGTCAGATTATAATTTTGACGTACAGTTTCCCGAATAATACGTAGTTGCTGAAAATTCATTTAATAAACTCCTGACTTTTCAGTGATCCATGACTTAGGCATTGGCATTAAATAAATGTATATTTTCTGCGGTTACCCAGACTGTTTGTTGCTGTTTAAGCTGCAATTGATCAAACTGATGTGGAGATAAAGCAATTTCAAATGCCTGTTGATCTTTGGTTTTTAACTCCGCACGAATTTCCCCAGCAATCCATAATTCTTTCTGGAAAATGGCTTCAATTGCATTTTGTTGAGGAGTAGTGTGCACAACTAGATCTCCGGGACGGGCAAAAGCTACGACGTCACCTTGCTGCTGTGTTTGAGAGAGTAATAATTGATTGTTACCAAAGATAAAGTGATTGGCTTGTACAGTACCTTCGAAGCGATTGGCTTGCCCCAAAAAGTCGAATACAAAAGAAGAGGCTGGTGTTTCATAAACTTCTCGCGGTGTACCAACTTGTTCGATTTGCCCCTTGTTCATTACTACAATTTTATCGGCCACCTCCAATGCTTCTTCTTGATCGTGTGTTACAAAAATTGAAGAAATATGCAACTCATCATGCAGTGTTCGTAACCAGCGGCGTAATTCTTTACGTACTTTGGCATCTAGTGCGCCAAAAGGTTCATCTAGTAATAAAACACGCGGTTCGACAGCTAGTGCACGAGCCAAAGCAATACGTTGACGCTGACCTCCGGATAATTGCGAAGGATAACGATTTGCCAGAAAACCGAGTTGTACCAGTTCCAGCAAATTGTTTACACGTTTTTTTATTTCAGCTTCACTTGGTCTGGTTGAGCGTGGACGTACCCGCAAACCAAAGGCAACATTTTCAAAGACTGTCATATGACGAAACAGGGCATAATGCTGGAATACAAATCCAACTTGACGTTGGCGAACATGCAAGTGTGTCGCATCTTCACCTTCTAGTAAGACTTGTCCGGAATCGGCATGTTCTAAGCCTGCAATGATTCTGAGTAATGTTGTTTTGCCGCAACCAGAAGGGCCAAGTAATGCAACCAGCTCACCGTCAGGAAAGTTTAGGCTGATATCTTTTAATGCATGAAAATCGGCAAAATGTTTCTCAATATTATGTACTTGAATGCTCATAAATTTATCCTCAATCTTGTTGCTGTGCTTTCAGGCTTTTTTCTTGACGGTATTCTACCCAGCTCTTAATCAGTAAGGTCAGTAATGCCAGTAATGCCAGTAATGAAGCCACAGCAAAGGCTGCACTATAGCTATACTCGTTGTATAAAATTTCAACATGAAGTGGTAAAGTGTTGGTTTCACCACGAATATGTCCTGAAACTACCGATACAGCACCAAATTCACCCATTGCTCGTGCATTACACAGAATTACACCGTAGAGTAGTCCCCATTTAATGTTTGGCAGGGTAACTTTCCAAAAGGTTTGCCATCCAGAGGCGCCAAGAACGATGGCTGCTTCCTCCTCCTCAGTACCTTGCGCTTCCATTAAAGGAATAAGTTCTCGGGCAACAAAAGGAATAGTGATAAATACAGTGGCTAATACAATGGCTGGAACAGCGTATAAAATTTTAAAATTATGATCTTGTAACCATTCTCCCCACCAGCCTTGCGTTCCAAACATCAATACCAGCATCAAACCTGCAATGACTGGTGAAACTGAAAATGGCAAATCAATGAATGTGGTCAGAATGGATTTGCCTCTAAAGTTAAATTTAGCAACCGCCCATGCAGCAGCAACACCAAATACAACATTAATAGGTACGGCAATTGCGGCAGTAATCAGTGTTAATTTAACTGCGGACAGTGTATCTGGCTCAATTAAAGCTTGAAAATAAACATTAATGCCTTGCCGAAAAGCTTCCACAAAAACCAGAATCAATGGTAACAATAAGCAACTTAGAAAAAATATCAAGGCGATGCTAAGTAAAACATAACGAACCCATTTTGGTTCACGAGTAGCGTCATTTGATTGTAATTTTAAAGCCAGAGATGAATTTTGATGAACTAAACTCATGGTGCAGTTCTCCCTGTACGACGGCTTGCCCATGCCTGTAATAAATTAATGAGCAATAAGAAGGCAAAGGAAATGACTAACATAACGACAGCAACTGTGGTTGCAGATTCATAGTCATATTCTTCGAGATAAGAAATGATCATCAATGGTGCAATTTCAGTTTCGTAAGGTTGATTACCGGCAATAAAAATTACCGAACCATATTCACCTACACCTCGAGCAAATGCCAAGGCAAAACCCGTTAATAATGCTGGCAACAAAATTGGTAAAATAATTTTAGTGATGGTCTGCCAGCGGTTTGCCCCCAGAGCGGTGGATGCTTCCTCTAGTTCGGTTTCAATATCGGCCAAAACGGGTTGAACGGTACGTACAACAAAAGGAATACCAATGAAAATCAGAGCGATAGTGATACCTAAAGGTGTATAAGCTACCTGAATATTTAATTGATCCAGATATTGACCAATCCAGCCATTTGGAGAATACAATGCCGTTAATGCGATACCAGCAACAGCTGTAGGCAACGCAAAAGGTAAATCGACCAATGCATCAATCAATTTTTTACCCGGAAATTGATAACGTACCAGACACCATGCCAGTAATAAACCAAAAATCAGATTTACCAGCGCAGCAAAAAATGCTGTACTAAAGCTAAGTTGTAATGATTTTAGAATTCGTTCTGAACCCAAAATATCCAGAAAACCACTCCAACCGATACCAAAAGATTTAATTAATACTGCTGATAAAGGAATTATGACCAGTAATGACAAATAGCTAAGCGTAAAGCCGAGTGATAAACCAAAACCCGGAATCACTGTGGATCGACGTGACATAGCCGCTCCTTAAAAAATAAAGCTGAAATAGAATGAGAAAGATGGACGAAATAAAATAAATGGTTAATAGGCCAAATATTTAGGTTGCATTGAAGGTATTTCATCTTTTGACGCAGCCTGAAACTTTTTTTGTAAATATTCCAGTTGTTTTAGATAGTCAAAAACCTGCGGCCAAACACCAAAACCTGAAGCAACATTAATATGACCTGCTGTGCCTTGGCTAATGCAATGACTTCCCCATGCTTTTGCATAATGCAAGGTAGATTTAACATCATGCCATGGATCATTTTCGCTATAGATCAACAAACTTGGAATATCTAAATGCATCGCTATAAATTGATTTGCAAAATCCTGTCCTGAATCCTGTGCAAAGCCAGTTGTGGAAAAACGTCTTGGATTTGCTGGTGCAACCAATAAAATACCAGTGATTTTTTGGTTTAATTCAGGATGTTGATGCAGTGCAGCAATTGTGGTTAAACAACCAAAACTATGTGCAACAATTTGTATCGGGGCTGCAATATTCTGGATATGCTGTACAAATTGCTTGACCCATCGCGATAAAATCGGATCATTCCAATGTTGCTGTTCCACACGAGAGGAGTATAACAACTGACTCTGCAACCAACTCTGCCAGTGGCGTTTTTCACTACCACCAACACCCGGAACAATAACGGTATGTAGTTTTTGCATTTGTCTACTCCTCCTTAGCCAATGAATGGTTTATTTTGCTCTATTGGCTTGAACGATTTGATCGTAAATACCACCGTTTGCAAAATGTTGCTGTTGAACTTTTGGCCAACCACCAAATTCCTGATCAATGGTGACCAGTTTTAATGGTTTGAATACATTACTGTATTTTTTCAACACTTGTGCATTACGAGGACGATAGAAATTTTTTGCAGCGATTTCCTGACCACGAGGCGAATATAAATAATTCAGATAACCTTTCGCCACCAACAGATTGCCATTTCGCTGTGCATTTTTCTGTACGATTGCAACTGGAGGTTCTGCCAAAATTGACAAAGAAGGCGTTATAATTTCAAATTTTCCAGGTTGTTCACGCACAGCCAGATAAGCTTCATTTTCCCAAGCCAGCAAAACATCACCGATACCGCGCTCAGCAAAAGTTGTAGTTGCACCTCGTGCACCAGAATCCAATACTTTGGTATTTTTATAAATTTGTTGTACAAAAGTTTTGGCCTTAGCATCATTTCCGCCTGGCTGATGTTTTGCCCAAGCCCAAGCAGCAAGGTAATTCCAACGTGCGCCACCAGAAGTTTTTGGATTTGGTGTAATAATTGCAACCCCCGGTTTAACCAGATCATTCCAGTCTTTAATATGTTTTGGATTGCCTTTACGTACTAAAAATACAATGGTAGAAGTATATGGCGTAGAATTATTTGGCAATAAGGATTTCCAGTTCGCTGGTAGTAATTTGCCTTTTTGCGCAATTTCATCAATATCCGCAGCCAAAGCCAGTGTAACCACATCAGCATTTAAGCCATCAATGACAGCACGGGCCTGTTTACCTGATCCACCATGTGATTGACGAAAGTTAATATCCTGTTGTGTTTTTTGCTTCCACCAAGTGCCAAAATTTTTATTAATTTCAACATAAAACTCACGTGTTGGATCATACGAAACATTCAGAAAATCTTTGGCAAAAGCGGCACTTGATAATCCTAATAAAGCAGCTAATACACCAATTTTGAAACCATTTTTAACCATTTCTATTCTCCCAATGTTTCAGATTAAAATGAATTTGTTTTGATAGAGGCAAGTGTATGCAAACAATTAAATCTTAAAAAATAATAAAAAGTTAAATCTTTATGAAAAAAAAGACTATAGGTAAAAATATGATAAAAATTGTAGAAAAAATGCCTTGAAAACTAGAGGATTAGATTAAAAAATTGTCTTATAGGAAAAAAAGCTTTATATATTGAAAAAAAGTATTTAATTAATTGTGATATATATGTCCTAGAAATTTACTTAGATCGCTTATTTAATAATGGACTAGCATAACATCATGTAAAGTGATCTCAAGTTTATTGAATTAAAATGATCAGGTGGATTTTATGATGAAAATTTAATGGAAATAAACGATTTTTTAATAGAAATTTGATGAAGAGGGATGAGGGTTTAAACCTGATTAATACATAAAAAATCATTGCAAGAAGTGAGTTTATTATTTTATTTCTAATGGAGTTTTAGCATGTCTAATATTGCTTATTTTCGAATAGTACAAAGTTTGTTTCTAAAAAAAATTGTTTACTCTAGTTTTATTTTAATGACAGTTTTATGTTTCAGTTCAAATAGCAAAGCCAAAGAAGATTCTTTTATTGGGTTTTATAATGGCTCTAAAATGGAATTAATGTTTCATTTATATCTACTGCCCAATCATGAGTTTGTAATTAATTTAAGTTATGGCTCAGAAGATCGTGTAATTTTAGGATCCTGGATTCAAATAGAGAAAAATAAAATCCATTTGACAGAGATTAGAGATCAGGACGATTCATTTTTCGTTTATGCAGCAGAGGGTAGTGGAACAAGCCGAAAAATTGAATTTAGATCATTTGATGAAAATACCTATAATGCTTTAGCGTTTGGAGAAATATTTAATAGAAAAGCGTTGAGATATATTTTAAAACCAGATGAAAATAATTTTTACTACACTTATGATCTTGATAAAAGTGTTGCTAGTTCAAAAAAAATTTATCTTAGTCGCTCAATTTCTCAAGATAAGCACGAAGTATATGAATTTGAACCCAAAGATAATAATCATAATGTATTGCTAATATATAATCGATTAATAGATAAACCGTTGTTTACTCTTGATGCAGTTTTAAAAGATGATGTACTTTTTACTGTTGATGATATGGAATCACAGCCTTTAGGCAAAAAACAATTGCTTCCAAAAAATATTATGTTTCAGCTCTCTGAAGTTAAAAAGCTTCATCAAATTCCTGACCAGCTGATGTCTGAAAAAGATGGTAAGCCTATTAAATATAAGCGATTATTTCCCATAAAAAAATTTACAACAATCATGAAGCTTAATCCACAGGAGTCTTACTTTGGCAGTGAAAAAATTGAGATTTCAAAAATTATGTATGGACAATGAGTCAAATCATTGTCGTGAAAATAAAATTTGATATTTGCTTTTTAAGTGACATGCTTCTTATTAAAGAAAAACAATCGCATTCATAGACTTGGATGCGATTGTTGATAATATTTGTTATAAATAGTCAATTAATCTTTACGATAACCGGATAATCGGCACCAGTTTTCTTCACGCATTTGTTGGCCAGTTACTTCAAAATAAGGATGATAGGCTTGTTTGACATCCTCAATTTGTTCTTCGATTAAGCCGGCCAAGGCAAATTGTGCCTGTGGTTTAGTCAGATTGTAGAAGGTTTCAACCAGCATCATTAATGGTTTGGCCAGAATATTTGCAACCAGTACGTCCGCTTGAACAGTAAATTCTTGTTCAAATTCTTCCGGTAAGCCTACATATAAGCGGTCTGAGACGCCATTTAACTCGGCATTTTGTTTGGTTGCCAAAACAGCTTGTGGATCTATATCTGTGGCATATACTTTTTTTGCTCCTAATAATAGGGCAGCAACGCCTAAAATCCCTGATCCACAGCCATAGTCCACAACAATTTTATCTTTTAAATCAATTTCAGCAAGCCATTGTAAACATAAAAAAGTACTGGCGTGATTACCTGTACCAAATGCCAAACCTGGATCCAGTTTAATATTGGTTACTTGTGGGTTAGGTGCTGCTAGCCATTCAGGAACAATCCATAAGTTATCTGCAACTTGAATGGGTTCATAGTAATCCATCCATGCCCGTTCCCATGCTTGGTTTTCTATTACTTCACTATTTATCCTGGCATCAGGAAGTTGCGCCAGAATAAACGTGCTTAAAGCATTTGCATCAATTGGCTGTTGAGGTTCTTGCTGAAATATGCCGGTGACAATTACTTTATCCCATAATGGTGTTTCTCCAGGTAATGGTTCTAGTAATGCCTGATCTTCTGCATCGTCTAAAGTTACACTGACCGCACCCAAAGACAGTAACAATGTTTCCGTTAATTCGACTTGTGATTTTTCTACGGTAATATGGATTTGTAACCAGTTCACAGATAAGGCCTTCATCAAAAATTTAGCATATTGTACACTGACTTATTCAGATTAAATGGATCAAATAAGATTTTTAAGAGATAAATCTTTGATATGCCTGTTTTAAAAAGAAACGATATTTTTAACTTTGTCCTGATTTTTGGTTTATATATTAGGGCCTGTTGACATTTCATAATGATAGCCAAATAAATATACAAGCTAAAGCAACTGAATTCTCATAGTTCTGTTTTAGCTTGTCATAGCGTGTAGCAATTCCTCTAAATTGTTTGAGTTTTGCAAATGTGTTCTCAACCAAGTGCCTGATTTTATATAAGTACCAATCCATGTAATTATTGTTCGATCGTGTGTTGGACTTTTTTGGAATATTAACCTTAGTTGCTGTTTCTTCTATCTGTTCTCTCAATGCCTTCGAGTCATATCCCTTATCAGCACTAAGAACATCGGTATCTGTTAAGTCTATTTTATTAAGCAATGCAGGAGTAACTTTCATATCATGGGTTGTGCCATCATGAATAAGAAATTGAATTGGATTCCCATTTGAATCTACGGCTAAATGAATTTTAGAACTATTTCCACCAATGCTTCTTGAAATAGCTTGATTCTTGAGTCCTTTGGCATGTTGATGTGCCCGAATATGGCTAGTATCAATAAATACCCATTCTAGATCAGCATATTTTGACAATAACTTAAATATTTTTAAAAGCTTATTATCTTTAGACCATCGGGTGAACCATTTAAAGATCGTATTAGACTTACCAAAGGGCTCTGGTAAATCTTGCCAAGGGCAACCTGTTCTAATTCTATAGAGAATTGCTTCAATAAAATTTCTGAGATTATATTTGAGATAAATACCAAAATTATGGACAATAGATTTCAGCTTTGACCAGTGTTGATCAGTCAGCATTGTACGAGGCATAGTGAGAAGTAGATTTGGTTTGGCGATTGAATTTTACTTTCTCGCTATTTTTTTTGCACAGCAAATGTCAACAGACCCTATTTTAAATAGCTTATAAAATGACCTTTGAAAATAATTGCTTGGAACTGGAGGGAAGAGCATCATTGGATGCTCTTCCTGATATTTGAGGTTTTTAATCAAAGTCAGCTTTAAGTACAACGCGGTAACGTACTTTTCCTGATTCAAGGTGATGAATTGCATCATTAATTTTTGACATTGGAAAAAGTTCAATTTGTGGCGCTATATTTTTACGTGCTGCAAATTGCAACAATTGTCGTAAGGCAGCAGGAGAACCTGTTGGGGAACCTGTAATTGATTTTGCTCCACTAATCAGCATGGCTGCTGGCGTAGCAATGGGTTCTAGTGGAATCCCCAATAAATGTATGCTGCCATTGGGTGCAAGAGTGGCAAGATAGTTTTGCCAGTCCAGTGTGACATTAACAGTGCTTAGTAATAAATCAAATTTACCTTGTTGTGATTTAAGTGCTTCCGAGTCACGACTATTTACAACATGATCAGCACCCATCGCTTTTAATTCGGCAGTTTTATCTAAACTTGAAGTGAAAGCCGTAATTTCACAGCCCCAAGCTTTGAGTAATTTAATTGCTATATGTCCTAAACCACCAATACCAATTACGCCAACATGATGAACGGCCTGAATTTTATGTTTGAGCATAGGATCAAATACGGTAATACCACCGCAAAGTAAAGGGCCAGCACTTTCTGGGTCAAGATCATTGGGTAGAGGAATAATCCATTGCCATCCTGCGCGTACTTTATCTGCAAAGCCTCCGGCGTGCCCTACAATTGTTGCTTTATGCTCCCCTGTACACAATACTTGTTGTCCAGAAATACATTCATTACAGGATTGACAACTTTCAGCTGTCCAACCAATACCGACACGTTGTCCAATTTTTAGACCTTTTGCTTCGCTACCTAAACGAAGAATCGTTCCAATGACCTCATGACCACCAACAACAGGGTATTGTGATACACCCCATTCATTGTTAATCATTGAGATATCAGAATGGCATAGTCCACAATATTCAACTTTAACTTCTACTTGATGCGGCTGTAATTCACCGGCATCAAATTGGTAAGCAGCTAATTCTGCACCTGCTTCTTTAGCAGCGTAGGCTTGAATGATATTGTTTGACATCATAAACTCCTTCAAATTGTGTGAATGGTATTAACCTTTTTAAATGAACAATGATTTTCATGATCATTGACCATGCCGCAAGCTTGCATAAAGGCATAACAAATAGTTGGTCCAACAAATTTAAAACCCTGTTTTTTTAAAGTTTTGGACATCATCTGACTGATTTCAGTTTGTGCAGGTGCCTGACGGTAATCTTCAATAAGGTTATTTTGAGGGATGTGATTAACAAATTGCCACAACCATTGTGTAACATCTCCAACCTCCTGTTTTAAGGCTTGCCACGCCAGTGCATTATCACGAATAGCTTTTAATTTTCCCAAATGACGAATTAATCCTGAATCTGTAAGTTTACTGATTAATTGTTGATCTGTGATATTTGCAATATCATTAATTGAATATTGAAAAAAATGTTCACGGTAACATTCTCGTTTTTTTAAAACAGTAATCCAGGAAAGGCCGGCTTGTTGACCTTCCAGACATAATAATTCGAATAAAGCGTGTTCATTATATAAAGGTTTACCCCATTCATGATCATGATAAGATTGATAAATGGGATCATCGGAACACCAGCCGCAACGTTGTTTCATAACTATCTTTTTTGTGATATTTTTTATATTTTAGCATGGATTATGATGCTGATTTTCTAAGTAATATTTTTTGTGATGATAAATTATCAATTACTGAGGTAATATAGATAGCGGTTCTATTGTTTAATGTGTTCATTTTCTATCAGAGATCTATTATCAAAGCTAATCATTATAAAAACTAGAAAATCATAGCATACGATATGGTTTTTTGAGTAGTAAGTAAGCCATATTCAATGGCACCTAAATCCGTTAAATTAACGCACTCAAATTACACATTTTAGGCTAGTCATCATGGCATTTAGCTGGATTCTTTTTACTCTAATGGCTGCATTTACTCAGGCGTGGCGTAATGCCTTTCAAAAGCAATTGAGTCATACAGTAGATGTCTACGGTGTCACACTGGCAAGGTTTATTTTTGCATTTCCTTTAGCGATTACTTATGTATTGATCTTATATCAATTTGACCCTGTTCAAATTCGTATTGAGTTTAGCCAACGTTATTGGGTTTGTATTGTCATTGCAGGATTAGCACAAATTGCCGCAACTGCTTTAATGGTTCAATTGTTTAAACAAAAAAATTATGCGATTGGAATCGGGCTGGCTAAAAGTGAGGCCATCCTTGCTGCGCTAATTGGAGTGGTATGTTTGCAGGAGCATTTATCCATATTAGGCTGGTTGGGCGTCTTGATGGGAGCGATTGCTGTTTTTCTGCTTAGTCAGGGTAATCAGCAACATACTGGATTTTCGATATCTACCTTAATGATTGGTATTGCCAGCGGGCTATGTTTTGCCATCACTTCATTATTGGTCAGACAGGCCAGCCTGGAATTGACCATATTACCTGTTTTTCACCGTGCAGCTTGGATCTTATGCAGTGTAATTGGCTTTGAATGTATGATTTTATTGTTGTTTTTGAGCATTTTTAGTCGACAAACCCTGATAGCATTATGGCAGCAATGTATATTAACCGTAAAGGTAAGTTGCTGTAGTTTTATTGCATCATTAGGTTGGTTTACTGCCATGAGTATACAATCTGTTGCCATTGTCAAAACTCTAGGGCAGATTGAAGTGGTGTTTAGTTTATTGATTTCTGCTTTTTTCTTTAAAGAACGTTTGGCAAAAACAGATCATTGGGGCTTATTGCTGATTGTTATTGCTGCCATTATGGTTATTTGGGCTTAAATTATTAAACAAGGAATAAATAAAATTCAGTAAAAATTAAATAAATATCAGTCTTTTTTAAATAAAACTTCATGTTACAATGGTGCGCACTTAAAGCGCGGCTTTATCAGCCCTTAAAACATAGGAATATTATTCATGTTTGCCAATATTTCTCTTGCGGAATTTGATCCGGAATTAGCCAAAGCGATCGTAGCTGAAGACCAGCGTCAGGAAGATCACATTGAGTTAATTGCATCAGAAAATTATACTTCTCCAGCCGTGATGGAAGCTCAAGGTACTAAGCTAACCAACAAATATGCAGAAGGCTATCCAGGCAAACGTTACTATGGTGGCTGTGAGCATGTTGACGTTATTGAGCAGCTTGCAATTGACCGTGCAAAAGAATTATTTGGTGCAGATTATGCCAACGTTCAACCACATGCAGGTTCTCAAGCAAATTCAGCAGTTTATCTTGCATTATTAAATGCTGGTGATACAGTTTTGGGTATGAGTCTTGCACATGGCGGTCACTTGACACATGGTGCAAAAGTAAGTTTTTCTGGTAAAACATATAATGCAGTTCAATATGGTTTAAATCCAGAAACTGGTGAAATTGATTACGAAGAGGTCGAGCGCCTAGCATTGGAGCATAAACCACGTATGATTGTGGCCGGTTTCTCTGCTTATAGCCGTGTTGTAGATTGGCAGCGCTTCCGTGATATTGCAGATAAAGTTGGTGCTTACCTATTTGTAGATATGGCACATGTTGCAGGTTTGGTTGCAGCAGGTGTATATCCTAGCCCAGTACAAATTGCCGATGTGACAACAACAACAACACATAAAACACTACGTGGCCCACGTTCTGGTTTGATTTTGGCAAAAGCCAATGAAGAAATTGAGAAAAAACTGCAATCAGCAGTATTTCCAGGTAATCAGGGTGGCCCTTTGATGCATGCAATTGCTGCTAAAGCGGTATGTTTTAAAGAAGCAATGACACCAGAATATAAAGTGTATCAGCAACAAGTGGTTAAAAATGCGCAAGCAATGGCTGAAGTATTAAGCCAGCGCGGTTATGATATCGTTTCTGGTGGTACGGATAATCACTTGTTCTTATTGTCTTTGATCAAACAGGATATTACTGGTAAAGATGCTGACGCATGGCTGGGGCAGGCACATATTACTGTCAACAAGAATTCAGTACCCAATGATCCTCGTTCACCATTTGTAACTTCTGGTATTCGTATTGGTACTCCGGCAGTAACAACTCGTGGTTTCGGTGAAACAGAAGTTCGTGATTTGGCGAACTGGATCGCTGATGTACTTGACAGTAAAGGTGATGCTAACGTGATTACTGATGTCAAAGCGAAAGTTACAGCTGTATGTGAAAAATTCCCTGTATATGCAAAATAATCAGGGCTAATTCAAAAAACCGATGTCATGGTAGACATCGGTTTTTTTATGCTTTTCAAATATTAAGGCAATAAATCCAGTTGTATGGTGTATTTATCCTTTTGAAAATATGGATAAGAAAAAGTCAGGATTAGATTAGTTGAAGTAAATGTACAACGAATATTCACCTGATCAGTTTTTTTATGAATAAAATGATCAGGATCAGCATTTTTAATTTGATACTGATAATCAATGTATTGTTGAGCAACATGACTCGTATCTATTTTGGTCGTATTTAAATTTAATCTGTCTATTCCCTGTAAAAAGAAATAATTATGAATAATTCCCTGACAAAGCTGATCTTGTTTGAGGGTAGATTGAGAAACAGGATGACATGCGCAAAGCAAACTAAATATGCTAACTAAACCTAATATTTTCAATGTCTTAACCTCCTAAAGCTGTGTGGAAAGGTTAAACTGAAAATATGATAGAATATAGACACACATTTCACTAAAAAATGGATACAGATAATGTTTTATTATCAGCGCCTGGCTAAGCAGATCACCGAAAAAATTGATCATGGTGAACTGGAAGTAGGTGATAAATTATTATCAATCCGTCAATTTGCACATCAGCATCAAGTTAGCATTAATACTGCAAAAGGTTGTTATCAATTACTTGAAGCCAATGGAAAAATTGTTGTAAAACAAAAATCTGGATATTATGTTGCTGAAAAATTTGAGAAATTAATTCCTCCTGAGCAAGATTTTACATCCTATCCAAGAGAAGTAAGTAATCTGGAAATTTTGGTTGAAATTCAACAAACAGCAATTCAGCCTAATTATATTAATTTAGGAACCATACAACTTGACCCTGAGTTTATTCCGGTAAGCAATTTAAGACGTTCACTAAATCGTGCATTAAAACATGCCAAACCTGAAGATTTTTTGTATTGTGATCGACGTGGACATGCTCAGCTTATTCAGGCTTTAGTGGAGCATTGGCGTGAAGATGGTCTATATATTGATAAGCAGGATGTTTTTATTTCATCAGGGTGTTTGCCAGCAATTGCTTTACTGATTCAGGTACTTACTCAAGAAAATGACAGTATTATTGTCCCTTGTCCAACATTTAATGGTCATTTACAATTAATTGCTAATTTAAATCGTCAGATTATTGAGATCCCAGCCAGCGGTCACGGTATTGATTTAGAGCGGTTGGAACAAGTGATGCAATCGGGTCAGGCAAAAGTGTGTTTATTAACTGCAAATTTTCAAAATCCTTTGGGATATTGTTTAACTCATCAGCAAAAACAAGATATTGCTCAATGTGCAGCACGTTATCAATGCATGGTCATTGAAGATGATTTCTTTGCAGAATGTGGCTTTGATAATGTACGGCCTTTACCAATTAAATATTGGGATAAGAATGGATATGTCATTTGGTGTGGTTCTATTTCCAAGTCTATTTCTAGTGCTTATCGAGTAGGTTGGTTTTGTATTGGTGAACAATCGCATGATCTAAAAACTCGTTTGACTGCACAGAATCCACCAGTCAGTACTCCTTTACAGCTCGGTTTGGCCGATTTTATTCATAGTCGTGCCTATCATGAATATCTATGTCGGTTAAGACCAAAATTAAAAGTTCAAATAATTGATTACATTAGATTTATTCGTGAAATTTTTGATAAGGTTTTAATCGAAATCAGGCAGCCAGAAGGTGGTTATGTATTGTGGCTAAAATTACATCCTCAACTGGATAGTAAAGATGTGTATTATGCCGCTAAAATACTGCATATTAATATTGTCCCAGGAATTGTATTCAGCGAAGATGCTAAGCATATACAATATTTGAGGCTTAATGCTGGGCATAAGTTGACCAGTAATATTAAAAACGCATTGCAGAAAATTGCAACGTGTTGTGAACATATTTTAGCGCATAAAGTAAAAAATAATGGCTGAAGAGCTGCCAATATGAAATTGGCAGGTTCAGATAAATGAAATTATGACGATTTTTGAACTTGCCAAACGTTGTAACGTTTGCCAGCTTCAATTTCTTTAATTAATTGGTCAACTACTACACTTTCGGTTGGATATTTGATTTTATAATTTTTTAAAGTAGTTAATGCATTTTTCTTTTGATCCAGATAAAGGTACGTATTGGCAACAGATAAGTAGGCCTCCTGAATACCTGCTTTCATTGCAGTTTGTAAATATGGAAGACCTTCTTTGAAACCACCGCCTTCAGCTAAACCAAAGCCTAACCAGAAACTAATGGTTGGATCATTGGGTTTCATTGCCAATAAACGTTTTGCATACCCTAAAGCTTTAGGACCATAGATATCTCCCATATCCAAGTTCCGTGCCATACCACTGGCTTTGGCTGCACGCATTAAAACATCGTAGGAAGCATTTGGATTTGCTGCAAGAGGATCAAGCTGCTGAATAATTTGTTGCAGTTTACGTTCAAATCCATCTTGTTCTCGTGCAGAGGCAAAATGTGCCGGATAATGACGAGCTTTACCTTCGAGTAAATTAAGAAAATCATCAATATCGGTAACATCTAATTCATCTTGTTTTGCCAATACGCCATAGCGCATGGTTTTGTCTTGGCTATTGATTAATGGCACAAGTAAACGATTTTTATCGAGTAAAATTTCATGAGAGTTTGGATTATTTGGATCGGACTTAACTTTCAATGCCTGAACTGGTGCAAGTGAAGCTTGATAGAGATGAGTTTCAAATTCCGGTGGTTGATTATAGTTTTCAGGATTTAGTGCATAAAAAGGTGCAGAAACCTGAGGTTCATCAAATTGAATCGGTTCAAGAGGTTTTTCTGTAGTTTTGTTTGGCGTAGTGCTACATGCAACAAGAAAAGTAGAGCAGGCGGTTAAAGTAATTAGCGATTTTAAATGCATCATTTTCGTCCAGATTTTAAATTTTAAAAATGAAACCAGTCTAGGTAAAAAATAACGCGGTTTCAACAAGAGTTACGTTATTTGGGTAATTTGTTGTCAATCGTTACATCCAGCTCCTGCTTCATTTCATCCAGAATCTGTTTATCCTGTTTGGATAACGGTGGTAATTCAGATTGTTTGAAGTCCGGATCAAGCTTGCCTAATTGATGACATAATTGTTTGATCTGTACTTCATTTTGTTGTAAACGCTGCATTAAGATACGCATACTTTCAAGTACTGTATCGGTTTGTTCCAGTGGTGCTGCATAAGCTTGAAATTCGCTAGTGGTCTGTTCTGCTGTAACTACAGCAGAATTTGCTTCTTGTTTAACGATAAATCGTGCTGAGCTACCAATCGCTGTGGCGCCTGCCGGAACGGCTTTGGTGACTACAGCATTTGAACCAATTTTAGCATTTTTACCTACGCGAAATGGCCCCAGAATTTTAGCTCCGGCCCCTACAATTACGCCGTCCTCCAGTGTTGGATGGCGTTTGCCCTTATTCCATGTGGTACCACCCAGTGTCACACCATGGTATAAGGTTACATCGTCACCAATTTCAGCAGTTTCACCAATGACAACACCCATACCATGATCAATAAAAAAGCGTTTTCCAATTTTTGCACCTGGATGAATTTCAATGCCTGTGATCATTCGATTAAAAGCAGAAAGTGTACGTGCTGAGCCTTTACATTCCTTTTGCCACAATTTATGTGCAACACGATGCATGATCAGGGCATGAATTCCTGGATAAGTGATTAAGACTTCCAAAGTATTTCTTGCAGCAGGGTCACGATCAAAGACGGCTTGAATATCTTCTTTTAGCTGTTTAAACATCCAATTGTTCTCCAGAAGTATGTGTTTTTTGCGGGGATTGCCATGAGCCTTTGGCCAAAGCCTGAACTCGGGTAAATACCCCTCGTAATAGATTATATTCCATACGATCTAGTTGAATACGTCCAAATAAGCGCCGTAATCTTAAAGGTAGTAATCTTGGGTTATTTACATCCAAAAAGTCAATATCAACAAGCATTTGTTCTATATGTGGATAGAATTGCTGCATTTGTTGTTGGGTAACCAAAGGCTCATCCCATTGCATGTGCTGATCTTGAACCAATTGCATGGGTACTGTTGGGTTAGTGATTTGTTCTGTATAGGCCAAAGCACTCATGCGTAGTTCATAGCAAACGACCTGAATGGCTTGAGCCACATTAAGTACGCCATATTCAGGGTTCACAGGAATAGTTAAATGATAGTTGGCCAGTGCAAGCTCTTCATTTGTTAAACCGCGATCTTCTCGTCCAAATACAATTGCAACATGCTGTCCTTGATTGGTCGCTTGAATAGCTTCCTGACTGGCAGGACGTACATCCAGTAACGGCCACGGAATAGTACGACTGCGTGCACTGGTACCAAATACCAGATGACAGTCTGAGATGGCATCTTCGAGAGTTTCAACTATCCGTATTTTTTCAATTAAATCAGATGCACCGGCAGAGAGAGCCTCAATATCTGGGTGTGGAAATGTTTTGGGACTAACCAGCACCAATTGGGATAATCCCATGGTTTTCATTGCACGTAATGCGGCACCAATATTGGCTGGCAGAGTGGTATTTACCATGACGATCCGAACATGATTTAAAGCCAGATCACTAGAGATTTTCATGTCGCTTATCCAGTAAAAATTATGAATTAGGAGTAGGGTGCATAGTCTTCACTATGATAATGTGTTGTATCATCTCTGAGCATGCCATCAGGATCAAAATCCTGTGCTGTTGGTTCTATTTGTGGTGGTGTTGGCATATATTGATGTTCAATGACTTTAACTGCTTTGGATTTGACTTTGTATTCGACATGAATATGTTCTTTGCCGAAACTATCGCGTAATTTAAGCATGAGGGCATCAGTTGGACAGACCTGCCATTGCTGCCCCAAATGTAATTCACATTCTGCAAAATCAAAATCCAGCATAATTTTCACTGGTATATGTTTTTGTTGATCAATTTGACAAAATGGCTGCAAGACACTTTTTAAGTCTTGTGCAAATTGTGCGCTTAATTTTTCTGCCTGAAAGCTAAGATAAATGGCTTGTGCACGTTTTTGTCTAATCTGATCAAGATCAAATGCTTTACCTAGACGAGCCATTGGGCGATCAAAACCTTCGCGTTCATACACTTCGCCTTCAATAATAATGACTTTATCAATCTGAATTAAATCTTTATGGCGCTCAAAACGTTCACGGTTAGTATTGACTTCAAGACGTGCAGTTCCATCATCCAATACAATCAGTGTGCGGTTAGGGAAGTGCGCTACATCAAGAATGAGTCCTGCAAATACAGTGGTAACGCCACGGCGGGTTGGCGTAATTTCATTGAGAGGATTTGGAATGAAAGCTTTTAATTCAGATCGATAGACGTCAAGTGGGTGACCAGTTAAATAGAGTCCTAAAGTGTCTTTTTCACCTTTTAGACGAACCTCATCACTCCATGGGCGTACAGGTTTGGCAGGTTTACGCTGAACTTCTTCAACTTCGCCAAATAAATCCATAATACCTGTTTCACGATTTTGTCTGGCTTGCTCTGCGGCTTGCACAGCTTCGGGTAATTGTTGGATCAGTGACGCACGTTCAACTCCCAGACAATCCATTGCACCAGCACGAATTAAGGCTTCAAGTGTTCGCTTATTGATTTTTTTCATATCAATACGATGACAAAACTCAAATAAATCTTGATATTCTCCATCTTGTTCACGTGAGTCAATTACAGATTGCATCGCCTGTTCGCCTACACCCTTAATAGCGCCCAGACCGTAGACAATAGTATCTGGCTTACTGGCTTTAAATCGGTAATCTGACATATTGATTGAAGGCGGTAATACTTCAATTCCATTATTACGGCAATCATCAATCAGAAATACCACGTTGTCTGTGTTCTGCATTTCCGATGACATGACCGCAGCCAAAAATTCGGCTGGATAATGTGCTTTTAGCCATGCAGTATGATAAGCAACTAATGCATAGGCAGCAGCATGTGATTTGTTAAAACCATAACCAGCAAATTTTTCCATATAGTCGAAAATATGATTGGCTGTGGCCTCGTCAATATCTTTTTTTGCTGCGCCTTCAATGAAGATCTGGCGATGTTTCACCATTTCTTCAACTTTCTTTTTCCCCATGGCACGGCGTAACAAATCGGCACCGCCCAGTGTGTAACCAGCACAATATTGTGCCGCCTGCATGACCTGTTCCTGATACACCATGATCCCATAGGTTGGTTCGAGTACACTCTCAAGCAGTGGGTGCAGATATTCAAACTCTCCACCATGCATACGGTGAATAAAGTCGGGTATAAGATCCATTGGACCTGGTCGATATAAAGATACAAAAGCAATAATTTCTTCAAATTTGCTTGGCCGTGCTTCCTTGAGCATGCGTTTCATACCTACGGATTCAAACTGGAATACCGCAGTAGTGTTGGCCTCAGCAAAAACTTTATAGGCATCCACATCATCCAGTGGAACATGGGCGATTTCTAGCTGTTGATTTGATGCCAAGCGTTTATTAATATTCTGTACAGCATCTTCAATGACAGTCAGGTTACGTAACCCTAAGAAGTCAAATTTAACCAGACCAACGGCTTCCACGTCATCTTTATCAAACTGGCTCACTCGACCTGTACCATCTGCCTCACAACTGACGGCTGAAAAGTCGGTAATTTTACCGGGTGATATTAAAACACCACCTGCATGTTTACCTGTATTACGGGTAATACCTTCGAGTTTTAAAGCCATTTCCCAAATTTCAGATGAATCATCATATTCCGGATTGGAAGGATTTGTGACCATGTCCTTAAGTTGTGGTTCCATGTCCAGTGCGGTGACCAGATCAACACCAAGCGGTTTGGTGGGAATAAGTTTGGAAATACGGTCTGCTAAGCCATAAGATTTACCCAATACCCGTGCCACATCACGAATTGCCCCTTTTGCTGCCATGGTGCCAAAAGTAGCAATCTGAGAAACAGCTTCACGACCATAATGACGTGATACATAATCAATGACACGGTCACGTCCGGCAATACAAAAATCTACGTCAAAGTCGGGCATTGATACGCGTTCAGGATTTAGAAAACGTTCAAAAAGCAAATCGTAACGCAGGGGATCAAGGTCGGTAATTTTCAAACTGTAAGCGACCAGAGAGCCAGCACCGGATCCACGTCCGGGTCCGACAGGCACACCGTTGTTTTTGGCCCATTGAATAAAGTCCATTACGATTAGAAAGTAACCGGGAAATCCCATTTTCAGGATAATGTCAATTTCGTAGTTTAAGCGCTCATCATAAGGCTTACGGATTTCAGGCCAATTTTCAGCACGTTTTTCGGGTGGATATAAATGGTCTAGTCTTTCTTCCAATCCTTCTTTGGAAATATGGGCAAAATAACTATCTGTGGTAAATTCTGGTGGGATAGGATAATTAGGAAGAAAGTGTTTACCCAGACTTAATGTAACAGTACAACGCTGAGTAATATAATAAGTATTTTCAATCGCCTGAGGTAAATCGGCAAATAATTCGCTCATTTGTGCCGAAGTTTTAAAATATTGCTCTTCCGAATATAGACGTGGGCGGCGCTCATCGCCTAAAACATAACCTTCAGCAATACATACTCGAGCTTCATGTGCCTCAAAGTCTTCCTGTCGAATAAAACGCAGATCATTGTGCGCAACCAGACCAATTTGATATTTATTGGCTAATTTAATGGCTTGTTCGATCAGCTGTTCTTCTTGTGGACGACCAGTACGACAAATTGATAAATAAACTCGATCACCGAAGTGTTTTAACCATTGCTCTAACAGTGGTTCAGCTTTTTGAGGATTTGATGAACAAAGTGCCTGACCTACGTCACTATGTAAGCCGAGTAATATAATCAGATCATCGGATTGTTGGCAAATCCAGTCTTTTTGCAAAATTGGTACATCCAGTACCAAACCTTCAGTATAACCACGCGATACAATCTCGGTTAGATTACGCCATCCCTGATTATTTATTGCCAGTAACGTGACACGATGTTGTGCATCATTTAAGCGGACATCACTACCAAAAATTGGTTTGATGCCTTTTTTTAAGCAGGCACTAAAAAATTTAACTGCAGCATGTAAATTTGACAAATCTGTTAATGCCAGCGCAGGCATTTGTTCTGCGGATGCAGCTTTGATCAGATCCGGTATTCGAATAATCGAATCGGTAATAGAAAATTCGCTATGAATACCAAGATGAACAAACTGCATAATTTTTGGGCTTTTTGCTAAATATAAATCGAAAGTGAGTGTAATTTTAGCATGTCGATGGACAAGGCGCTAAAAACATTAAAACCAAATCCGTAGATCTGGCTTTAATTGTATTGAAATCAACCGAAAAGTTTTGACGACTAAATTAGTTATCTTTCAAAGTTGGGTCTTTAATATCCACATAAGTATTGGCACGTAATTCCCGCATCCAGCCATCCACTTCGGTATCATATTGACGTTCTGCTAGAATTTGTTTGGCCATACGGCGTTGATATTCCTGTGTCATATCCACTTGGCGAACATTATCTACTTTTAGAATATGCCAACCATATTGGGTTTGAAATGGCACACTGATTTGACCCGCAGGTGTTTCGGTCATAATTTTCTCAAACTCTGGTACCATCACACCAGGAGCAACCCAGCCTAAACTGCCGCCATCACGGGCAGAACCAGGATCATTTGAGTAAGTTGCAGCAAGTTCAGAAAAATCTGCACCTTGTTTTAATCGTTGATAAATTTGCTCAATTTTTTGTTTGGCATCTTCAGGGCTAACCACTTCAGACGGTTGAATCAGAATATGCCGGGTTTGATACTGTGTGATCATAGCTTTTTTATCATCAGCCTTGCGATCAATCAGTTTAAGGACATGAATCCCATCCTGTGCTGGAATTAATTCACTGGTTTGTCCAACTTGCAAGCTACTTACGCGTGCTGCCAGATCAGCCGGAATTTCTGCAAGCGAGCGATAGCCCATGTCAGAACCTTCTACTGTAACATTGGCATTTGCATATTTCTGGTTAAGTGTATTAATGTCATTGTTGCCCAATAAACCTACACGTAATTGTTTGGCAACATCATTTACATTTTCCGTTGTTGCACTGGCAGATTTTGGTGCAACTCTAAAATGCAATAAATGTACTTGATAACCTAGAGCAGCTTGTCCTTGTGGTGATTTAAGAAAGTTATCAATGTCACGTTCTGAAACTTTAATTCGAGACATAACTTGTTGCTGTCGTAATTGATTGATACTGATTTCTTCTGCAATTTGCGCACGCAATGCAGCATAATTTCCTTGACGTTGGGCATCAAGTCTTTGCTGAAAATCTGTCAAAGAACTAAAACCTTGCTGTTTAGCGTAATTCAGGACAGCAGCATTCAACTCCGCTTCCGGTGGTTGAATGCCATAGCGTTTAACCATTTCTGACTGGGCTTCACGTAAAATCAGTTGCTCAAGAACATTTTTTCGTAAAATTTGTTCCGGTGGCAGGGTTTGATTCTGGCTTTGTAATTGTTGTTTTACGATAGCAACTGCCTGATTGAGGTCACTTTGTAAAATGGCACCATTGTCAACGACAGCAACCACCTGATCGACTGGTGTTGCAGCATAAAGATGTACAGAGGCAGAAAGTGCAAGCGCTAGCGTGGTGTTGCGAAATAATTTTAATATGGTGTTGCTATTCATTAATGCTGATTCCATGTTTGGTTCACATAATCAAATCCAGTCACTCGATTTTCGAGTAATGAGGCGAGTTTACCAGAAAGACCACCTAGACCTTTAAGAGAAAATTCTGCCATGATGGCTTGTTTTGCCTTGACGCCCGGTTCTGTCGGATCATCCAAATCATTATAGTATGACCGTGCATAAACGGATACGCCCCAGCAGCAAGATTCGTAATTTACGCCAAGAAGCCACTCACGTGTAGTACTGCTATGTAAATCATATTGTACATGACCTAAAATTCGCCAGCGATCATTGATTGGTTGTACGAAAGAGCCTGCAATCTGTTCATAAGCCTGCTGGCGCTGATCATCCAGACTTTTACGATAGTAATAGCCTAAGCTATATAAAAGACCTTTATCATCAGCATAGTTAACTGAAATATTACTCAAGGCATTTTCACCACCGGATGTCCATGCCGAATTACCGACCAGATTAATATTGTTACTTAACTGACTTCCTAGCGTTAAAACTGGCCCGGAAGTTTTTTCGGTACTGATTAGGCGGTCTTTAGCAATAATATTTCCATTTTGATCGGTGTTGTTTAGATATACTCTGCGATCAGAAAAGTAAAAAGCCTGCCCTAAACCTGCACGTAAGCGCTCTAACCCTTGCTGATCATACAAACTATAGTTTACACCGATGGAAGCAAAATTATTGTCTTCCAGCCGATCATGACCATAAAAACGATAAGGATTGAACAGTTGATCGTAACCAATACTTGCCTGTGCAGTATCAAAGTTTGGATTATTGTCCTGATTACGATAAGGTGCATAAGCATAGAAAAAACGTGGAGTAATGGTTTGTAGGAATTTCCCCTGTTTTTCAAATACCATTCCGGCGTCCAGTGAAACCTGTGGCACAACAGTTGCACTGCTATTACTCCGACCACTATTTTCTGCATCTTCGTCATAATAGGTGTTTACAGAGCGTACTGTAAATTCAGGCGTAATCCAGTAACCTGGATTTCTAAAATTATATTTGACTGTCGCCTGATTGTATAATCGTGTTCCACTGTCTTCGGTTGCCGAACCATCTTCAATAGATTTCTTAAAATAAGCAGTATCATTCAGAAAACTATATTCTAAACCATTATATTTACCGCCTTCGTATTTAAAAAGAAATTGCGGTAAGCGGGCATAAGGTTTGTCGGCATCACTGATACTACGATCTAGTGTCTGGAAATTCTGGACTTTCAATTGTGCCGTAATACCGGGAATACCATTGGCATAATTTAAAATCCAGGTACGTTCTTGATTGACTTCATCCTGAGTGTTTAAGGAATTGTCTAAATCAGAGAAGAAATCTTGATCCGAAACATAGTTGTAATTAATGGAAGTTGAGAATTGTTTATTGATTTGCCAGAAGTGTTTCCAGTGAAGATCTTTACGGTCTTCATCATCATAGCTTTGGTCATTTGGTAAATATCCACCCCACATTTCACCACTACCATAATTCTCGGTCAGGTAGCGGAAATCTCCATTCAGCATAAAACCACGCCCACCCAGATAGCGCGGTGTCACCGTCAGATCATAATTGGGGGCAAGGTTAAAATAATATGGAACAGTAAGTTGTAAACCACCGTCATTGGTATAGCCAAAATTTGGCATTAAGAAACCTGTGGTACGGCGGTCGTCAATCGGGAAGTTAAAATAAGGTACGGGTACAACTGGCGTATCTTTAATATATAGACGGGCACTTTTGGTAATGCCTCGTCCTGTTTCCTGATTTAAGGTAATTTCTTTGGCTTCAATATGCCATGCTGGTTTTGCTGTAGGCTCACAGGTTGAATAACTGGCATTTTTCAGGGTAACTGTTGTTGGTGATGTGCGTTCAATTTGTTGGGCATAGCCATGTGCCTGCTGTGCTTCACTGATATAATAGCTGTTGTTGAGATCACCAGTTTGGGTTTTTAAATTATAATTGACTTCGTCACTTTGCGCAAAAAGCCCACCTTGTGCAACTTGAACCCGACCTTGAGCTTTTGCATAAGTTTGAGTTTTGTCCAGTTCGACTTTATCTGCATAAATGCGTCGACCTTCCTGATTAATTTCCACATTTCCTTGCAGAAAAGATGAGCCTTCTGGATTGTAATAACCTTCATCTGCACTAATAGTTGACGTCACCTGAGTCGGATCTTTTGCAGCCGGTGTATCGCTGGCAATCGGTGTCACCCATGTGCCGGAACAACGTGCAGAAGCATTTAAATCGCTACGAGTTGCCTCAGCAAGTTGCTGCGGAGTAAGGTAGTATTTTTGATAAAATTGCTGTGCTGTTTCGCTGTTCATCGCTTTTTGTGTGCTGTCTTCGGCATATACCGTCTGAACCAGACTGAAATGACTACAGCCAATACTGGCAATACATAAAAGGGATCGAAAAAGTGTGGTTTTTTTAAACTGTTGATTCATATCTATCGCAGCACAATAATAATTACGCAAATAATTAAATTGCATCATAGAGAAAAAATTAAGAAACGACTACACTTGCGCATGCAAATATTACGAAGTTTTTGCAAATATAGGTAATCATTTCATGCAAAGAGCACAACAAATTCATACTTGGTTGTCACAGATTTTTGGTGATAAAAATTTTGAAATCAATTATTTAGCTGGAGATGCAAGTTTTCGGCGTTACGCCAGAATTCAGCAACAAAATAAAAAATATATGTTGATGGATGCACCTCCAGAAAAAGAAAATTGTCAGCCATTTGTGCAAATTGCCGCATTTTTACAGCAACATGGTACACGTGTACCACATATTGTCGCACAGGATTTAACACAGGGTTTTTTATTACTTGAAGACTTTGGCGATGTTGTTTTGTCAAATGTTCTTAATGCACAGAGTGTTGATCAGTTTTATACGCAAGCTTTTAAACAAATTATTCAATTGCAAGTAATTGCTCCTGACGCTGAGATTTTCCCCGACTATAGCCCTGAAAAATTAACACAGGAAATGCGCTTATTTGATCAATGGTTATTACCAGCTTTAAATATTTCATTATCCACGCAGCAACAGGATCTGTTGACACAAAGTTATGACTGGATTTTGCAGAATTTGGCACAACAGCCACAGGTGATTGTACATCGTGATTATCATAGCCGTAATTTGATGTTACTCGAACATGAACAGAATCTTGGTGTAATTGATTTTCAGGATGCGGTCATTGGCCCAGATAGTTACGATTTCATCTCAATTGTTCGTGATGCTTATATACAATGGCCAAAACATGCAGTGCAACAATGGATTGAACAATTTTATGCCATGTTGCCTGCATCGGCAAAACATCATCGTGATCTGGCACAATTTCAACTGGATGTAGATGTGATGTCGATACAGCGTCATCTAAAAATTCTTGGTATTTTTGTGCGTTTGTATGTTCGGGATGGTAAATCAGGGTATCTCAAGGACTTACCTCGTGTGATGTGGTATTTACGTGATGAACTGCAACACTGCGAGTCATTACAACCGCTGTACCAATTTATTGAACAGCATGTTGTTCATGCATTTACGACAAAATATGGCAGTTATAAAGAGGTAGTCGCATGAAGGCAATGATTTTGGCCGCAGGCTTTGGTAATCGTATGCGCCCATTAACATTAACTACGCCGAAACCATTGTTGCAGGTTGGACAAAAATCCTTAATTGTTTGGCATATTGAAGCCCTGAAGAAAATTGGTGTAACTGAGATTGTCATTAATGCCGCATGGTTAAAAGAAAAACTGGTTGAAACACTGGGAGATGGTCAGCAGTTTGGTGTCAATATTATCTGGTCACTAGAAGATGAAGGATTGGAAACAGCCGGAGGAATTATTCAGGCTTTGCCTCATTTGGGTGAGGCGCCATTTATTGTCGTTAACGGTGATGTATGGACACGTTATGATTTCTCTCAATTGTTAAATGTTGAGCTAGCAGATCATTTGGCACATCTGGTTTTAGTGGATAATCCACCACAACATCTTCAGGGTGATTTTACTTTATCTGGTCAGAAAGTATTTACACCTGATCAACAGCAAGGTGGTGAAACACTGACTTTCTCTGGTATTAGCCTACTTTCACCAAAACTATTTGCCGGACTTACTACGGGTAAACGACCATTGGCACCATTACTTAAACATGCCATGCAACAAGGGCTGGTCACAGGTGAAAAAATGAATACGGTATGGGTCGATGTTGGGACTCCAGAGCGATTAAGCCAATTAGATGAAAAAATAACGTTGCAAATGATTTAAAACTGGACATATACGGCTAATCCATTTGTGTTTTACGTTATGTTCCACGTTATAATGCAGCGTCAATTCAACGGATTAGATTTGTTATGCATCCATATTATCAAGGCTTAAAACAAGGTGTGGCTGAGCTACAGCTTAATCTATCCGAACTGATGCTGGAGAACTTACTCAAGTATCAGGATGCTTTGGTACTGTGGAACAAAGCATTTAATTTAACAGCAATTCGTGATCCAAAAGAAATGCTGGTGAAACATTTACTGGATAGTTTAAGTATTCTGCCACATTTACCGACAGGTCGTTTACTGGATATTGGTACAGGCGGGGGGATGCCGGGCATCATGATTGCATTGTGCCAACCGGAACGAGAGTGTGTTTTATTAGATTCTAATGGTAAAAAAATCCGTTTTTTAAAACAATTTATTGCCGATATGAAGTTGTCGAATGTCAAGGCGGTACAGACTCGAGTGGAAGATCAGGGCAGTATCCAGGATTTAGGTCAATTTGATGTGATTACCAGTCGGGCATTTGCATCATTGCTAGATTTTGTGGCATTGTCTGAACCCTATATGCATGCTCAATCCAGTATTGCAGCCATGAAGGGTATTATTCCACAGGAAGAATTACAGCAACTTACCCAGTACCAGCAAAACATCATTGCATTGCATGTGCCACATCTGGATGAACAACGACATTTGGTCATGTTGAAGGGTAAATCAGCTTGAAATTTTATATGAATATAGAGAACTGCGGTCATGGCTAAAATTATTGCAATTGCAAATCAAAAAGGCGGCGTGGCAAAAACCACAACAGCTGTGAATCTGGCCGCATCATTGGCAATTTTAAAAAAACGGGTATTGTTGATTGATCTGGATTCACAGGGAAATGCCACAATGGGATCCGGTGTTCAGAAAAATCAGCTTGAATATAGTGTTGCAGATGTTTTATTAAGAGAAGTAAATATTGAATCTGCAATTATTAAAGCAGAAGTGGGTTATAAGGTTTTAGGCGCCAATCGTGAATTATCCGGAGTTGAACTTTCAATTGCAGATGAAGCACAACGGGAATTTATTCTTCGCGATGCTTTAAAACAAATCGATCATTCTTTTGATTTTATCATCATGGATTGTGCACCAAGTTTAAGCTTAATTACCGTGAATGCCTTGTGCGCAGCCAACAGTGTAATTATTCCAATGCAATGTGAATATTATGCATTGGAAGGTTTAGCAGATTTATGCCAGACCATTGAACGAATTAACCAGACACTGAATCCTCAATTAGAGATTTTAGGTGTGTTAAGAACACTTTATGATGGGCGTAATGCACTGACCAAAGATGTGTCTGCTGAGTTAGAAAACTATTTTGGTGAAAAACTGTTTACGACAGTCATTCCTCGTAATGTTCGTTTGGCGGAAGCTCCTGCACACGGTCTACCCATTATTTACTTTGAAAAAAGCTCAAAAGGTGCAATAGCTTATTTGAGTTTTGCAGCAGAATTAACTAAAAAGATTAAAAAAGGAGCAAAAGCATGACCAGAAAACGTGGGCTTGCCAAAGGACGTGGATTGGATGCATTGCTAGGTTCCATTCAAAAAGAAAAGCAAACCATTGTAGAAAGTAGTGCAACGCAACGTGTTGATGGAGAATTACAACACGTTGATGTTGCCCTATTGCAGCGAGGTGAATATCAGCCACGTCGTTACATGGGTGAAGAAGAATTACAGGATCTGGCAGACTCAATTAAACAACATGGCGTAATGCAACCAATCGTTATCCGTAAACTGGATGATGAGGGATCACGTTATGAAATTATTGCAGGTGAGCGTCGCTGGCGTGCGGCACAACTGGCAGGATTGACGCAGATTCCGGCTATTGTTCGCGAGATATCCGATCAGGTGGCAATAGCGCTGGCCTTGATTGAAAATATTCAGCGTCAGGATTTAAACCCGATGGAGCAAGCTTTAGCTTTGCAGCGTTTCCATGATGAATTTGGTTTAAGTCATCAGGAAATTGCAGATACAGTGGGTAAAGCTCGGGCTACAGTCAGTAATTTGTTGCGATTATTGAGTTTGGAAGATTCCGTTAAAGACTTGTTAAGTGAACAAAAACTGGATATGGGGCATGCACGTGCGATTTTAGCCTTGAAAAAAACGCAACAACGTCAAATTGCAGAACATATCATCAAAAAAGACTTGTCTGTTCGTCAAACTGAGCAATTGGTTCGGGAATTATTGACACCATCGCAACACAAGCAACAGAAAACTGCATCAGCAGACCTTGAACAATTAACGACACGTTTGTCTGATCGTCTGGGAGCTCAGGTACAGATTGATCATAATGCTAAAGGTAAGGGGAAAATTGTCATTAAATATCATTCTCTGGATGAGCTTGATGGCATTTTAAGTATTTGTTTATCTGAATAATTCTATAAACTCGAGGGGTGTATGTGGGAGTTTATTAAAGCGGGAGGTTGGCTAATGCTGCCTCTTGTATTATGTTCAATCGCAGCATTGGCCATTATTATTGAACGGTTCTTACGTTTAAAACGTATCTGGGTCGCACCAACACAATTATGTCAGCAAGCAATATTAAAGTTGCATAGTCATCAGTTTAATTCTGATTATGAGCAACAACTGTCTAAAATTAGTCTTGGACAAATTTTATTAAAAGGCTATCAATTTCGGCAGGAAAATCCTGAATTTGTGAAAGCACAAATGCAGGCAGAAGCAGCAATACAAATTAACCAACTGGAAAAAAACATCAATTTTTTGGGAACTATTGGCTCAATCGCACCATTATTGGGATTGTTGGGTACAGTATTGGGAATTATCGAGGCTTTTCTTGCGGTTAATGCTGGCGGTATTACTGATCCGGCGATGCTTGCCAATGGCGTATCAAAAGCTTTAATTACGACTGCTGCAGGTATGATTGTTGCAATTCCAGCGTTGATTTTTTATCGTTATTTCCAGCGTCTAATTGTTGAGTATGTTGTAGAAATGGAACAACAAGCTACAATATTTCATGCAGCTTTGTTTTATGATAAGTCCGCTAAGACACAACCCCTTATTCAACAAGACAGATATGTAGGGCAGGTGACTGATGAAGTTTAATCGTCCCCGTATCAATGAAATTGAAGTCAATTTGACACCGATGATTGACTGTCTGTTATTTTTGCTGGTGTTTTTATTGGTTTCTACCACATTTAACCAGCATAGTCGCATTAATCTGACACTACCCGATGCGCAGGGCGTGCCGCCTAAAAATACTGATCAACGTATTGAGGTCGTGGTTCAGTCATCAGGAAAATATTTGGTTAATGGGCAGGCATTGGCTGGACACGATGAAGTACAGTTAAGTACTGCCATCAAACAGGCTGCGGCTAATCGTCATAATTTACCATTAACTATTGCTGCTGATGCCAAAGCAACGCATCAAGATGTGGTTAGGGTGATGGATGTGGCAGGTAAACTGGGTTTTATGAATATCAATATCAGCACAAAAGTTCCATCCCGAGGTTATAATTAGTGAAGAATGAATTTCAGGTTTATTTAAGATTATTGGCATATCTCAAACCGTATTGGGGATATGCCATTCTGGTCTTAATCGGTTTTGCATTAAGTGCAGGTACCGAAGTATCCATTGCAAAACTGCTTGAATTTATTCTTAAGGCCATTCAGGAGCAAAATCATCATGAAACCAGTATTTTTCCATTACTGGTAATTTTACTGATTTTTGTGCGGGGGGTAGCGTCATTTTTAGGGGATTATTATTCCGCAGTGATTTCCAGACATCTGGTGTTCAATATACGTCAGGAAGCATTTAGCAAATTATTATATTTACCATCCTCTTATTATTCTGCACATTCCAGTGGACAAATTACTTCCAAGATTCTTTATAACATTGAACAATTGACAGCAGCATCATCAGATTCCGTACAAATCATGGTAAAAGAAGGTTTTATTGTGATTGGTTTGTTGAGCTATTTGTTTTACTTAAACTGGAGATTGACGCTGATCATTTTAGCAGTTGCGCCGATTATTGGTTGGGTTGTTCGTTCTGCTGCCAAAAAAATGCGTAAACTCTCTACCGAAATGCAAAATACTATGGGGGATGTCAACCATGTAGTGCAGGAAGCTATTTTGGGACAAAGCATCATTAAAGGATTTAGTGCACAGGAAGCTGAACGTAAACGTTTTTTTTATCATTCGGAAAAGAATCTGAAAAAAGGCTTGAAACTGCATATTATTAATGTTCTAAATACACCCATAGTGCAATTATTAATGGCATTTTCTATGGCGATTATTATGTGGATTGCATTACGCCCATCAGTACTTGAAGGGGTAACATCAGCCCAGTTTGTTTCTTATATTGTGGCTGCTGGTATGTTGAGTAAACCGATTAAAAATCTAACCACGGTCAATGAAAAGTTACAGCGAGGTCTTGCTGCTGCACATTCAGTATTTGAATTATTGGATTTGCCGACTGAAACAGATTCTGGGATACAAAAACCAAAAATTACCGGTGCAGTCAAGTTTGATCTAGTCAATATTGTTTATCAGGATGGCAAATGTGCCGTAAAGGATTTTACGCTGGATGTTAAAGCAGGAGAAACCATTGCACTGGTTGGGCGTTCAGGAGCGGGAAAAACATCATTGGTCAATCTTTTGATGCGATTACAGGACATAACTTCGGGTAAAATTTATTTTGACGATGTGTCTATTCAAGACATCGAACTCAACTATTTGCGTCAGCATGTTGCTATGGTTAATCAACAAGTCGTAATTTTTGATCGATCAATCCGTGAAAATATTGCCTATGGAATTACTCAGGAAGCCACTGAGGATGAAATTATCGCTGCGGCAAAAGCTGCCTATGCACATGATTTTATCATGAGTTTACCGAATGGCTACGATACCATGCTGGGGAGTGAGGGTATTGCTTTATCTGGTGGCCAACGTCAACGTATTTCAATTGCTCGTGCAATTTTGAAAAATGCACCGATTTTAATTCTTGATGAAGCCACCAGTGCGTTAGATAACGAATCCGAATTTTTTATTCAAAAAGCCTTTGAGCGGGCACAGCATAACCGCACAACCTTTGTAATCGCACATCGGTTATCTACAGTTGAAAATGCGCATCGTATTGTGGTGATGGATCAGGGGGAAATCATTGAAGTTGGTTCTCATGAACAACTTATGCAGCAACAGGGTGCATATTCACGACTTTATCACCGTGAATTTGTAGAATAGGCAAATATAATGAACAAACTTGCAGAGAAGCTTCAACAAGCCTGGCAAGATCAAGCATCGTGGCTGGTCATGTTGCGGCCACTATCTTACCTGTATCGTTCGGCATTTTTATTGCAAAAGGCAGTCAAACAAAAAAAAGCTTATAAAGCACCTGTCCCTGTCATGATTATTGGAAATATTACCGTGGGCGGTAGTGGAAAAACCCCCTTGATTATTGCACTAGTCGAATATTTACAACAGCGTCATGTTCATGTTGGTGTGATTAGTCGCGGATATGGTGGTCAAGGGCCTTTTCCGGCACAGGTTACACCACAATCACGGCCTTCTCAGGTCGGTGATGAGCCTATGCTGATTGTACAAAATACCCATGTTCCCATGACAGTTGGACCGAATCGACAACATGCTATCGACTTGTTATTAAAACATTATCCTGAAACGCAATTGATTTTAAGTGATGATGGGCTACAACATTTTGCCTTACAACGTGATATAGAGTGGGTAGTAATTGATGCCATGCGTGGTTTGGGTAATCAAAAATTATTGCCGGAAGGCTATCTGCGTGAACCGCTTTCCAGATTGCGGGATATCACTGTCATTGAACATCATACACAACCACAATCATCATTAAACATGCATTTACAGCCACAGCAGCCATTTTGTCTGGGTGATCAAATGCAAGTATTTGATGCTTCTAAAACCTATCAAGCAGTTGTTGGCATTGGCTATCCACAACGTTTTTTTATCACATTACAACAACTGAATATTCAGTTTCAGCCATGTGTTTTTCCGGATCATCATCAATATACAATAGATGACTTTCAGGATTTTAACCAATTACCGATAATTACAACTGCGAAAGATGCAGTGAAATTACAGGAATTATGGCATGATCAACCTGAGCGTTTAAAACAGGTTTGGGTTGTTCCGGTAAAAGCAAAACTTTCGGATGCCTGTTATCAACTTCTAAACCAGCAATTGCAACAATTGAATATTGAAGTTTAAATATTTATGAAAAAACATATTGTTATTCCGGCTCGTTATGCCAGTTCACGTTTACCTGGTAAACCTTTATTACCAATTCATGGCCGTGCAATGATTTTACGTGTCGTTGACCAAGCTAAAAAAGTACAGGGATTTGATGATTTATGTGTCGCCACTGATGATCTACGTATTGCTGAGATTTGTCAGGCAGATGGTGTCGATGTTGTGCTGACATCAGCTAATCATCCATCCGGTACAGATCGCTTAAGTGAAGTGGCAAAACTCAGAGCTTGGGCAGCAGAAGATATTATTGTCAATGTGCAAGGGGATGAACCCTTATTACCGGCAGCATTAGTGCAGCAAGTGGCAGATTTATTGATCAATAAAAATCATTGTTCTATGGCAACATTGTGTGAACCGATTCATTCTTTTGAAGAATTTCAACGGGATAGCATTGTAAAAGTAGTGATGTCACAATCTCAGGAAGCGCTCTATTTTAGCCGCTCCCCAATTCCTTATGATCGTGAAGGGGCGAAAACACAGTCACAAACTCTACATAATCAAGCTTATCGTCATTTGGGATTATATAGTTACCGTGTGCAGTTATTACAGGAATATGTAAACTGGAATATGGGACGATTGGAACAATTGGAAAGTCTTGAGCAGTTGCGCGTATTGGAAAATGGTCATCGAATTGCTATTGATATTGCACAAGTGAATTTACCTCCCGGTGTCGATACACAGCAGGATCTGGATCGTTTAAATGCCATGGATCCTTCGGTCTTTGCCTAATGGATATTGCAGCACTGGGTCAGCAACAACTCCTGCCATGGCAACAACCAATCTGGCAGCGATTACAACAGAGTTTTCCAGAAATTGGCCATGGTCTATTGTTTTATGGTAAACAGGGTTGTGGTAAACAGCAATTTGCAGCTTACTTTGCCAAATGGCTGTTGTGTAGTCATAAAACACCACAAGGTGCATGTGGACAATGTAATCATTGTGCATGGTTTGCTGCCGGCACACATCCACAATTAAAAATTATTCAGGCAGAATTTGACGAAAAAAAGCAAAGTTATGCAGCAATTAAAATAGATCAAATTCGTGAAATTGCTGACTTTGTGCAACAAAAAGTTGAAGGCTGGCGTGTGGTATTGTTATATCCTGCCGAAAATTTAAATATTGCAGCTGCCAATGCTCTATTAAAAACTCTTGAAGAGCCTGGAGATCGCATTGTTCTCATTTTGATGAGTGATGCAATGCTACGTCTGCCTGCAACTATTCGTAGTCGTGTACAACAATACGCACTGGATCGAGTCACAACACAACAGGCTCAGGATTATTTGCAACAACAGGGCATTAAGGATGTAGCACAGAGTCAGGTTGCATTAGCATTAGCGGCAAATATGCCCCTAAAAGCACAACAAATTCTTGATGCAGAATGGTTTAAGCATCGGGAAGCCTTTATAAAAGATTTGACGAGTTTAGTACAACAAAAAAATTATCCGATGAAATTCTCTGCTTACTGGACAAAGCAAATGGATATTCGGGACATTCTGGTTTTACTGCGTTATATTGTACAAGATTGCATTGCATACAAATTACAACAACCCATGAAGCAAATTGACTTGAATTTCGATGCGCTACAGGCATGTTATGATTTGGAACAGCTCTTTGCAATCTATGCACATATCAATAAAATACAGATCATGCTTGCACAAAATGTACAAGCACAATTGATTCTAGATGAATTAACCATACAACTCATGAATATTGAGCAAATCAGGAGTGACGCATGATTCCACCTCGGGGCGGTGCAATTATTCAGGCAAACATTACAGATAAAGCCATTTTACAAGCCAGTTATATGCCCTACGTGGCAGGTGGCGGATTATTTGTTCCTTCACAGCAGAACGTCAGCATGGGACAAGAATTATTATTGATTGCCACTTTACCGGAACAGAGCCAAAAATATGCATTAACCGGAAAAGTAGTATGGATTTCGCCTAAACCCAATGGTAATAAGCCAAAAGGTTTTGCAATTCAGCTTTCTGGAGAAAAAGGCCTTGAATTTAGGCAACAGGCTGAACGAATTTTGGCTGGTTCACTTAATGCAGATAAACCAACGTATACCATGTAAGTTATACTATTGTTCATCTATTTCATTGTAAAAAAGAGATTTCATCGTGTTTATTGACTCACACTGCCATTTAACTATGCTGGATTTAACCCCTTATGCGGGTGATTTATCAGCAGCAATTGCGGCTGCAAAAACTGCTGGTGTGACACGCATGATGAGCATTTCGGTAGAACTGGATGACTATCTGGCATTATCCAAAATTGCAGCAGAATTTCCTGAAGTGGGTTATAGCATCGGGGTGCATCCCTGTGAACAACCAGAAATGATGCAACGCGCCAGTGTTGAGAAATTAGTTGAACTGGCACAACCTGATTGTGTTTGGGCAATTGGTGAAACAGGTCTGGATTATTATCATAGTGATGAATTTATTGTTGAGCAACAAGCCTGTTTTGTACGACATATTCACGCTTCACAACAGGTAAATAAACCATTAGTGGTTCATACGCGTAGTGCGAAACACGATACGATTGATATCTTAAAAGCTGAACAGGCACAGCATGGTATTTTGCATTGTTTTACCGAAGATTGGGCCACTGCAAAATCAGCACTGGATCTGGGATTCTACATCTCTTTTTCTGGAATTATTTCTTTTAAAAATGCACAGGATTTGCGTGATGTAGCAAAACAGGTTCCATTAGATCGATTGTTGATTGAAACTGACAGTCCATATTTAGCTCCAGTTCCTTATCGTGGCAAATCTAATGAACCGAAATATGTGCCTTATGTCGCACAGACACTGGCAAATGTATACCAGAAACCCATTGAAGAAATTGCCAGAATCACAACAGAGAACTTTCTGAAAATTACCAATTTAATATGACATAACCTCAATAACTCCAAATGTTTGGTAGATATGAAAACACCAGCATCACAAATTGAACGTCAAAATCACTTTAAAGCCAGAGAACAATTAATTTTTCAGACTGCCGAAAAGCTTTTGATGGAAAATGGTGAAGTCGGCATGACGCTTGATGTGTTGGCATCAGAGTTGGAGCTCGCCAAAGGTACTTTATACAAGCATTTTCAGAGTAAGGATGAACTTTATTTGTTGCTGATTCTGCGTAATGAGCAGATGTTACTGGAGATGGTGTCATCTGCTAAGAAAAGCTTTCCGGAAGATTTACGTATATTCATGTTACATCACCTTTATCATCCGCAAAGGACGGTTTTATTCCATCAGATCGAAGAACATCTTTCCATGTCTTGTCATGGATTACAGTCATTATTTAACCAAATTTATGCACTTCGCAAACAACGTCTGCGAATTATTGTACAGGCCGCAGAACAATATTTGACAGCCATAAAAAGTCCAATGACTGTCAGAGATTATTTAGCAACAATCTGGTCATTAACTCAGGGAGCGGCTAGCATGTTAAACTCATCTTTTTATCAGCGCTTTCTTGGATCAAGAGAAACTTTGCGTCATGCATATATTCAACAAGCATTGGCATTACCACATTTGTTTTATCCCATAACTGAAAGCAAGTGACCTTATATAAAATGATCATTTACCGCATTTAAGTCATAAAAACTGAAAAGGGATTTGCATGTTAAGTACTAATCATCCTTCTACATTATCTAATGAAGAATTAAAGCTCTACAGTCGCCATGTTTTACTGGATGACTGGGATATTGATGCACAGGAAAAATTAAAGTCTTCTCGGGTTTTAATCATCGGTGCTGGCGGCATTGGCTGTACCTGTGCTGAGTTATTAGCCAGAGCTGGTGTAGGACACATTAGTATTGTTGATTTTGATCATATTGAAACCAGTAATTTACAACGTCAAATTGCATTTACATTGTCTAATGTTGGTCATTCAAAAGTAATTACATTGGCATTACATTTGAAAAATATTAATTCAAATATTGATATTCATCCATTAGTGTTAAAACTTGATCAAAACACCATAAAACAACTGAACACTAATTATGATCTAGTTCTGGATGGTTGTGATAATTTTGCGACACGTTATTTGGTCAATTCATTTTGTTTAGAACATCAATTACCCTTATTGAGTGCAGCAGCAATTGGTTATGAAGGACAATTATTATTCGTGCGATATCAACCTTGTTACCAGTGTATTTTTAATGATACGGATCAGGATGACGAGCGGCGTTGCGCTAATTCAGGCGTATTGACGACTACGCCTGTCATTATGGCCAGTCTACAAGCGCATCATGCTTTGCTATACTTGGGCTTAGGGCAAGCTCCTTTATTGAATAAATTATTGTTATGGAATGGTTTAAATATGACACAACGAATTTTAAAGATTCAGGCTGACCCGAATTGTTACTGTGCAGATGTTTATAAAAATACAACCTGATCAAGCTGAAAATTTGCTACACTCAAGCAAAAGTCGTACAGCATTCAAAGCATTAAGGGTAAATTGAAGTTGAAAATGCACAAAAAACAGATTATGGCAGGATTTCGTTCAGTTGCTCGTATTGGAGAAACTGCTTTTGTTGCCGCAAAAGCAGGAATTAGATATGCAACGGATAAGCCCAGCAATGCAGTATTGATGCGACAAACTTTTGAAGAATTGGGATCAACTTATATCAAGCTTGGACAATTTATTGCCAGCACCCCCTCACTTTTTCCACGTGAATATGTGGAAGAATTCCAAAAATGTCTGGATAAGACGCCAGTTTTACCTTTTAGTTATATTGAACAGGTATTAAAAGAAGAATTTGAAGGACAATCACTGGATCAAATTTTTAAATCTATTGATCAAAAACCTTTAGCATCAGCATCTATTGCACAAGTACATGCTGCGGTGTTGAAAACGGGTGAAAACGTAGTAATTAAAGTACAAAAACCTAATGTTGAAACCATTCTTTATACGGATTTAGGCGTTGTTCATTTAATAAGTAAAATGTTGGAAAAAGCGTTACCCAAAATTAAATTTGCGTCTCTATCCGATATAACCGATGAAATTCGCCGTCGTATGGTTCGAGAAGTGGATTTTATTGAAGAAGCGCAAAATTTGGAAGATTTTGTACAGTACTTGCAAGCATCACAAAATCAATACGCTACTGCACCAAAAGTGTATCACCAGTATTCAACCCGACGAGTATTGACCATGCAACGTCTTTATGGTGTTCCACTGACGGATTTTGACGTAGTGAAAAAATACAGTAAAGATCCATCACAGGTACTCATTACTACCATGAATACGTGGTTTGGTAGTTTGATGATGTGTAAAAGTTTTCATGCCGATTTACATGCCGGTAATGTCATGTTATTAGAAGATGGACGCATTGGCTTTATTGATTTTGGTATTGTCGGGCAACTTGAACCAGAAGTCTGGATGGCATGTATGCAATTTATGGATGCACTTCAGCAGACTAATTATCAAGAAATGGCCAAAAACATGCTTAAGATGGGTATGACCAAACAAAATATTGATATTGATAGACTTGCCAAAGATATAGAACGCCTGTTTAGTGGAGTATTGAGTACAGATCCGCAAGAATTGCTTGGTAATAAACCGAATGAACTAAATGATATCATGCTGGATATGGTTAGCGTTGGCGAACGACATGGTATTCGTTTCCCAAGTGATTTTGCTCTATTATTTAAACAAATGCTTTATTTTGACCGTTTTATGCGTGTACTTGCACCTTATAGTGATATTTATGCCGACTCTCGCTTAAAAATGTTACATGACATCGAGCCAGATTCAAAATTTATCCATTAAGGTAAGAAGAAAATGCAGGATTTGATCGTAATTGACGGCTTAAAAGTTGAAACTGTCATTGGATGTTTTGATTGGGAACGGCAAATTCGACAACCCTTATTGTTGGATTTAAAAATTTATACAGATTTATCTAACGCTTGTGCTAGTGATATGCTCGCTGACACTTTAAATTACGCCGAAATTTGCGATATCAGTAGCAGTACGATTATTCAGTCACAACCAGAATTGATTGAGCATGCAGCCCATCTTGTGATACAGGCTTTATTTAATCAATTTGTTAGTATTGAAAAAATTAACATCATAATCCGTAAGCCTGCTATCATTCCTGCTGCCCAATCTGTAGGTATTCAAATCGAGCGCCATCGTGACTATTTTCGCCATCGCAATAGCGAGTAATTTTCAACAATTTCAGAATATACAAATTGCATTGACTACACTTACGCAGTTAGGTCAATGTAAGTTTTCCGATATTTATGAAATTCCGTGTCGTGATGGTATTGGTGCAGATTACTGGAATGGTGCCTGTTTAATGCAGGCAAATATAGCATTAGAGCAGATGTTTGAAATATTAAAAGGTCTTGAGCAACAATCCGGTAGAAAACGTCCAGGTCATCAAATTTCTCTTGATGTCGATCTAATCGCATGGGGCGAAAATCTGGACAGTATGCAGTTTAATACAAAAAAATTACCGCTTGCAGATGATGTAGTCATTCCTTTAGCAGAATTATGGTCATCTGCTCAGTTTGTTATACCAGAGCATCAATTTCCTAAGGTAAAATTTACCCATGCATTGCATGTAATATAACCAACTTTTAAAATTTTACTGCATAGCCAGGCTGCTTAAAAGCTATACTAATAGAGGGTATAGCCTTTAAATAATGGTGTTGGATAATACAAAAATGATGATATCTGATAATTAATGTTTAATGATTAAAACAGGCACATGTGATTCGGCCAAAACGTTTTGCGCCACACTACCAAGTACGAATTTTTTTACACCTGTATGACCGTGTGATCCCATAATAATTAAATCTGCATTAATTTCATCCGCCGTATTGATGATGCCTTCGGCAGCAGGCACCCCATGATATAATTTGGTAGATACATTGATACCATCTCGATCAAAGGACTGCTTGATCTCATCTAGTCGGCTTTTTGCATGGGCTTCAGCCTGCATAAAATAATCAGTAACTGCTGGTGCGATTTTATAAAAATCAACACCGACAAAAGGATCGACTGCGATCACACTTAACAGAGTTACATTTCCATGTGTTAATTGTGCCAGTGATAATGCATGTTCAACAGCAGCATAAGAAATAGGTGAGTCGTCTACAGCGACCAGAATATTTTTATAAGACATGTGTGTTTCCTGTTGACCCTTTATTTTATCATCAATTTATCTATATTGATAACATATTCAGACTGCTTGAGCAAATGCTTTAAATATGTTTCTTGTGGTTTGAGGGTATAGCAGAATTCACAATCCTCTTTGTTTGATCCAAGAGGATTGTGGCTATTCTGAGTAAATTTCTATGCTTTAGAAATCATATTTCAAGCTTAATGTTGCATTGCGTGGTGTGCCATAAACCATACCATCTGCACCAATGCCATCATAATATTCTTTATCAAAAATATTATTAACATTAAGCTGAACTTTAATGTTTTTATCGATTTGATAAGCAGCCATCACATTGGCAATGACAAAGGCATCCTGTGTAATACGACCATAATTTGTATCAGTATAATACTTACTCTTATAGTTTAAGCCACCACCCAGACTAAATTTATCCCACTGATATTTGCTAAATAAATTGGCGGTTGTACGACTTGATTTGGTTTGAACCTGATTGCCATTTGCATCTTTGGCTGAAAAATGTGCAACACCAAGACTAAGATTCCAGTTATCGGTAACTTCACCATCTAGCTCAATTTCAAAACCTTTACTAGTGACGCCATCTACTGAGCGATAAACATCAACTTGTTGCCCATTGATGGTAATATGTTCACCATCGATTATTTCGGCAAGGTTATCTTGTTGCGTCCTAAATATAGAAAGAGATGCATTTAATTTTTCGTCAAAAAATACAGCTTTTAAGCCAGTCTCATAGCTTTTACCTTTTATTGGATCTATATATGTTCCATTTGAATCTCGTTTATCCTGAGGTTTAAAAATACCTGTATAACTGGCATACCATGAGTAGTTATTCAAAAAATCAAAGACCAAACCTGCATAAGGTGTGATTTCATGATTAAATTTACGATTACCATCACCATCTGCACTTTCATATTTCCAATTAGATAAACGTACACCAGTGATTAACTTCAGAGGTTCAAGTAAAGTAAATTTCCCTGCCAAGTAAGCACCTGTTTGTGTGGTTTTTGTGTCTGCTGAAGCATTAGTGTTGCTGATAGAACTGGTTAGTTGTGTACTAACATAATCGTCAAAGTCAATAGTATTACTATCTGTATTTGGGCTTCCCCAATACGCATCTGTTGTTTTACTTTGATTGTACATAAATCCTGTAATAATTTGCTGCTCTAGACCACCCAAGGTAAATGGGATAGAAAAATAAGCATCTGCATTATTCTGGGTAATATTTTTTTGATCAGAATAAGGATATAGTGCATCACTACTATCGGTTGCCTTGTTAATCAAACCGGAAGACCATAAATAGAGTAAGGCAGTTTCGTTTTTAATTTCACGGTAAGAATAGTTCATATTTAAATTGACATCATTAAATAAATTTTGTTTCAGTGTCACAAATGCTGTTGTAGTATCGGTATTCCAGTATGTCCAATCAGCAGTTACTGTTTTTGAGTGGTCGATATTCGTTCTTGTTCCATCATCGTAAAAGGCTGGCAGGCCACCCCATTTGACTCCTGTACGTTCTAAGTTTTGATAGCTTGCCCCTACAGATAAATAGGTTTTATCACTGAAATCTGCATCAATGACCCCATAAACAAGATTATTGGTGCGATTATATTGATTTGCAAATGAGTCGGTATCTTCATGTTTGATGACGACACGTCCACGAATACTGCCATCACTATTCAATGGTGCTGAAAGATCGGCTGAGCTTGACCATGCGTTCCATGAACCATAGGATGTATTTAGCCTCCCGGTAAATTCTTTCGCATTGGCATGTTTTCTGATCATATTAATAGCGATGGCTGGATTCCCTGCACCAGTCATTAAACCATTTGCACCTTTAACCAGTTCAACCCGATCATAAAGACTTAAATCAGGATCGATGGCATTATCCAGTTCATCATAACTTGGAACACCATCATATAGGAAATAATCGACATCAAAGCCACGTGCTGTTGGGTATTGACGTTCATCCATACGGTTTGTGCTTAAACCAGTCACTCCATTTAACATTTCCTGTAAAGAATTTGTATTAGTATCATCCAGATATTCACGAGTAAGCACTTTTACCGATTGTGGGGTTTCACGCAAAGATAGATTTAGTTTTGTTGCAGTATTTGCACTGCTGGCAGTATAGGAATGAGTACCTTCAGTTGTATAGTTATTGCTGGCATCTACTGTAATTGCAGGTAATACCGATATGTCATCTGAGCTGCTATAAGATGCTGCTGAACCACGAGCATTGACAGTGATAGGATGTAATTGCATCACTTCTTTTTGTTTAATGGTAATGCTACCAGTTGAGTCATTGATTTTTTGTATACTGAAACCACCATTGGATAATTTCACTGCCTGCAAACCATGTGGTGCAAGCAAAATATTTAAAGCCTGTTCAGGGGTATAACGTCCTTTTAGACCTGAACTTTTTAAATGTGATAACTCCTGAGGTTCATAAGCCAAAGTTAAATTTGACTGAACAGCAAATTGTTGTAGAACAATTGCTAGCGTATTCGCAGAGATGGCGTATTGGTTAAATTGAGTGGCTGCATGAATAACCGGACTAGCCATTGTTATACTGAGTACAGGGACGCCCCAAAGGATAGCTTTTAATGCCAGATTCAGACGTGTTTGAGTGATGTGATTTTTCATAAATCAAACCTAAATAAGAATTGTTTCATTTAATTAAGTCGAACAACTCAAAAAAACAGGTCATTTTTTCTAAAGAATTTTTCAATTATTTTCTTTATGACTGTTTTTTCTAAAGATTTAATTTGATTTTTTTACATGCAAAATATACTGACTATAGTAATCCAGTTGTAAATGATAAGTCTTAGCCAGTGTTTCAATACTTTGTTTTGGATTTTTTAATGAAAAAACACCGGAAACTCGAATATTTTTTATCTGTGAATCCATAAAATATGTTCCGGTTTGATAACGGTAAATTTCGGTTAGCACTTGGTCCAATCGCTTATTGTCTACTACCAGCAAATGCTGCATCCAGTAAGGTTGAGCCTGTTGTAGTTTTTGAGTATGGCCATAATGATGTTGGTTAAACTGAATGGATTGTCCCTGAGTAATAGTTTTTTTCGGTACGTTTGATTGTATAGGCTGAATAGCTACAGCATGTTGATAAATGTTCACGGTAGTATCCTGATCAGAATGATTTTGTCGAACGCTAAAACGTGTGCCTAAAGCTTGTATGGATCCATTGTCTGTTGTGACAATAAACGGGCGATAATGTGTTGCTACCTGTTTTGCCGTATGGATGTAAATTTCTCCCTGTAGAAGTTCGATTTTGCGCACATGTTCATTAAATTGAATATTGACGTGACTATCACTGGCAAGAGTAAGCTTGGAACCATCTTGTAGAGATATGGTTTTTATTTCACCGGTATTACTTGAGGCATCCGCTTGCCATAATTGCCAGGGTAAATACTGGTAAGCACACCAGAATGCAATAAACGGCGAGAATACCAGAAGCAATTTCTGGCTTAAATGAAGATGAAACCGTTGTCTGGATTTTAACAATTTTTTGGGTTGAAATTGTTTTGGTAATTGCTGAAAACCTTTATTGAAATGATTCATGCGATCAATGGCTTTTTGATGGTCGTGATGTGCCGCCTGCCATTGTTGAAATTGTGTCTGTTGAGATTCCGTCATGGTTCCGGAGTGCAGTAATACCAGCCAGTCTGCTGCCTGTTCCAAAATTTCTGGATCAATTACTTGTTTATCATCATTGTTCATGCAAAATTATCAGGGCAGGAAAGTATCAAAAATTAATCAGACTGGGAAAGTTGTATACAGGCGAGAAATGCAGTTTTCATATCGCGTTTTACTGTGCTTTCAGAAATATTAAGTTCTGTTGCAATGTCAACGTAATTTAAACCATCTAGCTGGGAAAGTAAAAATACTTTTGCCGTACGTGCTGGTAATTGTTCCAGAATACAGTGTACCTGATATAGACTTTCTCTTATGCTCAATTCCTGCTCTACTGACGGATAGAATTGTTCAGGCATCTCAGATAATGTTTCCAGATATAGCCGTTCAATTTGCTGTTTACGCCAGAAATCAATCACAACATGTTTGGCGATGCCCAGTAACCATGCTTTGGGCTCCTGTATTTTCTGGAATTGCTCATGTTTCAAAATACGATAAAAAACTTCATGACTGAGATCTTCAGCTTGATGTTGATGTTGCAACTTTTGTTTAAACCAGTTTAATAGCGTACCATGATGTGCAATATACATCTGATTGAACCACTGATTTTTCTGGGTAAGATGAGCCATGATCCTGTTCTTCCGTGGTTTAAATGATCAAAACCTTGAGGATAAATAAAATTAAAATAATGATTATCATTATTAGAACTAGAATAGTATACAATAATTTACAATTCAGCATGAGCTATTTTTAATTTTCATTCGTCTATATAGGCGAGTAAACGATTTTTATTGACAATAATGTTATGAAACCCAACCTTTCTTCTTTAACAAATATGCATAAATACAGGCTAATGGTTTTAGCTCGGTGTTTGATTGCAATTATTTCAGGATTTTTGATCGCCAATCTTAGTATTGCTTTGCTGGCTTTTTCACTTCCTATGGCATTTGCAAGAGCTACTTTTTTGGGCTTTTTGCTTAGTTTTGTAATCTGGCTGGTTTTTGTCATTTATGTGTTCAGTGCAAAATCATTATTACGAATTTTTATATGGTCTAGTCTGATCATGATCATGCAATTTATTTTGATTACTGTATTTAAATCATGGAGTCTGTCATGAAAGAGGGTTTTCGTCAGAGCATGGCATGGCTTCATACATGGTCAGGTCTGATTGTCGGCTGGGTATTATTTTTTGTATTTTTAACAGGGACAATGGGATATATCCGAGATGAAATCACACGCTGGATGCAACCAGAAAAACCATTGATTCAACAGAGTATTCCCACTGCTGCCACACAATTAAATTTGGGATATAACTGGTTGAATCAACATCCGGAAGCCGCGCAGGCAGAACGTTGGGGAATAAATTTCATGACACCTGCGCGTGGACATGAAGATTTAAACGTTTCCTGGACTGATCCGGCAGAAGAAGGGAAAAGTTATGGAAAGTATCATCGTATAATACTTGATCCGCAGACAGGGCAGGAATTTAAACAAGTCCAAACTCCTCGGGAAACTGGTGGTGGAAATAGCTTATATATGATGCATTATGCCTTGCATTATGTTCCATATAATATTGGTATTTTAATCGTTGGCGCCTGTACTATGCTGATGTTTGTGGCAATTATTTCGGGCGTGATTACACATAAAAAGATTTTTAAGGACTTTTTTACTTTTCGTCCGGCAAAAGGGCAACGATCATGGTTAGATGCGCATAATGTTATCAGTGTGATTGCTTTACCCTTTTATATTATGATTACTTATAGTGGTCTGATTTTCTTTTATTCAACCTATATGCCACTGGGTTTACCAATGACTTATGGACAGGGAGAAGAGAATGCAAAAAAATTCTATCAGGCTGCTTATCCTGAGTATTATCCAAATGCTGGACATGAAGATGTCAAAGCTGTTGCTTTAAAGTCTGTGCTTCCAAATGAAAAACAATTGCAAGGATTGTATCAACAGGTACAAGGTTATTGGGGGCAACATCAAATTAGTCGTGTTGATATTCAGGCTGCTACGCAATATTCTCCGGTTAAAGTCAAATTTTTCCCTGTAGAAGGACAAGTTTTATCACGTGTTGCGCCTTCAATCAGCTATAGTGTGAACGGACAAAATATCCAGTTACTTACAGAAAATATTAAACCTCTGGAACGTAGTTTTACTGATGTTGTATTGGGATTACATGAAGGTGAATATGCAAATGCATTTTTACGCTGGATGTATGTCATTACCGGTTTTTTGGGTACGGCAATGATTGCTACAGGGTTGGTACTCTGGACAGTGAAACGCCGTCCAAAACAAATTAAAAATGGCAAAATGACATTTGGTCATGCATTGGTAGAACGCTTAAATATTGGCATGATTGCTGGATTACCCTTAGGCATTACGGTTTATTTTTGGGCAAATCGTTTATTGCCAGTCCAAATGGAAAATCGTGCAAATTGGGAAATGAATGCCTTATTTTTATCTATTTTGCTGGCTTTTTTGTATGGTTGGCTCAGACCCATTGCCAAAGCATGGTATGAATTACTTTTTTTGATTGCAATTACTTTATTATTATTGCCAATTTTAAATGCAATCACCACAAATCATCATATCTTAACAACCTGGGTTTATGGTGATTGGGCATTATTTAGTATGGATTTAGGTTTTGTATTGGTCGGATTGTTATTTTTATGGATGGCTTATGCAGTATGGCGTAAAAGACATGGCATTCTGAAAGCTCAGGTTAAGAAATCCAAACCCCAATCTGCACAAAAGAGTCAGCAGCTTAATTCCGACAATCCTAATGATGTGGAGTCAGAATAATGATTCAGACTCTGCATATTTTAAGCGCTTTGGCATGTATTTATATTGGTATGATGTGTTTGAATTTGTCGATGGATAAGCCTTTTAAACAGGTTTTTCAACGTACGATCCGTCCTTTGGATTGTCGTGTTTTACGCATAGTGGGTTGGCTATTTATTGTTTTTGCCATGATGTGCAGTATTGCTGCATGGAATATCAGTATTGGTATTGCTGCATGGTTTGGCATGGCAACTTTTGTTGTGGGGATGTTGGTGTTTATACAAGCTTATCATCTTAAAAAAGCATGGTGGTTGGGTTGGGTTGTTTTTGCAGGTTTGATCAGCATGCAACTATTCAAAATGATATTTTAATTGTGGGAAGAATTTGGGTTAGGTTATGGCGGAACAAAATAAAGAATTAAACAGCGGGCAGACTCCACAAAAAAAATGGTGGAGATTGTTTATCTTTCTATTGGTTATATTGTTGCTCGCATTTTTGTTATGGAAATTTGTTTTGAAGCCTAAACCTAAAGCAGATGAGTATAGTCAATGGCGGCAACCTGTACCTGTAGAAGTGGTTGCTTTGTCACGTGAAAATTTGCAACTGGAGCTTAAAGCAGTTGGGACAGCCATTCCAAGTGAAACAATCACTGTGCAAAGTCGGGTTGCAGGTATCTTAAAGCAGTTATATTTTAAAGATGGTGATCTGGTCGAAAAAGGGCAATTATTGGCATTGGTTGATCCAGAACCTATGCAGGTGACATTAAATCAAAGCAAAGCCAATCAGCAAAATATTATTGCACAATTGCAATATGCAGAGTCTGAGTTAAAACGTAAACAAAATATGCTGAAATATGATGCAATTTCCCGTCAGGAAGTTGATCAACAAGCAGCACAAGTACGTCAATTATCTGCACAATTACAATCACTCAAAGCCCAAGTGGATGCCTCTGCACTGGAATTATCTTATAGCAAAATTTATGCACCAATTTCTGGTCAGCTTGGTTTTCGGCAAAAAGACGTTGGTAATTTAATTCAGGAAAATGAAGAAAATGGATTGGTCACGATTACCAAAACTTCACCAATTTATGTGGAGTTTGCCATTTCGGAAAATTATTTGAATTTATTGCGTGGTCAAGCGACACAAGCCAAACCTTTACTGGTTGAGGCGTGGGATCGTGATGAAAAGAATTTGCTGGCTCAGGGTGAAGTTTTTGCACTGGATAATCAGATTGATGCTTCAACTGGGACATTGAAATTGAAAGCTCGGTTCAATAATGCAGATCATCAATTATTTGCCAATCAATTTGTTAATGTTCGCTTAAAAGCACAAACCATTGCCAATGCTGTAACTGTACCAAGTGATGCCATTCAACATGGTTCCAAAGGAACTTATGTTTATATTATCGATCAACAGAATAAAGCTCAAATCAAAATGTTGCAGCTTGGGATGGCAACCAATGGAAAGACACAGGTACTTTCGGGTTTAAATGGTAATGAACGTGTGGTACTTGAAGGCATTGACCGCCTAGCAGAAGGTAGACAAGTGAATGTATTAAAGCCAGCCCAAAATAGCACTGCGACAAAAGGACAATAAGTCCAATGAACATTTCCAGATTATTTATTCTGCGTCCGATAGCCACAACTCTGTTTATGTTGGCATTGTTATTCAGTGGTTTACTGATGTGGCGTTTGTTGCCGGTTTCTGCTTTACCACAGGTTGATTACCCGATTATTCAGGTATTTACTTTTCAGTCTGGTGCCAATCCGGACACAATTCAGCGTACGATTAGTTCTCCGCTGGAAAAGGAAATGGGTAAAATTGCAGGATTGAAACAAATGTCCTCAACCAGCTCATTGGGCGCTTCAGTATTGACTTTGCAATTTGATCTTAATTCGGATCTGGGCGTGGTTGAGCAGGAGGTCCAGGCTGCCTTGAATACTGCAAATAGTAATCTACCAAGTGATCTGGCAACTCCACCAATTTATCGCAAAGTTAATCCTGCCGATGTGCCAGTCATTACGCTTGCCGTGAGTTCACCGACACTTCCTTTACCCAAAGTCTACGATATGGTCGATACACGGGTTGCGCAGAAGTTATCACAACTGTCCGGGGTCGGAATGGTTAGTCTGGCAGGAGGACAACGTCCTGCGGTTAGAGTACAGATGAATCCGACAGCATTAAAGTCGTTAAATTTAACGGCTGAAGATGTTCAGAGTGCCATTACTTCTGCCAATGTTAATCAGCCTAAAGGAAGTTTTGACGGAAAGTTTCGTACCACCATGCTAGATGCCAATGACCAGATTAGAAGTATTGCCGAATATGAAAATTTAATCGTGGCATGGAAAAATTCTGCGGCAATCCGTTTAAAAGATGTAGCAAGCATCAGTGAAAGTAGTGAAGATCGCTATATGGCAGCATGGGCAAATGCACAAAATGCCATATTGATTAATGTACAACGACAACCGAATGCCAATGTGATTGAAGTGGCTGACCAAATCAAGGCGATTTTGCCACAATTACAGCAAAATTTACCGGAAAATGTACAAGTCAGCATTTTGACCGATCGTACTGAAAGTATTCGCAGTTCAATTCATCATGTTCAAAAAGAACTGGTTTTTGCTGTTAGTCTGGTGGTGATGGTCACTTTTTTGTTTTTACGTAATTTACCTGCAACGATTATTCCTAGTGTCACCGTGCCTTTATCTATTATTGGAACATTTGTGGTGATGTATTTCCTTGGATTTTCAGTGAATAACCTGACTTTGATGGCTTTGACCATTGCAACTGGTTTTGTGGTAGATGATGCCATTGTGATGCTGGAAAATATCGCACGACATTACGAAGCTGGAGAAAGTCGTTTAAACGCAGCCTTAAAAGGTGCCAGAGAAATTGGATTCACTTTAATTTCCTTAACCATTTCTTTGATTGCAGTCTTAATTCCATTGTTATTTATGGGAGATGTAGTCGGACGTTTATTTCATGAATTTGCAATTACACTGGCGGTTGCCATTGCCATTTCATTGGTTGTTTCACTGACCTTAACCCCAATGATGTGCGCCTATATTCTTAAGAAACATCCTGATCAACATGAACGAAAAGCAGGATTCATGGACAAGATCATTGATCGTTATGCTACTGGGTTGCGCTGGGTGCTGGCACACCAAACTTTGGCACTCGCTGTAATGTTTGGTTCAATTGTGGTAGCAGGAGCATTATACTGGTGGATTCCTAAAGGCTTTTTTCCGGTTCAGGACAGTGGTGTGATTCAGGTTGTGACCGAAGCACCTGATGCAATTTCATTTCAAGCCATGGGGCAACGTCAGCAGGCACTGACAACGGAGATTTTAAAAGATCCGGATGTGTCAAGTTTATCGTCTTTTATTGGTGTGGATGCGAATAATCCCAAGTTAAGTAATGGTCGTATTCTAATTAATTTAAAACCGCATGGTGAGCGTGATAATGTTCACGATATTATGCAGCGCCTGAAAGAAAAACTGGTCAATGTACAAGGCATTCAGGCATGGATGCAGCCTGTTCAGGAACTGAGTATTGAAGACAAGATTAGTCGAACTCAATATCAGATTAGCTTATCGGCACCGGATCAAGCCACACTGGAAATGTGGCAAAACAAATTTGTGACGGCATTGCGGCAACATGCCGAATTTTCTGATGTTACCAGTGAAACCACTGGTCAGGGATTGCAGGCTTTTGTAGAAGTCAATAAAGATGCTGCTGCTCGTTTAAATGTGAGTATGAGCGATGTCAATGCAGCCTTACAGAATGCTTATTCGCAAAGGCAAATTTCGACTTTATATACACAATCCAATCAATATCGTATTGTGCTGGAAGTTGCACCACAATACGCACAAACTCTGGCAGATTTATCACAAACTTATGTACGTAATGCAGATGATCAGCCGATTTTATTAAGTAGTATTGCTACAATTACCGAAAAAAGTGCACCAACGATTATTCAGCAACAGGGACAATTTCCCGCAACAACCATCTCCTTTAATGTTGCAGATGATATCGCCTTGGGGCGAGCCATTCAGACAATTGATATTGTCAAGCAACAGCTACAATTACCTGATGATGTCAGTTTGAATTTACAGGGCGCAGCAGCAGCTTTTGAAAATTCACAAAGTAATACGTTATGGCTGGTCATTGCAGCAATTGTAACGATGTATATCGTGCTTGGCATACTGTACGAAAGTTTTATTCATCCAGTGACTATTCTTTCAACATTACCTTCTGCGGCTATTGGTGCCTTACTGGCTTTGGCAATATTGCAACGTCCAATGGATATGATTGCACTAATCGGTATTATCTTATTGATTGGTCTGGTAAAGAAAAACGGCATTATGATGGTGGATTTTGCACTTGCAGCCCAACGTGAGCAAGGTTTATCGGCTCAGGAAGCAATTTATCAGGCAGCTTTATTGCGTTTTCGTCCAATTTTAATGACAACAATGGCTGCTTTGGTTGGTGCAATTCCATTGATGCTGGCTTCAGGTTCAGGAGCAGAATTACGGCAACCACTCGGTATTGTCATGGTGGGTGGATTGATTGTCAGTCAAATTCTAACGCTATTTACCACACCTGTCGTGTATTTGTTCTTTGATCGGTTTAGCTGGGATAAATCAGATCGGTCGACAGATATTGAGGTGTCGTCTTGAATATCAGCCAGATTTTTATTCAGCGACCTGTTGCCAGCCTATTATTTGCAATTGCCATTATTTTATTGGGCCTATTGGCATATTTTAAAATTCCTGTTTCTGCATTGCCACAGGCAGATATTCCAGTAATTGTTGTACGTGCCAGTTTACCTGGTGCCAGTCCGGAGAGCATGGCGGCAACCGTTGCCACACCACTGGAACGTGCTATGGTCGGTGTATCTGGAGTCAAAGCCATTAACTCCTCCAGTACACAGGGTTCGAGTCATGTGACTTTGCATTTTGCAATGGATACCGACATTAATGAAGCGGCAAGAGAAGTGCAGGCGGCAATTAATGCGGCGATCCCGCAATTGCCATCAGGTATGCCAAGTCCACCGCGTTATTCAAAAATTAATCCAAGCCAGAGTCCTGTGTTCTATCTGGCATTTAGTTCAGATCATTTGTCACCTGGTGATTTATACGAAATTGCTACCAATAAACTTTTACCGCATATTGCCCAGATTCCCGGTGTTGGCGAAGTTACTATTAATGGGGCATCCATGCCTGCTGTACGGGTAGTACTGAATCCAAATGCCTTAATGAATCAGGGAATTTCCTTGGAACAGGTACGTCAGGCGATTAGTGATTATAATCAGGTGAAACCTGTTGGTGTTTTGGAACAGAGTAATTTGCGATGGCAGATCCAGTTAGCTTCGAGCAAGTTAAATGCCAGTGAATTTGCCAATATAGTTGTTCATCGTAATGGTAATCATTATGTACATCTAAAAGATGTTGCTGAAGTTAGCGATTCAGTAGAAAACCGCTATGTCACAGGATTTCATAATAATAAGCCTGCGGTGATTGTGATGATCAGTCGTCAGCCAAATGCCAATACAGTTGCGACCATTGACCGAATCAAACAAAAGTTACCATTTTTACGTGCTCTGATTCCGGCAGACAGCGATTTGACAGTGGTGATGGACAGTTCTTCAGCAGTGCGTCATGGATTGGATGAAGCACGTTTTACTTTGTTATTTTCCATGTGTCTGGTTGTTATAGTGACATGTCTGTTGCTAGGACGATTACGTAGTGCAGTTATTCCCACCATTGCCATGCTGGTAACATTGGTAGGCGTATGTTCTGTGATTTATCTGGCCGGATTCTCACTAAATAATCTTTCTATTATGGCACTTATTGTGGCAATTGGATTGGTCATTGATGATGCTATCGTGGTACTGGAAAATATTGAACGCTATATCGAGCAGGGGTTAAATCCTTATCAGGCTGCGATAAAGGGAGCGCAAGAAGTTGGTATGACTTTAATTGCCATGAATCTTGTACTTATGGTGATTTTTGTCGCAATTTTATTTATGGGTGGGGTGATTGAGCGTTTATTTCGAGAATTTTCCCTAACACTGGTATTTATTATTTTGTTATCGGTAATTGTTGCCTTAACTTTAATTCCAAGTTTGTCGGCACGTATTTTTACCCCAGTGGCCAATGTACAAAACTCTAGACTTTATCAATTTAGTCAGGCATTGGTAAAGCAACTAACTTACTATTACCGAGATTCATTGGCATGGTTACTTAAACATGGCTACCTGGTTATTGTGATCTGGATTGGTTGTATTGCAGCTTCTGCATATTTATATAAAACTTTACCCAATATTATGTTACCCAAACAAGATACTGGGCGTTTATCAATATTTCTACGTGGTGATGATGGTTTTTCTTTTCAGGTGATGCAACCTAAAATTCAAACCTTTGCCGAATATGTATTGAGAGATCCAGCCGTGGAAAATGTCATTGGAACAGCAGGTGACGTTGGTACTACCAATGCAAAATTATTGGTGAATCTTAAACCGAAGGCAGAACGGGGCGGTTTAGATTCTCAACAGGTCGCTGATCGTTTGAAGCGCAATGCGCCATTTATAGCAGGTGCTGTTTTTAATGCGCAAGTAGATCAGGACATTATGCTGGATGATCCGTTTGGTAACAATGCCAATGAATACACTTTATTATTACAGTCGGACAGTACTGCTTTACTTAGAAAATGGGCGCCTATGGTAGCAAAGGAAATGGAAAAACTTCCTCAGCTTGAAGAGGTTGAAACCATTGGTGATGAAGGTGCACAGCAAGTTGTACTACAAATTGATCGCCAAGCAGCCAAGCTACTGGGAATTGATATGTCTGATATTGCCAGTGTATTAAATAATTCTTTTTCCCAGCGACAAGTCAGTACAATTTTTGCTGATCGTAATCAATTTCATATTGTCATGGAGGTGGATAAGCGTTTTACGGAACATCCCGAATCATTAGCTCGAGTACAAGTTTTGAATGATCAAGATGAATATGTGCCTCTAACCAGTTTTGCGACATGGTCGTATGGATTAGCAAATGATCGCGTCACACACCGTAATCAATATGCGGCTCTTGGGGTCGGTTATGTTGTCAAAAATGGCTATACTCAGGAACAGGCAGATCAGGCAATTCGTAGCATTATGCCTAAAATTATGCTGCCAGACAGTATCTTTATCACCACAGATCAGGATGCACGGGCAGAAAGTTTGCAAACCGGGTTATCTACACCCTGGATTATTCTTACGGTTGCCGTGCTGATGTATATTGTTCTGGGAATCAGTTATGAAAACTTGATACATCCACTAACAATTCTATCCACCATTCCAGCAGTCGCATTGGGTGCTTTATTGACCTTATGGCTGATCAAAATGCCTTTTAGCCTGATTGCATTACTAGGCATGTTTTTATTAATTGGAATTGTGGTAAAAAATGCAATTTTGCTGATTGATTTTGCCATTCAGTTGCAACGTCGTGGTGAAACTGCGCATAAAGCGATCTTACATGCAGCAATTTTACGCTTTAGGCCTATCATGATGACTAATATGGCTGCATTGATCGGTGCTATTCCATTAGCTATGGGTCTAGGGGAAGGATCAGAAATGCGTCAACCCTTGGGTATAGCAATTGTCGGTGGCTTAGCATTAGGGCAATTCCTAACCTTATATACTACGCCGGTTATTTATTTGTATCTGGAAAAAATTGTACAGTGGTTTAAATCCAGATATACACCACAGAAAGTAATTTAAAATAAAAGCTGCCAAATTTGGCAGCTTAATTAATGAGGTTTGTTTGAGATTTAACCTTTAAAATAATTTAATTATTCAGATGCAATGGCTGCTTTAATTTTCTCTGCCAATCTCTTGATATGTTCCTGATCACCCATTTGACCAGCATGTTGACGTAATTGATGTAATGATTCGGGAATCAAATGAAAATGTACATGTGGTACAGTTTGACCTGCTTCCTCACCAGAAAGTTGCATCAAGATAATGCCTTTTTTATCGAGTGCTTTTTCAATAGCTCTTGCAACTTTTTGAACAATCTGAATAGTATAAGCAGCATCTTCCGCAGGCAAATCCAATAAAGTGACTGCGGCAGTTTTAGGAATGACAAGAGTATGTCCTTCGGCCTGAGGCATAATATCCATAAAGGCTAAAGTTCTATCATCCTCATAGACTTTGATTGCAGGTAATTCACCACGTAAAATTCTGGCAAAAATATTTTGCTCGTTATACGTCATTATGCGTTCCTTGTAAGTTACGACAGACAGAAGGTTAATCTTTTTTCGGGCAGTTTAAAGATTTTAAATTTGCTTCAATTTGCGCAAGACGTTTACTTTCTGCATCACTAAAAGATGGTTTTTTAGTATGACAGTCTGCACCGTATTTAGCTTGAGCATCTTTATCTTTAAAACAATAACCTTTTGCTGCATAAAGAACATTTTTTTGTTCCTGCAAAGATTTACAATCTTCTGCATAAACAGTTGCACTGATCATGCCTGTTAACATCAGACCAGCTAAAACAAGATTTTTGGCAATTTTCATCATGTATCTTCCTTTATCAGGCGTTGATGGAGATTCAATTATAGAGTCTATATTGCGGTCGTCATTGATAAAAACAACCGCAATTGGCATTTTTGACAAATTATATACAAAAGGTGTAGACACTGATTTATTCTAATGTGATTTTGGTCCATGATTCATACAATTTGACAGCTGCGGAAAAATCACTATCGGGGGCGGCAGTCAAGCTGGCTGTCTGAATCAGATTTTGTGTCAGACTTAATAATGGGGTTGGCAGTTTCACACTTTGTGCAAGTTTCAGTGCAATACCAGTATCTTTTGCCAATAAAGGTAAGGCAAAAGTTAATGGGAAATGACGATTTAATACCCGTTGTGGGAAGACATTTTCAGTCACGCCACTTTTTCCGCTGGAGGTATTGATACATTCAAGCGCACTTTGAAGATCAACACCATTCGCTTTAAGTGCAGTAAACCCTTCGGTTGTTGCCCATAAATGTACAGCCAAAAGCATATTATTTACAGCTTTTACGGCAAAACCGGCGCCCGGTTCGCCTACATGCTTGATTAATCCTGCAAAAGGTTCAATCGCTGTCTGTGCACGCTCAAAAACAGCAGTGTCACCGCCAACCATTACTGTTAATGTGCCTTTTTCAGCACCAATGGTTTGTCCAGAGACTGGTGCATCCAGATAATCTGCCTGATATTGTTTTAAAAATTCGACCATACGTTTGGCAGATTCGGGTTCACCACTGGTACAATCTATCCAGATTGCACCTGCTTTTGGTGGATATTGCCGAATAATACTTTCAACATCGGCACTGGTAGGTAAGCAGGAAAAAATGATATCTGCCTGTGTTGCTTGTTCAATGCTAACAGCTTGAGTTCCGTATTGTTCGGCATGCTGCTGCGCCTTACTGAACGTACGATTCCATACTAATACTTGATCAAATGACTTGGGCAAATGCGCTGCCATTCGATAGCCCATTGCACCTAATCCAACAAATGCCGCCGTTAAACTCATGAAGAAACCTTAAATCATATTTTAGATGCCAATCAATAAACGCTGATTAATTTATCTTGTCAAGATGTTTTACTCGGTCATAGCTATGCTAAAGTGGTCATAAATTAACACTTTAGTGATAGGATCATGCAGTAAAATCCGCATATTACCTTGACCGAAATGCCAAGGCGCAGCACAATGAGCTTAAGTTTTTACATAGGACAGTCTTGGACTGAATAACGTTATGAGTCAGCAAACTGACCACGAATATGAACTTGCTACTTTGGCAATTCGTACCGGCCATAGCCGTAGCTTTGAAGGTGAACACAGTGAACCGGTTTTTCTTACATCATCATTTGTTTATGAAAATGCCGAAGAAGCTGCCGCGAAATTTTCAGGGAACACACCGGGAAATATTTACTCAAGATTTACCAATCCAACAGTAAGCGTATTTGAAAAGCGTCTGGCTGCACTGGACGGTGCAGAGCGAGCAGTTGCCACCAGTTCTGGTATGGGGGCAATTCTGGCTGTGGTGCTGGCATTTTTAAAAACTGGTGATCATGTGGTTTGTTCACGAGATATGTTTGGTTCAAGTGTATCTTTATTTGATAAATACGTGCGTAAATTCGGTATTGATATCGATTTTGTTAACTTGGTAGATCTAGATGCATGGAAACAGGCCATTCAACCTGAGCGTACCAAGTTATTATTTTTAGAATCACCGTCTAACCCATTATCGGCAATTGCTGATATTAGTGCATTGGCAGAGCTTGCCCATGCAAATGGCGCATTATTAGTTGTTGATAATAGCTTTTGCACACCAGCTTTACAGCGTCCATTGACATTAGGCGCAGATCTGGCAGTGTATTCTGCAACCAAATATATTGATGGTCAGGGACGTGCTTTAGGTGGTGCAGTTGTAGGTAGTCATCAATTACTTGAAGAAGTTTTTGGTGTAGTACGTACTCTTGGCCCAAGTTTAAGCCCATTCAATGCATGGATTTTTCTTAAAGGTCTGGAAACTCTAAAAATTCGTATGAAAGCTCACTGTGAAAATGCACAGAAATTGGCTGAATGGCTAGAACAGCATCCGAATGTCAATAAAGTTTATTATGCTGGATTACCACAGCATCAAGGATATGAATTAGCAAAAGCTCAGCAAACTGGCTTTGGTGGTATCGTTGCATTTGAGGTTAAGGGTGAACGCACAGGTGCATGGAAGGTGATTGACTCTACCCAGTTTATTTCAATCACAGGAAATCTGGGAGATGTAAAATCTACCATTACTCATCCGGCCACCACAACACATGGTAAACTTTCACCAGAAGCTAAAGCCGAAGCAGGGATTACGGAAGGTTTAATTCGTCTGTCTGTAGGACTAGAAGATATTGATGATATTATTGCCGACCTAAAACGTGGTTTGGATCAGCTTTAAATTAGTTATTTTTAAATAGTGTGTAATCGCAAAAGGATCAATTTATGAATATTAATATGTTGATGCAACAAGCTCAGCGTATGCAAAAAGATATGGAAGCCAATGTCAAAAAAACCAAGGCTGAACTTGCTCAAACTGAAGTGCAGGCAGAAGCTGGTGGTGGTTTGGTGAAAGTAACCATGACTTGCCGTTTTGTGGTAAAACGTATTGAAATCAATCCTGATCTTTTACAGGATGATCCAGAAATGATTGAAGACTTGATTGCCGCTGCCATTAATGATGCAGTACGTCAGGCTGAAGAAGTTTCTGATGAACGCCTAAAAGATGCGAATAGCGGTATGGGATTACCACCGGGCTTATCAGGCTTATTTTAATAACTGGAGTTGAATGCACGTGTATACAGACCGTTTTGGTACATTGGTGCAAAAGTTACGCTTGTTACCCAGTGTAGGTTCCAAATCTGCGCAGCGGATGGCATTACATTTGCTTATGCGACAAAGAACTGGTGCGCTGGAATTAGCACAAGCACTTCAGGAGGCAATTGAGCATATTCATGAATGCTCAATTTGCCATTCTCTGACAGAGCATGAAATCTGTGATATCTGTCAGGATACCGAGCGTGATGATGGGTTATTGTGTGTTGTGGAATCGCCTGCAGATGTATTTGCCATAGAACAAAGCGGTAGTTTTAAAGGCAAATACCATGTGTTACATGGGCATTTATCGCCTTTGGATGGTATTGGCCCCGAAGAAGTTGGTATTCCTTATTTGGTACAGCGTTTATCTCAAGGACAAATTCGGGAAGTCATTCTGGCAACCAATGCCACTGTCGAAGGACAAGCGACTGCACATTATTTAGTTGAATCCTGTAAACATCTTCCAATCAAGATTACCCGTATTGCTCAAGGTGTACCGCAAGGTGGCGAGCTTGAATATGTAGATAGCCATACCTTACATCAGGCGCTAACCCATCGTTTACCACTTAACCAGTCATCATGATCTTTAATTTCTGTAATAGAAATTGAAGAATTAAGGATATCTATGTATTACCAGTGGGTCGATCAGCAAACGCAACTCTCGCACCTTGTCGAGCAAATAAATTGCAGTGCTTTAAATGCGTTGGATACTGAGTTTATTAAAGTTGATACGCTCTATCCTAAATTAGGCGTCCTGCAAATTAATATAAATGATCAGGTTTATCTAATTGATGGTCATCTGGATTTGGCCGATTTATGGCAAAAATTATTTCAGGCCAGATTAAATATATTTCATGCTTGTGGTGAAGATATTGATCTAATCTACCATTATGCTCAACATGCACCATTAAACAATGTATTAGATACCCAGATTGCATTGGCCTTTCTAGGATATGGTATGCAGATGGGTTATCAAGCTGCCTTGGCTGAAATATTAAATGTTGATGTCGAAAAAGATCAAACTCGCTCAGATTGGTTGGCTCGTCCACTCAGTGAAGAGCAAATTCGTTATGCTGTATCCGATGTTTATTATTTACCACAATTGGCTGAAAATGTGATTCAAAGATTAAAACAACAAGGAATCTATCATTTTGTTGTGGAAGATTGTCAGCATTATTGTCAAAGTCTGGCAGAAAAATTACCACTGGATCAATTATATCTGGATGCAGCTAACTATAGACACTCTTCCAGACAACTGATGCAACTTCAGCAATTGGCCATGTGGCGTGAACAACTTGCGATAGACACCAATCAACCACGCAGCTTTATATTAAAAAATAATACCATTCATCGTATGTTGGAGCGAACACCGCATACCATGCAGCAATTATTTGAACTCGGAGAGGTTAAACCTGCAATTCTACGTGAGCATGGTAAACATATTCTAAAATTACTTAACGAGTTACCCGATCAGAAGCAATGGCCGAAACGCTTAGCAAAACCTTATCGTTATTATTTAGATGAAACTACGCATAAAATTCAGCAATTACTTACAGTAATCAGTCAACAGTACGGAATTCCAACAGATGTTTTGTTGCGTAAAAAATGGTTACAGCAACTACAAAGCTTTGTTCTTAATGAACGACAAGATTTATCAACATTAAATATCTACCTGACTGGTTGGCGTTTAAATTTGCTGACATTGCCACTGATTGAAATCCTTGCTCAGGATATTGCGGCACGAAGATCCAATATTTCTTGTTAAAAATAGATTTTCTACCAAAGTATTTATAAGTTTAAAATTTTCTCTCTTCCCTCGAGAAATTAAAGAATTTCGTAACAAGCCTACTGACGTTGTGCTAAAAGTCGAGTATTCTTCATTTGTTGTAATATAGGTAATAGCACCATGCATTGTGATATTTATAAATCAAGTAAAAAAGACGAAATGTATATTTACATCGCTCGCCCCAGTTTCCCTGATGATGAACCACATGAAACCTTTGCCAATGTTCCGGCAATGCTTATGCAGGCGTTTGGTCGTGCAACTTTTGTCATGAATATTAAACTGCATGAACAACGTAAGTTAGCACGTGTTTCTGCAATTGCTGTACTCGAAGCACTGGAAAAACAGGGATATTATGTACAGATGCCACCGGAAGGATTAATTAATCCGAATGCAGTGGAACCAGAGGGTTTGCGTGGTGCTTGATCTTATTGCTTCATGGTGGAATAGCTTTTTAAGTCTATTTGATGCCATTCCGGAAAATGCCATTGCCATTACAGTTTATGTTGGTGGCACAATTATTGCGCTTTGGGCATGGTATAACATTGCTCGCCGTCTACCGAGTCCGATTGGTGGAATTACATGGATTATTTTATTTGCCTTGTTGGCTACACCAACTGTTTCAGAAGGTAGTAATGCCGGTTTAGCTCCAGCATTTATTGGTCTGATCTTTGGTATCTTAACCAAAGAAAATACTTTGATTATTGCCAATTTGGCAGCAATCTTATTTGTCGCAGGGATTGGTTTTTTAATCGGATTTTTGTGGTCAAAGTATCAGACAACCAAGCAAAATAAAGTTATGAATGGATAAGCAATACATGTCAACACAGCAATTTGATAGTACAGCACAATACATCGCCACTGATGCCTTAAAACTTGCAGTCAATGCTGCAAGAATTCTCGAAAAACCTTTGTTGGTTAAAGGTGAACCAGGGACAGGCAAAACATTACTTGCTGAACAAATTGCCCAAAGTTTAGATTTAAAACTGATTACCTGGCATATTAAATCTACCACCAAAGCCCAGCAAGGCTTGTATGAATACGATGCCGTGTCAAGGTTACGTGATAGTCAGTTGGGTGATGATCGGGTTTATGATATTCATAACTACATTAAACCGGGTAAATTATGGGAAGCCTTTTCTCAAGATCAGCGTTGTGTTTTATTGATTGATGAAATTGATAAAGCTGATATTGAATTTCCTAATGATTTGTTGCATGAACTGGATAAAATGTCATTTTATGTATATGAAACTGGAGAAACCATCACAGCAAAACAACGTCCAATTGTTATTATTAGTTCAAATAATGAAAAAGAATTACCAGACGCTTTTTTAAGACGTTGTTTCTTCCATTACATCGAATTTCCTGATCAACAAACCATGCGTCAGATTATCGATGTACATTTTCCAAAAATTAGTCAAAAGCTTGTGGACGATGCTCTAAAAATTTTCTTCAAATTGCGAGACATTCCAAATCTCAAAAAACCACCGTCAACCAGTGAACTTATTGACTGGTTGCGTTTGCTCATGGCAGATGATTTACCGGAAAATATTTTGCAACAATCTGGTGAAAACAGTATTCCACCTTTATATGGTGCTTTAATCAAGAATGAACAAGACATACAACTGTTAGAACGATTGGCATTTTTGGCACGCCGTTAATAGGGGTTAAGAATGTTTATCCGATTGTTTTATACCCTGAGGCAATATGGTATTCCTGTATCGACAAGAGAATTACTTGATCTAAATCAGGCGATTGCTTCAGGTATTGTTTTTGCTGATCAGCAAGAATTTTACTGGCTAGCTCGAACCATTATGATTAAGGATGAACGTTATTTTGATAAATTTGATCGTGCCTATAAAGATTATTTTGATGGTATTCAACAACTGGATATCGAGCAATTATTAGAAAAAATTCAACAGCTTCCTAAAGCATGGTTTGATCTGGAATTGTTAGAAAAAAATTTGAGTGCAGAGCAAAGAGCCGAATTACAAAAAGCAGGTTCACTCGAACAATTATTAAAAATGCTGGATGAACGTTTAAAGCAACAGCATAAAAAACATCAAGGTGGCAATAAAATGATTGGTACTGGTGGTACATCACCATTTGGTGCCTATGGTGATCATCCTGAAGGAATCCGAATAGCTGGTCCAGCTAGAAAACGTTCTGCGGTTAAGGTTTGGGAACAAAGACAATTTAAAAACCTTGATGATGAACAAGTGCTGGCAACCCGACAAATGCAAATAGTATTACGCCGTTTACGAAAATTTGCCAGAGAAGGTGCAGCAGAAGAACTTGATGTGCAATCTACCATTCAGCATACTGCACAAAAAGGCATACTGGATGTACAAATGATTCCTGAACGCCGTAATCGTGTCAAAGTATTGATGTTATTTGATATTGGTGGTTCTATGGATGTGCACGTTCAGGAATGCGAGAAACTGTTTAGTGCTGCCAAAACTGAATTTAAAATACTGGAATTTTTTTATTTCCATAATTGCATCTATGATTATGTCTGGAAAGATAATCACCGTAGACAACATACTCGGGTCAATACTTTTGACTTACTACATAAATATGGCAAAGATTATCGGGTGATTATTGTCGGAGATGCCAGTATGGCGCCGTATGAATTAATGTCTGTAGGTGGTTCAGTTGAGTATATGAATGATGAAGCAGGGCAAATTTGGTTAAAACGTTTGCAGCAGTATTTTGATAAAGCTGCATGGCTTAATCCAGAACCACAGCAATATTGGCAATATACACAAAGTATTCAACTCATTAGCGAAATCTTTGAAAAAAACATGTTTGCAATGACATTAAAAGGCATTGAAGATATGACACGTTATCTGGCACGTTAAAAATAAGGTAGAAAGAATATGACACAGCAGCAACTCAATGGGGTAGAACTTCCGGATCAAAATGGTTTCTTTGGTCAATATGGCGGACAATTTATTCCGCCACATCTTAAAAAAGCCATGGATGATATTAATATTGCTTATGAAAACATTCGGAAAAAACCAGAATTTCAGCAAGAATTACAGGAACTATTTACAGATTATGTGGGACGGCCTAGCCCATTATTTTATGCTAAAAGATTATCTGAACAACTAGGCGGCGCCAAAATTTATTTTAAACGTGAAGATTTAAATCATACCGGTGCCCATAAAATCAATCACTGTCTGGGTGAGGCATTATTAGCAAAATATATGGGCAAAACCAAAGTCATTGCAGAAACTGGAGCAGGTCAACACGGTGTTGCTTTGGCTACAGCATGTGCATTGGTAGGTATTCCATGCGAAATTCACATGGGGCAGGTTGATATTGAAAAAGAACACCCTAATGTTGTAAAGATGAAAATTTTGGGTGCCAAACTGGTTGCAGTCACTCGAGGTACAGCGACACTCAAAGATGCAGTTGATAGTGCTTTTGAAGAATATCTCAAGGATCCTGAGCAATATATCTATGCCATTGGTTCTGTTGTTGGCCCACATCCATTTCCTAAAATGGTACGGGATTTTCAGGCAATTATTGGGCAGGAAATTAAACAACAAGCTCAGATGCATTTTGCAAAATTACCTGATTATGTCGTGGCTTGTGTTGGTGGTGGTTCAAATGCTATTGGTGCATTTAGTGCTTTTTTGGCAGATGATCAAGTACAGCTAGTTGGTGTAGAACCTGCGGGGAAAGGGCTTGATACAGATCAACATGCAGCAACTTTAAGTCTGGGTAAACCTGGACAAATTCATGGTATGGCATGTTATGTTCTGGAAGACGAATTAGGTCAGCCACTACCAGTTCATTCGATTGCTTCCGGACTGGATTACCCTGGAGTTGGTCCACAACATAGTTATCTTAAAGATATTGGACGAGTACAATATCAATCTGTCACAGATAAGGAATGTCTGGACGCATTTATGACTTTATCTAGAGTTGAGGGCATTATTCCAGCTTTGGAAAGCTCTCATGCTGTGGCTTGGGTCATTCGTGAAGCTGGCGCAATGGATGCCACAACAAATATTGTTGTCAATTTATCAGGTCGTGGCGATAAAGATGCGGACTATGTTGCAAAAAAATTAGGTCTTTGATCATAGCTGATAAAGTAGTAATAAACGCATCATCAACTTTTAGGCGAGATACACAGATAAACTAAAATTTATATGATGTAAATTCTGGCTTATCTGTTAAATAAGCATATAAAAATGAAAAACATAATATAAAAAAGATGAATATAAATTGATTTATTTACAAATATTGATAATAATTATCATAAATATTAACATTAGAATTTATTATGTATTGTAAAACATATTTGAGTATTCTCATTGTATCTCTTGTTTATGTTCAGCATGCCTATTCTGCTCAGGATGATCAAACTGAAAATGAGGTTATACAACTTGCCCCATTGCATGTAAATGCACATATTTCAGTTGTTGGTGAAGCAGAATATAATCAGCAGCAGCTAAAAAATACATCAGGTAATAAAACCATTTCAGATTTCCTGAAAATCCATCCTAATGTTCAGTTTGATAATGCCAGTCAGGCAGCAGGTACACAGGGAGAATTATCTGTACAAAATATAAGTATTAATGGTGCATTATATTATGAAAATAAATATTTACTGGATAATACCAATGTAGGAAACTTATTGAATCCTGCTGCAGGAGATAATGATAATAATTTTAATGCAGTGTCAGGTTCATCACAGGCAGTAACTTTAAACACAGATCTTATCTGTAATTTACAAGTTCTTGATAGTAATGTTAGTGCAGAATTTGGGCAATTTACAGGTGGTGTGGTAAAAGCATCGACCTGTGCGCCCAAAACTAAAATAGGAGAAATTCACGGTAATGTAAATTATGACTATACCAGTAGTTCATGGTCAAAATATAATTATGTTTCTGATGATGAATTAGCCGAATTTGAAGAAAATAGGGATGATAATTATCAAAAGAAATTTATCAAACAAGGAATAAGTGCATCTGTTTATGGCAATGTTACCGAGCAACTTGGATTAAGCCTAGCTACATCACATCGATGGTCTAATATTGATTTATTATCCAGTCTGGCAGATAGTAGGAATTATAACCAAACTAGAGCGGTTGATCATGTAGATCTGGGGGTATTTTATCAATTTAATGAAAAACATGATGTTAAATTAAGATTATCTCATGGGGAAGATCAAGCCAAGAAATATGTGACAAATTCATTAAATAGTAAATCTGATCAATCCACCAGTAATGATGCCATTGATGTGGAATTTAAACATAAATTTGATTCTGCGATTATCACTCAAAGTCTTGTATATCAGGAAAAAGATATTCATCGGGATACAGATAATACATCATCTGTTGTATGGTTAACATCCTCTGCAAAAAATTGGAGTAATAGTTCTACTGCTTCGGAAGGTGGAGCAGGTGCATTACAAAATAATCAAAAAACTTTTGAATATGCCCTAAAGTCTGTTTTTCTGCCATTAAACTGGGGCAGTGTAGAACACCAATTTACTCTTGGCGCAGGCTATGGACATGATCAGGCGAATTGGTATCGCCCTGTTGATTTTTATTCATATTATGTTCCTAGTAAAAATAATGGCATTCTGGGTGTATCCACATGCACCACAGATGAAGGGACGGTCGATCCATATTGTGATTTGACCTATAGTTCTGGTACAACTTCAGGACAGGCACATGGCAAAAGACTGGTTCATCAGGCAGGTACAATTGATATCCAGCAGGATCGAGCCTATGCTTTTCTGGAAAATCAGATGAATTGGAAAAATATATTAAGAGCCAGATTAGGTATTCGTACAGATTATGATAGCCTAACGAAAAATAATAACTTTGCTCCTCGTTCTAGATTTGAATATTTGCCTTTTGCTGATGATAGACTGGTACTTACTACAGGCTGGAATAGATATTATGCCCAAAATGCTTTTATCTATGCATTACAGGATGGCATTAATGCACTTGCCTATTATGAAACAAGAAAAAACATCAATGATGACTGGGCATATAATTCAGCATATTCGACTACAAATATCAGCCGTACACAACTAGATACACCTTATGCAGACGAATTTTTATTTGCTGTTTCTGGTAGAATTTCTCATCTGGACTGGCAGTTAAAATATCTGGATCGAAAATATGAGGATCAGATCAGAAAACTAAGAATTACTACATCACCATTAATATATAATTATAGTAATACGGGAAGAAGTAAATCTGATATTTATAGTTTGACCTTACAAAATTATATTCCTGTCAAAATTTATAATAGTTTAAATTCTTTTTACTTTGCAGCAGACTATACAGACACCATACGTAATTTCAATGATTATGATGATATTTTAAATAGTGATCCTACATATATTTTATATGATGGTAAAGTCATTGAAAATATTAACCGTCCAGCAAATAACTATAATCAGCCGTGGACATTGAGATTGGGCTGGAATACAGAATTCCAGAATTTTCCCTTACGAATTAATCAGTTTTTACGTTACAAAGGCAGTTATGATGCTATGGTAAAAAGTACCATTCCTGTAGCCAATAGATTTGTTTATAATGGTGAAACTGTTAGCACCCAATATACAGCAACAAGAATGAAACCATACTTCAGTTGGGATGTTAAATTCAATTATGATCTTAATCTCACATCAAAATTGAAACCAACATTAGGGTTGACCATTAATAATCTGACAAATCACAAAAATCAGTATATAAATACTTCCAGTGAGATACGCTCTGCAAGTGGCAGACAATTTATTGCTGAGGTTAATTTCAAATTCTAGGGATTATGATTTGAATAACCCATGGAATTTCTTTGGAAATTACTTGATTCTTTGCTGAACTGTTTTTAGACAGGTAATAATGATGACTCTATAAGAGAAATGCAGGAATTCTACTGGTTGAACAGTAATTAAAGGTAAAATGATGAAAAAATATAGAAATTTTAAAAGTATCTGTTTAATGATAACAGCTATATTCTTAATGAGCTGTCAACAAACTGAGCAGGTCAAAATATCAGGTTCAGTTAATCCTGAAATTGCAAGAAAAGCTATTCCTGCTACCCCAAACAATATGTCTTTACCTGAATTTGGCAAAGAAGTTATTCAGTGGGGAAGTGGCCCTCAACAAGCAAAACAACGTTATGAAACGGTTAATATTGATGATATTGCAGTCATGAAAAATAAAGGATTAACTCTTGAAATGGCTAAATCATGGCAAGCATTTTATGAAAATGAAAATAAACGTAATCCTGAAAATCAGGCAGCAGTTTATCGGGCTAAATTAATGAAAAAAATTGTGAATTTATGGTGAAATATAATTAGAGTAATAATAATAAAATTTTCTCCTCTGCAAACATAATAGCTGAATATATTCTATAATTCAAGATTAAGTTACATAGTGTAACTGATCTTATAAAAATACACTAAGTTATTACCAATCAATTCAAACATTTAATCACCAAAAATTCTTTATTATTCTAACCCTATGATTATTTTGGATTTAATGCATCATAATAAAAAATAAGTCGGATTTTTCTGATTATTAACTTATTTTTTCTTGTTATGCAATAGTCCTTTTTTTAATTTTACTGTGTAACAGTTTAAGCGCTGTAAAGCAGATTGATAAAATAGGATGCTTATATGAGCGCATTTAGAAGAAAAAGAAAACCGATCGGTATTGATGATATTAATATCATTGACAATGATAAAACCAAAAAGGCCATTACTGCTGCTGCATTAGGTAATGCGATTGAATGGTTTGACTTTGGTGTGTATGGCTATGTTGCATATGTGCTGGGAAAAGTATTTTTTCCAAATGCATCACCTAGCATACAAATGATTGCTGCGTTGGCGACATTTTCTGTGCCTTTTATTTTTCGTCCATTAGGAGGTTTATTTTTTGGGCGTTTAGGGGATAAATATGGTCGTCAGCATGTTCTGGCTATAACCATTATTATCATGTCATTAAGTACTTTTGGTATTGGTCTTATTCCATCTTTTGAAACGATTGGGATCTGGGCACCAATTTTATTGTTAATTGTTAAAATTGCACAAGGTTTCTCCATTGGTGGTGAGTATGCAGGTGCAGCCATTTTTGTTGCAGAATATTCCCCAGACCGTAAACGTGGCTTTATGGGGAGTTGGCTGGATTTTGGTTCAATTGCGGGCTTTGTATTAGGTGCTGGAACAGTATCATTTATTACTTATTTGGTTGGTTCAGAGAGTTTTATTGACTGGGGCTGGCGTATTCCATTTTTTCTAGCGTTACCTTTAGGTGTTATTGGCTTATATTTGCGTAATGCATTAGAAGAAACACCAGCATATCAACAACATAGTGAAAATCAAACTACGCAACAGAAACCACAAAAAATTAGTTTTAAAGAAATTGCCAGTCAACATAAACGTAGTTTACTGGTTTGTGTAGGTATTGTGTTGTGTACGAATGTTACCTATTACATGCTCTTGACCTATCTTCCAAGCTATTTTTCCCATAATTTAGGATATTCAGAAGATCATGGTGTACTAATCATCATTGCAGTAATGGTGGGAATGCTATTTGTACAACCATTCATTGGCTGGTTGAGTGATAAATGGGGCAGAAGGCCATTTATTTTTGCAGGTAGTTTTGGTTTATTATTTTTATCATTACCAGCATTCTATTTACTAGGTACTGATAACGAACCATTGATTTTTCTGGGGTTATTGATGCTGGCATTATCTTTGAATATGTTGATCGGTGTTATGGCATCAACTTTACCAGCACTTTTCCCTACAGCAATTCGTTATAGTGCTTTGGCGATTGCATTTAATGTTTCAGTGGTGATTGCAGGTTTAACACCGGCATTAACGGCAGCACTTGTGGAAACAACTCAAGATATTCTTATGCCGGCTTATTATTTGATGCTCTGTGGTGTGGTTGGTTTTATTACGGCTTTTTATTTAAAAGAAACTTCAAATAAACCTTTGATTGGTGCAACGCCTATGGCAACCAGTGAGGAAGAAGCCGTGGAATTACTCGAAGAGTTCCATGATAATCTTGAAAATAAAATAGAAGCAATAGATCAAAAAATTGAAGAATTACAGGAAAAACGGCAGAAACTTGCAGACCAACATCCAAAAATTGATTAAAGTCTGTATTATAAATGCGAGGTATTTAATCTCGCATTTTACCTTACCTAAAATTTATTTCTACACTGGCATGTACAATCTCTTCATGTATGGATAAAGCCTGTTTTACGATTTTTGGGGTTAAAGTATGATCTGTCGTATCCAGCGCAAGGATACTGGAAAACTTGCTTTTACCGACCTTCCATACATGTAAATCAGTAATTTGTATTGCTGGATTTAAATTATTAATAACGTCTCGAATTTCTTCAACAACTGGTTCTTTCATTTCTGCATCCAAAAGAGTTTTGCTTGTTTGCTGAATTAATCCCCATGCCCATTTAGAAACTAAAATTACACCAACAATACCTAAGATCGCATCCAGAAAATTCCAACCAAAATATTTTCCTGCAAACAGTGCAATAATGGCCAATACCGATGTCGTGGCATCTGCAATAACATGAAGAAAAGCAGCCTTTTGATTAAGATCATGCGTATTGCGGTGCGAGTGATATTCATGAGAATCATGGTTATGATGATTATCATGTAGTAGCCATGCGCAAATTAGATTCACGATTAAACCTAAAATTGCGATGAGAATTGCTTCATTATAATGAATCTGGATCGGATTATATAATCTCTCAAGTGAGCTATAGCACATTATTGCAGCCACAACCATTAACAAAATTGCGCTAGTGTATCCTGCTAAAATCTCAATTTTCCATGTACCAAAGCAAAATCTTTCATCATGGGCATAGTGTCGAGCTGCCCGATAAGCAAGATATGCCAAACCCAAAGCCACCATATGCGAGCTCATGTGCCAACCATCAGCTAGCAAAGCCATAGAATTAAATAAAATTCCACCAAAAATTTCAGCAACCATCATAAGGCCTGTAAATATGGTCGCAATCAAGATTCTCCTTTGAGCCAGAGGATTACCTTCATCAAATTGATGCGAATGTTTTGTTGATAAGCGGTTGAGCATATTGTTAACACCATGTTAAAATACCCCATAGAGTATATTGCTATTTGGAGTAGATTTTCAATGGCTCATTTACAACACAACAGAAAAGTTTTGAATCGTATTAGTCGCCTTCAAGGACAGATGAATACTGTCTATAAAACTGTCAGTGAAGGAAAAACACCATGCATTGAGGTTTTACAACAGGTTTCAGCAATTCGTGGTGCTGTCAACGGATTAATGAATGAATTGTTGGAAGGACATTTAAAAAATCATGTTTTATCTGATCATTACGATGAACAGGAATTGGAAAATTTTTTAGAATTATTTAAAAAGTATAAATAGTCGAATAGATATGAACGCATTGCCAATCGGAAAAATATTAGGGAACACAATTTTGTCCAATAAATTATAATGCTCAAATAAGCAAACTGATGTGAAAGTCAACACAGGCCACCATGTTAATCTTGGTAGCCTGTTGTCTGCAATTATAAAGTTTAATAAGTTACTTAGTTCATTAATTTCTTAATTTCTTCTTCAGTAGGTGCTTGCAAATCATATTTTTTGATTAAGGCATCATATTCACCGGATTGTTTAAGTTTTTGTAATCCTTCGTTAATTCGATTATAAGTCGTTGTATCACCTTTACGCACTGCTATACCGCCTAAAAATGGAAAGAATGGTTCTGTAGAAGTAATTTCAACTTTACCATTAAGTTTTTTGACTGTAGTTCGTGCCACGCTGCTATCATCATATTGGGCATCGGCAGCTTTGGCTAATACCGCCTGTACAGCTTGTGGTGAGGTATCGAATTCACGTACTGTAATGGCTGTTTTACCTTTTGCCAGACAACTTTCTTTAGAAAGTTGATTTAATTGATCCGGATATAAAGAACCTTTTTGTGTTGCAATGGTTTTTCCGCATAAATCATCACGTACTTTTGGTTTATAACTGGAATCAGTTAATACGACAACTGATTCAGTTGATTTAAAATAGGGGATCATGTCTACTTTTTTAAGGCGTTCCTGTGTAATGTACATACCTGAAATAACAGCATCATATTTCTTGCCATCTAGTCCTGGAATTAAATTTGAAAATCTTGTATCCATAAAGTTCGCTGTAGCAGAAGATTGTTTTAGGATGGCATTCATTAAATCAATATCAAATCCGGCTGGCTGGTTATTTTCCATATATTCAAAAGGTGGAAATGTCATATCAGAACCAATATTAATGGTTTCTGCTGTATTTCCGGAAGAACTGGCATTTTCAGTTGATGCACTTTCTTTGTTACAGGCAGTTAAGCCAGCGGCAAGCATGAATGCCAATAGCGGATGAAGATAAGATTTTACAATACGCATAGGGTAGCTCCCATCGTTAATTCCTGTGATATCAGTTTGATATCTGTTATCTATAGTTATACTCAAGTTCGTACAAGAAAGTAATTTTGAAATTCCTATGCATGGTTATTAAAAATCCGATCCAGCATCAGGTAAAAAGTTCATAGAATAAATATAACAAGGTTTGAGAGATAGACACGTGAACGAACAACAAATTCGTATTGATTTAGCCGCATGCTTTCGTATATTTGCCAGAATGGGTATGCATGAAGCTGTTGCCAATCATTTTAGTGCAGCAGTTTCGGCTGATGGTAAGAAGTTTTTGCTTAATCCAAAGTGGAAGCACTTTTCAAGAATTAAAGCCAGTGATTTGATTCTTGTAGATGCCGAAGATGTTGGCAGTTTTAATCGTGGTGAAATTGATCCAACAGCATGGGCAATTCATGGTCAAATTCATATGTTGAGGCCAGATGTACGTGTTGTTTTGCATTTGCATCCGATATTTTCAACCGCAATTGCCAGTTTACAAAATCCGACCATTAGACCAATTGATCAAAATACAGCACGTTATTTTAATCGGGTTGCCTATGATCAACATTATGGTGGTATGGCTGACTCCAAAGTCGAAGGTCAACGTCTTGCAAATATTTTGCAAGACAAAAAACGCTTAATGATGGGTAATCATGGGGTGTTGATTGGTTCACATTCAATTGGTGTTGCTTTTGATGATATGTATACCATAGAACGTGCTTGTCAGATTCTTACGACAGCTTATTCAACAGGACAAGCGCTAAAAATTCTGGATGATGCCGTTGCAGAAAAAACGGCTCAGGATTGGGAAAAGATTGAGAGTTTTAGTGAAGCCCATTTTATGGAAATGAAAGCTTTATTGGTTGAGCAAGAGCCTGATTTTATGGATTGATATTTTAAATTTTAATTAAGTAAGCAGGATTAAGAAATTGATCCTGTTTTTTATATGATTAGCCAAAACATAATGAATACTAATGAGATAGCAGTTTCTTTAAACGCATTATTACCAAATGTATTCTGATTAAAAATTCATATAAAAAGATAATTTTTTGTTTGCCACATAAATCATATATACTGTTCTTTGAAAATAATGGATGATTTTCTTTAGTTGTAATTTTAAAACTTCTGCGTTGATATGCCTAAATGAAAAATACCTTTCGTTCTGAACAATCCCGTAATTTGATTATTCAATCTGCATTAACCATTATCGCGCGTGATGGCGCATCAAAACTTACATTTGATGCTATTGCAAAGGAAAGTGGAATAAGTAAGGGAAGATTAACACATCATTTTAAGAATAAAGAAGAAATTATAAAGGCGTTACTGGAACATCAAGTTACCTATTTTAGTGATCACCACCAACAACATCTAAAAGAACTTGGAGATCATCACAAAGAAGCCAATTTGGTAGCTCAAATTTCTACTTTATATGAAATATACAGTAAACCAGATCCCATTGCTTTTGCCATTCTGGGCGCATTAATGGAAAATCCAATGCTTCTTGCACCTAGCTTAGAAAAGGATTCAAAAATTATTCAGGAGATTAGAGCAGAAGCTGAAGATCCAGAACTTGCAATTCTAAGATGGATGGCGGCTAGAGGACTTGCAATTTTTTCTTTATTGGGTGGTCGTATTATTTCTGACGAAGAGAGTGAAAAATTATTTGATCGCTTAAAAGATAATACGCAGTGGGAAAGATTAAAACATACAGATAATTAATCTTAGAGCAATTCTTTAATGATGATATAAGACTTTAAGAATGAATAGATTATCTCACATAACTTTTATGATAATAGTTCAGTTATTACCATAAAAGTTATTAACTATGCAAATGTAAAATAACCCTGATGATAAAATTATCTAAAAATCAAACTCATTGTGCTTTAAGTCATACCTAGCGAATCGAGTAATTTACATAAGATCTATGCAAAAATTCATATAAAAGCTTTGGAAGCTTATGTTGATAAAATGTTTGTAATCTAAAAAAGATTTTTTAAAACTAAAAATTTTGTGATGTAGACAGTAACTTCTGAGATAGATATGGCTAAAATTTTATATAAAAACAGACTAGACGGTTTGTTTTTTAGGTGATAATGTACACTTATTGTCTAGTTTGTACAAAGATCATTTTAATTTTTTATTGTAGAGTGGTGATATATGAAAAAGTCTAATCAAGTTTTGTTAATCTGTTTACTTGTAAGTTTAATCACAGCATGTGCTAGTATAAAACCAGTGGCATATCGCGATCTTGCCTCATCTCAACATTTGATTGAGAATCATAATAAAAAACAATACAAAGAACCGTATATTTATAAAACAAATGTAAATTGGAAATCGTATAATCGAGCTATTATTGCACCAGTAACAATTTATCAAGGATCAGACCACCAATTACAGGATTTAAATCAACAACAACAACAGGAACTTGCTCAATATATGCATCAACAATTTGAAAAGGCGTTATCAAGTCGCTTTCAGATTACTTCCGGACTTGAACCAGAAACATTGCTAATAAAATTAACACTTACAGGCGCAACAAAAACAAATACTTTTTTGGGTCCTATAACTAAATTTGATATTGGTGGTTCGCTTTATAATGGCGTACAAAGTATCAGAGGAAGAGAGGGGGCATTTATGGGATCGGTAATGTATGTGGTAGAAATATACGATGCACAAACTCAGAAATTAATTGAAGCAAAAGTGGTAAAACAATATCCAAATTCATATAATATTGGTGCAAGCGTTGGTGCTTTAAAAGCCGCAAAAGTTGGAATAGAAAAAGGAGCAGAAGAACTCGCTCATGACTTTTAAATGTTAGATCAGTCGATTTTCTATGTTGGTTGAGCGGGGTTCTTTGATAAATAAGCTTCAATTATACTCAACAGGTTTTAAATCAATCATATAATAATGTTTCGTGATGAAATATTTCTTGGTGGATTCCTTACAGAATATTCCATCACTGTATTATGCACGGTTAGCAATTTATTTTGCTTTATTTATATTGATTACAGAACAGAGTAAATTGCAAAGTAATCATGTTCAATCAATGTTTCTGGATAAAATTTTGTAGACGACTATTTTCCGATTGTAATAACTTTTCTGGGCTGTCATCAGCGACGACATAACCATTTTCCATAAAGACCACACGATCTGATACTTTAAAGGCAAAATTCATTTCATGCGTAACAATGATCATGGTTAAACCTTCATCAGCCAGTTCCTCAATCACTTTAAGTACTTCGTTGACCAATTCGGGATCAAGAGCAGAGGTTGGTTCGTCAAATAGAATAACAGATGGATGCATTGCCAAGGCACGGGCGATAGCAACGCGTTGTTGTTGTCCTCCGGATAACTGATGTGGGTATTTATTGGCATGTTGCTTCATTCCCACTTTTTCTAACATGGCAAGTGCAGTGACTTTGTTGGCTAAGGATGTATCCAGTCGATGATATTGTGGTGCCAGCATGACATTTTCTAAAATAGTCTTATGTGGAAAAAGATTGAAGCTTTGAAATACCATGCCCACATGAATAATCTGTGATTTATATGATGCAGAGTCATCTGTAAGATTTTGATCTTTTAAAAATGGATGACCTAATAGATTTACTGTACCACGATTTAATTTTTCTAAACCGTTTAGTGTACGAATAAAGGTCGTTTTTCCTGATCCAGATGGCCCAATAATAGAAATTACTTCTCCCCATTTGACATTTAAATTAATGCCTTTTAAGACATCATGATCACCATAGGATTTATGAATGTCGATTGCTTCAAGTGCATATTGACCTTGTTGCTCTGCGACAATTTGCTTGCGTTTTGAGATAGATGCACTGGAAATATCTGCCAGAATAGGATCATCTTCCCGAAGTAATCCTAGATTTTTACGTGTTACATCCATACGTTTTTCAATCCAGCTCATCAGCCAGCCAAATACGGTAACAATTAAAACATAATAAAAAGCTACAGCCAGCATGGTTTCCATGACTAGAAAATTCTGGGTATATAATCGTTGACCAACCAATAAAATTTCGGTCAGGGAAATTACCGAAACCAAAGAAGTTAATTTGACAATAGTGACATATTCATTGCCCAATGTCGGTAAGGCGATTCGTAATGCTTGTGGAATAACGATCAACCGTTGGATGCCTGTGTACTTTAATCCCAGTGCTTTGCCTGCTTCAATTTGACCTTTGGTGATTGAATTCAGACCACCTCGATGAATTTCGGCAATATATGCAGCTTCACTTAAAGTCATTGCTAGTAAGCCGGAAATAAATGGAGAGGCAAGCAAAACGCTGCTTGATGGATAAATTTGTGGCAAATTAAAAATAAATACCAATAATACCAGCAAAGGCAGGCTTCTAAAGAACCAGATATACAAACTGCTACTTGTTGAGATAACTTTAAATCTTGATTGTTTTGCTAATGCCAGTACAAAACCAAAAACAATACCCAAAATCCACACCAGAACACTGAGTTCAATGACTGTAAGTGTGGCATTCCAAAAATCATGATTAGTTAATAAACTGAATGCGTAAGTCCAATTGAACTCCATTCCAACCTCCAGAATCTATAAATTTTTTGCTTATTATTTTTATAGCGGATTTGGATTTAATAAGTAATTTCTAAATCGTGATGCAGTTATATGGAAAATATGAATCTAAAAAACCTGAGCAGAAAACATACTGTTCAGGTTGTACTAAAATAAAATTTAAACTTTTACTGCAAAGTTTGTAATAACTTCTGTAAAAATTGATCACATTGTAGCAATTGATCTATTTCCACAAATTCATCCGGTTTGTGTGCAACATTAATTGAACCAGGGCCACAGACCAAAACAGGGCATTGCAATTGATTGGCAAATAGTCCGCCTTCTGTTCCAAATGAAATTTTACCGGTCTGGGTCTGCTCTGGTAATAAGGATTGGATAAATTTCACTGCCTGAATGGTTGGCGAAGTCATTAATCCTGGATATTGATTAATTTCTTCAATATAAATAAATTTTTTAAAAGCATTTAAAGCTGGATGTTGTTGAATGCTTTGTTGAATTTGCTTAGTGTCATCCTGTGCAATATTACGAATTTCATAATCTATAATGCACTCGTTGGGAACAATATTTAATGCTTTACCTCCTTGTATTTTACCGATATGAAGTGTTGTATACGGTACATCATAATCGGTATCCTGCGCTCCGATTTGAGAAATTTGCTTTTGCATTTCCGTCATTGAGTTAATCAGCGCATTGGCAACATGAATGGCATTCGTAAATTGTGGCGCAAGCGCAGAATGTCCTTCTTGTCCTGTGCACATGGCCTGAAATACGGCTTTACCTTTATGTCCGGTGGCAATTTGCATAGAAGTTGGTTCACCAATAATGCAGCAAATTGGTGCAATCATGTATTCCGATAGGTGTTGTAAAATATTGCGTACGCCGATACAGCCAATTTCCTCATCATAGGATAAACACAGATGTAACGGTTTACGAAGATTTTTTTGACTGGCCTGTAGCAAGATTTCAATGGCGCAGGCAATAAAGCCTTTCATGTCTGCTGCACCTCGGCCATAGATTTTTTGGTCTTTTTCAAGTGCAAGGAATGGATCACTATGCCAGTTTTGACCTGCAACAGGGACTACGTCAGTATGTCCTGACAACAGAATACCAGGAATATCTTTTGGACCTGTAGTCGCAAATAAACAAGCTTTATTTTTATCCTGATTAAAATTTAATTTGACTTCAATATCGTGGCTTTCAAAAAGTTGTTTAATATAATTGATTAATTCAAGATTACTTTTGCAGGATGTGGTATCAAAGGCAATTAATTGCTTTAGGCGTTCGACACTGTGCAGGTCAGACATTATTCATCTTCCTTTGTACGGATATGTGGATCATAAAAATGTGGTGCTCCCATACCCGGAATGTATTGATCGGAAATAAATGCTCGGCAACGACTGATAAATGCCTGAGCAACGGTGTTTAGAACCACATTTTTTGCTGTGGCCAAACCAATATGCATTGGTCTTTGATCGCCTGAGATACGTACGCGTACCAGACGTTTGCCATCTAAGGAATAATTAATTTTTGGCCTGACATTTAAAATGCTATAGCCAATATTATTGGCAACCATGGCACGAATAACTTCGGAATTTTTTGAAGTCTTAACAATCTTTGGATTAAGATTCTTGCTTTTAAACAGCGAAATAAAGTAATCATTACTGTATGGCATATCTAGTAATACCATTGGATACTCTGCTAATTCTTCCATAGTAACGGCTGACGCATGAGCAAGTGGATGTTCTTCACTAAATAATGCATAAGGTGGTAAACAAGCCAATGATTCAAAATGAATAAAATTTTCATCAATATTCAAATCGTAGGTGAGTACCACATCCAGAACATTACGTAATAATCCACTGATCAGCACCTCTTGATCCCCTTCACACAAATCCAGTTCAACATTTTTGTATAAATTACTGAAGCCATGAATGATTTCGGCATATAACATAGGGGCAAAAGCCGTAAAACAGCCAAGTTTTAATGGGCCACGTATTGATCCTGAAAAATTGGCTGCCAGTGAATATAAACTGCCTGCCTGTGCCAGAATACACTGGCATTCTTTCATGACCTGTTCTCCAACATTGGTTAGAATTAGCCCTTTAGCGTGTTGCCGAATGAATAACTGGACTTGAAGTTCTGATTCAATATGCGCAATGGCAGCAGAAATAGAAGGAGATGAAACATGAATTTTTTCAGATGCAATAATGATGCTGCCACTTTCTGCAGTGGCAACAAAATATTCCATTTGACGTAGCGAAATGCGATTTAACACGGTTTAATGATTCCATTTAAGGTTGTAACTAGGGATCCCCCGGAACACCATAACTTGGAGAAGATGAAGGATTTAGTGCGCGTAGAACATAGTCTTCAACTTGTGGTTTGTAGATTTTCCAGATACTATAGAGTTCTGCAATGGGATCTTTATCTGTCCAGTCTACACGTAAATCCACAATAGGCCACGGGACTTTGTCAACGACCAGTAAACCTGCTGAATGCACATTACCTGCTTCACCTCCGGCAGTCAGCCCTGCTTGCATGGCCAGCAACAAGCGTTCGGCCAGACAGCCTTGGCTTTGTTCAAAAGCCAAACACATGGCTTTGGGGACTTCAGGATTAGCAAGCAGATTACCTGCACATGCTACATCCTGTCCGATATGTGATTGATAAACCCCCAGTGTTTTTTCACCACTATATGTTGCAGCTTGACCTTGCGTATTGAGTACAAGAAGTTGACGATATTCAATGAAATCTGTATCGGACACCAGTTCCTGAATAGCAGCATCTGGAGCAACATCATATTTAATTAAATCAAGTAAAATCTGGGCTAAATGTGGGTCCGTAATATTTTGACTACTTGCCACACCTACGCCTGCCCGGGCACGTATACAACGTGCAGCCACAGCAGGGGATGATGAGCTTACGGCAGCGCCCATTTGACCGGTAGTTTTGCAACGTGCCACAATGGAAAATGTCATACACTTCTCCTTATGATTAATCGGGAATCACCGCAGTCGCATCAATTTCAACCAGCCACTCCGGACGGGCCAATGCAGAAACTACAATTCCTGTAGATACTGGAAAAACACCTTTTAACCATTTGCCGACCACACGGTAAACTTCTTCACGGTAACGTGGATCAATAATATAAATAGTAATTTTGCAAATATCTTCTAATTCACCACCAGCTTCTTTAAGTAGCATATCAATATTGTACATTGCCTGTTCGGCTTGACCTTTTGCATCACCAATACAGACATTTTCTGATGTATCAAGATTTTGACCAATCTGACCACGTAAAAAAACTGTACGTCCACGTGCGACAACTGCCTGACATAGATCATTATCAAGATTTTGTTCAGGATAAGTTTTTTTGGTATTGAATGTACGAATACGAGTGTGTTTCATGTTGCTATCCTTTGTTTCATTACGCTTTCTAGTATGCGGATAGTCGATCACAAGACAATTTCTATTTTCCTTGCTTCTAATTCAGATAATCCGTATTAGAGATTAAAAAATTTCTCGTATGACGATTAGTTTTTTTTGATTCATTTCTTTTGGATATGTGATTTTCATTTTTTTAAACAAGTTTCTAAGATCAAAACAACATATTACGGGCTGCTCTGTTTTATCGCATTCATGTTTGCAATGCATGCCTAAATCGTATAAATCAATCAGGAATTCAGGACTAATGATGAATTTACCAGAACAAATCGATACAGTGATTATAGGTGGTGGACAAGCGGGTATCGCCATGAGTGAACATCTTGGCAATTTGCACATTCCACATATTATATTGGAAAAAGCCAGAATTGCAGAAGCTTGGCGTAGCAGACGCTGGGATTCTTTGGTGGCAAATGGCCCTTGCTGGCATGATCGTTTTCCAAATTTAGCGTTTTCTGCTGATCCACAAAGTTTTGTACATCATGATCAGGTTGCAGATTATTTTGAAACGTATGCCAAACAAATCCATGCACCAGTCTATACCGGAGTAGAAGTTTTAAAAGTGACAAAAAAACCACATGCGTTGGGTTATATTCTGCAAACATCACAAGGCACAATAGAGGCACAACGATTGGTGATTGCAACAGGGCCTTTTCAAAAAGCAGTTATTCCTGCAATTGCACCAAAATCTGACACATTATATCAAATACATTCTGATCAATATAAAAATCCTCAGCAACTACCAGAGGGGAATGTGCTAGTGATTGGTGCAGGTTCTTCAGGAATACAAATTGCGGATGAACTAAATCGTGCGGGGAAAAAAGTATTTTTATCTGTAGGTAAACATGAACGTCCACCACGTCGTTATCGGGATCGGGATAATGTTTGGTGGTTAGGTGTGTTGGGCGGATGGGAAGCCGAAAAACCGGATAATGGTCCTCTCAAAGGGTTTGCTGTGAGTGGCGCACATGGCGGTCATACAGTTGATTTTAAAAAATTGGCAAATCAAGGGATTACTTTAGTTGGGATGACCAAGGCATTTACGGATAGCAAAGTCAGTTTTCAGGCAGATTTGGCAGACAATATTCATCAAGGTGAAGAAAATTATCTCAAACTTTTGGATGAGGCTGATGCATTTATTACCAATAGTGGGCTTGATTTACCAGAAGATCCTCAGGCACGCATTATTTTGGAAGATCCTGAATGTGTGAAAAATCTCATCACTGAGCTTGATCTAGTTAATGAAGATATTCAAAGCATTATCTGGGCATCTGGTTTTGGCTATGATTATGATTGGCTTGAACTTGATATATTTGATGAAAATCATCGACCTAAGCATAAGCAGGGAATTACCTCTGAGGCTGGAGTTTACTTTTTAGGCTTACCTTACTTAACTGGTCGAGGTTCCAGTTTTATTTGGGGAGTATGGCATGACGCCAAACATATTGCTGAACATATCAATATCAAACGTAAATATTTAGCTTATACAGATTAGATGCTGATTAGAAACAAGACGACATGCTTTGTGTAACCTCAAAAAATAGCATCTTTATATAGACCTGAAATCATCAATGTTTCAGATAAATTTTTAAATTTTATCAAGTCAATAGGCTTAATTACGGGAATATTCTATGCAAGATAAATATTGGAATTAATCTTGCATAGGAACAGAGTCTTTTTGGAGGATTTATAATATGCAACATCGTACATGCAACACGTTATTTGTAGCAATCCTAGCATTTGGTAGTCTAAGCACAACTGCACAAGCAGGTGCTTTAACTATTGGGGATGAAACTACAGATAAAGGCGCGTTAACATTATCAGGTTTTTTACGTGCAAAATACCAGGATAAAAGTTGGTCAGACAATGATCATAAATTAACATTTGATGCGGCTAAAGTTAATCTTGATTATAAATCACCAAAGTTTTTTGGACACATTGAATATCGTTGTTATCAGTTTGATAAATTATGTGATTTTTCATCGTTAGTTGATGGTTATGTGGGGTACAACATCAATAAAACCGATAATTTAACCTTGGGTTTACAACCTGTACCATTTGGTCCAAGTCGTTTCTGGGAAAGTAACTGGTATGGCGGTATTGTAACGCAGTTTGGTTTGGAAGATGTACATAATTTAGGCGTGAAATATCATTTCCAACCTTTTAATGCTACAGACGTTGATCTGGCATACTTTGCCAAAGATGGCGGTAAATATGGTTCAAGTTCTGATGCCAGCCGTTATACCGCAAATTATGTAGAATCATTAGACGAAAAAAATATGTGGATTGCCCGTATTTCTAAAGATTTAAAACTATCTGAAGATGGAAAACTTAATGCTAAAGTCGGTGGTTCTTATTGGTACTCAGATATTGATAATAAGGTAAATAACCTGACAGGGGATCGTAAAGCTTGGGCTTTATTTTCTACTATTTCCTATGACAATCTAGCATTGACGTTGACAGGTGGTAAAAATAAAGTCAACAATAAAGATACAACCAGCCCAGATATTTCAACCATGGGATCTTTTAAGGATTATTATGATGTTGCTAATAAAGGAACTTTTTATACTGCAGATGTAAGTTATGCTTTTAAAAATGTTGGTAATATTGGAACAATTACACCTTATGCCATGTATAGTACCTACAAAAAAGATACCGAAGGATTTAAAGATTCAACCCGTAGTATTCTGGGCGTTTCTGTAGATCATAAACAGCTTACTTTTGTTGCGGAATATATTATGGGTAAAAATGACTTTAATATTGGTGGTACATCTGCATCTTACGGGGCGGGTGATGATAATGGCAACAACCATTTGTTAAACTTGCAAGTACTTTATAATTTTTAACTAAACCTTTGTTTTAATATGAGTCAGCAAAAAATATGTTCTGCTGACTTTTTATTGTAAAAATATTTTTGCTTAATAAAAATTTCTAAACTAGGCATTTCTAAAATAATTTTATTGTTATAATATAACGTTTCTTTTTTATGGGCTTTTGGGGAATCTGAATGCTGTTGTGTATGCGACCAGTAGGTTTTTTTTATGTAGGTATGATCATTTCAACCATATCTTCCTTATCGTTTGCTGAACAGATTCGTCAGCTTGAAACTCTGGTGATTAACACAACAGATCAACCTATGGGTTATCAGAATAAATCCTCAGAAACCGCCACAAAATTTCAACTTGATGAATTAAAAACTCCGCAGAACATACAAACAGTAAATGCAAATTTATTGCGTGATCGAGATGTACAACGTGTCAGTGATGTTATTGGTTTAGTCAGTGGTGTGTCAGCACTTAATCCCATGGGCGGGCTTTGGGACAATTATTCCATACGTGGTTTTAATACTGATCAAACTCTCGGAGCATCTGGTTTAAGAAATGGTATTAATGCAAACTTGGGCATGAGTGCTGCACGTGACATGGTGAATATTGATAGTATTGAATTCTTAAAAGGACCTGAAGCAGCCATGTATGGTGCAGGTGATCCTGGTGGTACCTTAAATGTCATTACCAAAAAACCATCATTTAGCCCTGAACATCAAATTTCCTTACGAGCAGGCACTTACGATCAATATCGTATTGCACTAGATAGCAGTAATGCAATAACAGATCATCTGGCTTATCGTCTGGGAATCGCCTATGAAAATAATCATAGTTTCAGAGATTATGTTAAAAATGATCGATTGTTTATTGCGCCACAATTCACCTGGCAAATTAATGATCAAACACAACTGGATTATGATAGTGAATATTCATTAACCAATAATTTGTTTGATCGGGGAGTACTTGCCGTTAATCAACAGTTAGGGCAGATTCCTAAATCCAGATTTTTGGGTGAACCCAAAGATGGTTTAATGAATATGAATGATTATTTACAGCAAATTCGTATAAAGCATCAAATGGATAATGGTTGGAACAGTGAAAGTACAATAAACTTCAAACATAATAGTTGGCAGGGTTATTCAACCGAAGCATGGAAGTTAAAACAAAATGATAATTTAAATCGGGAACGCCGTTACCGTCAATACGCTACAACAAGTTATTTATTTCAGCAAGACTTAACTGGTGAGCTAAATACAGGAAATATTCAGCATAAACTTTATATTGGTGCAACTGCAAGTACACTCAAAGTTGATAATGATTTACACAGATATCGAAAAGATGGTGTAAATGAACAAAATCTAATAAATATTGATTATCCAGTTTATGGTATTGATTTACCTACAGTTGCACCTACATATCGGACCATTGAACATCAAAATAATCTGGCGTTAACTTTAAGTGACTATATGACCCTTAATGATGAATGGTCAGTTTTACTTGGTGGACGTTTTGATTATTATCAGCAAAAATATCAAGAATTCATTCAGTCTATATCTGGCCGTCAAAATATTTATCATTTTAGTCCAAAATTTGCCATTAATTATTCTCCCAATAATCAATGGTCAATATTTATGAATGTCGGTCAATCATTTCATTTAAATTCAGGATTAGATATTCAGAATCATGCATTTGATCCAGAAAAAGCATGGACGTATGAATTAGGAAGTAAATGGAAACTCTGGGATGATCGTGTAACCGCAACAACATCAATTTTTCATATTACCAAACAAAATGTTTTAACAACCAATCCAATAGATAGTGCGTATATGATCACGGCTGGCGAAGAAAAAAGTCGTGGTTTTGAATTTGATTTGGCTGCTCAGCCCATTGAGGATTTAAATCTACGCTTAGCTTATAGTTATACCGATGCTTATGTAAGTAAATCAGATAATAATTCAGGTATTCCTGTTGGGGCTAGATTATTAAATAGTGCAAAACACAGTGCAAATTTATTTGCTATGTATGATTTTTGGCAAAAAGATGACCGAAAACTTGGGGTAGGTGGAAATATTCAATATATTTCTGCCAGAGCAGGAAATATTGCTGATGATGGATTTGAATTACCATCGTATACTTTACTGAATTTAAATGCATATTATCAATTAAATCCAGAATTACGTTTTCAATTTACATTAAATAATGTATTAAATAAAACTTATTATACCTCTAGCCTAAAAGATGTTTGGGTTACACCGGGTAATCCTAGAGAAGTTTTTCTTTCAATAGATTATAAATTTTAAGTCTATTATACTCACCCAAAGTAATTGTATAAATTACTTTGGGTATATTATTTGATAGATGCTATTTATAAAATTCAAAAATTATTATCATTTATTATTCTATGGTTATCATTATTTATTTTTTCAACATATCTTTACTTGAGATAGGATGATGATCAAGACAAATTTTATTATGGATCTAATAAGTGAGTAATTTAAATATTACACTTGAATCAAGTGAATTAGCCTATAAATCTGATGATCAAGCTACACAAATTCATCAAGTCTGGGGAGAACCACCTTCATCAAGGTACGAGGCTTTAGCTAAGAATTTCCGACCAATATTTAAAAAAATTAAAGCACATGCTTTACAACGAGAAATTGAACATACTTTGCCTATTGAACAAATCCAATGGTTAAAAGATGCTGGTTTTACTCGATTACGCTTACCCAAACGCTATGGCGGATTTGAAGCAACCATCCCGGAAGTATTTGCTTTATTAGTGGAACTGGCAGAAGCAGACTCGAACTTACCACAAGTTTTGCGTATACATTTTGGTTTTACAGAAGATATTTTAATTTCTCAGGACGAAGCATTTAAACAACGCTGGTTAGAACGATTTGAGCAAGGGCAAACCATAGGAAGTGCGTGGTCTGAGGGTGGAAATGAATCTATAGATCAGTTTCAGACACATTTATTTCTGGATTCAGAACAAAAATTAAGAGTTAAAGGAAAAAAATATTATACAACAGGCAGTTTATATGCGGATTGGACTGAAGTCGGCATTACTGATTTGGAAGGAAATTCGGGTTCAGTTATTGTATCAACAAAGGCTGAAGGTGTAGAAATTATCGATGACTGGAATGGTTTTGGGCAACAACTTACCGCTAGCGGAACAGCTATATTTGATGATGTTTTGGTCGATCCAAAAGAAGTTTTAATTGATGATAATCGCTTTAAATATTCTGCTGCATTTTATCAATTGATTCAATTGGCAATTATTACAGGAATTGCCAGAGCAGCGACTTATGATGTATCACAGGCTGTTGCTCATAGAACACGTAATTATTCTCATGCTAATACTTCATTGGTTTTAAATGATCCACAAATCTTGCAAATTGTAGGACAGGTGCGCAGTGCTGCGTATACTTCAGGCGTTTTAATAGAAAAAGTTGCGCAAAGTTTACAGCGTACTTATTTGGCAGCATTGCAACATAATTTGAATTATGAACAAGATCAAAATGCAATTGCCGAGCTGGAAAGTGCTCAAGCACAGGTTATTATTACAGATTTGGTTTTAAATGCGACAACGATTTTATTCGATGCTTTAGGTGCTTCAGCTTCTGATAAAAAATTAGGATTGGATCGTTATTGGCGTAATGTACGCACATTATCATCGCATAATCCGAGAGTGTTTAAACAGCGAATTATTGGTGACTTTAGTGTCAATGGGACATTACCACCATATCAATGGCGTATTGGCCAGACTAAGCAATAAACATCATCATAAGTATCAGAATGATTTAGTAGTATTTCTTAAAAGCTCAATATTTATTGAGCTTTTAATTTATATGCGTAAAGTTTTACTAAAGAAATTGCAGTAAGTATTTGATTAATAAAGGGTTATTTATTGTTATTTCGTATAATCCCACATTATGTTACTTGCCACGTCATTGTTACAACTCAACATATTTGTGATACAGATATGTTGAGTTGTCAATGATGTTAAAATAGGCAAGTAACACCAGAGGCATTTAACATC
>NZ_VXKN01000002.1 GCF_008693185.1 Acinetobacter qingfengensis
CAACCACAATAAACACGCATGAAAAACGGTTGCCTGCTGGCTTAATTCCGCTTGCGCTTTTTGGTACAGCGGGATTTGCTATGTTCATGTGGGGAATGTCAGATAAAACAACAACACAAGAACCTCAGGCTATAGCTAAAGATCAACAAAATCATACAAATACAACAAATAAACCCGGAGTAAACTCTCAAAATAATAATCAGGCATTTAATGCTGATTTTGAATGTCGTAAAGCAGAAAATGTAGAAAAACCAGAATGTGTACAATGGTTTAATAATTTAAAAAATAGTAATGGCAGTATAATTGGCGGACAAAATGCACAAGTTGTCAAATATGATGCGTCAAAGCCATTTGATTTAACACAAGTTAATTATCAATATACTGTTAAAGAGATGCCACAATTTGCAGGATGTGTAAAGTTTAATGGCAAATATTATGGCTATACTCAGCAAGCAACGCGTCTAGAAATATCGCAGTCAGATTGTAGAAAAGTCATTGAAAATGGTGAACGTCCGTTTAATCCCTTTCGAGATCCGCAGATCCAGGTTCAACAGCAAAATAATCAATCAACTCAACAAGATCAGTCATCAGAAACGATAGAAAAAAATCAGATTTACAATGATCAGCAACGTGTACAGCAAATTCAGAAACCACTAGTTTCTGATCAAGTTCAATTACATAACTATGGAGGTGTTTAAATGAATATGAATGATTTAAATTCTTTGGCAAATGCACTTATGTTTTTAGCATTTAATGCATTTGTAATCGGCTGTATCTGTGGTGCATTTTTTTCGGGTCACTTATCACGTATACTTTTCGATCTTGGCGATGCTTTTAGGCGTCCGAGTAGAATTCAATTAAAAGATGGCTCTTATCTCTATCTCTGGAAAGGTAGATATACAACTTATGAAGATAAGTTTTCAGCAATGCGTTTGAGATTAAAAGCATTAAAGAAAAAACGGCAATTATAAATGTTTGTACTTGATCGCTTTTTTTCGTATGCTGTCAACATGTTTTTATTGCTGGGGTGTTGGGATGTCTGATGGTTTTTTAAAAGATAAAAGTAAAGATGAAATTTTGGATGTTATAAGACAATTTATTGTTGAATCATTTTCTAAGCCTGAACCTTTACCACATATGTATATGAATTGTGGTTATTTAATGTGTTTATTGGATTTGGGCATTATTAATACAGAAGAATTTGAAGTTTTATCAACAGCAGCAACTGGAGGCAAAGAGATTTAAAGTTATTTACTTTGAAAATCTTTGATTTTCACATACTCGCTAACAAAGCGAGTATGTCGATTAACTATCGTAAATTCCTTGCTCATGTAATCTGGTATATTTAGCGAGTGTCTACGAGCGTAGTAGTGCAATCTGATGACAGTTTAGTCTACTCTGATTACTGCTTTTTATTAAATACTCAATGACATCATGATTATAAATGCTATAATTGATTTGTTGTAATTCGCTATTACAACTGTAGATTATGAGTTTCTCAAAGTGCTAAATTAAATTTGGATGTTAGATAAAACCATAATCTACTCTTTTCACATTATTAAAACTGAATGGTATCTAAACACATATTTATATGATGTTGTATTAACAAGCTTAGTGGTGTGAACGGTTTCATAAGTATAAAGGTAGAATATTTTATGCAATATCTAGGTGTTGATATATCTAAGAATAAGTTTGATTGTTGTATATTTATAGATAATAAAAGAAAAGCTAAAATATTTGATAATAATCGTTCTGGATTTATTAAATTAATAGAATGGTTTTCTAAGTTTAAAATTGATGTTTTAGATTTAATTGTCGTAATGGAAGCGACTTCTATTTATCATGAAAATTTAGCTTATTATTTGTACTCTGAAAATATTAAGGTTTGTGTTGCTAATCCTGCTCGAGTTAGAAAATTTGCTCAAGGTATTGCTGTTTTAACCAAAACTGACGAAGTTGATGCTCAAGTTTTGGTAAAGTATGGAGAGCTTGCAAAGTATACATTGTGGAAACCTGATTCAGAAAATCTTAGATTATTAAAACAATTAATGTTAAGGCGTGATGCTTATTCTAATGAATTAAATCGTGAAAAAAATCGTTTAGATCAGGCTAAATGTAATAATACTAGCTTAAAGATAATTGAAATTATTTGCGATGATATTGTAAATCTTGAAAAGCGTATTGAATTCATAGACAGTAGTATTGATACTGTCATTAGTGATGATATGATTTTAAAGAAGAATTTGCAATTACTTGAAACAATACCGGCAATTGGCAAGCGTACTGCATTGGTTATGATTATATTATTTTCTAAAAATTTTATATCTGCTGGTCAGGCTGCTTCATTTTGTGGTCTTATTCCTGTGCAGCGTCAATCTGGTTCATCTGTTAGGGGTCCGTCTAGGATATCTAGAAATGGTTCCTCTAAGGTTAGGGCTAAGCTTTATATGGCTGCTGTAGTTGCTATACGTTTCAATCCTCATATTAAGAACGTATATGATTGTTTGCTTTCAAGAGGTAAAGCTAAAATGTCTGCTTTGTGTGCTGCAATGCGAAAATTAGTTCATATTGCATTTGGTGTACTTAAACATCAGCAGCCTTATAGATTAAATTTTGTTAATTCTGAAGAAAATACTTGTTGATTTGTAAGATGGTATCTAACATCTTATTTAAGTTTTGGGGAAATATTTTTAAAATTCCACCTTGTACAAATTTTCACTACAAACTACATTCATTAAATTTACAATTTTAATTATGTAAATAAAAAATAGGAACTTCGATAATATTTTGATGAGCTTCCCAAAGAAGCTATAAATAAATTAAGTCTGTTGGGATGGCAATTCCCTGAAACCAATGCAGATATTTATTTGTGGGGCTCTATTGAGCCTGAGAATAAAGATATTGCATTGCAACAGGCAAAAGATTTGGGATTTCAAATCGCATCTACTGAAATTTTTTGTCGTATCAATAAGTACCAGAATTATACTCGATTTACCATCTAATTGAATTGTTAGCATCCTTCAAGCTAAATTGATGATTTAACCGTCAGGATGCTATTTATCAATCTCAATAAAAAACTAAAATTTAAAACTGTGTTTTTACAGAAAATGCAATTGTTCGCGGGTCACCTAAATAGGTACTACTTGCCCAATAATCTTTTCCTGTTAAATTAGATAAAGTTAAATTAAATGTTGTTGGATATTGAGCAATTTTAGTTATCAATCTTGCACCAATATCCAATAAAGTATAGGCGGGAATCTTATCTGTATTGGCACTATTGCCATACTTCTCACCAGTATAATAGACACCACCTGTGACTGTTAAACCATCAATCAAAGGGATATTATATTCTGCATAGATTTTTGCCATTTTTGAGGCAGCATTGGTTGGTTTTTTACCTTCAAGCTCAGCATCATTAGTTTTTTCTATACTTAGATCCATCCATGTACCTCCTCCCATAATAGTTAAATTTTCTGTCACTTTACCTGTAAAGGTTAGTTCTAATCCTTGGTGAATCTCCTTACCATCCTGAACATATTTTGGCATTGGCATTACATTATCTGAATATTGATTTGCCTTTTCTATTCTAAATAATGCACTGGTTAATAATAGTTTTTCATTTAACAGACTATATTTTATTCCAGCTTCATATTGTTTGCTCACCAACGGATCTAAAATTTCACCTGAATTTGAATATGTATCATCAACAATTGTCCCTTGTTCTAAACTTTCCATATAAGTGACATAGGTTGTTAATGCTTTAAATGGCTTATACATAAATGATAAAGTTGGTGTTAATTTAGATTTATCATAAGCAGGCTGTTTTACACCACTACTGTAAGTGGTTTGGACGATCGTAGCATAGTTAAAACCAACCAAAGCACTCCATTGATCGTTAAAAGTAATATCATCGCCAATAAGTATATTTTTATATTGTGTTTTATACATTGGTAGCATTGCACTATTTGCAATCGTTCCTGTTGGATAGAACGCATCTTTTATCTGTTTCAAAGTTACTGCTGGCAAAGTCTCATAGATAGCCCAATTTCTTGTTCTGAAATATTTATTATAATTTTCAGAATATCCTGTGGTTAAAAGATGTTGAATACCAAAAGCTTCAAACCGACTGTCTAAATATACTCCTCCTGATAAATTCTTAATCTCTTGGCCCTGATCAGGATATTTATATAGATAAACATCGTATAAACCATCTGCTCTGGTGTAAGCAAGTGGTCCTACACCAATTGCTCGATTAGATTTTTCATACAATAAAGCCCCTCTTAATGTAAAGGTATCATTAATATTCCATTTTAAACTGCTCATTAGTCGATCATTTTTTTCATCTGTAGATGTCCAGTCAGGTGAATAACTTTTACTAGTATCAATTTTTGGACGAACGGTATTTGTTGTGACATTAATAGGAATTTTTTGACCGTTTCTTGTCATATCTCTATGCGCATAATTTAAATCCATGTAAAAATTATCTGTTGGCTTATAATCTAAAGTAACACTAATAAATTTTTGTTTTTTTCCAACATCAACAACAGAATCACCATCCTGATACAGCGCATTCATTCGATATCCAAAAATATTCTCTTTGTCTATCTGCCCACTTAAATCCAAATGTACATAATATTGATCACCGCCATAATTACCTACTTTGATAATTCTTTGATTATCGAGTGTTGGTTTTTTAGTAACGTAATTTACTGCCCCTCCTACACGTCCACCACCATACAAGAATCCTGTTGCTCCACTAATTGTTTCTACTTTTTCCAAATCTTCCATTGTGGTGAAACTATACCAATCTGCTAATGCCAAACCATTGATGACAGCATTATTTGAAGAAAAACCTCGTATAACCGTATAGTAATTTCCACTCCATTGATCTCCACCATCTTGTGTTATTGGATTCATTTTAAAAATTTTTGCCATATCATTGGCTTGTACATTTTCTATTAATTCTTTTGGTATCACTGTTATTGAGTATGGTGTGTCCTGTAAACTACGTTCCCCCCAAGGACCTACCCCTGTAATTTTTTTAACTAAATAGCTATCCTTGGCACTGCCACTTTCAATGGCATCTACAGTAATTGCAGGTAGTTGTCCTACTACTACATCACGTGAATTTCCCTGTGCCTGAACATCAATTTGTTTTAATTCTCCAATATATTTTGGCTGGTTATTTTGTTTAATTTGTTGTTTTACCAGGATATAGCCATTCTTGGTCTGGACTGCCTGTAATCCTGTGTCCTGCAATAATTTTCTAAACCCTTCATCTATAGGATAAACGCCAGCCAACCCTTGACTTTGCAATCCACTGACTAAATCTGCTTCAATTGAGATTTGAATCCCCGATTGTAGGGAAAATTCACTTAATGCTTGTCCAAGAGTACCCCTAGCGACCTGATAATGCATAGCTGTAGCAGAATCAGCCTGAACACTTGCACTATACAATAACGCACCTGCACATAATGCTAGATGTATACTCATGACCAATGGTTTTAATATTGTCGCTTTTTGTACTGTGCCAGATGATGTCTGCCCCAAAATAAAGTTGTCCATAGTTACTCCAATTTTCTATGAAAGATTATCATTAACAAAAGTTGTTTGTGACATGCTATAGACGGACAACGTGCAGCTTTTAAGACATTTATTTAATAAAATTTCATATAATATTGATTTTAATCTTTTTTATTTATATATATTACCCATGGAATTGAGTCATTAATTTGTATTGGTAAACTATCCTGTAATAAATTTAGAGATTTTTGTTGGTCATTTAAAGGTAAAACTGCGGTTACTCGGAATGAATGTAATTGTTTTTTATCATAATACAGTTTACTGCGATGATAACTTTGCAAAATACCCAAAACTTGATCTAGTGGCATTTCTTCTACAGCCAGACTTTGTTTATTCCATGCCTGTTCCATCAGTGTAGGCGCAATATTTTTCACTGATATTTTGCCAGAGACATCGATCACAGCTTGTTGCCCCGCATAAATCAATTGTACCTGTTGTGCTGTTTCAACTTTGACTTTAGATTCCAGCATGGTCAATATGGTTTGCCCATCTGTTTGATTAATCATAAAACGAGTGCCCAGTGCAGTAATGGCAGCATATTTTGTTTTGACTACAAATGGTCTTTTAGCATCTTTGGCAACATCAACCAAAATATTTCCATCGAGTAGCTCTACTACTCGCTGTTGTTGGTCAAAATGCAGGTTATAGGCGCTGTGTCCACTAATTCTAATATCACTATGATCAGTTAATTTTTCGTTACGCCATCCATCATAACTAGACTTACTGTCAGCCATCCAGTATTGGATTGGTAATAAGTACCATGCCAGTGTTATGGTAAATAATGCCAATAAAGCAATGATAAAATGCGGCGGTTCAAACTCAAATTTTGTTTGATCATCCAGTGCATCCCGAATAATTTTGCTTGGTAGAATCTGATTCTGTGGATGAGTAAGTTGCGTTAAATTATCCACCATTGTCTGCATACGTTTGGCCGCTGCCTGATGCTGCGGACTTTGCTGTTGCCATTGCTTAAAGGCCTGTCGATCGTTTTCTGTACATTCATCGCTACTTAATATGACTAACCACTCAGAGGCTTGCTCTAATAATAGTTCATTGATTTCGTTAGAATGCTGTTGTGACATTTTCGATCGACACTTAAAAAATATTGCTTTGATGGCAATGTAACAAGCCTTTTACCAAATCCCGTTGCACGGTTTTTACGGATATTTGCAAAATTTCTGCAATCTCACTTTGCTTGAGTCCATCCATATAATGCATCAGTAAAATTTGTCTGGCACGCTGTTCCAGTGAATCTAGTACAACCGCCATTTGATCGAGTGTTTCTATCGCCAATACAGCCTGCTCTGGAGAAGGTTGATATGACTCATCTACAAATTGAGTCAGATAATCCAGATAAGCTTGCTCAATTTTTTGTCGACGACTTTGATCAATAATAATTCGTTTAGCTGTTGAATAAATATAATTCTGCGGTTTTTGAATATTTAAAATATCTTTACTTTGTATAATCTTGATAAAAGTATCCTGCAAAACATCTTCTGCCCGATCTTTAGAGCTTAAAGTTTTGCGCAACCAATGATAAAGCCATGAATAATGATCTTTATACAAATTGGCGATCATATCGGATGATGTCATGATTTTCATTAAATCTGCTAGATAGTTGTAAATTCTAGCATAGTAGCTAATAATACAAATCATTACCATTTTACTTTAAATTAAAATTAAGTAAGTTTTTAGAAAATTGTTCGTAATTTACACATAAGATATCAATATTTTTAACTTAGACTTGAAAATATAAAATTCACCTTGATGTATAGTTCAGCATGATTGTGTGTATCAATCATTTTAAATCTCATCATCAGATTGTCATGATGTTAAGATAACTTTTAAGGAAAGTGTACAATTGATCTTAATTTAATTTTCCGATTAATTGTATATAAAATTTCTGTTTCACCAATTAAGAAAAATAGACTATTCTTAATCTCGAAGTTAAACACTTACTCATTTCAATGGAGAATCGCAATGAGCTTAATTAATACTGAAGTTAAACCATTTAAAGCAACAGCATTTCATAACGGTGACTTTGTTGAAGTTACTGAAGCAGATCTTAAAGGTAAATGGTCTGTTGTATTTTTCTATCCAGCTGACTTCACTTTCGTATGTCCAACAGAACTTGAAGATTTAGCTGATAACTACGAAGAATTCAAAAAATTAGGTGTTGAAGTTTATGGTGTATCTACAGATACTCACTTCACTCACAAAGCTTGGCACGATCATTCAGATGCCATCAAAAAAGTTCAATACCCATTAATTGGCGATCCAACTTGGGTTCTTTCTAAAAATTTCGATGTATTAATTGAAGCTGATGGTCTTGCAGATCGTGGTACTTTTGTTATTGATCCAGAAGGTAAAATTCAGATCGTTGAAATCAATGCTGGTGGTATTGGTCGTGATGCTCAAGAATTACTTCGTAAAGTTAAAGCAGCTCAATATGTTGCAGCTCATCCAGGTGAAGTTTGCCCTGCAAAATGGAAAGAAGGTGACTCAACTCTTGCACCATCTATCGATCTAGTTGGTAAAATCTAAGAGATTTAATCCAAATAGATAAGGAGAGTGGCCTGTTCAGGTCGCTCTTTTTTATGTCCAATAAAAAATGGCTGATTTGATCCTGTTCAGGCTATTTTTTTTCGATTATATTGGCTCTGTGTTTTATTCTTTTCACGGATCATCATGCTTTATATTGTGATTGCGGCACTGTTTAGTGTGTCTGTTTCCATTGCATTAAAACTATATAAACAAAAAAATTTAGATATCTATCAAATTCTAACATTTAATTATGTAAGTGCTAGTATCTTAGCTTATCTATGGTTACAACCCGATTTCAGTAGTTTGAATTTACATTCTCCATGGTGGTTGATTATCGTATTAGGCATTTTATTACCCGGTGTGTTTTGGTGTCTGGATCGTTCTTTACAAGATGCCGGATTGATGAAAACAGAAATTGCACAGCGTATTTCTGTAGTATTAACCATTTTAATTTCTGCATTAATTTATCAGGAATATTTTTCTATTTTAAAAATTACAGGAATTATTTTGGGAGTAATTGCGGTTATTTTTATGCTAATCGGTCAAAAAAATACTGTTGAAACTAAAACAACCATTCCGGTCAGTTTAATTAGTGTCTGGATTGGATATGCAGTCATTGATTTATTATTTAAATATACTGCAAGTTTAGGGCTTAAATTTTCAGCCAGTTTAACTGCAATTTTTATGCTCTCCACAATTCTCATGTTGATATTTAATATATTACGGCGCTGCAAATGGCACTGGCACAATGTGATCGCAGGATTATTGCTAGGTTTATTTAATTTTGCCAATATTGCTTTGTATCTTCAGGCACACCAACAATTAAAAGACAATCCAAGTGTGGTTTTTGCTGGCATGAATATTTTGGTTGTAGTTTTCGGTATGCTTGCTGCAATATTTATCTTTAAAGAAAAAGTCACCACAAATAAACTTTGTGGTGCAGTGTGTGCAATTATTGCTGTTTACGTATTAATGCAAAGCATGATTTAAACTTTAAAGTCATTACCCAGATAAACTTTACGCACCGTTTCATTATTTAAAATATCGTCTGGTGTACCTTCAGCAATCACGCTACCTTCGGATACGATATAAGCCTTTTCGCAAATTGCAAGGGTCTCACGTACATTGTGATCAGTGATGAGTACGCCAATATCACGTTTTTTCAATGTTTTGATGATGTCTTTAATATCACCAACAGAAATTGGATCAACTCCTGCAAAAGGCTCATCCAGTAACATAAATTTAGGGTCGGCAGCTAAAGCACGAGCAATTTCAGCACGGCGACGCTCACCACCAGATACGCTCATCCCTAGTGAATCACGAATATGGGTAATTTTAAAATCATTTAACAACTCATCCAGACGTGCCTGACGTTGTTGTTTGTTTAAATCCTTTCGTGTTTCCAGAATTGCCATGATGTTTTCACCAATGGTTAATTTCCGAAAAATTGATGCTTCTTGTGGTAAATAACCAATACCTTTACGTGCCCGCTCATGCATAGATAAATGCGATAAATCCAGTTTATCCAGATGAATCGCACCTTTATCCATCCGTACTAGTCCGACAACCATATAAAAACTGGTGGTTTTACCTGCACCATTCGGTCCCAACAAGCCAACAATTTGTCCACTTTGTATTTCAAAGGAAACATCTTTTACCACCCAGCGTTTACTATAATTTTTAGCCAGATGCTGAATACATAGGGTTTGTATTGCAGTTTCAGACATTAGTCACGCACCCCTTTCATATTTTGTTGTGCTGATGGTGGAATAACAATCTGGATACGCCCTTTGTTTCCACCATTGGCTTCGATGTCACCTTTGCTCATGCTATAAGTTAAATTTTCACCACGAAAAGTTGCGCCATTTTGTGTTAAGAAAGCATTTCCAGACAATTTAATAATGCCCGTTTCTGCATTGTAATTGATGTTACGCCCTTCACCTCTGGCGATTCCACCCTTGGTATCCAGTTGCTGCTGAAATTTTGCAGGAGAACCTTGTGCAACGACAGACTGAATTTTATTATTAGCATTTAAATGTGCAACAATTGAAGCTGCCTGAACTTTCAATGTACCTTGTTGAATCACTACATTTCCTGTATAAGTCGTCACACCAGTTTTTTCATTAAATGTTGCGCGATCCGCTTCCAGCGTAATGGGTTGATTACGATCACTGGGAATAGCATATATCTGTGAGCTAAGTGAAAGACCACCTGTCAACAAAAGTGTAGCGAGTATTCCCCGTGTCAATTTTTTATCTAGAAGCTGGATCATACTTACCTCGAATAGTGAAAAATTCATAATAGCCTGTACTTAAATTACCTTTTAAGCCTTGACTGGTAAACTGTGCCTGAGGACTTTGTACCTGAACAGGACTGTTTGTTTCAATTTGATTGGTTTTGGTATTTCCTGATAATTGATCCGTTTTAAAGGTAATATTCGGTGTTTTATCATCAGAAACTTTATTCAAAGTTACATTACCCACCAGCTGTACATCTTGATAATCGTTATTGGCAATCCCTTTATTCGCAAAGAATGTAGCGCTGGTTTTGCCATTTTCAAACAATTCACCCTGTAAGCGATCAATCTCGGTACGCCCACTCTGCATCGCCTGTGTCAGATGATTTGCCTGAGCTTTAGCATAGAGCTGTCCATCACCACGAGTTTGAGTGACATGAATATTGGTCGCTGTAGAATTCATATTCTGATTAGCAGCGGTATCCAGTTTTTTACTTTTACCACTAAAATAGTAAAAACCACCGACTACGGTCACAAAAGCCAATGCAATACTATAAAGTAGTCGGGTATCCATAGTTTATGCTTCCTGAAATGTATCCAGAATTAATGGGGAATCTGGGTGTATTGTTCAAGTAAATTATCGTATTGATCTTTTGCCTGTAACAATAAATCACATACTTCTCTGACTGCTCCACGTCCACCGTAGGCTTGTGTAACCAAATCAGCACGGCGCCGTACTTCGACATGGCCATTAGGTACAGTCACTTTCATGCCGGCAATTGCAAATGCAGAAAGATCAGGCCAGTCATCGCCCATATAGATACAATCTTCTGGTAATAAACCCAATTGCGCACAAGCTTCACGCAAAGCAACACCTTTGTCTTCACGTCCCTGAAATATTAAATCAACACCTAAATCTGTCATACGTTTTTCGACAATATTACTTTTTCTACCCGTAATAATCGCCACTTTCACACCAGTTTTTTGCACCAGCTTCATGCCTAATCCATCACGAATATCAAAAGATTTAATCTCATCACCACTATTTGTCAATGTAACAAAACCATCACTGAGAATACCGTCAACATCTAACACCAACGCCTGTATATGTCGTGCTTTTTCTAATAAGATATAAGAAGACATCTTAAACCCCCGCACTGATCAAATCATGCATACTAATTACGCCTACGACTTTATTTTCCTGATCAACCACTACAAATTGATTGATTTTTTTCTCTCTAAGTAATTCTAAAGCTTCTACTGCACGTAAACCTGCTTGAATCGTAACCGGATTTTTAATCATCACTTGAGATACAGGCACTTTTACATCAAAATTTTGCCCCTTATTCAATAAACGCCGCAAATCCCCATCAGTAAAAATTCCCAATAAAACATTCTGATCATCAACAATTGTAGTCATCCCTAATCGTTTATCGCTAATTTCATATAACACTTCATTTAGTGGTGTATCAGGATGCACTTTGGGAATATCCTGATCATCATGCATTAAATTTTCTACATGTAACAACAAACGTTTACCCAGTGTCCCCGCAGGATGGGAACGTGCAAAATCATCTGCTGTAAACCCTCTAGCTTCAAGCAATGCTACGGCAATAGCATCACCCAATACAAGTGTTGCAGTTGTTGTGGAGGTTGGTGCCAAACCTAATGGACAAGCTTCTTGTAAATGTCCCAAGGTTAATGCAATATCGGCATTTTTTGGCATCGGCCCATTCGCATTACCAGTGATGGTAATCAATGGCACACCCAAATGTTTGATCAATGGCATGAGCATCATGATTTCATCACTTTTACCTGAATTGGAGATTGCAATTAGAACATCTCCACGCACCAGCATCCCCAAATCACCATGCCCAGCTTCACCTGGATGCATAAAAAATGATGGTGTTCCAGTCGATGCAAATGTGGCTGCCATTTTGCGTCCAATATGTCCGGATTTTCCCATACCTGTGACCACAACACGTCCCTTGCATTGCAAAATAATTTCACATGCCTGTGTAAAACGCTCATCAATTTGCTGTGACAAAATTTCTAACGCATGCTGTTCAATTTGTATAGTTTCAAGCGCACTTGTAATGAAACCGGTTGCTGTGGTCTGATTGGGCATATTCAATGTCCTGAAAAATGACGTAAGTTTTAGCCAAAAATATGGTGTAAGTGTAGCATATTGATTGTTTAAATATGTCAGCCTATGTTTCATCACGATAAAAATCATGCAAATAGTTGTGAAATCTATTTAATCCGTTATGATTTCCTTTATTGTTTTTTATGATTTGTTAGTGAACATGCATTCTTTTGTCCTTTATAACTCAGAACAGCGCCAAAAAGTCCAGTTTCAACCCCGTCAGGCAGGTCATATTGATATGTATGTCTGTGGTATGACAGTTTATGACTACTGTCATATTGGACATGCTCGCGTCATGGTAGCATTTGACTACATGATTCGCTTTTTGCGCAGTCAAGGCTGGAACGTCAAATATGTGCGTAATATCACTGACATTGACGATAAAATTATTACACGTGCCAATGAAAATAATGAAAGTATCAACCAGCTTACAGACCGTTTTATTCAGGCAATGAATGACGATGCACATGCATTGGGCTGTCTTGATCCTGACCTGTCCCCACGAGCAACCGAATTTATTCCACAAATGCAAAATATGATTGGTAAACTCATCAATAATGGTGTCGCCTATCCAGCCAAAAATGGCGATGTATATTTTGAAGTGGAAAAATTCAATAAATATGGGCGATTATCTGGCCGTAAACTGGAAGATATGCAAGCAGGTGCCAGTGAACGTGTCGATGTAGATGTTGAGAAAAGAAATCCTTTTGATTTTGTACTCTGGAAAGCAGCAAAACCCTCCGAACCCTACTGGAAATCTCCATGGGGACAAGGTCGCCCCGGCTGGCATATTGAATGCTCGGCTATGTCCACTTGCTGTCTGGGTAATCATTTCGATATCCACGGTGGTGGTGGTGATTTAATTTTCCCTCACCATGAAAATGAAATTGCGCAAAGTGAAGGTGCAACAGGTGAACAATATGTCAACTATTGGATGCATGTGGGTTTTGTAAATGTTGACGGTGAAAAAATGTCTAAATCACTCGGTAATTTCTTTACCATTCGTGATGTGATGGAAAAATTTCATCCAGAAGTCATTCGTTATTTCATCATGGCTTCTCATTATCGTAGCCCAATCAATTTCTCTGATGCTGCCCTGAAAGAAGCCAAAAATGCACTGACCCGTTTTTATCAAACAGCTAAAAATGTACAACAATCAGATGAAGTCAAACAAATTTTGGTTTCAATAAAAACAGAGAAAATAACATCATCAGAAAGCTATCAACGATTTATTAATGCAATGTCTGATGACTTTAACACACCTGAAGCACTTTCTATTCTCTTTGAATTGAGCCGTGAAACCAATCGAGCGATTAAAGAGAATGAATGGCAAATTGCAGCAAATGCCTATGCAACATTACAGACACTTAATCAAATTTTAGCTATTGTTCAATATGATACTGAAGAGTTTTTGCAATGTGATGTTGGTCAAGATGCATTGGTTTTAAATGAAACCGAAATTGAAGCACAAATTCAGGCACGTGCCGATGCCAAAAAAGCCAAAAACTTTGCTCAGGCAGATCAAATTCGACAAAATTTATTAGAACAAGGTATCGTACTGGAAGATTCCAGACAAGGAACCACATGGCGTCGTGCTGATTAATTAATCAATCAAAAAAGTGTTGCTCAAAAATTATTGACCTAAACAATAAGTCAATTATAATGTGCAACACAAAATGCGGGAATAGCTCAGTTGGTAGAGCACAACCTTGCCAAGGTTGGGGTCGCGAGTTCGAGTCTCGTTTCCCGCTCCAAGATTTTAAAAGACCTTATCAAATGATAAGGTCTTTTTTATAGTATTTTCAACTATTTAAATAAGAAAAACATAGAAATTCTACAATTTAAAAACTTTAAAAAAGTCAAGCTCTTTCCAGTTGATTAGAAAAAAGTGACTAAAAGTGACCAGAAAAAGACTAAAAGTGTCAAAGTACTTTTTACTTAGGAATTCTAGATGGAATTATTCTATTGATTCTTTCAAATTTGTACTAGCTCAAACCTGATCTGACAGTTACCAATGTTTGCTTAAGGCTGTCAGGTTAAATTGAGCTAAATTCTTTTCAGCCCAAATATGTTTTCCATCGAGTAATGTTGCAAATGGCGTTCTACCATTGCACACCTTACCCTGATGGGTTCGAACAGTATTATAGAATTTCAGCCAATCGTCTAGATCAAACTGTAATTCTTCTAACGAACTATAAAGCTTCTTCCTAAAAGTGATTTGATAGAACTCTTGCAATATTGTCTTATGGAATCTTTCACAAATGCCATTGGTTTGTGGTGATACGAAGATTCCAATCTGACGTAGCTCATTACTAGTTCGATGTTGACCATAAGCTGGATATTGGATTGCAAAATCAATAACAGCTTGTTCTGTTTGCTCATCAACTCGGTTTTTAAAATTTGGAGTTCTGCGACTCTGGTTGATGAGTGCATCTATATTGCCTGTACTGGCAAGCTCTTGATAACGATAGAAGGTATCTCTAGATACTCCCATGACTTTACAAGCCTTGGATACATTCTGAAGTTCCTCTGATAAATTCAGCAGACCGACTTTGTGTTTGATGATTTGATTGTTAGTATGCAACATGAGAAGTTACCTTTATTGATTGAGATTCGACACCTTTAATCAAAATCGGTAACTTCTACTTTTTCAAGTCCTGTGTCAGATTAAGTCTGAACTAATACAGAAATTTAACTTTTCACTAATATCTTCACCGATACGACGTAGCTGACAACCACAAGTACATTGGGTTGATGCAGGTTCATGATCGATACGAATCGTAGGTAAGTGATCTGGTAATGGGCGACGTTTAGGTTTATTTGCTTTGTTCTTTGCTGTTAAAGCATTGGCGTCATCTGCATTCAGGCGCTCTAATTCTAGCTCAACCGCAGCAATATCTTCTTCAACTGCCTCATCCCAAAGATGGATTTGCTTTGCAGTGAGATGTTCATTTTTTGCAACCGAATTTATGTTTTTTAAATAGTGCTAATTCATACTCATATTTTTTATTGAGTACTGAAAGATGCTGGACTTTAGAATCGAGTTGTTGATTTGTTTGTTCTAATTGTTGTTTATCTTCTGCTAGTTTGTGATGCTGCATCGCCAACTGTCTGGTAAATTCCAGTAGTTGTTCATGGGTGAGTTGGCTTAAATCAGGCATCGTATTCATGACCATAGTATGCCTGAGATCATGAATACAATGATATAAAACGTTTGGAGAATAGCAGAAGCCATCAGCTTGGTTTAGAGCATAGTGACGACTTTCTCCAATCCAATACGCTACCAAGGTAAACCTTGAATTAATGCCTGTAATTGTTCCGAGTTGAGGGCGACTGTTTCACCCTGATGAAGTTGAGCCCAGTGAAATTTGCCCTGTTCCAGACGCTGGGCACACAGCCAGATGCCCAGTCCATCATGTACCAGCACTTTCATACGATGGCCACGCTTATTACAGAACAGATATGCACAGTGAGGTTTGATTGAACCAAAGGCTTTCATGACCTGTGCCATGGCAGTATCCATCCCTGCACGCATATCCATCGGCTGGGTCGCAAGCCAGATTTCATCGATGCGGATCATTTGACCAAGCCCTGAAGCAGACACAGTAATTCAGTTGCTGATTCCACTGGCCATTCGATTTCGATCATCTGATGTCTTGCGGAGTGTTGTTCCCCATGTAGTGGAATGCTGATATAAGCGACAGTTTTCTTCTCTGGCACAGGTGGTGGAAGTGCTTCTTATTTGACTGGATTCGGATGAAGAATGACAGGAAGGAAGTCGTGCTGTGGACTGGGCAAGCTTTTTAATGCAGGAACTATTGATCTGGACTGACGAATCCATTTATGTAGCAGATTGGCATTGACCTGATGTTGCATTGCTACCTTAGCCACCGATGTGTCTGGCTGTTGGCAAAGTTCGATAAGGTGTTGTTTAAATTCAGTGGTGAAGGTTCTACGGGGTCTTGTGGAACGTTGTTCCTCATGTATAACTGTCTGTAAATTCATAAATAGGTGTCCATTGAGTTGTTAGTGGACACTATCGGGGCATGGAATCTTTAGCGAAAGTGGTGGTTCACTGGAGGCTTACGTTCTTCACCGCTGTGGATCTCTATATAAATAGTTCCCCTGCTGATAAGAGATTAAGACCAATGTTGTTTGGGGTGATTAATCTTACTAGATAGGCTTTGTTGCATAAATCAAATGAAGAATGAATTTTGCTACTGAACTCATATTTATGCAACAAAGTCATTCTTGTTCGTGCTATACCACTTTTCTTTATAGCAATTAAAACAGTGGTCAGTAGAGATTGATAGAGAAACACATACTGGCTATAATAATTTTGTCTTGACGGCAAATTAAGATAACACAATAAAGGCTCATGCATTCACTATGAGCCTTTATTTTTTGTTTAATCATAATGATAACGACACATAGCTATAATAATTAAATCAGGTGTAGCCTTGTAAACAATGCGATTTTCCTTGTCAATTCGTCTTGACCAATATCCTGATAAGTCATGCTTAAGTGGTTCAGGTTTACCAATACCATCAAATGGTGATCGTTTGATGTCTTTGATAAGTGTATTGATTCTTTTAAGTGTTTGTTTGTCTGTATATTGCCAGTATAAGTAATCTTCCCAAGCCTCATTCGTCCAACTTAAAATCATTCTTCAATCAGCTCATGGTTATATATTCTACCCGTTTCAATCTGAGCAATTGAATCACGTAATCTTTTCGCATTCGCAGGGCTTTTAAGTAGATGAGCCGTTTCTTCATAGGCATTGAAATCATCTAGGCTAATCAATACGGCTGTTTGGTTATTTTGTCTAGTAACAAGTACAGGTGAATGGTCATCAATAACACCATCTAATACATTTGCTAGATTCTTTCTTAAATCAGAATAAGTAACAACTTTCATTTATACACCTTCCATAAGTACAAATATATGTACTTATTTTAGTACAATGTTATAAGTTATTCAATAGGAGTTGCTTCATGTGTATATTACCAAGAGTGACTGGTATGGTGGGAACAAGAATAGGTGGTATGTTTATACAAGAATACGTACCATTGAAAAATATAGAAATAAAAATAGTTTAAAAGATTATTTTTAGTCTTTAAAACTAATTCTTCAAATGAGGATACGCCCTAATTTGAGATTTTATTCGTGCTTATCGAAAAACAAGATACTCAACTTTCCAAACACACTAAGTCTGCTCAAAATGTCGAGTGAAACCTATCCCAGTTTAAACCAAATTTATTCAGATACTTTTTGACTCGATCACTATCATTGGTGGTATTACGCTGTTGGCGCGAAGCTGCAAAAAGCTGCCGTCCAGCATCTGCCATCGACTTGGCATTTTCACAGACTTGAAGAACTCCACGCAGTTGAATCTGGTCAAATTCATCCATCTCATTAAGCTGCGTTTGATCTAAATACTTGAGTAAAATATCCACTTCCTTAGATTGATTTTGTGTGGTTTGAATTGACCACAACTGCTTTAAACGCTGAATTTCTTTTTCCACCGTTTCCGAGCGAATCAGCTCACCACTCGATAAAGTTGCTAACCGTGTCACACTAGCGGTTAAATCACGAAAATTCCCTTGCCAAATTGCCTCTTTAGATTTGGCAAATTTCAAATATACATCGAATGCATCACGGTGAAAGCGCAATTGTCGTTGATGATTTGTCGCAAAGCGTTGTAATTCAAATTCAATATTTGGAGCAATATCTTCGATTCGATCTTTTAGATTGGGTAAAAAGAATGTCCATGTATTCAATCGTGCCCATAAATCCTCACGAAAATGCCCAGCTTGTACTTCGATTCTTAGATCTTTATTTGTCCCTGCAATCAATTGAAAATCTGCCTGGACTTCCTTATCGCTTCCGACTGGGAAAAAAGATTTATCTTCGAGTGCCTTAAGCAACATCGCCTGTTCATCCAGTCCAAGCTCGCCAATTTCATCTAAAAATAAAATACCTTGATCAGCGCTTTTTAATAATCCTGAACGTGAAGTTGCAGCTCCTGTAAATGCCCCTTTGATATGGCCAAACAAGCTCGACATAGCACTGTCACCACGTAAAGTTGCACAGTTCACATCAATAAAGCGTCCACTCAAATGAAATTTATCTTTTTTCAATTGAAAGATTTGTTTGGCTAAATGAGATTTTCCAACACCAGTTTTTCCCATAATTAAAATTGGCGCACTTGAGCGTGTTGCAACCAATTCAACTTCGCTAATCAGCTGATTAAAATCCGGATTATGAGTAGAAATATTGGCTTTGAGTTGTTGCCAATTGTGTTGTTGTTCATCCTCAAAACGTTGCTTTAAAACATCATATCGAGATAAATCCAAATCAATAATGCGATATTCACCTTCTGATGTTTTATGCTGATTTGGTGCACTTTGAATTAGTTTGGCAGGTAAATAATTAGCATCGACAAGAAGATACCAACAGATTTGAGCAACGTGTGTACCTGTGGTGATATGTAACAGATAATTATTTTTTTCAGTATCAAAGACATAGCTTTTTACAAAATCATACAATGCACCATAAACTTCAGCAAAATCCCATGGATCACGGATACTCACTCGATGACCCGATACTATAGTTGACGGCGACAAATCTTTGGCGTCTTCCTTAATAAATTTCACTAAATTGTAGTGTTGTCGATCATGTAGTAGAACCAGTTCATCTACCATAAGATCTTCATGCATTAAAAGGCTCAAGGTTGGGCGCCAACGCTGCCAACGATCAGGACGCTTTCCTTGATCTAGAGTTGAACCGACAAAACCAATGATTACATTGCGCTTATTCATCTAAATAATTTTATATAAAATTAGATAAAAATATATCTTAAATTATATTTAATAACAATCGATATACGTCATGGTTATTTTAAAAATCAGAGTAAAAGTAGAATTATTTTTTATTTTTCAATGTATTATAAAATATGGTGCATTGATTTTAAAAGTTGGCACATTCACTGCAATAGTATAAATGCCCAACATCATTGGGATATTGTGAATATCACCTGCCTGTAACCGCTTGGCAGGCAGGCTTTGAGAGGAAAGTGAAAATGTCTGTCGTTGAACAAATCAACCAACAAGCTCAATTTGAACAAGAGCAACAACAACGTGCTTATCAGGTTCTACAAAATGAAAAGAGTATGCCTGTAAAAATGTGGACCAAAGGCGTAATTGTTGATGACAACTCTAAACAACAATTGCTGCAAACAGCGCAAATGCCTTTTATCTATAAATGGATGGCAGTGATGCCAGATGTGCACTTTGGCCTAGGTGCAACCATCGGTAGCGTGATTCCAACCAAAGGGGCGATTATCCCTGCTGCGGTAGGTGTGGATATCGGCTGTGGAATGATGGCGACTCGTACTAGCTTAACCGCGTCAGATTTACCAGATAATTTACATGGTTTACGTACTGAGCTTGAACGTTTAATTCCACATGGAATGACAAAAGGCCGTGGACGAGATCGTGGGTCTTGGGAAACCCCAACTGAAATGGTTGATCAAGCTTGGGTGGATTTGGTAGCAGATTTTGAATTGATTTGTACCAAGCACCCTCGCCTAAAAAATACCAATAACCGTAAACAATTGGGAACTTTAGGAACAGGAAATCACTTTGTAGAAATCTGTTTGGATGAACACGATCACGTTTGGATTATGTTGCACTCAGGTTCTCGCGGTGTGGGGAATGCCATTGGTAATCATTTTATCGAACTTGCGCGTAAAGATATGCAAAAGCACTTTATTAACTTACCAAATAAAGACTTGGCTTATTTAGTTGAAGGAACTGAGCATTTTGATGATTATTGGTTTGCTGTAGGTTGGGCACAACGTTTCGCGATGAAAAACCGTGAAATCATGATGCAGTCCGCAATTAAAGCTTTAGCAACGATTATCCCAAAATCATTTAATGCAAAATTAGAAGCCGTGAACTGCCACCATAATTATGTGGAAAAGGAAGAACATTATGGCGAAGAAGTGATGGTTACTCGTAAAGGTGCTGTAAGTGCCAAACTTGGACAATATGGAATTATCCCAGGTTCAATGGGTGCCAAATCCTTTATTGTTCGCGGTCTGGGGAATCAGGAGTCATTCTGCTCATGTTCGCATGGCGCAGGTCGCGTGATGAGCCGTGCTGAAGCCAAACGTCGATTCACAGTGGAAGATCAGATTGCACAGACTGAAGGTGTGGAATGTCGTAAAGATGAAGCGGTGATTGATGAAATTCCATCAGCTTATAAACCGATTGAAGATGTGATGAATGCACAAAAAGACTTGGTGGAAGTCGTGTACACCTTACGACAAGTAGTGTGTGTGAAAGGGTAATTAATTCCTTTTTTCCTATACACTTGGAAAATTAATCATTAAGGGCTGATTTATGAACAACTATTTCCCTGCAAAATTTAAAGAAACACAATTTCATTGCGTATTTTGTAATGTATATACAGAACAAAGGTGGCATCCAACTAAATTTATGCAATGGAGTCAATATTATGACCTTAAAGATACAGATTGTTGTCAATGCGTTAAATGCCAAAACATTTCGATTTGGAAAAATGAAAAAATGATTTTTCCTGAACAGCAACCGATTGTTATTCCTCATTCTGATTTGCCAAATAACATCAAAAGTTATTTTGATGAAGCATTATCAATTTTTTATAAATCACCACGTGGTGCAACTGCTTTACTACGTTTAGCAATTCAACAACTTATGTCTGAACTTGGTGAAAAAGGCAATAATATCAATGAAGATATTAAATCTTTAGTTTCTAAAGGTCTGCCAACAAAAATTCAACAAGCCTTAGACTATTGTCGAGTAATTGGAAACAATGCCGTCCATCCTGGTGAAATAAACATTGATGACACTCCCGAAATTGCAGAAGTACTTTTTAAAATGATTAACTTCATTATTGAAGAAATGATCACGAAACCTAAAGAAGTTGATGAGCTTTATAATTTATTACCTGAAAGTGCACGTGTAGCCATCGAAAAGAGAGATAAAAAATGAAACTTGCAGAAGCACTTTTACTGCGAAGCGATCAACAAAAAAAGCTCGCTTCATTAAAACAACGGATCAACGCCAATGTATTGGTACAAGATGGTGATGAACCGAGTGAAGATCCAAATGAACTGATCAAACAGGTGTTTGCTTTAACCCAAGAAAGCAATCAACTAATTTGTCGTATCCATTTGACCAATGCACAAGCAAAGTTGGAAGACGGCAAAATTTTGCTATCTCTATTAAGCTTACGTGATAGTTATGCTGAGCAGCATAAGATTCTCATTGATGCGATTGCCAATACCCATCGTGAACCTGATCGTTATAGCTCGCGTGAGATTAAATGGAAGAAGGTTATCCCTGTTTCTAATTTGCAAAAACAAGCCGATGATATCAGCGCAAAACTTCGTGACTTAAACATCAAAATTCAGGCTGCAAACTGGCAAATTGATTTGGTTGAATAGACAACAGATTTTGTGAACCTAATTTTATGAATTTGGTTCACAATCACAGTTTGGGCATACTGGGCGAGTACAAGATCCTGCGTTACTCCGATCTGAGGGATTAAAAATAATTCAGGCGACTATGAATGCATGTGAGCCGTGCAGCAATCTTCACTGATTAGGCTCAGCACCATGTATCTAGTAAATCTTTGCAAACAGCAAAGTAACATGTGACTTTGCATGACCATGTACTGACAGTATGTCCATTTAATTAGAAAATAAGGAAAATAGATTTGAATAAGGCTTTGGCAAAAAATATGCCAGCAACCATCCAGATTGATGGTTCACAAGGTGAAGGCGGTGGGCAAATTTTAAGAACTGCCCTTGCTCTTTCGATGATTAGAGGTCAAGCATTTGAATTAATCAATATTCGTGCTGGTCGTAAAAAACCAGGTTTAATGCGTCAGCACTTAGTCTGTGTACAGGCATCCCAACAGATTAGCCAAGCTTATGTTCAGGGTGCTGAACTACATAGCCAACGTCTATACTTTGCGCCACAGCATGTACAAAGCGGAAAATACCAATTCCAAATTGGTTCTGCAGGAAGCACAACACTGGTTTTGCAAACCCTATTGCCTGCTTTGTTATTACAAAATCAAGCCAGTGAACTCACGATCTCTGGTGGCACACATAACCCGCTTGCACCAACAGCGGATTTTATTGAACAATGTTTTTTGCCTGCTTTAAAAAAACTTGGGATAGACACTGAATTTAAGTTAAACAAAGCAGGTTTCTTTCCTATTGGCGCAGGTGAAATTTACATCAAAATTCAGCCATGGCAACATCGAAATAGGCTAAATCTATTAGATTGTGGTGCTTTGCAAAGTATTGGGGCTTTTGCAGCCGTGTTAAATCTTTCAGAAAAGGCGCAAATCGTACAGCGGGAATTGGCAACTTTAAATAAAAGACTGAAACTGGATACTCAGCATCAATTCCATTTAAATGGCATTAGTCAAGGAAATACCGTTTATGTCAAAGTTGAGTGTGAAAATCACACTCAACTATTTACATCCTTAGGTGAAATACGAAAAAGTGCAGAACAAATTGCCAATCATTTAGCTGAGCAGGTTAAGCAATATATGGAATCTAGTGCAGCAGTGGATGAGTATTTAGCCGATCAACTGCTATTACCTTTAGCATTGGGCCAAGGTGGTGAGTTTACAGCACAATATATTAGTGAACATACTCGTACTCAGGCTAGCATGATTGAAAAGTTTATTGAATGTGATATCGAATTTATCGAGCTGAATAAAAATCTTTTTCAAATCAAAGTAAATGTAGAATCGTAAATATTCGAAGATGAAAGAACATACTCAAATCAGTAAATTTGTAAACCTAATCTTAAGACATAGATCTAAACAAATTAGGCTTCAACTTGATCAAGATGGTTGGGCAAAAATTGCTAAATTAGCACAATAACATAGTGTGTTAAAGATGGAAGTTGGAAATTAGCTCCAGCTTATGATGTCACTTTCTGTGAAGGTCCAGGTGGGTATCATCAGATGGATGTTATGGGACAAGCCTTAGTATCAGATCCCAAGATATTATGCTATTGGGTAAGAATGAAACTGAACTCAATATTCAAGAAATAAAAATGATTATTGAAAAAGTATGTGAAGTGGAAAGCAATTTTTCAGCAATAGCAAAAGATAATTATGCTGGTCAAATCACCAGTGATACGCTCAATTATATCCAATCCAGAATTAATCAAAATATAGCTTAAAATAATTAAAATGGGCAGTAAGTAAATTTTCAAGCATAAAGCAACGGGTTAATTTTTATTACTGTAGTGAATGAGCAGAAATTTTTTACATCCAAAATTATAAAATGTAGGTGACTTTTGTTGAATTTTAAAAGAGTAAAAGTGACCAAAATTTATATTATGTATTAACTTTAAATTTCAAAAAAACATAATTAAAATTTTAAGTTATTGAAATAAAATAATTTATTTTAATGTAATCTAATGGTTTTTAATGTAAAAATGTGGGTGGCTCTTGCCAAGGTTGGGGTCGCGAGTTCGAGTCTCGTTTCCCGCTCCAAATTCTTAAAAGACCACAAGTTAATAACTTTAAGATAAAGAAAGTTTTTTTCAATAAAAATATTATTTTATACACTATTTCATCAAGAAAAATCTGATCTACTCTAAAATTCTTTACAGCTTAGACATCTTTGATCTCAAATCTTTTCAAAGTATAATAACAGCATCCTAAATTACATGACAGAACAAGTAAAATAACGTTATAATCTATAGTGTTTATTCACAATGAGATACGAAGTAAGCACTCAAAATCAAATTAAAAAATTGATTATTGAGAATATTTGCAGAGCCATAACAGATCTATATGTGCTTGGAGCTGTGTATCAATGCACACACTATAGAAATACATCTCAAAGAAAGTAATCACAAATATTGCCATTTATCATTTGCTCATTAATATGCTGAACTCAACGAATTTCTCTCAACAAACCAATGCCAGATATCAGATCATTTTTGAAACTATTGCGAATGCCATTAGAGAACAAACCATACCCACCGGAACAGTGTTATTAGAAGCTCCATTATCAAAAATATTTAATACAAGTCGAGTGCCAGTTCGGCATGCATTACAACTTTTATCAGATCAACAGCTTATTTCACGTTTTGATGGGCGGGGTTATCTTGTTAATCCTAAGCAAGAACACATTAAACCGATTAGATTAAATATAACTAAAGAATTATTAGGCATTCCAGATCATGAAGAAATTATTGATACACGCTTATTAAGTGAAAAAATATATGAAGAACTCTATCAATACATTTCACAGATTATCCTGCATGGCCATTACCGACTTGATGAGCAACGTGCGGCTGAGCACTTTAATATTAGCCGAAGTGTTGTTCGAGAAGCGCTAAAAAATCTTCATTTACAGGGGCTCGTTGAAAAAGAGCCCTATGGAGATTGGCTAGCAGGGCCATTATCAGCACAAAGTGTTAGCGAAAACTATGAACTTCGATTAATTTTAGAACCCATTGCATTACGCAATAACATTCACAATGTATCCAGTAATGACTTAAAAAAAATGTCTGAGCGCATTCTTTTTGCCCAGCAAAATATAAATAAACACATTATTAAACAGATTGAACATGATCTACATCATACCTTGTGTAATATAGAATGGCAAAATCAGAAAATAGCGCATATTATGTATAATGCACAAAGTTCAATTCTGATTAGTCAGGTATTACATGAAGCCATTCATGTCAACGATTATCAGTTTATGCTAGCAGAGCATCAAGCTGTTATTGATGCATTACTTTATGGTTCTTTGGAGTCTGCAATTCAAAATCTCGAAAAACATCTTAGCAATGCAAAAAAACGCTCTGTGGATTATTTAAAAGTATTTTCAATTATTCCTGAACCACATCTCCCCCCCTATTTGCAACGTGTATCCTAAGATTAAAAATTTAACTGTCTAATAAGGTTTTCCATTTTCTTACCAGATAGTTATGTTCATCCATAACAGAATTCCACACACCAATATGCCCCATTCGCTCCATATAAGAACCACCTTCTCTTAACATGCCTTTGGATATCAAAGGCTGATCGTTGATACCCTGTAAACTTTCCTTTGCTGGTTTTCCCATATACCAAAAATCCCATTCTGCCTCTGTCATGTATTCTCTGGCACGCAGAGGATTGGAAATGTATAAGCCTTGCCTTGCCATCATTGCTCCCGCCCACCCGTCCAACCACCAGTTCAAATATCCATAGGCCACATCTTTCATCTCATCGGATACATCTCGGGACAATGCCAGACCGCCAAACCAGGCACGATAGCCTTCTTTTGGATTAGCAATTTTAAAGTTTTTATGATGTTGTAATAATTTAATTAACGTTGGATACCATAAACTTGCGATATGTATGTCTTTACTGGAAATCAATTGATAGGCATGTTCATCATCAGACCAAAAATCCTTAAAATGATTAGTCCGTTTTAACTCCCATAATAATGAGGTTAGCCTATCAATTTCCTGTAAACTCAGATTGCCTAAATCAGCAAATTCTAATTGTTTACTAGCCTGAACTGCCATGGCTAAATCCAGCGCACCAATTGCTGCATCATTTTGTACTGCAACAGAACCATGCCAATCTTTATCCAGTAACCATGCCCAACTCTCGGGTTGATTTTTCAGGCTATCTGGCAAAGATTTAGGAAAATAAATAAAGCTATCCACATTATGCGTTAATGGTAGCATAGTAATAAAAGGTGTTTCCTTATTTCCTAAAGTACCATCTTCCTGTACATATAATCTTTGGCTCGGCACCCCACCTTGCGCCAATGGACGATCTGGAAATAAGGTGCCCTTTTTAGCTAAATCATTAACTTCATTCCAGCGCTGAATCTTAGCTGTTTCGATGGGCTGAATGGATTTTACTGGCCAAACAAAATCAATATTATGAAACCATTGATCATATAAATCATATTGTTCCGGGTGTAATGCTGCAATTCTTTGTACAGTTTGCGGATCGTAGATTTGATACTCGAGATGAATTCCTAAATCCTGCTCTGCTTTAATACGGATTTTTTCGATTAGAGTTACAGAAGTGCCTAAAATTCTGAGCGTTGGGACTATTGAATTCATGAAAAACCTTGATTAAATTGTATTTTTAAATCGTAAAGACAATGTCAGCGAAAAAACTTTAGTCCCAAGAAATTCAATCAAGGCTTAGCTTTAAAGCCTTTCCACTGCTGTCATCAACGCTTAAAAGTTCATATTAAATTTTACACCAGCCGCCCATGCATTACCACTTTCCGGATTAGCGCCAATATTTTTTACATATTGTAAATTAGGCCGAATTTTCAACCAATTTGTTGCTTGAATAGCATAATAAAGTTCAGCATTGAGTTCTTCATCCAACTCTGGTGCCCGATCGCTATCAACTGAAATACGAGAAAGACCCAATCCAATTTCATCTTTTGCTCGACTCTCGGCTAGACCTTTATAAACTAGCGCAATATTTTCTGCATCCTGAAAAATACTAGTTTTATTATCATACAAGGCAACTTGCCCCATTATACTAAGCCCACGACTGGCATCATTGGTATGTGTCGTAAGTTGCTGTTTTGCAGAAATCCAAATACCGTATTTATGTTTATTTCCAGAGCGCTCCGTTTGAATATTGTCTGCATTGACCGTACTATAATAATATCCCAGACGATATTCTCCTGGCAGATGTTGAAGGGTTAATGCCGGTGTCCAGATCAATTCAACTGGAATAATTGCACCTTCAGAACCATCAGTACTCAAGTTAAAACCTTTACTACGTTTCAGGTTTTCCGGATTCACTTCATAGGCACCGATCTGCGCAGCTAATTCAGGTGAAAAACTCCATTTAACCCGTGCTGCCCATTGACTAACAGGACCATTAAACCATTGATCACCCGACCAATGTCCGATTTGCCCACCACATAAAGCCAAGTTCTGAAATTCACAGTCAAAACTTGCAAAATCCTCACTTTGCCCAAAACGTCCCACTTTGAGATCAAGTTGATTATTCATGAAAGTTTTTTTGATCCACATATCTGTTAGACGCCAGGTCTGACCGCGACCATATACTTCTTGCACCTGACTAATATGTGTAGATAAAGCATTGGATTTATTCTCGATCTGGTTGCCATCCCGTTTAGTGATATTGATATAAGCCTGAGTGTTATCCCAATTTAAAATTTTGGCTAAATCAAAATGACCAGAAAAATTCCACTGATCTGCATAAGCAGCGTCTTTATCTGAATCGACAGAAGTATTCAGCAAAGTTGCGCCTTGTCCACTATAACCTATTGAAAAATCATAACCTTGTTCAACCAAGGCACTACGCTTCCCAGACCAATCCCCCAACATCCAGGGACTTTGTGCATCAAAGGCCTGATTAGCGAAGACTGATGTGGTGGCACTTAGCGTTAATACCAGCATCGAACCTGTGAAAATATGTTTACCCATTCTACTACCTGCTTTAAAATTTAAAAATGATTAGAAATTGACGACATCGTTCAAATTAATCCACATTAATGACTTTCCACCTCCACGCCCTCTAAAATAAAAACTTATTAAAAATCAATTTAAAACTTCTATTTTTGATTTTAAATAAATCCTAAACTGTTAAATTACGCACACACAGCCCCTATTCCGTATGTTGTTAAATACAGAATTCTGAATTTTCAATCCGTTAACTTGCCAGTTTTTGCATAAATAGCTGAAACGAACGTTGTACCTGTTGCACATCAAGATGACGGGCAATCACGACTATTCTGGAGGTTTGCGCTTGCCAAGACCAAGCTTCCAAATGCTCAGGTGGATACAGACAATGCTGTACCCCCTGAATTAATACAGGTTGCTCAAAACCTACTAGTTTTAAAATTCCTTTAATTCTAAGGAGTTGTTCTCCATACTTATTGAGTAATAAATTGAGCCAGACACCAAAAACTAGCCCATCAATCTCTCCTTCAAATTCAATTACACATGTCTGGGTTAAATCATGCTTTGCCTTATCCACGGGTTTAAAAAAAACAGCAGGATTTAAATTTTGGCGATGAAGTAACTGCTCTTCAAAAAGATCAGCAACACAGTAAATATCCTGTACATTTTTAATTACTATCTCAGCGTGAAGTTGCTGAATTTTATCCTTTACTGCGAGTTGTATGCTGTCACCAACCCGGTCGCATTTACTCAACAAAATCTGATCAGCGGCAACAATTTGTGTCAGCCACTCAGGATGTAGTTGCGATTGTTGGATAGCATTTTCAGTATCTACAACGGTAGTTAAACCGTGAAGATAAAAACGGCTCTTAAGATGAGTATCCTGCTGAATGGTCGCCAGAATTGAAGCAGGATTTGCCAGTCCTGTGGTTTCAATCAAGACCCTACTAAAAGCTGGTATTAACCCTTGGGCTTGCTTGTTCAGCATATCTAATAAGGTTGTTTTCAAACTGTCCAAAACTGTACAACACATACACCCACTCGGTAATAGAAAAGTATTGTCTGCAACAGTTTGTACCAGTAAATTATCAATACCGATTTCACCCAGTTCATTAATGAGTACAAGTGTGTTTTGTGCATCACCTGCGAGTAACAGGCGTTTAATCAGTGTAGTTTTACCACTGCCCAAAAAGCCTGTCACAATATGTACCGGAATACTCATTATAGACACTCCAAATAGGACAAAATATCTGGGCTTAATACGTCTAGCTTTTCGCCTGCCATATTTTCAATCTCCAGCAGTAATGCCATAAAACCATTGGCCATACTGCTTTTTCCGGTTGCAGTTTGTACAATATAATTGGTGCCATGAAAATCAGAAATTGTTAGCCGTTGTGGTGCGGTCAATAGATTTAAAATTTTAATGCGTCTTAATCTTTCCTGCCGTTTCGGTAACGTTGAAGCAAGCGCATCTGTCCAGTCTGGTGTTTCACCGATCACGCCACATAATCCACACATCGTACTATCCTTAATTAGGGCATAACATCGCCACTATTTGGTCCTAGGGTTTGCCCTACAAATAAATTACCACCCGGTTCAGAAGCCAATAATATAGCAACAGGTGCCACTTCTTCGGCGGTACCGAAGCGGCCTAAAGGCAATTCTTTGGCTTTATCCACTTTCCATTGTTCACTAATTCCCTCAACCAACGGTGTTATAATTGGGCCTGGTGCAATTGCATTCACTAATACATTATGTTTAGCGACTTCCTGAGCGAGGGATTTAGTAAAGCCAATTACACCTGCTTTTGCAGCGCAATAATGCGTGAGTTCAACCCCGCCTTTAATGCCTAGCTGAGAAGAGACATTAATAATTCTTCCCCATTGTTGTTCAATCATGTGCGGTAGAGCCCGTTGACTGGTGAGAAAGACACTCGTCAAATCGATTCTCAACATGTCTTCCCACATTTTTTGGCTTAAATCGACACAAGGTGCTTGTGTCAGAATGCCGGCATTATTGACCAGAACATCGATTCCACCATAATATTCAATACATAAATCAATAGTTTGATTAGCACCTTCAGAATAACTAATATCAGTCACAATAGTGTTCACATGAGAAGTGAATTGACGACAAAGTTCTGCACTTATTTCCAGTTGTTGTTGATTTAAATCACTGAGTAACAGTGCGCTACCCTGTTTAGCAAAGGCTAAGGCAATTGCAGCACCAATACCGCTTGCTGCGCCAGTGATCACCACACGACATTCTTTTAACTGTTTCATTTTAAATCCTTTCTGATTCTACGTCCGCACCATCTCGGGTGCAGACATTTAAACTTAATCTTTTAATCAGGCCAGCGCACGGTCAGCCCACCATCTACAATAATGCTTTGCCCAGTGATATAGCTGGCCTCATCACTCGTCAAAAACCGGATGAGTTTTGCCACTTCATCTGGACGTCCAACCCGACCTAGTGGAATTTTTTTGCCTGCTTCGGCCAAACCTTGAGGACCTAAAGAATTTTTTTCATCTAGGGATTGTGGCGTCTCAATTAAACCGGGAATAACAGCATTACAGCGAATACCTTTAACGGCCAATTCAACTGCCAAAGAACGGCATAAACCCGGTACGCCAGATTTTGCAGCCGCATAATGGCTATGTTCTTGCCAACCATATACGCCGCCGGCAATAGAGGAAATCGCAACCATTGCGCCTTGAGCTACCATATATTTACTTGCTGCTCTAAAGGTTCGCATTACGCCTGTTAAATCGACATTAATCAGTTCATTCCATGCATCGTCTGTCATCTCCAATAAAGACGATTGACGTAGTAAACCTGCATTGGCAATTGCATAATCGAGCCGGCCAAAATGGTCAATTGCAGCTTTGACACCAAATTCTACAGATTGATAATCAGCAACATCTACAGGCACCATGATGCATTCGCCACCTGCCTGTTTTACCAGCTCTTCTGTCAGTTTCGGATCATGTGGATCTTTTTCGAAATAACCACCTACAACACGTACATTATGCTTGGCATAAACCACAGCCAATGCCTGACCTATACCACTTGCAGCGCCCGTAATAAATGCAACAGGATTTTGATTAGTCATGTTTTTTCCTTATTTCACATCTTCTGGATTGACATGGCGAGCAGCAAGCATCACCAAACCAGATAAAAAGCATGGCAAAGCACCAAACCAAAGTGCGGCACTCGCCCACTCTCCACCACTGGTTAATACACTGGTGATACCTACACCAGCTAGAATTGCCCCAATTGGTCCCATAGCGTGTACAATCGCGCCGCCAGTGGCACGGATACTAGTCGGGAAAGATTCCCCCATAAAGAACAACATGGCGGAATAAGGTCCAGTCAGAAAGAACAAGCCCACACTATAAAGTGCTACCACAGTCACTAAATCATGTGATGCCACAACCATAGCGTAAAATGCTACACCACCACACATCCAGCCCATTGCAACAGTATTTCTACGGCCAATGCGGTCACCCAACCAGCCATGAACCAGATAGCCGATAAACCCAACTAGATTAGATAAAATCAGAATAATTAATGAATTTTGGAATGATAAATGATGGACATTCACGATCACTGAAGTACCCAATACACTAAATACCTGAATTGCAGACCAGTTAAGTAGAATGGCTAAACTCAAAATTAGCGTTGGTCGTAATGCTTTACCCTGAAAAGCTGCTTTTACGCCAGTTTTTTGATGCTCTTCATGATCAAGATGATATTCTGCAGCCAGCGCATTTGCCTGATCAATTTGCCCCGCTTTTTTTAATTCCGAGATTTTTCTGATAATCTGAAACTGTGGACTTTCTTTAAGTTTTCTTGCCAAAATCGCAATAATAAAAGCTGGAATTGCTGCAAAGATAAAGCAACCTTGCCAACCAATATGTGGTAGTAAAATTGCAGTTAATGCCGCAGCAGCCAATGCTCCAACTGGCCAACCACTTTGCACCAGTGAATAAATAAATCCCTTGCGTTTTTTAAATTTCTCGTCTTTGGAGGTGGCATACATTTCAGTCAAGTAAGTCGCATTCACACCTTCTTCAGCGTAGCCCAGTCCCGCAACTGAACGAATAATCGTTAAAGGACCCTTACCCCATCCAGCACCAATTGCTGTCATCGCTGAACTAATTGCTGTACCCGTCATAGTAAAGATAATACCTTTACGACGCCCAATCTTATCGACAATTGGCCCAATCGCAAAAGCAATAATCGCACCGCCCACAGCAATCCATGTCGCCAAACTTGCTTGTTCAGCCTCGTTCCAATTGAAATGTCCTCCCATTACCGGGAGCAACGTTCCAAATAAAATAAAATCGTATACTGCGAATACCCATGCAAAAAAAGCAATCCAAGAAGCATAATTAATATCTTTCTGGCTGATTACTTCAGGCTGCCAGATATCAGCACTTTTTTGGGTAGGTGATTCTGTATTTCCAGCACTATGGTCTAAATCAATATTTTCAGTCATGGTCATGTTCCTTTAATTTAAAGCTGACATTAACCAGCACGAGGAAAACGTTTGGCAAAATCAGTTGCGATTTCATCCATCATTACAAACTTCACACCTTCATGTGACTGAAAATGCTCAATTAAACGCTCTAACATCAACAACACTTGTGGACGTCCAGAAACATCTGGATGAATCGTGATTGGAAATACTGCATAATCCATTTCACGATAAACCCAATCAAATTGATCTCTCCACATTTGCTCAATATCCCGTGGATTGACAAAACCATGACTATTTGGTGATTTTTTGATAAACATCATTGGGGGTAAATCATCCAAATACCAGTTTGCAGGAATTTCAATAAGATCCGTTTCTGTACCCCGTACCAAAGGTTTCATCCATGTATCTGGATGTTGGCTATAATCAATTTTGGTCCATGAATCACCGACTCTTACGTAATATGGCGTAAAATCGTTATGCATCAGACTATGATCATATTTAATGCCTTTTTTAAGCAAAAGTTCATTCGTAACATTACTGAACTCCCACCAAGGTGCAACATAACCTGTGGGGCGTTTTCCTGATAATTGCGTGATTAATTCAATCGCTTTATCCAGTACAGCCTCTTCCTGTTCAGGCGTCATTGCGATTGGATTTTCATGACTATAACCATGCATACCAATTTCATGACCAGCATCGACTACGGCTTTCATCTGTTCAGGAAATGTTTCAACAGAATGCCCAGGAATAAACCAAGTTGTCTTGATTTGGTATTTCTCAAACAATTTCAATAAACGTAATGCACCTACTTCTCCAGCAAATAAACCACGAGAAATATCATCTGGTGAATCTTCACCACCGTATGAACCTAACCAACCAGCAACAGCATCTACATCAATACCGATAGAAACTAAAATTTCTTTAGCCATGAGATCATCCTTTTTTAAAGTATGCGTGAATAAATTAAAACGAATTTACTTGTGGGCTGCACCAGCAAGTACCTGTTCTACAGCAAGTGCTGCGTGCAAAACCTTTTGATCCTGATTACAGATTCCTGAAATCAATAGAGCAGTAGGTAAACCATATTTATCCGAACCATTTGGCAGCGTTAAACATGGCATATCCAAAAAACTTCCCGGCATAGTCAGCCTTAGTGTTCTTGCGTTGGTTTGAAAAAAAAGTGTATCATTCTGCTCAAGTGGTTCTCGTAATGGCGCAGTATGTGCGACTGTTGGCGAAAGTAAAAAACCATCACAGAGTTCTTCTTCGAGTAAATGCTTTAATCTTTTTGCTGTTGTGTATAATTTAATTTGTATTGAGGCAGGTAAATCTCTTGCAGTTTCCAGACGAGAACGAACCCTGAGGTCTATTTGCTGAGCAGCATCACTATTTAATAAATCTTCATGTAAAGTAAAGGCTTCGGCAGCCCCCAGCCATTTACCGTCATCAATAAGTGCAAGAGTTTCATGAATAGCACTGATACGATGATATTCGATATATGCACCAGCCCGTGCCAGACGCTCGATGGAGTGTAGAAAATTATTTTTTACTGCAATTGTGATGGCAGGATCTTCCAAAAGATCAAGATCGACAAAAAACTTAAGCTGCCGTATTAACGGATATTTAGGTAATTGTACATTTGCTTGCCCATGCAATAGACAATCTAATACATAACAATCACGGACACTTGTCGCCAACGGTCCAAGTGTATCCAATGAGCTCGCCAGAGGAAAAACTCCGTCTTTTGGATATCTTGCACAACTACTACGATAACCAACCACACCATTAAAAGCAGAAGGGATCCTGATTGACCCTGCGGTATCGGTTCCCATAGATATCTTGACAATACCATTGCCAACAGCCACAGCCGAACCTGAAGAAGAGCCACCAGGAATACATTTCGGGTCCACAACATTTTCTGGAGTACCAAAATGTGGGTTTAAACCCAGCCCAGAATAAGCAAATTCAGTTAAATTAGTTTTTCCAATGTTAACCATACCCATACGCGTTAACGCAGATACGATGCCTGCATCATGCTGGGCAGGAGGATGATGCTTAAATATCTTGGCACCGGCTGTGGTAACCATGCCTGCTACATCAATTAAATCTTTCCAAGCAATGGTAACTCCATCAAAACTAGAAAGTGGGCAAGCATTTTTCCAACGCTCTGTAGATGCCTTAGCTTCCCTATAAGCACGATCCAAGCTTTTTGAAATAAATATCGATTTAGCAAAATTTATTTCGACAATTGACTTTTCAAGTTCAATTAAAGGTGTAGTACTACCTTCAGCAAATTTTTTTACTAATCCCAAAGCATCTACAATCATAATACCACCATAAATGTATATTTATATAAAAATACATTTATCTTTTAGCACATAACATGCCAAAAACTAATTAGACTAAAGTATGTACTTATTTCTTATAAAAAAATTAAAAAGTATTATGATTTAATTTTAATTATCATAGCCTTAAATAAAAATGTATCTTTATAAAAATGTATCAATATGATGCATTGATCTGTAAATGCACTATTTAAATACACTTGAATTTCACCAATATAAATGTGATATAAGCTTTTGAAGATTAAAAAGTATTAAAATAATATTCAGATATTTATAAAAGATTAAAAAAGTAGTTACATGATAATAGATCATTATGCTTTTTAACTAGAGATAAAAAAATACACAAATAAATATTATGCTTACTTTGATAAAAAGGCTTTATTGCATAAATTTACTGTTAAGGCTATGATTAATAAAAATATTGCAATTTGATTTGATGATATATCTCTCCAAGTACGGGCAGTTCAGTTCACCACAAACAATGTCAGTGATTCACAACTACTTGGTAATCTACTCAATCAAATTCCACAAAATAAACAACTCAACTCCCTATATAGTAATAGAACTTATGACACTAAAGACCACCAACAAGGAACTTTAGGCAGATAGAAATATAAAGTAATTCCATAAAAGTGCAAAGTCTTGTAAAGATAGAAAATTTAATTAATAGAACACAATGAACTGCTTCAAACGGTCAAACATTTAGGCGAGACACTATGGAACAAGGGTTATGATAAAAATGTACTAATTATTTTTCCTATTAACCAAACTTTTAAAGTAATTTTTAAAGTTATCCACAATGACATATACAGCAGGAATAACCAGTAACGATAATAAGGTGCTACTAACTAATCCACCAATAATTGCAATCGCCATTGGCATACGAAAACTTGGATCTGTACCAAATCCCAAAGCAATCGGCAACATTCCAGCTCCCATAGCGACTGAGGTCATAATAATCGGTCTGGCTCGTTTTAAACAGGCATCCTGTATTGCTTCTGCTCGAGTTAATTGTAACTGGGTTCTGGCAATAATAATGTAATCTACCAATAAAATAGAATTTTTTGCAGCAATACCCATTAACATGATCAAGCCGATCAAACTAGGCAAGGCCAATAAATTATTAGTTATTAGTAATAAAATAAATGCACCAGCCGTAGACAAGAGTAAGGCCATCAAAATGGTTACGGGTTGAAAAAAATCTCTGAATAATAAAATTAATATGGCATATATACAAACAACACCCGTAATAATCACCAGACCAAAACTTGAAAAAAGCTCAACCATAACTTCGGCATCACCCGTATTGGTCAACACAACCCCTTCAGGTAAATTCTGCATAATGGGCAAGGAGGTTACTTGTGTTGCAATATCGCCTAATGCTTCACCATTCAATTCCATAATAAAATTAATATTTCTTAACCGATTAAATCGCTCAATTTGTGAATAGCCATTTTCCATGGTCATCGCTGCAATACTGCCTAGCATGACTTCTCCTCGTTGACCATTGATCATTAATTTTTTAATTTTTTCAATATCCTGTCTAACCTCCACAGGCAATCGCATGACAATCGGAATCTGACGCTGATCAGAATTTAGTTTTGATAAATTCTGATCATAATCCCCGATGGTTGCTACCCGAATCGTTTGGGCGATTGTTGATGGACTAATGCCCATCATTGCTGCCTTGGCATAATCAGGTTTGACCACAATTTCCTTGCGTTCCAGTGCAACCCCAGAAGTGACTGTACCAATATTGGGTATACTTCTAAGCTGTTCTTCCAGAATATAAGCTGTTTGAAGTAGTTTGTCGGCATCTTCTCCCGATAATGCAAACTGATATGAATTATTGGCAGTTTCCAGACCAATCTGTACTCGTGTACCACTAAGATGATCAATCAGGGTTTTACGTAAATCCTGTTCTATTTGTTGCAAAGTTTTTTGACGATCCTGATAATCTACCAGTTGAATGGTCAAAACTGCCTTTCTAACTTCTGCAAGATTGGAAGCCAAAGGATTATTTCCTACGGAGCCAGCACCAATCGTTGTATAAACACTTTTTATATCAGTCTGTTGCTGAATCAGTTTTCTGGCATATTCGGCAACATCAACCATAGTTTTTAAATTGGTTGCTGCGGGTAATTCCAGCCTTACCTGAGTCTGCCCCGTATCTGATGATGGAATAAATCCTTTTTTTAATAAGGGAATTAATAACATTGACGTCATAAATAGCACAATTGCCATGATTAAAGTTAACCATTTATGCTCAACACACCATTTCACCTTGTTTAAATAGGTATCCATGACCATGCCATGATTGTGTTTGGGTTTTAGAACTTCATCTTGTTTCGCTTGCTGATCTGAATTTAACTGAATAAAAGATTTTAACAAATAAGCACACATCATTGGCGTCAATAATCGGGCAATTAATAACGAGGTAAATATGGCAAGAGATGCTGTCCAGCCAAATTGCACAAAGAATTTACCAGCAACACCACTCATAAAAGCTGTAGGTAAAAATACAACGATCAGGGAAAGTGTTGTGGCAATGACTGCCAGTCCAATTTCATTCACAGCATTCATGGCCGCCTGATATGGACTTTGCCCATTCTTCATGTGACGAATAATATTTTCTATCTCGACAATGGCATCATCCACCAGAATTCCAACCACCAGAGATAATGCCAGTAATGTCACAACATTGATGGTAAAACCCAAATAGTACATACCTGCAAAAGCAGGCAAAATGGAGAGCGGTAAAGCAATTGCTGCAATCAATGTTGCCCGCCAATCCCGTAAAAATAGCCACACCACCAGAATGGCTAATAATGCGCCTTCATATAATAAATACATTGAGCCGTTATAATTACTTTTTACGGGATTAACAAAATTAAAGGCTTCATTAAGTTTTAAATCAGGATATTGTGTTTGTAATTGCTGCAAAACCAGCTGGATATTTTTTTCAACTTCAATTTCACTTGCACCCTTGCTGCGCAGAATTTCAAAACCGATAACAGGCTGACCATCCAGTAGTGCCAGACTACGACGTTCGGTATAACTATCCGTTATATTTGCAAGTTGATCCAGACGAATGTAATTTCCATTTTTTAGGGCAATATTAATTTTACTCAAATCGGCAACAGTTTTTGCTGTGGCATCTATACGAATAACCTGTTCACCCTGCCCCAGTTTCATTTGCCCACCTGATGCTTCAAGCTGGGTTAATTTGAGTTGCTTTGACAAATCTTCAACTGTCATATGAATTGCGGTCAACTGATCAAGCTGTGGCTCAATATTGATTTGTCGGGTTAATCCTCCCACCCGACTCACAGCACCGACACCATGCACCTGTAATAATCGCCGTTGTACTTCATGATCGACAAACCAAGATAAACTGACTTCATCCATTTCAGGTGCCTGAATGGTATAGGTCAGAATTGGAGAAGATGCGACATTAATCTTATTAATTGCAGGTGTTGGCATTTCTGCGGGTAAATCAGCCTGAATACGGGAAATTGCTCCCCTAACATCATCCACAGCTTCCTGTAAATTTTTTTCAAGATCAAATTCAACTGTAGTAGTTACCACACCATCCGAAATAATTGTAGACTGGTGTTTTAAACCTTCCAGAGTATAAATGGCATCTTCAATTTTTGTGGCAACATCAGTTTCCAGTTGTCGAGGTGCTGCACCTGGTAAAGTGGCCGTTACCGTCACCACGGGTAGCTCAATATCAGGAAATGACTGAATCTCCATTTTATAAAAGCTATATAATCCAACACAGCTTAATAAAATAAATAGTAATATTGATGGAATTGGATTTTTTATTGACCAGACAGAAAAATTCATACGTTAATTCAACTCTTTCAGCAAACCATTGGTAATATTAGAAACAGGAATCTTATTTCCGATTTGAATAACATCACCATCTGAAAGGAAGTTTCCACTTGATTCTACGACTTTAAGATTTTGATCCAGATTAAAGACTTCAACCCTGTCTCCTGTTTGACGTCCTACATTAATTTTTATACGTTTAACTTTATTATGCGGATTTACCACAAAGATATAAGAATAACTATCCTGCATCACAATGCTACTTTGTGGCAAGGTTAATACCTGATGTTTACCCAGTATAAATCTTCCCTCAACAAACATTCCCATTTTGACAGCATCACTAACAGGTAAATCAACATAAGCAATTCCCCGATTAGTATCCTCATTCACCACAGGTGAAAGTTGACGTACATGACCAGTAATAGAATGACCATTCGATGTTTTAATAATCACCTGCATTGCAGGCTGCAAATCATATAATTCCCGCTGAGTAACTTCGGCATGCCATTCAAGCTGATTTTTTCGGATCATTCTAAATAATTCCTGTCCAGCCTGTAATAATGATCCTGTTGTTGCCGTTCTGGAACTAATCACGCCATCATCTGTGGCATAAATTCTGGTCTTCGATAACCGAAGCTCATTTGTTTTTACGCCAGCCATAGCTGCTATTAATTTGGATTGAGCCGTTTTTTCAGTAGTTAAGATTTGGGACATTTCCTGATCTGAAATTGCCCCTGTATTTTTTAAATGTTGAATACGATATGTATCCTTATTGGCCTCATCCAAAAGAGATTTAGCCTCCAGAGCCTGAGCTCTGGATTGAGATAAATCTGCCAGAATAAGATCATTATCCACTTTTGCCAGTAATTGACCTTTTTTTACATGATCACCAACATTTACAAATATCCTATTAATCTTCACACCAGAAATTTCGCTACCAATAATGACTTCCTGCCACGGTTTAATATAGCCATAAGCCAAAAGATCTCTGGAAATATTCTCAATGCGGGGATGAGTAATAGAAACTGTCATTATGGGTGAACTAGCAGTTTTTGTTTGTTGTTTATCAGAAGAATGACTCTGATAATTGAATAAAAACAAAACCAGAAAAACAACAACAAAGAAAAGTACATAATACTTTACTTTAATTTTAGCAAAAAAAGATTTATTACTTAACATAAATAATCCAATAATACAGATTTATTCTTTAACAGAAAGTGAGATAACAGATTAATCACTATTGGACTTCAATCTTGTCTTTAAATTTTTGCATAACCTCTGAATTATAAAATTGATCTTTTTCACAAAAATATAAAACAGCTTTCTTTTCTGGCATGATTAAATCTTTCTGTATCATATAAGCAAAACTTTCTGCAATCTTAAAATAGGCTTTAATATTACTATTTGGTTCACCAACAATTTTTTTCGCCTGAGTATTTCTAAAAATAAATTCATTGATCAATATTGCCATATAAGTTAGATATACACCTCTCATTCTGGCACTCACATTTGCCAAAGCCTGATGCCACCCCATATCATGAATATCAGCATCATAGTATCTTGCCAATCTATCACGATACCCTTCGTATATTTCAATATAGGCAATATCCATATTATTCTTTGTCATGATATATGGACGCTGATGATCATCTGCCAATGCTTTTTCCAGATACATTGCAACATTTTCTATAGATTCATCTAGATGCCATTGTTTAGCAATATGTTCAAGATTCATCCATTGATGAATCAATGCCAAATCTTTTGGATAATTTATGGCTCTTAATGCATAAGTGTCGTGATTAATATCCAGAGAAAAATAATCAGGTAAACAACGTGATATAGTATTCATATAATTTCCTACATATAATCTGTTTAAGTTAATGTGCTGGTTCAAAACTCTGGAATGCTATTCTTTTTTCAACCTGATAGACATCTTTATTTAAAATACTATTAATAATAATTGAATTTCGATAACAACCCATACCAAGATCACAAATAGATATACCATGTGAATATAATCCAACATTTTGAACGTAGATATTATGATCATTATTTACGCTATAATTAATATTTAGTTTCATTCTATTTTTATCATCCCAGTTAATTACATTTTTAACAGGATCAAGAAACTCAGGAATACGATAACCATAACCAAGAGATAAAATAACTACATTAGTTTCTACACTGAAGTTTTCTTCCAGATCCAGATGTTCAAATTCCAGAACCAGATTATTATCACGTTCATGCATGGATTCCAGTCTAGAATTTGGCATAATTGTGGTTGCAATTTTGGCTGAATTCGATTTAATGTATAATTCACTATATATCTTATCAATCAGTTTCATGGAAATACCTTTATATAATACATCCTGTATTTCTATAATCTGATCTCTCTTTTTTTGTGTTAAGGAATAAAAATGCTCTGTATAATCAGGTGAAGTATATTCTAGTGCCAATTTTCCCATATCCATAGTAAAAAAGTGTCTCGATTGTGAGAACCAATTCAATGAATAGTTATATTTATCAATATCTTTCAATAAATCATAATAAATTTCCGCACCACTTTGCCCACTACCAATAATGGTAATTGATTTCATTCTTTGATAATTTTCCTTATTATTAATGTAGTTACTACTTAAATGAACTTTATCTTTATATTGTTTACAAAATTCAGGAATATTAGGTGATGTTCCTGTACCTAGAACAATATTTTTAGTTTTGGCATAAGCAATATCACCATTATCATTAATCCACTGTATGGTGTATATATGCATGTTTTCATCATAGATAACTTCCTGTACATTGGCACTAAAATTAATATTTTTCATCTTACTGACTGCCCATTTACAGTAATTATTATATTCTGAGCGTAGAATGTAATATTCTTCACCAATATAAAACTGATAAATTTTCTGAGTTTCTTTTAAATAATTTAGAAATGAAAATTTACTGGTTGGATCGGCAAAACTAACCAGATCAGCAACAAATGGAATTTGTAATGTACTCCATTCTGGCATAATACCTGTATGCCAATCAAACTCTTCTTTTCTATCCAAAAATAGCGTATTTAATTCTTCTAATGGTTCGGCAAGACAAGCCAAACCAAGATTAAAAGGGCCAACACCAATACCGATAATGTCATAAATTTGATTTTGTATGCTCATTTCTATTCTCCAGATTTATTTATTTGAGTTTTTGTTTGTGAATTTTACCAACATGGGTATATTTAAATTCACTCACATTTTCTACTTCATCGGGAAGCTTATATTCTGCAATTCGTTTCTCTTGCAAAAATTTACGTATTTCTCGTAAAGAGAATATTCTATCTGCATGTTCTGAAATAATAAGAACTTTTATCTTTTCACCTAGTATTTTATCTTCTATACCAATCACACAGACATCTTTCACACCATTGAATTCAAGAATCAAATTCTCTAATTCACTAGGTGTTATTTTTTCTCCAGCCCGATTAATCTGCTCTTTTGCACGGCCTGTAACAACGATATTTCCATTGTCATCAATGAATCCAATATCACCCGTAATATAAAATCCATCTAGGGTAAAACTTTTTTTATTATCTTCTGCAGAATTATAATAACCATTAATCGTATAGGGTCCTCTGGTTAATATAAACCCTGCTGCATTACGCTTTAATGCAAAACCATCATCATCTAATATTTTGATTTCATCATATTCAGATAGTTTTTTACCTTGTGTATATACAATGGTATTTACATCATCATCCAGATGAGTAAAATTAACCAGACCTTCGGCCATACCATATACTTGTTGTATAGTAATATTTAATTTCTCGAGAATTTCATTTGCCAGGACTGGTAATAATTTCGCACCACCAATTTGGATTACTTTTAGACTTGATAAATCATAATTATCCTGCTTACCAGAATTAATCCATAAATTGATTAAAGCTGGAACCAGTGATACCTGCGTAATCTTATATTTCTCAATCAATGAAAAACAGTTTTTTGCACTGCTATCCTGAGTAAGAATGACTGTTGCACCCGCATAAAAAGCTCCCAGAAAACCAGGAGAACTCATGGTAAAGTTATGCATGACAGGCAATACAATTAACTGTTTACTGTGCTGATCCAGATGCGCCACGTCTGCACTTAAACGTACCGAATACAAATAATCTGTATGTGTTCTGGCGATCAGTTTGGGTAATCCTGTTGTACCACCTGATAATTGCAAGAAGGCAATATCTGTGGCTTTGGCCTGACTTTGTTGATTAAAATCAATGGATAAGTTTTTCAGTGCAGGAAATGAATCCTGTAAAGTATGACCATTGGCTATGGTTTGTCTGTACCATAGATTCAAATTCGGCTGTATAAACTGATTGGTCATGTCAATGACTTCATCATGATGCTGATGGCGATCTACAATACGGATATAACCCACAGCCCGACTTTTTCTGGCAATATTTTCAATTTCATGAGCTCCATGACCATTTAAACAAAACACTGGTCGAGCGCCAATAAAAGTTAACCCAAACAAAACCACAAAAAACTCGATCACATTCGGGGATTGAATCAGGACAAAATCACCCTCTTTAAGTCCTTTTTTCGCAAGATAAGTCCCATATTTTGCAGCATAATCATAAAGCTCTTGATAAGTTAAACTTTTTTGATCCTGACGAACGGCAATCTGGTCAGCATACTTTTGCCCACTTTCTTCCAGCATTTGAAATAAAGTTTGATTTTGCCAACAACCCTTTTCCAGATAAAATCTGGCTCTTTCTTCTGAAAATGGAATAAATCCATTTTCTATATCTTTTTGCATTTGATGCATTTTAATTACCTTTAATTATTTAAATTGTCAAAGTTAACTCTTTTCTAATATCAGTAATATCATTTAATTGATGATCACTGACTTTAATCATGGCATGAAAAACACGTTGCACCAGATCAATAATCAATGCTACTTTGTCTTCACTATAATGATTATTTCTGTAGCACATCACCACTCTCAATGCATTATCAATAGATAATGGTTCTTCATATAATTCAAAATGCAAACCATATTTTGATAATGTTCTTTCAGGTTCCAGCAATTCAAATTTAAGATCTTGTTGATCATCTACCAGTAAGACACCAGTCAGGGAATTTTTTGCATGGAATTGTATATATATCTCAAATAGGCTATCCTCACTTAATTCATCATCTGCTTTAACCGCAGCTTCAATAATTCCTAAAGGAACATCAGAATATGGCAAGCCTTCTATAATGGTATTCTTCACCTGTTTAATTAATTCAGAAATTTGCATTTCTTCATTAAAATGAACATGATGTAATACTACATTAGTAAAATAACCGACTGTTTCCTGATATTTAATATCTTCACGCCCAGATACAGAAGTCCCAAGCAATAACTTTTTACCACCTTCCAGTAGATAAATAGCCAATGCCAGAGTTGAATATAATGTATGAAATAATGAAGCATTATTCTGTTTTGCCAGATGATTTAATTTTTGCACATCAACAGCATTAAGTGAAAAACTGACAAAACCTCCTGCAATGTCTATTTCTGTTACTTCATCCTTATTGGACAATAAAGGTTTTGATTTATAAACAGTGCCAAGTTTTTGTTTCCAGTATGCCAGATGCTCACCCAGAATAACTGCATGATTCTGCTCTAAAGCATGTTGATGGAATTGATTTGGAATAGTATCCCATTCAGGTATTTGATGATTAATTCGCTTCTGATAAGCAACCCATAAATCCTCAAGCAAAATCCCTGTTGACCATTCATCCATTACATTGTGATAGATTAATAAAGATAAAATCGGCTGGCCATTTTCATCTTTCAGGAATTTAACCCGAATTGGGAAATGATTAAATAAATCAAAACTATGATAGTTTTCCTGAATCAGGATATTTTGATAATCTTCATTGCCCTGTGCATCTGAATACCAGAACCATTGATAATCCTCAAATTCCTGCATAGGTATAATTCTTTGTAGAATTTCACCCTCTGAATTTTCAATTAAAATGGTACGAAGTGCATGATGGCGTTGAATAATATCTTTAAATGCCAAATAAAAAGCATTTTCATCTATATTAGAGGAAAATCTTAATGCATACGGAATATTAAAAATTGGATTTCTACCATAATCAGAAAACTCTATATAAGTTTGTTGTAATAATGAGAGTGGCGCAATAATGTCTATATCCGTTTCTGCTACAGGTATGACAATATCGGAGTGATTATATTCTGTATATGTAGCGAATTTCACCAATTCATTTGCTGTGGGTGCATTAAAAAAATCAGCGATATTGATCAAAACCTGATGCTTTGATTGCAAACGGCCAATCACTTTGGTCGCCAGAATAGAATGTCCACCTTTATCAAAAAAATTATCTGTTGCTGTTAATTCTGGTTGATTTAAAACTTGTCTAAATTCCGACAAAATGGTATCCACTAGGGCAACATTTTCAGATAAATGCTTATCTTTATGATAATTATTTGATTTATCATTTACTATGTTTGCCAAAATATCTTTACTGCTATCTATGCCTTGTAAAAATTCCAGGAATTTTTCCAGAATAATTGCACCCGCATTTTTTGATAAAGCGTTCCCTGTAGTTAATTCAAATGTAACCGTCTGCTTATTCTGATCAAATTGTACAGCCAGAGCCAAATCATAATCCATATTCAAAGAAGGTATTTCAAGAGGAATCACTTCTATTCCATCAAGATTTAAAAACTGCGTTGCACATACAAACTGAGTAATTAAAATATTAGGAATATCTTCTCGATCTGTTTTTGTTACAGAAAATATCTCCTCTATCGGTAAATCATAGGAAATACCATTTAAAATTTGATTCCGCACTGCCCCAATAGTGGCACTTAACTCGGCATTGGTAGATACTCTGACTGGAATCACATTAGAACTTGATGAAATCTGATCAAGCTGTGTAATTTCCCGATGCTCAACAGTTGGGATAAGAATATCTACTTCATTAATATGCGTAATATTGCTTAGGTATAAACCAAACAATGTTGTAATACTATGAAATGGTGTTGCTTTGGCTGTTTCACTCAATTTCACAATAAATTGTGATGGATATTTTGCTACAAATCTATTTGCCAGATTTTCCCCTTCAAGATAATTTTCTACGCCATATCTTGTTACTGGATAATTATGAATTAGCTTATATACCTCTGGAAAATCATAGTATCTCAAACCATCGTTAAACTGATCTTTCCAGTAATTTAAAATATCCTGTTTGTTCTTTTTTTCATGTGTTATAAATTTTAATGATGAACTCTCCTTAATTCCAGATTGCTCTACTGCATGTTGATTATAATATTGGCTTAAATAATGGAATACAGGTTTCCATGAATTATCATCCATTAAAATATGATGTCCAAGTATTCCCAGAATAACTTCATTCTCAGTCTGAAAAATACTAAATTGAATAGAAGGTATAGTTGCCAGGTCTATGGGTTGTGTTACCTTCTGAATCAGATATGCTCTGGCTTCATATTCATTTTTTATTTTAATCATTTCTACAGTTTTATAGCTTTGATGAATTTTTTCTAATTCGCCTTCATCATCCAGTTTATAAATCAGATTTAAATTTGAGTTACCTTCATATAATTTTATAATTGCAGACTGTAATCTTTCTATATTAACCTGACCTTTTAATTTCAATGCCAGAACAAAAGGTCCAGAAGCAGATATGGGATTTTGTTGATGTAACATCCATGCCCGCTCCTCAGACATGGAAACCTGATTATCTGACAATACAGCATTATTCTGTATCTCCTGTTTTGGATTTGCACCTAATTCCTGTAATTTTTGCTCAAATATACTAAATTTATCATCAGTCATCATAGATTGATTATTTTGAAATTTCATTATTACATTCCTTTTTATTAATACTCAAATTTGCTTTTCAATATATTCTACGATGTCATGAATAGTTTGGCATTTTGCCAAATTATTCACATCTACAGATATATTAAATTGTTTTGAAAAATGTTTTGCTATTTCATTCAATTGTTTAATCCTGATACCGACAGAAATAATATGACTATCAAGGACTATATTTTCAGTATGATTTCGAATTACCGGTAATTCACATAATATTTCAAAGACATTACTATTTTGTCTGGATTGCTTGGGAGTAGAATCTTCTGTTATAGTCTTTACAATATCCTGATGATTAAAGTTAATGTGTTCTTTAACCAGCTCATGTAACTGTTTACGATCAATTTTTCCATTTCTGGTTAAGGGCAATTCAGATAATTTAATCCATCGGGTTGGAATATGAGATACTGGCAGTTCCTGTTTCAACCAGTTTTTTATACTTAAAATATCAATAGCTTGATCAAAGTTACTTGTATAAATTGCGACCAACTCATTGCCATCATATATAGGGTTAAAACAGGCCAAAATAACAATTGATTGAATTTTATAATGTTCAGCTATTTTATTTTCTACTTCAAAAGCAGATATTCGAACACCTTTAACTTTTAAATAACCTTCATCCCGTCCTACAAAAATAATATTACCATCTGCCCGCAAGTATCCTTTATCACTACTTTTATATAATCTTAATGATTGACCTACATTATCCTTGATATAAATAAAATCATTATCTGATAACTTACCATCAATTAAATAACCATTTGCCAGATTGATTCCAGACATGCAAATACTGCCTACGTCACCAATAGCACAGGGTTGATATTGTGGGTTCAGAATACAATAATCATTATTTTTTAATGCCTTACCATATGGAATAATGTCCTGATCCTGATGAGTAATTTCATGCCAGATACTCCATATGGTTGTTTCTGTCGGCCCACCTAAAGAGAATAGGCGAATTGCTGGAATAAGCTTTTGTAAATTCTGGATCACTTTAGGTTTAACAAAATCACCCCCCTGAGCGATTAATCGTAATGACTGGATCTGATGCGGTTGGGCACACATCAAGAGCATGTCAACAATGGCTGGAACGCTAACCCAAATTGTAATTTTATAATCGCTGACCAGTTGTGCCCAAGCCATAGCATTTTTACTGTCTTGTGGTGTTGGTAAAACCAGCGTTGCGCCAATAGATAAACTGCCAAAAATATCAAAAACCGACATATCATGATGAAATGGTGTAACTCCCATACAAACATCATGCTCATTCATTTGCCATCTTGCTATGGTTTGCTGCACGACATTCGCCGTAGCAAGTTGATTTAAGACCACACATTTCGGCATACCTGTGCTGCCCGAAGTGTATAAATAATACGCTGGTGTTTCATCTATTACATAATCAGAAATCAGTGCATAATTTTCTTGTTGTTGTAATACCTGTTGAATATCCAGATAAGGAAAATTTTCGATTCTGGATTCAGATACCACCAGATCCGCACCACAATTAGATAATAGATAATTAATTCTAGCTATTGGTGATGCCATATCTATTGGCACCCAGATAATACCCAATAAAGTACAGGCAAGCGTAGTATAAATATGCTCAGGACTTTTATGCAGGCAAATTGCAACAACAGAAGATCTTCCCAAATTTCTCTGCCTAAAGGCCTGTTGTAATTTAGCTACATTGCTGGCCAGTGTTTTATAACTAATCTTTTTCTGATCAAAGATTAATGCAATTTTATTCTGTGAATTTTGCAGTTTCAGCATTAAATCAGCTAAATAATCATGAACCTGTATTTCATTTTTTGTATGCTGATTTGCTGTTATATTTGATCTATTTTGATCAAATTTTACCTGTTCTGCCAGATTAAACTGCGAAAATTCACTCTGAATCTGCTCTAGAATTCTTTGAATAAAACCATCATCTAGTGCAGTGTTGCAATAATCAAAATTAATTTCTATATCAGCATCTCTGCTTAGGCTGACTCTTATATCCAAAGCCAATTGAGGCGTTCTGGCTAATCCCGAATGGTAAAATAGCTCTTTTGTCTGAAAAGCATTTCCCCATGATAATCCATTGGTAAATGCAACAGGTAATACGATGGTTTTTGCATATTTTTTAATTAAAAGTTTTGCAATTTCTATTCCTGAAAAAGAAATATGGCTCATTGCATACAAAATATCACTTTGTAATTTTTTTGCCCTATCAATAAAATTAGATGGATTCCTGACATCATAATCAATCACAATAAAACTGGAAGAATTAGCAATTTTGTTCGATAAGGAAGAATCTGATACAGGCATGGAAATCAATAAATACTGTTCCTGAGTAAATTTTGCTACCTGTTCAAGAATAATTGCAGTTAAAACAACATTCGGCAATAATTTATATTTTGCTGCCTGTCTTGAAATCTCTGACCATTGAGTTTTATCAACAATAATACCTTGCCGTACATGATTAACAGCAAAAAGCTGATTTAAATCAGTTTTCCAGGGTAAACAACTTAATCCATTAAAGCTGGCAACTTTCTTTTCCCAATATTGCTTATCTTGTGGTTTATTTAAAAAATAGGCAGGTATTTTATCAGTCGTATCTGGTGTTTTTTCTAGAATGGCATCACTATCAGAAAACAAATTAGACAATAATTTTGAAATAGAAAAACCATCCAGAATAAGCCCATCAAAACTAGTCAATACAACCGAGCGATGTTCCAGACCTTCAGGTAACTGTACCAAACAAATAGACCATAAAGGCTCAGATAGAGAATGCGTTTTAGTAGAATATTGCCGTCTGATCTGATGTAGTTGATCATTCGCTTGTTCAATACTCAATGATGATAAATCAATGATTTCAAATCTGGACGCAATAGCATCATATTCATATTGTGTTAAATTTACATCATCAATGATAGTTCTTAAGGCTGGCGTGTGTAAAACTGCCGTATCTATAGCCTGTTGCAATTTAGCCGATGCAATATTGCCATGAAACTCCCGAAAATCATGCATGGCAAAACCACCTAATGGCAATACCTCTGATCTTCCCAGTAGATAGGCTTTTTGCAATGGATTGAGTTGTTTGACATTGGATTTTTTCATTCTTCAACTCCTGCATATTCTAAAAATAATTCGGCGATAATTTGAGATTTTTCAGCCAGTTTTTCATAAATAAGCTGTGCAATATCATTTACCGTTCTCTGCGTAAATACATCAACGACTGTAATATTTGCACCCTGAAAATATTTATTAATAACCGTTGCCAGATGTGTGGCAAGTAATGAATCACCACCAAGATCAAAAAAATCATCCTGTCTGGCAATATCGGCAGCTGCTGTTCCTGTAATTCTGGAAAAAATATAAGTAATGGTTTTTTCCAAACTGGAATGATTATCTTCCATAAGATTAAGATCATAACCAGCTTCAATATCAATTAAATCAGGATCAATAACACCTGTTTTTTGTAATGGAAAGTCATCCACAATCACAACTTTAACGTCAATTTTCTTAAATATATTATTTTGCAGTAGTCCATTCATTTGCTGTTTAAACAGATCATATTGCAGATTTACCGCACTTACTGCCACAAACAATACCGAATGATGTTCAAATATTTTAATATATTCCACTGTTCCAGTATTTAAAATCATCTGTTCCAGATCATTAAGGTCAAGATCATCCTGAAATACTGGAGTTTTATTACCACACAAAATAATTTTATTATCAGCAGAATAATAAGCACTATCGGCTGTTTTGACCCAGTGTTGTTGTGCCTGATCATGTTGATTTACATATTCAGGGAAATTTAAATATATTTTCCCTTCAACGCCAACTGGGCAAGGGAATAAGAAATGATTTTTTATTTGTAAATTTAAACTAGGCCATATATTAAACTGATTCAAGCGTATTTTATTTTTTATATCGCCATGTTCAATTCTACTATAACCTATATAAATTGCATGATCCAGATTTGCAATCAAGCCAGTTAAATGGATTTCTGGATTAATCTTGTTCAGAATTTCACCTAATTTCCAGTGACTACATTGGTAACAGAACAATACCCTTTCAAGTTGCCATATCACATTCTGATTAAATTTAGCAAGCTCATATAAATGATCGGCTGCCATTTTTAATGTATTGATTTTATTGTATTGAATATATGCTGAAATTTTTGCCATATTCGTTATATCTTGTTGATAAAGATGAATACTGCCTCCTTTTAACAATACAGCAAATGCATCAATCCACCATAAATCCGTCACGACATGATCCAGTATGAGCAATTGTGTTTGAGGTGAAAATTCAGAAATTTCTAGAAGATCAACAGCTTGATTGGCAATATACTGGAAATCAATCGCCTGCTGTGAAGTATTTAAAATCTGACTATGCTGAAATGACGGATAAAAATTCAAATCCAGGATCATTTCTTGAGCTGTTGATTCAGCAAGATAATGATTTTTTAATGCTGATAAATCAATATTATTATTTTGCGTCAGAACATAATCGTCATGATCCGTAATTGTCCAGTATTCATGATCTTCACGTTTAACCCCCTGATTTTGATGTTCAGTATGGATAATGGTTTTTACATCAAGATTGATTAAAGACAATAGGCTAACTATTTTCCATAACTGATCTGTTATGGATAGATAAACCACAGCATTTTGCTGAATACCTTGGTGCTGTAAAAAATTCGTACTGGTGACGATCATATTCCATAGCTGCTGGTAATTGATCTTTTGCTGCTGTATTGTAATGGCAATCTGATCTGGAGATTGTCGCACAATAGCTTCAAGCTGCTTAATGAATATTTTGTCACGACCTGCTACAAAATCCACCTTGTCCTGCTGATTTAAATACAATGCTAAAATCTGATGCAGTTGTTTATTGGCAATCGAATCTGATTCTGCAATATAATGGATCAAATCTGTATAATGCTTAAACATATCCGCAATAATTTGTCGATCTTTAAATACACCAAGCCTTACATCCCAATTAATTAATATCCCATTCATAAAGGCAAAAATCTGTGAATCCAGATTAACTTTTGGCCCTTGTGATAACGCCCATATCGGTTGACCCAGTGTTTCTGTGACTTGTGAAGAAAATAAATGCTGCTGATCATTCAGACATGCACTAAAAATAACAGGGGCAGTTTCTGTTTGATTGTGCTGTCTGGATAAATCCCGCAAAATATCTATACCAGCATAATGCGTATGTTGTAATCTAAGTTTTAACTGACTGGCAAGACGAGTACAAAATTGCTCAAAAGTTTGATTTTGCTTAACATCTATATCAAGTAAAATAAAATTAGCAAAATCTCCAACCACATTTTCAAACGATGTATTTGCAATATGTTGATTAAATACAGGATAATTCAATCTGAATTGTGGGGTTTGATTCCATTGTGCAATTGTCAGGGCAAAAGCTGCCAATAATAATTCCGATAATGAAATATCCCATTGCTCAGCAATAAGATTTAATTTACGGGTCTGATTTTCATTAATATGATCACTAAAGCTATCAAAATAATTTTCATCCTGTATATGTAATGCCGACTGATATGGTAATTGTGGTGCAGGAAAAGTATGCTGAATAGTATCTAGCCACCAGATTTTATCTTCTGCAACTTGTTTATTCTCACTGGAAAATTGCTGTAATTGATCCAGATAATCAAAATACTGAACACGCTGCGGTACTGTTAAAGCATTTTCATCATGATATAAACGGCTTAAATCTTCTATTACCTGTAAATAACATTGCGGATCTGCGGCAAGCATATCTATATCAATGTGAATACGATATTTTTCTTCTGGTAATAACGACACGCTAATATCAATAAGTTGCCCTGCCTGTAAATCCAGTTTTTGATGGCTTAATTGCTGGCGTTTTTGATGTAAAAATTCCGTAACCTGTGCTGGTTGATATAAACGTAAATCATCCTGACGAATTCTGACTTCAACATTTGCTTTAATTTGTTGTAAACCATCCTGATTAATGCTCAATCTAAGCATTGGATGAACATAAATCAGTTTTTGTAATGCTGCTTGTAAGCGGGGTAATTGCAATTGTGGAGCAGAAAATTCGACATATAAATGTGCTGCGGCATCCCCTGCCTGTCTACCTGCCCAGTAGGCATATTGCATATCAGACAACTGGCGCAAGGTATTGATATTTTCCTTTACTACTATTGACTTTGTGGTTGCTTTTTCCTGTTCGGCACGATCTGATTCTGGACAATCTGCATGATCCAGATTTGCAACAAGTCTGACCCAATCTTCAATAGTGGGAGAAATAACAAAATCCGTATAGGATAAATCCTTTGCATATTTTTGCTCAAACTGATCAACCAGCTTCATAATACTCAGGGAATTTAAGCCAAATTCTATTAAATTATCGTCACTGGCGAGAGTTTCATTACCCAGATCCAGCACATCACAAACCTGTTCAAATATTTCTAATTGCAAATTCATTTTTTGACCTGCTTATATTCATTTTGGGGACAAAGCTGAATGCTTTATACGCCCATCGTTGCGCCACCATCTACCACAATATCCTGCATAGTCAGGTGTGAAGCCTGATCACTTAACAGAAATAAAATGACATCGGTTATTTCAGAAGGCTTAGCAATTTTTTGTAATGGAATACCTGTTTTATAAGTTTTCAGATCACCCTGAATCGTTCTCTGTTCTGCATTTTCATCCGTCCATAACAGATATTGCATAGGGGTCAGGGTCGATCCTGGCGATACAATATTGACCCGAACGCCATACTGTGCCAACTCCAGACCAACAGTTCTGGCAAAAGAGGTCAAGGCTGCCTTCGATGCACCATAAGCTGACATATTCACCCGAGGCATTCTGGCTGCATTGGAAGACACAAAGACAATGCCACCATGCTGCTGTTGACGAAAATGACTGGACAGGACTTTTAAAAAATAAAATGCAGCAAAAGTATTAATTGCAAAGGTATCCTGCCAGTCCTGTATAGAAATTTGTGCATGATCCGCCAGATGTAAAATCCCTGCCACACTGACAAAATAATCAGGTGGTGCGCTCTGTAATAACTGCTGACATAAATTCATCACCTGTTCGGAATCCCTGACATCACATAAATGAACCAAATGCTGATATTCCGCAGCCACCTGATCTCTGAAAATATCAAACCCGACAACTTTTGCGTCCAGATCAATCAATCGCTGCATGACATCAGCGCCAATTCCCTGATTCACACCAGTCACCCATACCACTTTATTCCTGAACACATTACTCATTGCAGATACCTTTTTTTACCACACTGGACTAAAACATAAATTACTGAATAATCTGGGTTAATTCACTTGCCATCCCCAGATTTCTCTGAACATATCTCAAGGCATAAAGATGATCATCACGAGAAAAATCCGCTACAGCATCAGATACAACAAAGGGTTGAATACCATTCATAAAAGCATCAGCAGCCGTTTGTAACACGCCAATATGGGCATATACACCGCAAATAATCAGTTGATTTCTATGTTGTTCGGCCAGTTGTTGTTTTAAATTGGAGCGGAAAAATGCACTATATCGCCACTTATCCAGTACCTTGTCATTATCTTCGGGAGTCAATTGAGCAACGATTTGTTTACGTTCAGGATGTGCCGTAATTCCAGGACCCCACATATCATTCAGTAACTGCCTATCGTCATCGGCCTGAATCGCAGGTTGAGCAGTATAAAAAACAGGAATATTATTTTGCTTGCACCATTGTTTTAATTCACTAATATTCTGAATAACTTGCCGAATTAACTGGCTATCACGATCATAATAATCCAGAAAATATTCCTGCATATCATGAATTAATAACGCTGCTGAATTTACATTAATCTTCCATTTTACTTTAGATAATGGATATTCACCTGATACAGGCAGTTGATAATCAATTAAAGATGGAATGCTCATAGGTCTGTTCTCAGTCATTATTTAGTAATTGTTAAGCTTTTAAATTAAAGGCATTTAACATCGTCTGCATTTTGGCTTCTGTTTCCAGCCACTCTTCCCTTGCCCTGGAACCAGATACAATGCCTGCACCTGCATATAAGCGCATTTTTTGTCGATCCAGTAATCCACAACGGATCGTCACGATCCACGTACCATTGCCTTCTGCATCCATCCAGCCCACCAAACCAGCATAATAATCACGGTCGTAACCTTCATTATTCAGAATAAATTGTTTGGCAAGATCAGTCGGTGTACCACACACTGCTGGTGTAGGATGTAATTTCAGGGCAATATTTAAAGCATTGGGTGAATCTGCCCGCAACTTCCCCCTGAACAGGGAGGACAAGTGAAACATCGTGGAAGTTTCCAGAATATGCGGTACTTCTGAAACTGATAATTCATAACAATATGGCGCAATATTCTGGGCAATATTATTAACCACCATACGATGCTCATATTGATCCTTGGCAGAACTTTCCAGATTAGTTTTATGCTGTGAATCAATCTCGCTTTGTCGGGTTTTTGGTCTGGAACCAGCCAGTGGATTACTAATCACCTGATCAGCATCCTTAAATAACAATAATTCAGGGCTAGCGCCCAATAAATACTGGCCGTGATTTAACGCAACCGAAAATACATAGGCATGTGGATTCTGCTGTGCCAGTTTTCTTGCCAAAAACAAGGCATCATGGGCCTGATCAAACTCCACGTCCACCGCCTGTGACAACACGACTTTTTCTATTTCAGTTGCAGCAAAAACATCCAGAGCAGCTTCTACCGCCTGCTCAAAATTATTCTGTGCAACTACGGGACTTTTTTTCCTGATATTAAACTCATCCGTTACCTGCTGTGGTCTGGCATGCTGTGGTTTAGTTTTCTGGTAATTGGCATAAACATTCAGACAGGAAGGCTGTGAAGTATCAAATGGAATTGCTCCCATTAAAATTGGCCGTTCATAGCCCTGCTGTTTTAATGCAGCAAAAGCAGAAGCAATTTCTTCAGTTAATTTATTACCATCCTGTGCAGATGTCGTAATTTCCTGTACGAAATGATCTGCATAAATTTCATAATCTTGCGTTGAGAAATAAGAATTCTTAACGCTTATGTCTTCATTAACATGATTAACAAAGTCAGAGATAATCTTGTTCATAGGCCCTCGCATATTTTTATATAGATCTCTTGTAGTCCAGTGTGCCATTTGCTTTCTTAGATAATAAAATTCATTAAAAACAAATTCTTACTTTCAAACTTACAAAAGGTTTATGCTAATTTTTATATTTTTCAGCATGAATGATTCCAAAGTGCCATAAAAGCTACCCTTTAAATCAACATTATGAAAAATATAAAAATAACGACTTAAATTACTTTGATCATTTTCTAAATACTAAATTATATGATCAGGTAATCACTTTATTGTTCTGGATAATTAGCAACACACAGGATTATCCATTGTGGCAGCATGCTTATGATTAAACATTAAACAGCCTGTAATTATTTTTTCAGTATGAATATGGAAACCAACATATAACGATTCAACAAAATTTAGCTCTTTTAATCTAGGAATATGAAATTCCATAATCTGTTGTTCACGATTAATTGACAGGCAATTAAGCATTTTAAAATGAATACCCTGCTGATATTTACATGGAATTGCTTTATAAATACTTTCCTTCGCAGAAAATATAGCAAGACCCATCAATTGATAATCATCAAATCGTGATGTTATATATCTTGTTTCATATCCAGACAACGCCATATTACGGATAGAATCAAAAAATACCTGACTGGATATGAGTTCAACATCAATTCCCATACCCAATACATCGCTATTTTTTAAAACACTGGATATGGCATAACCTCTGGTTTTATCAAACATGGCATGGCTAATACTACCGACCACACCTGTTGGCCATACAGGTTCTGAATGCGCTCCTCTGCTTACGCTAAATTGTGTCTGGGTTAAATTGAATAAAGCTTTTTGTGCAGCCAGACGTCCTATAAAATATTCTGTCTTTCTCTGTATGGAGATATTACCTGCATGTTCAGGTAATTCGATACCATAATTCAGATAATAATCATCAACACTAGAATAATCACACAGATCCATACTCACTTCATGTATACGAATCTTTTGTACAGGGTGATTCATTACCGCAATGGGTAAAGTATAATCACTTATCTTCACAGCTTTTGTTGCTAACATAGATAACTCCTGATTGAACTTAATTCATGATTTAATCTTTCGCCTCACAATCTAACCATAAGCTTCCTCAACAATTTCCGATACAGCATCAGAGATAATGCCAAGCATCTTGTGCATTGATTTTTCATTTCTAAAATAAAAATGATCTCCCTCCAGTGCATAAGCACCTAACCATTTTTCACTATGGTTTTTCCAGCCATTCATACAATCAATATCTGGAATATCAGGATCATCTACACCATATACAGCCAGTAAAGGAATATTCTTTTTGGCAATATGATCATGCAACATACGATCACTTAAATGAAAATCATTTCTGATGATTTTTAAAAAGAAATTTAACGTATCCTGATGGTTTAATATTTCCTGTGGGAAATTATTATATTTTTTTAATTCACCAAGAATATCTTGCTGTGTAAGCGCATGTTTTTCTGGCATATCCCTGATAAATTCATATTCTGGTCGGCTACTCACCACAATCAGTTTTAGGTTTGATAATTGCTCAGGACTTAACAGCTCCACTACTCGCCATAATAAAGCGGCCCCAACACTATGCCCAAATAAAATAAAGGGTTGATTGGCACTATCCGATAAATCCTGCAACATAACTTTTGCCAAGACTTCTGGCTCATTAATTAATTCCTGCTTTACTTTGGCACCATGACCTGGATATTCCACAGGGATAATATTTATCCATTCTGCCACATGCCTTTTCCACGGATAATAAATCACAGCACCACTGCCTGCTGGTGGAAAACAAAACATATTTACTTTTGTTTTAGTTTGCATCATGATTAAATATCCTTCTCAAATCGAATAAGAAACTCTCTCTTATCTTTTTCATTTACATAGACATTACTGTCTGTTTTGGAAAGTTTAACCAGAAATTTTGGTGTGATACCCCAAAATTTTAAATCCTGTTTCCATAAGCTGGCATTAATCTGATATTCATCATCCTTACGGTTATATCCCGTCCAGACCGAAATACCATCAAATTTTCTATAGGCATAAGAGGTGCTTAATGAAGTCTGAATTCCATTTTTAAAACCATAATTCACCCCCAGTAAACTACTAAATCGTTTAGATGATTCATTTTTATTGCTTAAATCATCTTTTTGTACGCCCAGATTGGCATAGACCACGAAACGAGGGGAAATCACACGGGCAAGTACAGTAGAAAATATATAAGTTTCACCATCATAGGCAGCACTATAAGATGGATTATCATATTTACGAGTTAAGGCATTGGACGATACAATCATTTGCCATTTAGGTGTAAGCCAATGACCATATTGGGTAGAAAAACCAATAGAATCCAGTTTACCAATATCATTAAGATGATAATTAGCTCGATTTACCCACGGCCCTACTTCCAGCCATGAATCAATATCCTGATATTTATAAGTAGCTGATAATGTCACATTGGCATCGTTAAATTCCCGATGCTCCTTCACAATATTGGCATTACTGTCTACAGACAGATTAATAAAGTGATTACCCTGTACATTATAATCTTTATTTGTAGAGAAGGATAAACCTGCCACATGACCCGACTGCGGTAATGATTCGGCATCTCTGGTTAAAATCCAGTAATAACCACTGGTACCGATAGGGATGTATAGATATTTATTATTAGTGGCATTATTAATATTTGAATTATAACCATAACTCACTGCCACTTTACTTTTCCAACGATCCTGCTGACGTAAGGCAGATAAATAGGCTTGTGCCTTGGTTCGGGCATTAGGCACAATATCATCCTTCAAGACCCGTTCAAACTCAGTCTGACTATCATTATAGGCTCTATTTTCAAACAGCATGGCAGCCAGATCCAGCCGCATATAACTTAAGTCAGGATGTTGCTCGACAATATTCCGATACAGTTTAATCGCCTGTTTATGCTGACCATCTTGCCGATAGATTGCACCACGAACGTAATCATATAAAATTGGGTCGTAGCCTGGAATCTGATTATAAAACTGAATGATACGGCGTAAAGTCTTCCAATCCTGCTGAATGACTGCCTGATTTACAACAAAATTAGTCAGTTTTATATTCTGTTTTAAATCTTCATCGGTAATTTTTTTTATTTGTTGTTCATATTGGGATGCGGACTGTACGCCTTTACTTAGGCTTGGCGCAGCAATTTCTGTTTTGTCCTGCAATTGCGGGATATGCTCATTGATCAAGTTCTGATCCTGAACAGGGTCTGCACAAAATGCATAAGAAACGCTACACATTGCAGATAAAAATATAACCTTAGACTTTATTTTCATAATATTCCGCATGTATAATAGGTATCGGACTTAACCAGTTTTTTACTGGATAAGGACAAATATAGAATCCAAACCCAAGTTAACGTGATGTTGTTTAAAACAGTACGCCAGCAAGGGCAGTCATGTAATATGACAAAGTAATACCCAGACGCACATCATAATGTACGTCTTGGGTCAGGCTTATTTAGTCTAGTCCACTAAATAAGCCTTTTTAATTTAAAAGTCCAAACACAAATTAGCGTTTCCCGATGATTGGTAGATCGGTTAAGCCATAGTTAACAGACCAAGTGTGAATATTACCCGCCACTTCCTGCGCTGCATCACCGTAAACACCCAAATCATACTTTGCAGTTAAGCCTGATAGTTCAGCTACAGTTACATTTCCATTGGTCACGCCTAGCAAACCATCGGTAGTGGATAATGTCGCACTAGCCAAAGTTAGGTTGAATGTTCCTACGCCTGCATAAGTGAATGAAGCCGTACCAGAACCTGTTAAAGTGCTACCCGCAGCAGTAATGGTATAGTTAAAGTCGCCTGGATCACCTGATGGTGTAATTAACACACCGTTATAAGTATAGGAACCTGCTGCCTGAATAGCGGCAATGGAACCCGCAGGATCGCTTAAGCCATAGATGGCTTTGGTGTAGCTATCGCCATCCACAAAACCAGTAGTCGTACTACGAGTGTTATTCGCCACAATTGCAGAGTAATCCTGTACATAGATACGATATGCAGTTACTGCTGTAGAATCAGAGTTATAAGTTCCTCTGGTATTGCCACCTATAACTGTATATTTTGGTAAACTTTCCAGATCCAGTGTGGTTTCTGTTGGTGCAGTAATGGCAGAAGTATCACCATCATAGTTATTATTACCAGCAGTCGCAGGATGTTCAGCCTCACTTCCTGGACCATAAACGATATTATCAAGTACAAATGATCCAGTATAACCATAATCATCAGTAGCTCCAGCCTCACTAAAATCGACTGTTGGTGCTGTCCAAGTTGGATCATCTGCCATAGCAACACTGGACGCCAAAGCTGCCAGTAATAATGCTGTTGTTTTGCTTATTTTCATAAGTCACCTATAAAGTTAGTTATGCTGATTAATTCAGCGGTTTTTGTAAATGCTATAACCCCATTGGCTATAACGCCTACAACTTGCGATTACTAAAATCTATAATTCAGACTTACAGTATAATTACGTGGTGTACCGTAAAAACTGCCTTTTTTATTCACAAGATATTTCTTGTCAAAGATATTTTCGGCATTAAGCCCTAATGTTAAATCCTTAGTTAAATTATAACGTGCCATTGCTGAAATGACGGTATAAGCTTTTTGTTCAGCCTCTATTGAGTCAAAATAAGTATCTGTATAAGCTCGTACTGTACTTTGCCAGTTGGCACCCATACCGAGTAATAAATCATCATTCACCTGATAAGTGGTAAATAATTTGATCTGGTGTTTAGGCAATAAAAACTCATTAATGAAGATTTCATTATAAGTTGCCCAACTGGTATCATACCAAGTATAAGAAGTACCAGTCTGCTCTTTAGATATAGACTTGGTTTGATAAACATAGCCTGCATTGATTTTCCATTTCGGGGTAATTTCACCTGCAACATTAAACTCTACCCCTTTAATGGCATAACCTTTACCCGCTACCGCAGGCAAAGTTAAACCGCCTGCTGGGGTACTAATATATGCAGTAGCAGGAATAGCGTTTAAATTGATACTAGGATCAGTTGTTGGATAATTCTTTTGTTTCATATAAAAATAGGACAGTGCCAGATTTAAACGATCATCAAACAAGCCTGCCTTAATACCACCTTCCCAGGTATAACCTTCAATTGGCGGTAAATATTCCCCATCTTTGGTAAAGACGAATTGTGTAAACTCATTGGTATTAGAGATGCCCGTATAGCTAGCATAGACATTAATCTCAGGAGTAATCTCATAAATTAAACCTGCATAAGGCACAAAGGCATCTACATCAGGATCACCATACTGAGCAGTATTCTTATAGCCAGTACTACGATTAGTATATATTTTAGATGAATCCAAATGAGAATATCGTCCACCCAAAATCATTTGTAAATTTTCTAATGGGCGTAATCTTAAGGCAAAATAAGTTCCTAACTCTTTACTTTTACTTGTATAATAACCATAAGGATCATCCAAAGAAAAACCACTATTATTTGCACCAATATAACTTGGCCTATTTAAATGACCATTATTCCATTGATCCAGACTAATAAGACATCCATAACCATTAATAAAATCACTAAGGCCTGTTACTACACTTTTTTTACTAATATTTAATGCACAACCAGTACCTAAGCCTAATATTGAATACACATATTGAGTTTGTTTACTATGATAGCCATCTACCCCTATTACAAAATCATGTTCCCGACCAAACAACTCAAAAGCGCCTTTAAGATGAACATCCAAGCTATGCACATCAGTTTGATATTTATTATGTCCGACATCTAGTGAGGTATAACCATCATCTGGATAATAACCGATCCGTCCAATTGCCCCATAGACACTGTCATTATCATTATGGGCATAGTTATAATTGGCAACAATCTTCCAGTCATTATCCAGAGTATACTCATAACCTGCAAAGGCATTGGTCATTTTATACCAGTTATAAGTCCAGTCAGAGGCATTATTAAAACTACGAGATAAGTTCAGATCCTTAAAACTATAATAAGATCTCCTTTCACTAGCTGATTTTCTTGCATCCCAAGACTGAAAATTTCCAGCAATCCCTTGCGGAGACAGTTCATTAAAGCGTTTATACTGGTGGCTGGCCCCCAGAGTAAATGTGCCATTGCCCACATCCAGTTCGGTAATACCATAAAGGGTAAAGCCATTATGTGAGGCTCGATCAATCCAGTAATCCCCCTGCTCATTGGCAAAGGCTACCCGACCACGCCACGTACCCTCTTGGTTTAATGGGCTAGAATAATCCAGTTCCTGACGGATATTATTCCAGCTACCATATTTCAGGTTAATCTGTCCCTGTGGGGTACTAAATGGGCGTTTACGAGTAAAGTTGACACTGGCAGAGGGATTACCAAAGCCTGAGGTTAAGCCTGTAGAGCCACGAATCAGGTCAACCTGTTGATATAAAAAGGTATCCTGGATGGCAGCGCCGCTTGCGCCACCCAACACTGCCATATTGACCTTAACTCCATCAATGGTGAAGTTATCAATGTCAAATCCACGTGCCATCATACGATAGGCACCTGTACCAGGAATACCAAAGTTAGTAGTACTTACCCCCGGAGTATTCTGTAATACCTCATGAACATCTCGGATGTCCTGATCTTGTAGTTGTTGTTCGGTAAATACAGTAATACTTTGTGGCGTTTCTTTTAGTTTTAAGTCCAACTTGGTGGCAGAGGTACTACTCTTAACTGTATAATTAGTTTCTGGCCCTGCACGGTCATCGGTTGCAGTCACAATAATTGCGTCCAGCTTTTTGGCTTGTTGCCCTTCGCTGCTTGTTTCCTGCTCAGTTGTTTCTGCGTGCGCAAGCTGTAATAGTACAGTTGCCATACTTAACATTAACACTGATGTCCTTAACCGTAATTGAGCCTTCATTGTTTCCCCACAAATGTGTAATAAGTTTGTAAACTAAATTTGTCAGAAGTTGTGCTGACTGTATGAGTTTAATGATGATCATTCTCAATTAACAGCAATATACGGAATAGTTTTAAAAAATACGGAATGATTCTGAAATTAAAAATTTTTAATTTCTCTTTAGTATTCTTCACACAGATTAACTAATATAAAAAACAAAACTTTTTGTTATCATAAACTTATGTTTTTATGTAAATAACCTTAAGATAGAACTCCAAATAAATAAATTTTATGTTAAAGTTATTGACAAAAAGTAACTTAAACACTCTAATTGATAATAATAATTATTAAAAGTTGAAATAGTTATGACCAGTGAAATATCCAAATATATTGTAGCTCATAGACAAGCATTAAATCACGTTAGTGATGTACTAGTAAGTAGATCTTCTAGTTCACCGAAATGTCAGATCAATACTTTTCATCCTTCTGTTGGAAATGGATATAGTGATTTATATGATTTTGGCAGGATATGTTTGGGCAGAGGACAGTTTTGTCTTAAAAAACCCAAACAAATTAGTGCTGAAACAACAGTATACTGCTTTGGCTTGACAATTTTTTTAAGTGGTACATTTCAAATTAAAAATAATAACTTAAATCAGCTACTTATTTGTAAATCTCCAACCATTGTATTGCGCAAAGGTTGTTTAGGTTTTCAGTCTATTAATTTGCCGCAAAATCAACAAATGAGCCTAATTTCAATAGATTTTGATCAAAATTTACTGCATGATTTTATTCAATCTAAACACCTAAATAATATAGTCAGATTTTTCTTAGACCAGAATGCTCCTTGTCTTCAGCAAATTGATAGCCCAAATTCACGTATTATTTATCAATCACAATATATTTTAAACTCGCCATCAACACAAAATGAAATAGAATTACTACATCTAGAAGGTGCAGCTTTAGAACTATTAGGGTTACTATTACAAGAAAATAATAACATTTATAATGAACCACACCTTGTATCTATAGAAAAAACTATTTCTATTATGGATAAAGAGTTTGATCAAAAAATTACAATTCCTCAATTAGCAAAGCGTGTGGGTTTAAATGAATGCGACTTGAAACGATGCTTTAAGCAATATACCAATAAAACAATAGGTAATTATTTACTAACCCTACGTATGCAACATGCAATGTTTTTATTAAAAAATGGAAGCACTATACAAGAAGTAGCTTATAAAACAGGTTATAATAATGTACATTATTTTAAAAAAGTTTTTCAAAAATATTTTAATTGTGAAATTAATTCAAATAATAAAAAACTCGAATATAAGTTACAGTAAAATTTATCCATATATTAGGCCTATTAAATATTTTTAATAAGCCTATTACACTATAATCAAAATATTTTTATCCAATAATATAATTTTATAGATCAAGATTTAATTTTTACCAAACATTAAATTTATCTAATATATCTACCATTAAAAATTACTATTTATTTCTCCTTAAAGATAAAACTCGATAACTTTCAAAAACAAGAAAAATAGCAGCTATAATCATACCAGCACTTAACACAATCCAAATTATATTTATATTTGGAAATGGCTGCAACCACCCTCTTACCCCCATAAAATAACTTAATGGAAGAATAATAAACCAATAACAAATCAAAATAGCTAATAACGGTGGTATAAATTTTTGAAAACCTCTAAGTATACCAGCTGCAACCATTTGCAAAGCATCAAACACTTGAAAAATAGCCACATATATTATTAATCCTGATGCTACATTTACGATTACTTTATCTCGACTAAAAATTTCTATAATTTCTGATGCAAAAATTAAAAGTAATATTGCTGTAATTAAACTATATATAAATGTAAAAAAAATAGCGCTAATACTTGTTAAAATTTCTTCTCTTTGATGGTTTATCAATGCTGAAAAATAAGAAATTCGTATTGTGGTAGCACTACTTATTGCAATTGGAATCATGATAATCATCATTGCTATATTAATAACAATTTGATGAGCAGCAATAATTTTTGTTCCAAGGTTTGCTGCAAAAAAAGCTAATATTGCCAATGCTAAAATTTGTAAAATAAAAGCGACTCCTATTGGTAATCCTTGTTTTAATAAAACCATACTTTCTTTGATTGAAACTTTGGGATATTTTTTATTTTTAAAATCAGTTAAAGAATTTTCCACCAAATAACGCATGATAAAAAATGCAACATAAGCACTGATTGCTGTTGCTAATCCTGTACCGGCTCCTCCCATTTCTGGAAAAAATCCATAACCATTAACAAAGTAAAAACATAAAATTGTATTTGTAAATAATAAAACAATTACCGTAATGATAACTGGTTTAAGTTGGCTATGTCCTTCACTAACAAACCTATAAAGAACCATATATATTAAACCAGGAATAGCGAAAGCAACTAAGTGCAAATAATTTTTTGTAATATTGGCTACAAAAGCATCTTTAATAAAAAATGGGCTAATAAATGCCAAAAATTGAATAATTAAAAACCCTATTATTGCCAAAATAAAAGCTATATTTTTACCTTGCTGAAGTAAAATTATTTTTTCTTTAATATTCTCAGAATGCTGAAGTTCTGAGAACTTTGGCACTATAACATATAAAATACCAGTAAATAAAATAAATACTGGTGACCATATATTTGTCCCAAGTCCAACACCAGCTAAATCTTGATAATTATAGCGTCCAGCAACTATAGTATCAATTAGTCCAAGAGAAGCTTGACATAATTGAATTAAAATTAATGGAAAAGCCAAACTTAGAACAGGTATAAATATTTTCTTAAATATATTCATAGAATTTAATCCTAAAAAATTAATCATATTTACAGTTTATTTAAGCGCCAATATCCTTTCATATGATTATTTTTACCATTTAAATCTCGCTGATTACGTAAATAATGGCGAATTTTTTTAGCAGCATCATTTTCTAATGCACCCCAAACATTTTCAATTAATATTTTTTGCTCAAGAATATTGATAACTTTTTCAGCCTGCTGTCCAGGTTGACAATTTACTCTATGAACTTCACTTTGTAATGGAAAATTAAAATCATCAAAATAAGTATAATCACGAACATCTGAAGCAAGTAAAATAATCAAAGGTGGAATAGGGTTTTTCCAAAAATCTAAAATCCCTGCTACAGCAGGATAAGCAGTTTCATCTGCAATAAAAACTACCTGCCCTTTATTTAAGTGTGTATGTTTGTCTGCAACTTCAGTTTTACTTAATATTACATCACCTTGCTTTAATAATTTTACCCATTGACTTCCAGCACTATTATCATGAGTATAAATATCAATATATGCATAATTACCTTCAAATAATTTTCTTAAAGTATAAATACGTATTCCTTTATTAATATTTTCAATTAACCGTTGTCTACTTTTACTAGATAGTATTTTTATTAACCACAACAACATCCGGTCCATTAAATTTTTTATTTTACTTTTTTTATTTAATACTTTTATATTTTTAGGTTTTTTGTTTAGTATTTTTAGCTGAAATCCATAAGCATATGCTGCATAGTAGTTTGGTGCTTGATTTAGAATTTTTAATTTTATTCTTATAAAATTTTGTGTAATTTTTTGAACATTTACAACATCAAAGTAAACAGTTTTATTTCCACTTAAATCTCTATTATTTTTTATAAAAGCTTGATAGGCTAAGTATAAAATTTGCTCTTCCAAATCGCCTCGTAGCTGAAACTCAACAAATAAGTTCTTTAATTTTTTATTTTCTTTATCAAACAATGCCAATAAAACTCCTTCTTGAAAAATATCCTCAATTAATGCATTTTTAATTATTAATTTCATTTCATAATCTTGAGCAATAATTAATAATTCTTCAGTATGATCCTGATTAATGTGGTCAATAATATCTTGTTTTTTATCTAAATCAATAATTTCTGTACGTTTAATCATAATATTTCCTCAAATTATAAGTTAAAATAGTGTATAAGATTTTGTAGGTATGATTTTCCAACCTAATAATGCAACAAATAATGCAAAAATAAAACTAATTATGATGACCCATAAATAGCCTATATGCTGTGCCAAAACCATACCTCCAGCAGCATAAACAAAGCCCATAAAAACAATTAAACTTAATTGCAAAGTAAAGAAAGTTGCTTTAGCCTGCATTGTTGCAGCCTTATCCATAATAATAGTTGATAAAGTTGCCATTAATCCTGGATTAATAATAAAATATCCAAATACAGCAAAGTAAACCCAGATTTTATTATCGTATCCAATTGAAATTGGAATAAAAAATAACAATCCAAAAGCTTGTGCGACAGTTAATAAAAGCAATGCTTTTTTTCTATTTAATTTACTCATTAAAATTATTGCCAATACTGCAGAAAAAATACCAATAATTGAACCAAAAATCTTGGTTACAAAACCAATATCTGTAAGTAACCAACCAGCATCTACTAACATTGGATTCAAATTTGCAAATACTGCTGTAAACCCAATTGGATAAATAAATAAAATTAAAAACCACGATTTATATTTTTTTAAAAAAATTTTTATTTGATGAAATAATTGACTCAAATAATTTAATATTGATATGTTTTTAATATTATTTTCTTCTTGTATTGGTTCTTTAAATGGTAATAGTTGAATACAGGTTAACAATGCAAAAGCAGCCAAAACCCATAAGGATAATTGCCATTGTAACCAAGGATAAAGCATAAGTAATACACCTCCCCCAATAATGTTACCAAGTAAATTACTAGAGTATTGCACACCATTCGCTAACTGACGTTGAGATTGGTCAAACAACTTACAAGATAATCCATCAATCGCAACATCCTGTACACTAGCCGCAAAACTATAGATTAGGAATAAAATAATAATCAATGAAAAATAGTGCTGGATGTCTATCATGCCAATAATGAATAGCATGATTGTCATTAAGCTTTGTGCAAGGATTAACCAACTACGATATTGTCCATGAAAGAATAAGCGATAATGATCAACAAATGGTGCATACAGAATTTTAAATGCAATCGGTATTGCAATTAAGTTTAATAAAGCCAACTTATTCAAGGGCATACCACTTTGACGCATAATTGCAATAGATGCAGCAGTAATAAATGCAGCACCCATATATTGAGTAGTGTAAATACTAACTAACAATATCCATGGTTTTTTATTTTCTATCATAACTAAATTCCGCACTAAATTTTTTAAATCTTAGATCCTGATTTTCATAGAAAATTTGTAACTTCAAGATATTGATGCTAACCCTAAAAGTATTTTCATCAATCAACTCATTATTTTTAAGTGAAAAAATTTTATAAAAACATTAGGTTGTCTCATTTATGATTTCCATTGATTTTTCATGCGTACCAATATTTTAAGATATAAATAATTTTGCATTTAATGCCTCTCATCAATATTTAGCCAAAAAATTAATTTTGAAATCTGTATCATCATTAGCAACAAAGATAGAATTAGCTTTAAATTTTATTGATATTCATTATCAATAACTAGCAATAAAAGAAATAATTTTAAAAAATTAGGAAAGTGATTGATATTTATTAATTATTTATTCTTAATCATGCATATTAAGTTATGCCAATTTTTCATGGAAAAATCCAAACAATGCTATAATTTTATATGAATTATTAGCAAAAAAATTTTTTTATTCAAAATATTTAATTTATTTATAATTTTTAAAGCATATTTTATCAAATACAACTTCTTTCTATAAATTTAAAAAGCCTCAATAAATCAATTAATTAAATTTCTTTAATAGTTATTTTATCAATTATCATAACGTTTCTACTTTTTCATCAATATAGATGAAAAAGTAGATTTCTGCTTATGAGTAGATGATCAGGACGCTTCTAAATTTAATCCGGCTTGTTGTGCTAATTGCGTAAACGTTGGGAAACTGGTTGCAACAGTTTCAGTGCCATAAATAGTAATAGGCGCTGCGCAACGTAAACCAGCCATACTAAAACTCATTGCAATACGATGATCATGATGGGATTCAATCTCACCACCCGTAAAGATTGTTGACCACTCACCTATTTTACCCTTACCGTTAATTACAATACCGTCTGCTGTAGGTGTACAATCAATACCCAATGTCTTTAACCCATCCGCCATTACCTGAATACGATCAGATTCTTTGACTCGCAGTTCTGCTGCACCAGTTAAAATGGTTTGTCCTTCTGCACATGCCGCAGCAATAAATAAAGCAGGAAACTCATCAATTGCTAATGGCACCTGATCTTCAGGGATATGAATACCTTTTAGGGTTTGCGTACCTCGAATGCGTATATCAGCAATTGGTTCTCCACCAGCGATACGCTGATTTTCAACGCTTAAATCAGCACCCATTTGTTTTAAAATTTCGATCACACCTGTACGTGTCGGATTAATGCCAACAGCTTCCAATGTAATATCTGCGTCTTGCGTAATTGCAGCACCTACCATAAAGAATGCCGCACTGGAAATATCTGAAGGTACCTGAATTCTAGTTCCAGTAAGCTTTCCACCACCTGTTAAAGAAATTTTATTTCCTTCAGTTTTAACTTCATAGCCAAAAGCACGCAACATACGTTCTGTATGATCGCGGGTTGGTTCTGGTTCAGTAACAGATGTTTCTCCCTGTGCCCATAAACCAGCCAATAAAATACCTGATTTTACCTGTGCAGAAGCCATAGGTAAATCGTAATGCATTCCTTGTAAAATTTGTTTTCCACGAATACTCACAGGTGGCGTACCTTTCTCACCTGTAGTCTGGATTTGGGCGCCCATTAATCGTAATGGTTTGGCAATACGCTCCATTGGGCGTTTAGACAGGGATGGATCACCAGTCATTACGGTATCAAAGTCCTGTGCAGACAATATTCCAGACAATAAGCGCATGCTTGTTCCAGAATTTCCCATATATAATGCACTGACTGGTGCCTTTAAACCATGCATGCCAACGCCATGAACCGTGACTTCACCATTTTTAGGCCCCTCAATTGATACGCCCATATCCCGAAAAGCCTGTAATGTTGCCAATGCATCTTCACCTTCCAGAAATCCTGTCACATGTGTTGTACCTTCGGCAATGGCACCAAACATAATAGAACGATGTGACACAGATTTGTCACCCGGAACTGTAAATTTTCCCACAAATTTTTGAGTACCCGGCAGAATTCTGAATTGTTGTGTCACTGTTTGTTTCTCCATTAAAGGGTTATTGGCGAGCATATGATTAAAATGTTGGCGGGCTGCTCTTGCATGCCCAAGCATGCCCATCAGTTTTTGTGAATCTTGTCTTTCAATCACGTCCTTAAATTGTTTTAGCTGTTGTTCAAATCCTGTAACAGCTTCTAGAATCGCACGTTTATTGGCAAAAAAGATATCATGCCACATCTGTGGATCACTGGCAGCAATTCTGGAAAAATCTCGAAAGCCTCCCGCAGCATAACGGAAGATATCCAGATTATCCTTACGATTTGCCAACTGTTCGACCAGATTAAATGCCATTAAATGCGGTAAATGACTGGTATGCGCCAGAACTTCGTCATGTTGCTGTACATCCATACAAATTACTTCTGCATCGGCAGCTTGCCAGAGTGTAATTAATTTATTTAAAGCATCCTGATCACTATTGGCAAGAGGAGTCAGAATCACTTTATGATGTGCAAATAAATCAACTTTTCCCGCATGAATGCCACTATGCTCACTGCCTGCAATTGGATGCCCGGGAATAAATCCTGTGGGAATATTTTGTCCAAATACAGCATGTGCAGCATCAACAACATTGGCTTTGGTACTGCCCACATCAGTAATTATGACGTCTGCACGTAATACAGATTTTATGGTTTTAAGCACTGTCTGTGTTGCCTGTACTGGTAACGCCAAGACAATAAGATCCGCATCCTGTACTGCTTCAGCGGCATTACTATAGCCTACATCAATCAAACCTAACTGTTTAGCATCAAGTAGCGTCTGCACCGAACGTGTTGACGCAACAATTTGTTTTGCCAAATTCTTTTCTCGAATAACACGAGCAAGACTAGAGCCAATTAAACCCAAACCAATAAATGCAACTTTCTCAAACATAACTGTTGATGAATCTGACATGTAAAAATATATCCGCTAATAAATGTTTAATATGGCGATTAATCACAATACAGCAATTGGATAAGAACCTAATACACGCAATTCTTTTACATGTGGCCGGATTTCATTTAAGGCATTTGCCACATTTTCATCATCCACATGACCTTTTAGATCAATAAAAAAGACATAAGCCCATTTTTCAGGCAATGCAGGGCGTGTTTCGATACTGGTCAATGTAATCTGATGTTTCGCAAATGGTGCCAAAATTTCCATCAAAGCACCTGCCCGATCATGCGCAGAAATCAATAAAGAGGTTTTATCATGTCCACTACGAGAAGATTTTTCCCGACCAATGACCAAAAAACGTGTGGTATTTGCCGGATTATCTTCAATATTGGCATGCAAAATTTCCAGATCATAAAATTGTGCAGCCACATCACCTGCAATGGCCGCAGAATGCCATTCGTTACGAATCCGTCGTGCAGCTTCTGCATTCGAGCTTAATGGAACACGCTCTACACCGGGATAATGTGCATCTAGCCATTGGCGACATTGTGCCAAAGCCTGTTGATGTGCATAAATCTGTTTAATGCTGTCTTTTCGGGTGTTCGCAGAAATCAAAAACTGGTGATGAATAGGTAGTTCAACTTCGCCAATGACATGCAAATGCGATGCTCTGAAGCAATCTAAAGTATGGTTAACTACGCCTTCGGATGAATTTTCAACAGGAACCACACCATAATGCGCAGATCCGGATTCTACTTCACGAAAAACTTCATCAATTGTAGTAATAGGTCGCATCACGGCATCCTGACCAAAATGTTTGATCACTGCCGCTTGGGTAAACGTACCTTGTGGACCTAAAAAAGCAATGGATTGTGGTGCTTCAAGTGCCAGACATGCCGACATAATTTCACGAAATAAACGGGCAATGGTTTGGTCAGATAATGGTCCTTGATTACGCTCCATTACTTTACGTAAAACCTGTGCCTCACGTTCAGGACGATAAAAAACTGGATTTTCTTCCTGAGCAAACTTGGTTTTTGCAACAGCTTCTGCCAGTTTTGCTCTACGATTTAATAAATTCTGAATTTGTTCATCAACGGTATCAATATCCTGACGAATTTTTTCTAAATCCAAAGTTATATCTTTGTCCTGCTGTTGCATATTGATTTGCCTCACCAATTTTGCAAACAGTATAACAAGGCTCTTGGTTAAAATCTTGTATCAGATAATCTAGACTCTCAAATTTTGTGCAGAAATAAACCAATGCTTTAAGCAAAGGTAAAAAAATGCCCCAAATCAATACAAAACAAAGTTTCATTTGATTTGGGGCAGATCATCCACTATTTATTTAAAATAATCGATTCATACCATTCAACGCTGCAACACGATACGCTTCTGCCATCGTTGGATAGTTAAATGTGGTTTCGGCAAAATATTTGATTGAATTATTCGGGCTTTGCATTACAGCTTGGCCAATGTGAATAATTTCTGATGCGTTATTACCAAAACAATGAATTCCTAATATTTCCAACGTTTCACGATGAAAAAGAATTTTTAGCATTCCAACCGTATCACCGGTAATTTGCGCACGTGCCAAATGACGGAAAAATGATTGTCCCACTTCATAAGGAATTTTTTCTTCCGTCAATTGCTGCTCAGTTTTACCAATTGATGAAATCTCTGGAATAGTATAAATCCCGGTAGGAATATCAGTAACCGGTTTAACATTTTGCTCACCGACCATATTGGCTCCGGCACAACGTCCTTGGTCATACGCAGCAGAAGCCAGAGCCGGCCAACCAATAACGTCACCAGCAGCGTAAATATTATCAATTTCAGTTTGATATTTATCATTCACTGCCAATTGTCCGCGACTGTTGGGTTTCAAACCAACATTTTCCAGTCCTAAACCATCGGTATTACCTGAGCGTCCATTACACCAAAGAATTGCATCCGCTTTGATTTTTTTACCACTTTGTAAATGCAATACTACATGATCATCAAAAGTTTCCAAATGATCAATTTGTTCGTTATGGCGAATTAATACACCCAATTCACGCAGGTAATAAGATAAAGCATCCGCAATTTCATCATCTAGATAACTTAATAATTTTGCCTGCGTATTAATTAAATCGACTTTATGGCCTACCCCTGTAAAAATAGAAGCATATTCACAACCGATAACGCCTGCACCATAAATAATAATTTTCTGAATGGAAAAATCCAGATCCAGAATTTTATCTGAATCAAATACACGAGGATGTTTAAAATCTAATCCTGCCGGACGATATGGACGGCTACCTGTTGCAATAACAATCTGGTCACAAATCAGAGTTTCCTTAATACCTTCCTGACTAAATACATAAATTGTATTTTTATCCTGAATATAAGCACGCCCATGGTATACATGTACTCTATTGCGATCATAAAAACGACTGTGGGTTTCGACCTGTTGCTGAATCACTTTATGTGCATTACGCAAAGCTTCTTTCAACGTAAATTGCTTCCACTCTCCCAATTTTTGGAATAATGGATCACGTTGATAACGAATCATACTTGATACAGTCTGACGCAATGCTTTACTTGGAATCGTACCCACGTGTGCACTGTTACCACCTAACTGTTCACGCAACTCAACAATTGCAACTTTTTTCCCCGATTTCGCCAGCTTCATCGCTGCGCCTTCACCCGCAGGACCGGACCCCAAAACCACTGCATCATATTTAGCAAAATTAGTCGAGGTCAATTCTCGTTTACGTGCTGCTGGCATTCGACGCTCCTTTCTCACTCTTTTCATCATGATCTTTAATCTCGTTGAGCCACCTATTATGCCTGAAAATTGTTACAATCGCTGCCAAAAAGCTTTATTGTTTTTGTGATATCAACATTTCTTAAATGAATAATAAGATTACAGTAATCCGCTACAAAATCTATTATAATGCAGCTTCATTTAAATTGTTTAACGACTCAGGATAGGATGAATATGTCAATAAACCGTAAACCTGAACAGGGTGTCAAACTTCGTGGCGCAGAAAAAGTTGCCAGAATTCCTGTAAAAGTGATTCCTACGGTTGAAGTCCCTCGAAAGCCCGACTGGATTCGAGTCAAAATGACAGCGCCTGATGAAGTCCAAAGAATTAAAACCACACTTCGTGCGCAAAAATTACATACAGTATGTGAAGAAGCTGCTTGCCCAAATCTGCCTGAATGTTTTGGCGGAGGCACTGCAACGTTTATGATTATGGGTGACATTTGTACACGCCGTTGCCCATTTTGTGATGTCGCACATGGTCGTCCAAATGCACTTGACCTTGAAGAACCCAAACACATGGCCGAAACTATTGCCAACTTGGGATTAAAATATGCAGTGATCACCTCAGTTGATCGTGACGATCTAAAGGATGGTGGTGCACAACATTTTGTAGATTGTATTAAAGAAGCGCGTGATTTAAGCCCCAATACCCTGCTGGAAATTCTAGTTCCTGATTTTCGTGGTCGTATGGACATTGCCCTGCGAATCATGACTGAATGTCCACCTGATGTTTTTAATCATAATATTGAAACTGTTCCACGTTTATATAAAGCAATGCGCCCGGGCTCTGATTACCAGCATTCTTTAAATTTGCTAAAAATGTTTAAAGAATATTGTCCTGATGTGCCAACCAAATGTGGTTTGATGGTCGGAATCGGTGAAACTGAAGAAGAAGTGATTTCTTTACTTAACGACTTAAAAGCTCATGATGTGGATTATGTCACTATTGGACAATATCTACAGCCATCAAAACAGCATGCACCAATTGATCGCTTTGTGACGCCAGAGGAATTTGAACGCTATGCTGAACACGGTCGTCATTTAGGTTTTAGAAATATCTGGTCTGCTCCAATGGTACGGTCAAGTTATTTTGCAGATCGTCAATATCATGGTGAGCCTGTTCCGGGCGTACGCCGTAAAGTTGCACCTGAAAAGAAAATTGCGATTTTGGCTGTTGAAGCCTAAATTTTTTACATATACAAAATGCCTATTTATTCATAGGCATTTTTTGTTCTTTAAAATGCTTGTTGTAAAATGAACGAAGTCATATTTAATGAGCCCATTGTGGTTCCTTCATTAAACAACAGCATTTCATCCTGATCTTCTTGTAACGCCAGACTATAAAGCATTGGATAATAATGGTCGGGCGTAGGAATGGCTAGTCTAAAGGCCTGCCCTTGCTTTTCCCAATTAATCAATGCCTCATGATCATGATTTAACCAATAGTTTTTTATTCTGCTGTCTGTTTCAATTGCCCAATCATATCCAAAGTTTTCTGCATGAGGATGATGCCGTGCCAGCATACGCAAATTATGAACGGTATTACCACTGGCAATAATCAAAACGCCTTTACGACGTAAAATTGTTAGTTCTTTTGCTAGGTCATAATGCTGTTGTGCTGATAAATCATAATCTATACTGAGTTGTACGACAGGAATATTTGCTTCAGGGAACATATTGACCAATATGCTCCATGTTCCATGATCCAGCCCCCAGCTTAAGTCTGGTTGTATTTTTCGTGAATGAATTGCAGCAATCGTGTTTGATATTAGATCCCGATTACCCATTGCCGGATATTGCACATTAAATAAGGATTGTGGAAACCCACCAAAATCGTGAATTGTTGCTGGCTCAGGCATAGCTGTAATAGCAGTACTACCCTGTGTTAACCAATGTGCTGAAATACAAAGAATAGCTGCAGGCTGTGGTTGTAAGTTTTGTCCCATTTTGCGCCATGTTTTAGCAAAAGATGTATCTTCAATTGCATTCATAGGAGAACCATGTCCAGCAAAAATTACAGGCATCACTACACTATCTGGCAAATGCTTTGACCAACCTGATAGATCTTTTAATGTATTTAAATTTTGCATTATTTATCTCCAATGACTTAAGGAGATTATGAGATGATGATTTATATAATAAAAGCTTGATTTTCCCAACGTATCGTTGCAAAAATAAAATAATAAGTAAAAGTTTTTATCAATGAATGGTTTTTGAAAAGTTACTTGATCAAAAACCATGACTTGATTTTTATTACAGCTTAGGCAATTTCCGCCAATTTTTTTTGCTGCTGTGTCTGAGCAATTTTTTGTGATAATTGCTGCAAGACAACTTGTGTTTTCTCCCATCCTAAACAGCCATCGGTAATTGAGCAACCATAAGCCAAGGGTCGCTGTGAAATAGACTGCTTACCATGTACTAAATGACTTTCCAACATTACACCTTTAACTTGAGTGTGTTCAAGCTCATCAGCAATTGTTGCCAAAACTTGCGGTTGTAAATCAGGATTTTTATGGCTATTACCATGACTACAATCAACAATAATGGCTGGATTCATGGCTTTTTTCTGACAAGACTGTTTTACGGCTGCTACAGACTTGGCATCATAATTTGTTGTTGTCTGGCTTCCACGCAAGATAATTTGCAGACTATCGTTACCTGAACTATGTAACATTGCAGGCATACCCTGATCACTTAAACCTAAAAATTGATGTGGCTGACTCGCTGATGCAATTGCATCTAATGCAATATTCACATTACCATCAGTGCCATTCTTAAATCCTATTGAATATGGCAAAGCACTGGAGATTTCACGGTGAATTTGTGATTCACTGGTTCTTGCTCCAATCGCCCCCCAACTATAGATATCTGAAAAATAATGACTTAACATTGGATTTAAAACTTCTGTTGCTAAAGCAAGATTTAATTCGCTCAGCTGCAATAAAAGTTCTCGACTTTGCAATAACCCCTGTGCCATTAAATTTTGATCAGAAATTTCTGGTTGTTGTTCTAATAAGGGATCATAAACAAATCCTTTCCACCCCACTGTACTACGAGGTTTTTCCAGATATGCCCGCATAACTATTTTTAAGGTATCTTTATGTGCTAAAGCAAATTGCTGTAATTTTTGTGCATATTCCAAAACTGCAATTGGATCATGAATAGAACAAGGCCCAACTATCACCAAAAATCTATGATCAGACCCATTGAGAATATTTTTTATGTCTTGACGATGTTTTGCAATCTGTTGTTGTTGAATCCGTCCTAATGGTAAAATCTGTTTTAATTGTGCAGGACTGACCAATAAATGCTGTGTAACAGAAGTATTTGTTACTGTTGATTTAATTTGTGACATGATAAATTTCTCTCAATCAATGGTGTTAAATGTTTTGATAATCGGATCTGCTGCCAAAATTGATAAAATCGAGCCAGATAAAAATAAGATTGATACATTTTCATACTCCATAAATAAAAAAACCTGACCGGGGTTGCCGATCAGGTATATAACTGGTTGGGCAACCTATTTTGCCCAAACGCATTCAGGCAATTATCTAAACTGCCAAAAATAATAAAATGCGCTGTTGATCATAGGTTGCTTTAACATATTTTTCAAAATATCTTGATGATGTCAGTTACCATACTGTTTAAAGAGCTATTTGACAAGTTTTTTCTTATAAAAAAGCAGCACAATGGCTGCTTTTTTTAAAGAATTCAGTTTATGCATCTTTACGGCGCATATGTGGAAATAACAGAACATCACGAATACTTGGTGCATTAGCAAATAACATCACCAAACGGTCAATACCAATGCCTTCACCTGCTGTTGGTGGTAGACCATATTCCAGCGCCTCAATAAAGTCTGCATCATAGTGCATTGCTTCATCATCACCAGCATCTTTTTCTGCAACTTGTGCCTGAAAACGCTCTGCCTGATCAATTGGATCATTTAACTCAGAGAAACCATTTGCCAATTCACGACCACCAATAAAAAATTCAAATCGGTCGGTAATGTGTGGATTATCATCATTACGGCGAGCCAATGGTGAAGTTTCCGCAGGATATTCTGTAATAAATGTGGGTTGACGTAGTTTGGTTTCGACTGTTTCTTCAAATACGATGGTTTGCAATTTACCCAAACCAAATCCTGATTTAACTTCTTCTTTCAACGTTTCACGAATAAATTTTGCCAAAAATTCACGATCGGCAACATTCTCAGCAGTAAATTGTGGATTATGTTCAAGAATTGCATTAAACATGGAGATTTTTTTGAATGGTCCTTTAAAGCTATAAATTTCTTCACCATAAGGTACATCTGTTGAACCTAAGATATCTAATGCCAGTTTTTCCAACATATTTTCAGTCAACTGCATTAAATCTTTATAGTCAGCATAAGCCTGATAGAATTCAATCATGGTGAATTCTGGATTATGTCGTGTTGACACTCCTTCGTTACGGAAATTACGGTTAATTTCAAATACACGTTCAAAACCACCAACAACTAGACGTTTTAAATACAGTTCCGGTGCAATACGCAAATATAAATCCATATCTAAAGCATTATGGTGTGTAACAAATGGTTTAGCTGATGCACCACCGGGAATGACATGCATCATTGGTGTTTCAACTTCCATAAAGCGTTGATTGCTTAAATAGGCACGAATGCCTGCAACAACCTGCGCACGGATTTCAAAAGTTTTACGCGTTTCTTCATTAACGATCAAATCCAGATAACGCTTACGATATTTTGCTTCAGTATCGCTTAAACCATGAAATTTATCAGGTAGTGGACGTAACGATTTAGTCAATAATTCAAATGCTTCTAGATGAACATATAAGTCACCTTTACCAGAACGGCCGATGTAACCTTCTGCAGCAACGATATCACCCAGATCAAGCGCTTTAATGGATTCCAGTGTATCTTTTGGCAATCCTTTACGATCTACGTAAAGTTGAATTCTTCCAGTCATATCCTGTAATACAATAAATGAACCACGATTTAACATGACACGACCAGCAACTTTTACCTGAACATGCGGTTCAGCTTCAATAGTTGTCTTATCTTTCTCGTGGAATTGCTGCTGTAAATCTGCTGCATAATGTTCACGTTTAAATGTATTTGGCCAAGGACTCTTACCTGATTGCTTGGCGACATCCTGAATATGTTTGAGCTTGGCATGACGCTGTGCAATTAAATCGTTTTCGGAAATTTGTTGTTCAGAAGTCGATTGAGCGTTGTTTTGCGTCATTCTAAGCCTCGAAATAATCTGTTAAAAAAGAAGTAGCATAGCATAGCAGATTTCCAGTCCAAGTGTAGGATACAAGAACTGAAAAGTTTTATTATCTGAGTGCAATTTTTTCAATGAGATAATACATTTAGCGATTGAGCAAATCGACAGACTCAATTTGCACATCTGCCATATTTTCACCATGAACCAATAATTCATCAAAATACTGTTCAACAAGCTTGGCTTGTTCAGCCGTATTCTCAACTCGATACATATTTTGACGGAATTCGTTACTACACCTTAAACCTTTGGTGTACCAAGCGATATGCTTACGCGCGATACGACAACCTGAATACTCACCATAAAATGTATAAAGCTCTGTCAAATGTCTAAGTAACACGTGCTTAATTTCATTGATTTGCGGTGCAGCTAAGTATTCACCTGTATCCAGATAATGCTGAATTTCCCGAAAAATCCATGGCCGCCCCTGTGCCGCACGTCCAATCATAATTGCATCTGCACCAGTATATTTCAGCACCATTCTGGCTTTTTCTGGATGATCAATATCCCCATTGGCAATTACCGGAATGCTGATTTCTTGCTTGACCTGTTTAATCAAATCATAACGAGCCATATTTAAATACATATCTTCACGAGTGCGTCCATGTAAAGCCAGCGCAGCAATGCCAGCCTGCTCCGCACATTTTGCAACACGTAAAATATTTTCTTCACCATTTTTAAAGCCTAAACGGGTTTTAAGTGTTACGGGAACATTTACTGCATTGACAACAGCATCCAGAATTCGGGCAACCAATTCTTCATCTTGCAACAATGCAGAACCAGCCAATTTATTACAAACTTTTTTTGCTGGGCATCCCATATTGATATCAACAATTTGTGCGCCATTAGCAACTTGATATCTTGCAGCTTCAGCCAGTTGTTCAGGATCAGAACCCGCAATTTGTGCAGAAATTGGGGCAATTTCTCCATCAAAATTGGCACGATATAAACTTTTTTTACTCATTCTTAAAGTTTTATCTGCGGTCATCATTTCACTCACTGCATGTCCTGCACCGAAATGTTTGCATAATGTTCTGAAGGGCCTATCTGTGACACCAGCCATCGGTGCAACCCAAATTTGATTACGCTTTGATTTATCAAACAAATCTTCAATTACTTTGTTTTTACTCAATGTTTTAGTTCCCAAACACTCAACCATTTGCCAAAATTTCTTTATTACCCTATTTAAGTACACAAAAAATTCTGAGTCATTGGGTTCATTTTACAATAATATTGACGTTTTGATTGAGATTAAAAATTTTAGTTTAGCAACAATATAAATTAGCAAAAAATTTTATTTATCAAAAATATAAATCTACTTTCTCAAAAATGAAAATCTACTTATTTGATATATAATATATTCTACTCTAGAGCTATTAAAATTTTATGCGTATACTTGGGTGATATTCATTTCTCATCTTTTCTGATATGTCATCCGAAAAAAATTTTGAAGTTATTAATAAAGGTAATTTAAGCGATAGTGTTTATGAAGCCTTACGTCTGGCACTAATCGATGGACAATATGAACCTGGTGATCGCCTGCGTCCAACTCAGATTGCCAAGGCCATGGGGGTTTCAATCACGCCAGTCAGGGAAGCAATTTTTCGTCTGGTCAGTGATCAGGCGTTACAAATTAAAGCGGCTACTTCTATTTATGTGCCTGTACTAACACATGAACAATTACAGGAAATTCAGCGTATCCGTTTTTTACTGGAAGGTGAAGCAGCTGCTTTAGCTGCACTTAAAATTAACCCACAACAACTTGAAGCACTGGAAGATATTCAGAATCAATTTCAAAAAATTGTACCCGTAGATTCAAAAAAAGCTGCTGAACTGAATAAACTTTTCCATTTTGGCGTTATTCGTGCTGCAAACAGTCCTTTGATTTCCAAAACACTGGAAAATATGTGGATTATGATGGGGCCTATTCTACGCAGTTTTCATGTCAATACACCGCGTAAAGAATTAGAAAGTGACCAACATTATCATTTTTATGTACTTGATGCGTTGCGTAAGGGTGATGCAGATGCAGCACGAAAAGCCATGCAAAATGATATTGAATGGGGTAAAACCATGCTGAACTGGACTGCTGACATTTAAAATAATCATCAGCTGTAAAGATTATTGACTATCTACAGTCTTTTTGAAATCACATCTTTAAATCTGTCAGCCTCTTGCTTAGGCAATGCTGTAACCACCGTCTACGGGAAGAATAGCGCCGTGAATATAACTGGCATGCGCCGACAATAAAAAAATAATGACTTGTGCAATTTCTGTTGGTTGTGCCCAGCGTCCAAGTGGAATTCTTTCAATAATCTTATGATAACGTTCGAGATCATTTTTGGCGTTTGCACCCATTGCCGTATCAATCCACCCCGGAGCAATGGCGTTGACACGCACACCTTTTGCACCCAATGCTACAGCCAATGAACGTGTTAATGCAACAATTCCAGCTTTTGATGCAGCATAAGCTGGTGACTGTGCCGAACCAAAAAAACTCCACATGGAGGCAATATAGATAATGGATCCTTTCGCTTGAATCAGTTTATCCTGTAATAAGGTGGTAATCGCAAAAGCTGTATTAAGGTTAATTTCAATCACTTTCTCAAAGATTGGTATTTCCCATTCCTGTTTTTGTTTAATGATGCCTGCACAATGAATCAGTGCATCAATTGTATCTTGTTGATCCAGAATGTTCTTGGCCTGATCCAGATTACATAGATCAATCTCATAAAAATGGTATTGATCTGATATTACATGTTCATTTTGCAAACCCAATGCAATCACATGCCATCCCTGCTCAATTAACAATAATGATGTGGCCAGTCCAATGCCAGTGCCACCACCAGTAACTACTGCTGTTTTTATTTCCATCTATTAATATCCTATTTCCATCTGAGCAAACACAACAGAAATAATTAAAAAACAAACCATAAAAATGTTTTTTAATTCATTTTTTGCTGTGTTATTTAATTTTAAATGCGCTGAGTTAAGGGGCTGGGCTATAGATCTTATATCCATGTTTTTTACCACAGCCCCCTAAAGTGATTAAGACTTTTCTACCTTTAAGGCAGATGCATTGCCTTGAGGTATGCCATTCAATCCATTCTTTTCATCCATTGCATTTTCTGGTGTATATAAAGAGCGACCTCTGGTTTCCGGTGAAATATAGATACCAATTAAACTCAAACTCATGATAAACATCATATAAATCGCCACAGGCCACCAGCTATTGGAGAAAGCTGTTAATAATGCAGAACACACCATCGGTCCAATCCCGCCGCCAAACACGGCCGACATTTCACGTCCCAGTGTGACTCCGGCATAACGATATTTAGAACCAAACAATTCAGGGAAATATGCTGCTTGTGCGCTAACTGTACCTTCAGCCGCAAAAATAAAACCAAAGATAATTACCAGCATGATATACAACGTATTACCGGTTTCCAGTAACATAAACATCGGAATCGTGGCAAAAAATAATGTGGTATGGATGAAATACATGATTTTTTTACGGCCATAAATATCTGAGGCTCGTCCAATCATTACCGAGGTAAATGCTGCAATTGTGGCACCCACCAAAAGCGTTTTGGGGATAAATGATGCATTGACTTTAACCACCGAAACTAAAAAAGAACCTATAAATGCCTGATAAATATATGAGTGACCATTTGCCCCGACATTCATCAAAAACACACGAAATATGGTTGCTTTACCATCACGAAAAACTTCGCGCAATGGAATGGCTTTTTCCTGTTTGGCATGGCGTTTTTTCTCGGCAAATACTGGCGATTCTTTTAATCCACGGCGTATTAGCCATGCCGCAAATGTCACCAGAATAGAACTGAAAAATACCAAACGCCAACCCCAGGCATAAAAATCTTGCTCTGGCAAAAGCTGTACCATGATCCATGCCAATGCACCCAATGCCGTACCTACTGATGCACCCACCCAAACCAGTGAGGCCATTTTACCCCGTTTGTTGGGTAAGGCAGTTTCTGTTAATAGCACCGTTGCGCCAGCCATTTCAGCACCTGCTCCAAAACCCTGCATGAAGCGGCAAATCACCAGCAATAATGGTGCAAACAGACCGATTTGATCATACGATGGGATTAAACCCATAGCAAAGGTTGCAAATCCCATCAAATATAATGTGGCAACCAATACCCATTTACGCCCTAGTTTCTCACCGTATTTGGAAAAGAAAATTCCACCTAATGGTCGTGCAAAAAAACCAACTGCAAAAGTGGAAAAACTTGCTAAATAACCAACTGCCGGAGATACATTGGGGAAAAAAATGTGATTAAACACCAGTGCGGCAGCCGTACCATAGATAATAAAATCATATTGTTCTAATGCTGTACCAACAGCACCACCCCACGCCGCAACTTTGCGGTCATGTTCGGTGATTTGAACTGTATTTTCATCCTCTGGATGATGTTCTTGAGGATTATTTGTGGATGTCCTATCCATATTCTTCTCCGAACCTGATCAGACCTGATCAGATCTATGTCATGATTGATTGAGAAATTCCAAAGCAACATCTTTAATCCCTTCACTATCCAGACGATAATGATGATAAAGATGGGTTGGTGGTGCAATCAGGCTATATTCATCATAAATGCCATGGCGTTTTAGCTTTCCTGCATAACCATGTTCGGTGATGACTTCGGCAACAGCAGCCCCTAATCCACCCAAAATATTATGTTCTTCTACTGTCATCATGTGGGTAGATGTAGCAGCAGCCTGTAAAATTGCTTCAACATCAATCGGCTTGATGGATGCCATATTAATCACACCGACAGAAAGTCCCTGCTGCCTCAATAATTTTGCTGCCGCTAAGGATTCATACACCGCCATTCCACAGGCAATAATATTTAAATCATGACCCAATTCATGAATTTTAGCTTTACCAAATTCAAAGTCAGGCTCTGATTCATAAACCACAGGATCACGCCCACGACCAATACGGAAATAAATCGGTTTGTCATAGTGTGCTGAAGCCTTAATCGCAGCTTTTAACTCATTGCCATCGGCAGGTGAAACCACAGCCAGATCGGCAATCGAACGCATCGTGCCAATGTCTTCGGTTGCATGATGTGACGTGCCGTAAAACCCTAGAGAAATACCGGTATGATGACCAATCAAGCGAACAGGTAAAGCCGAGTAAGCAATATCCATACGAATTTGTTCACAACACAACAATCCTAGAAATGATGCAAAGGTCGCAACAAATGGCATTACACCAGACGTTGCCATACCCGCTGCGGCAGATACCATATTTTGTTCAGAAATTCCAAAAGCAATATAACGCTCTGGATAGACTGCCGAAAAGCGGTTTAAGCCATTGGAATATTGTAAATCTGCCGAACCGGCTACGACAGGATAACCCTGTTCAACCAGCTCAATCAGAGCATCAGATAGATAATCAAGACCCGGATTTTTGGCATTCAGTTCACGATATTGCCAAGACTGTGGCGACAATGGATGCGATATTTGTGACGATTGCTGTAATTTTTGTTGGCTGTTCATTTAAATCTCCTTATTCTCTATTTCCTGTAATGCTTTTTCTGCATCTTCTGGTGACAAATAGCCCAGATGCCAGCCCGGTTCAGTCTCCATATAGGAAACACCCTTTCCTTTAAGTGTATTGGCGATAATACACACTGGAGTTTTTCGGTTTTGATCTGCCTTTACTTGTCTTAATAAAGTGGTCAATTGCTGAATATTGTGTCCATCAACCACATGTGTTTCCCAGCCAAAGGCTTGCCATTTATCTGCAAGTGGTTCAATGTTGATCACATCATTGACCTTGCCATCCAGTTGATATCCGTTACGATCCACAATTGCGATTAAACGATTTAATTGATGATGTGAAGCACTTAACGCCGCTTCCCAAACCTGCCCTTCCTGCATTTCGCCATCACCCAGTAAAACAAATACATCATGTGTAATACCGGTATAGCGTTGTGCCAATGTCATACCGACACCTGCGGACAAAGCATGACCAATCGAACCCGATGAAAAATCAATTCCGGGCACTTTTTTCATATCGGGATGATCACCCAGCGGACTACCTAAACGGGTATAATCATCCAGCCATGCGTTTGGAAAAAATTCCAGTTCGGCCAAAATTGGAAATTGCCCCACTGCTGCATGACCTTTACCCATAAGGAAACGATCTCGTTCAGGCCATTTTGGTTCCCCAACCTTAATATTCATCACGTCATAATATAAAGCGGCAAAAATTTCGGCACATGAAAAGACTGAGGAATAATGTCCAGTCTTGGCAATTTCAATTAAACGAATGGTTTCTTTACGAATAAATTTTGCCTTGTCTTTTAAAAATGCAATTTCTTGCGTTGTTGGTTGATGTTGCATTTGTTCAGTTGTCCTTACGTGTGCTTGCGAGATCATTTATCTCTCCTTTCCATCCAAATTTTCAATGTATTGCATGGCAGTAACCAAATCCTGTTGTGTCAGTACACTGGAAAAATTTTTGCAATGTGGTGCAGCCAATGTTAAGTCTGCAATGATGTGCAATGTTGCTTTATCAATCTGGGTTAATCCCAATTGTTTTAAAGCAATTGGCAATCCAATTTTTTTATAAAAAATAATAAGTTGATTAAGTTCTTCGTGTTGTTGATCCAGATATAATTGCACCAATAAACCATAAGCAACCTGTAAACCATGCATTTGCCGTGAGGTTTCCGGTATGGCAGTTAATCCACGAGTCATGGCATGAGCAATAGACAAACCACCACTTTCAAACGCTAGACCACTCATCAAAATACTGGCTTCCAGAATCATTTCCAGCGCATCACTGGATTGCCCTGTTCCGGCAATCGCCAATGCTGCCTGCGCGTGTTGCTGAATCTGCTCAAAACAGGCATCACCAATTGCAACAGCGGTGATTGAAGAGCGAGTTGCAAACATATTCTTGCCCTGACTTTGCAAACAGGCCTGTGCTTCAAATTTTTTAGAAATTGCATCTCCAATTCCTGCAAGTAAAAACTTTTTTGGTGCCTTGGCAATGATTTCACTATCGACAATCACGGCCCACGGACTAAAGTCCAAATGCCCGACATAATCCATTTGATGATGATCGGTATAAACCACATAGTTTTTTGAGGTCGGTGCATCATTTGATGCAACAGTCGGAATCGTTATAAATGGCAAATTAAACTGGTGCGCTAGTGCCTTGCCTGCATCAATTGACATTCCACCGCCAGCAGCCAGCACAATATCCGGAATATTTGATGCAACCTGATCAAACATATTCTGCAAATGCGTGCGGGTAATAGTTTGATTAAAAACCACAAAATCAATGCTTAATTTTTTTTGTTCGGCCTGTCGTTGTAGTGTTGATTGAATAAAGTCTAAAACAAAAGCATCCGTCACCACACAAATGTTTTGATGATTAGGATTTAGCCAATTCAGCGCTTCGTTTAATACGCCCCTTCCTTGTATATAACGCATAGGTGAACCAAAGACCAATCTTTCCATATTGATTATTTTCCCTAACAATAATATTTGATATAAGATATATCATATATTACATGATAAATTTATTTTGCAAATACTTTGCATAAAAATTTCATGAAATTCATAACTAAGAAAATGATTTATATATGTTTTTAAATAAATTATTTGTTTAAACTACATCAATTATTTATCTCTGTATTTCTATATTTATCTCTTAATGAGTTAAGAATTTTTTATTTCGTTCGCTTAATCTCTAAGGATTTCCAATATATGCTTGATATCGGTTAGCAAATTTTGGATATTTTGATGGTAGGTTGAAATCAGTTTCTGCCAACTTGAAATTGCACTGCTAACAAACGAAATAATCATTTTTTCCATAGAGCTATTATGATGAAGCACAATTCACACATAAAAACGTATCAATAATACAGTGATTTTTATACTCAAAATCAAGAAAATTTTGTTCTAAAGACTAAGGTCTGTTGACATTTGCTGTGCAAAAAAATAGCGAGAAAGTAAAATTCAATCGCCAAACCAAATCTACTTCTCACTATGCCTCGTACAATGCTGACTGATCAACACTGGTCAAAGCTGAAATCTATTGTCCATAATTTTGGTATTTATCTCAAATATAATCTCAGAAATTTTATTGAAGCAATTCTCTATAGAATTAGAACAGGTTGCCCTTGGCGAGATTTACCAGAGTCTTTTGGTAAATCCAATACGATCTTTAAACGATTCACCCGATGGTCTAAAAATAATAAGCTTTTAAAAATATTTAAGTTATTGTCAAAATATGCTGATCTAGAATGGGTATTTATTGATGCTAGCCATATTCGGGCACATCAACATGCCAAAGGACTCAAGAATCAAGCTATTTCAAGAAGCATTGGTGGAAATAGTTCTAAAATTCATTTAGCCGTAGATTCAAATGGGAATCCAATTCAATTTCTTATTCATGATGGCACAACCCATGATATGAAAGTTGCTCCTGCATTGGTTAATAAAATAGACTTAACAGATACCGATGTTCTTAGTGCTGATAAGGGATATGACTCGAAAGAATTGAGAGAACAGATAGAAGAAACAGCAACCAGGGCTAATATTCCAAAAAAGTCCAACACACGATCGAACAATAATTACATGGATTGGTACTTATATAAAATCAGACACTTGGTTGAGAACACATTTGCAAGACTCAAACAATTTAGAGGAATTGCTACACGCTATGACAAGCTAAAGCAGAACTATGAAAATTCAGTTGCTTTAGCTTGTATATTTATTTGGCTATCATTATGAAATGTCAACAGACCCTAGATTAAACACAATTATTAAAAGATTACGCTTACCTTAAAATTCAAAATTAAAAGCGATCATTTTGAATAAGTTTTGTAAAAACACACCCTATTTGGGTTAAAAAATAAATAAAATTATTATATTATGATAAAGATCATAAATATTTTGTAAATCTCTAATAGAAATATTACAAAGTATCTATTCTACACAGACTTTGTTGCATATAAACACGTCCTACTCTGGAGCCCTCCTCCACATGTTTATATAGCAAAGCCTATTTCATATTGCATGATAGAAAGAGGTTATTGCGCATGAGTACAGAACAGACCCCGCCTTTGGAAGGAGCCGGGTTAAAGATCTATCGTTACATTTTTGTCATTCTGACTTTTATTGTTTCGATTGTTCTTATCTTTCAAGGTTACAGACTATTAAGTTTAGGTGGTACAAGTTTCTATTTAATTGCGGGTATTGCATATATACTCATCGCAATATTTTATGCCATCAGAAAATCCCTTGGTTTATGGATTTCAATTGTAATCTATGTTGCAACCATTATCTGGGCAATTGCTGAAGTTCATTCATTAGACTTTTGGCCTTATATTCCACGTCTTGTCGTTCCTACTGTTATTTTTGTATTGAGTTTATGGGCAAGTCGTACTTTTGCCAACATTGCACCAACAAAGCTAAAAATTGCCAATGGCGTAGGAATATTAGGTTTTATAGCATGTATTGTAGCGTTAGTGAGTGCTTTTTTCCCACATGGAAAAATTTATAATTCCGTCGAGCTGAGTCAGGATAAAAATTTAACTCGCCCAAATCCTGAAAATCCAGATAACTGGGAATACTATGGTCGTAATGGTAATGGTACACGTTTTGCGCCTTATACCGACATTACACCTGAAAATGTTAAAGATCTGAAGGTTGCTTGGGTTTATCATACCGGACGTGATAAAGGTGTGGGTGTAGATGAAAATACGCCTATCCAGATTGGTAGTACGTTATATTCTTGTACACCAACAAACATTATCTCAGCAATTGATGGTGATACTGGTAAAGCATTATGGAAATATGATCCGAAAGCAAAAACTGCTGAACATATCACCTGTCGTGGTGTAGGTTATTATAATATTGCACTGGACAAAAATATTTCTGCTGAGCAATCAGCATTGCCAATTACCAAAGAATGTCCGGAACGAATTTTAACCTCAACTGTAGATGGTCGCTTAATTGCGTTAAATGCAAAAACAGGTGCATTATGCCAAAGCTTTGGCAACAATGGTCAAGTTGATGTATTACATGATATGGGACCAACGGAAAAAGGTAAGCGTTATCATCCAACATCTACCCCATTAATTGCTGGACACGTAGCAATTTTAGGTGGATGGGTGCGAGATATTGTGCATGGTGAACCTTCTGGTGTCGTACGTGCTTATGATATTAATACTGGTAAATTGGCTTGGGCTTGGGATGTTGGAAATCCGGAACTAAGTGGTGCACCTCAAGGAGATAAAAACTTCACGCTTGAAACACCAAATATGTGGACCATTCCAACCTACGATAAAGATTTAAATTTAGTTTATCTTCCAACAGGTAATGGCCCTCCGGACTATTGGGGAGGCGATCGTAATTCAGCCAAAGAAAAATTTGGTTCAACCATTGTTGCAGTAGATGCTTCAACAGGTAAAACCAAATGGACCTTTCAGACTGTTCACCATGATATCTGGGATTATGACTTACCATCACAACCTGTACTTTATGATGTTACCAATGATCAGGGCGTCAAAATCCCTGCTCTTATTCAAACCACGAAAACTGGTCAAATTTTTGTAGTTGATCGTCGTAATGGTCAACCTGTTACCAAAGTTATTGAAAAACCTGCACCACAAAACGGTAAGGCAGAAGGTGAAAAACTTGCACCAACACAACCTTATTCCGTAGGTATGCCACAAATTGGCAACGAAACCCTAACAGAGCAGGATATGTGGGGAATTTCTACCTTCGATCAACTTTCTTGCCGTATTACTTTTAAAGACTCACGTTATGATGGTCTATATACCCCACCGGGAGAAACACCTTACATTGAATGGCCAAGCTTATTAGGTGGTTTCAACTGGGGTGGTATTTCAGTTGATGAATCAACAGGTTTGATGTTTGTAAATGATATGCGCATGCCACTACGTATGTCATTGGTCCGCAAAGAGGATATGGGAAAATACAAAATCTCTACCGATGAAGTACCAGGATTTATGGGAACTGTACGTCCACAAATGGCTGGTGCATACGCAGGGATTAAAATTGATATTATGCAATCAAAACTTGGAATTCCATGCCAAAAACCACCTTTTGGAACAATGACTGCAATTGATTTAAAAACCAAAAAAGTGGTATGGCAAGTACCTATGGGTACAGCTGAAGAGTTAGGACCATTTGGAATAAAATCCCACATGCCAATGCCTCTTGGTATGCCAACACTGGGGGGACCAACATCAACAGCATCTGGTCTGGTTTTCTTTGCAGGAACACAAGATTATTACTTGCGTGCATTGGATTCAAAAACTGGTAAAGAAGTATGGAAAGCAAAATTACCTGTGGGTGCAGTTGCTGCTCCGTTAATTTACAAATCACCAAAAACCGGGAAACAATATGTCGTTATTTCCGCCGGTGGTGCAAGTCACTCTAAAGATGTAGGTGATTATGTCATTGCTTACGCTTTACCTGATAAAAAATAAACGTAAATGATAAAGCTAGCAACTTTATAAGATTTATCCTTTACGCCACTTTTACAGCAGGATGGCTACATCCTGCTGTAAATCCATTCTATGTTACATCATAATAATGCTTCTATCACTAAGTGCTTTTGGTCAATCCATTGTAATCAAATTGTCATTAATTATTAACATCAGTGTCACATCTCTCCAAGATACTTCATACAAGTTCGTAAGCTTATGTAAATTTATGTTTCCATAGGCAGCACAAGCCAGACAAGTACTTTGGAGAGATGTAAATGAAAAAATTATTACTAGCAGCAGCAATTGCAACACTAGGATTAAGTACAGCACAAGCTGCACCTACTTTATATGGTAAAATTAATGTTACTTTAGACCAAATAGACAACGAAGATTTCAACGGTCATAACGAAACACAACTTAACTCAAATGCTTCACGTATCGGTGTTAAAGGTGAAGAAAAACTAACTGATAATGTTGGTGTTGTATATACCGCAGAGTGGGAAATCAGTGCAGATGGTGATGAGTCAGATGCGCAAACCTTTAAAAAACGTAACTTATTTGCTGGCTTAAAATTCAAAGACATCGGTACACTAAAAGCAGGTATTTTTGACTCTTACTTCAAAACAGCTGCTGGTAATAATCAAGATATCTTTAACGACCATAGTGTTCTGGATATGACCAGTATTTTGGGTGGTGAAGAACGTTTAAAAAATTCTGTTGGCTTTGAAACTGATAAAAAATTATTAGGTGGCTTACAATTTAATGTAATGGCACAACAAGGTGAAGACGAAACGCTTCTTGGTAATAATAGTGAGCGTGATGGTTTCGGCAGTAGTGTTTCAACCTCTTTAACCTATGAAAATAAAGATTATGGTTTCGCAGCAGCTGTAGCCGGTAATTTTGGTGTGGGTCAAAAATATAATGGCGTCACTGAAACATCCAGCAAAATCGCATCAAATGCAATCCGTGTAACTGGTTCTTATGACTTCTCTAAATTAGGTGTTAATGGTCTAGTTTTAGGTGGCTTATGGCAAACCAGTGAAGCTAAGGACGATATCTCTGCACTACCTGGCCTAAAAGAAAATGCTTATAGCATTACCACAGCGTATGCAATTCCATCTACGCCATGGAAAGTAAAAGCCGAATACGTTGCAGCAACAACTGAAATTGATAATGTTGCTGATCGCAAAATTGATCAATATGGTGTAGGCGTAGACTATAACTTCAACAAGCAAACTCGTTTCTATGGTGTGCTGGCGCAACAAAAACTTAATAATGCGCTCTTGGTTGCTAAAGGTGCCACTGATAATAAGAAAACCGTTGTTGGTTTAGGTATGGAATATAGCTTCTGATTATCAATGGATCTTAATCATATCAAACAGCCTGCTTCATGAAGCAGGCTGTTTCTTGTTTAACGTTTTAAAAAATTAGCCAATAAATTCTGAATATCATTGTTGGCTTCCTGTGTATTGGTCTGCTCACCTTTTGGTGTTAAAGAATCGATAATTTGTGGCAAGGCAGATGCAATTGCAGAATAAATAGATTCTTTAGTGGTATTTGCCTGATCAGCAACTTGCTCCACTTGAGCATCATCGAACAAAGATTGTAATTGTTGCTCAGCCACATTGGCATTATTTGCATGGTCAGGGTTTACCCATGATTGCACCTGATCAGCTAAACCTGCTTGTTTTAGTTTATCCAATGCACCCTGTAAACCGCCTTGTTGTTGAATCCAGCCCAATATCAAAGGTAATACGGCAATGAGCAATGCCGAACTGCCTGAACCGGTATTGGTTTGTTTTGTATTACCTTGTCCCAAAGAACCCAATACAGAACCTAATATACCACCTAAACCTGACTGGGCATTTTGATTTTGTCCACCCTGATTACCAAGCTGACCTAATACTGAACCTAAAATTCCACCCAACCCAGACTGGCTTTGATTACCTTGCTGATTATTTTGACCACCTAATGCCTGTTTTGCCAAGCTTTCTACCAAATCAGAAAGATTTGTCATTTTAAACCCCGATAAATATCAATTTAGTCATCTATATAACGTTAATTATTCAATCTATACAAGGTTTGAAGCGGTTAAATAACAAGAAAACAGCACAATTACCGTATTACCATCTAAATTTATCCCAATTTTCTGGATTTGCCCAAAATTTTGAATTAAACCAGTCAGGTACATGTTTATAGGTCAAAATATTAAACTGCCAGATCTGTACAGGGTTATTTTCAGGCATATTTTGTAAAAGTTGATTAAAACCCAATGCTCGAAGTTGTTTTTCTAATTGAGGATGTGCAAACACAATAATTTTTTTGGCAAACAAATCACGTAAGCGAACCAGTGCATTATTGATGCTGATCTGGTTTTGTCCTTGAATATGATCAGCCTTGACCAAATTAACCAATGCCAAATCGTAACGCTGGGTAAAAGGCAGACTTAGCACTTCCGTTAAGTTACAATATTGCCACTGTCCATCCCAGTGTGATTGCGGTGTGATGTCTATCGTAATGGCTGACGTTACTTTTTTCTCCTCTGCGAGTAATTGCAATAGAAGTGGAATAAAATCAAAATCAGCCATATCTGAAATCCTTAATGTCGAGCAAAGCAATGGAATACAAAGGCATTTGTCATAAAATGCAGGCGCACACGACGCCTGCTGATATACAAACGAACGCCACTCTTCCTAGCCATGTTGAGTATAAATTTGTTTTGGATCAATTCAATACTGATTTGATGCATTTAATTGGCGAAACCATCCAACTTGAATGGACTGGTCGAATTTTCTGCGTTTCATGTGGGGCAAAAACTCCAAAATCCTATTCACAAGGTCATTGCTTTAAATGTTTTAAAACAAAAGCCGAATGTGATATGTGCATTCTAAAACCAGAAACCTGTCATTACCACCTAGGAACGTGTCGAGAAGAAAGTTTTGCACAAAATATTTGTTTTCAACCACATATTGTGTATTTGGCCAATTCCAGTGCATTAAAAGTTGGCATTACCCGTATTGTCAATATGCCAACACGATGGTTAGATCAAGGTGCAACACAAGCCTTACCAATTTTAAAGGTTGGTTCACGCCGCCTATCTGGTCATGTAGAAATATTATTGGCTGAGATGATTTCGGATAAAACCGATTGGCGCAAACTGCTCAAAGGTGAAGCTGCCCCTCTGGATCTTATCGATGAAAAAAATAATCTTCTGGATCAATTCCATTTTGAACTGGCAAGTTTATCCAATGAATTCCCTGAAGAAGATTTTCAATTTCTGGATGAAACACCACATGAATTTATTTATCCGGTAAATGTCTATCCGCAAAAAATTAGCAGTCACAATCTGGATAAAACAGCAAAAATTCAGGGTAAGTTACAAGGTATTAAAGGACAATATCTAATCATGGATACCGGTGTAATTAATATCCGAAAATACTCTGGTTATGAAATTATTTTAAGTAGTTAAGTGACTTATCATCCCTCATGACACGATCATCAGGGATGAGTTTAACCTGAAACTTTTATTTTGCTGTAGAAGCTTCAGTTGTGATATTTACAGTGATTTTGTCACCAACATTGGGAACATAGTTTCCGATACCAAACGCAGAACGATTAAATGATGTCGTTGCATTAAAGCCAACGGTTGGCAATTTAGTCATTGGATGTAAACCCTTGTTATTTAAAGTTGCATTTAATACAACAGGTTTAGACACACCTTTGACAGTCAAGTTACCATAGATTTTAAAGTGTTTTTTATCCTTGGTTTCAACTTTGGTACTCTTAAAAGTAATGTTTGGATATTTTGCTGCATTAAACCAGCCTTCTTGCTGAAATTCACTGTCTAGAGCTTTAACATTGGTATTCACACTACTTACGGGGATAGTAACTTCTACAGCAGATTTTGCAGGATTTTGTTCATCGACTTTAATTACACCCTGAATATCAGAAAAGTTTGCGCTTGGTGTAGAAAAACCAAAGTGATTCCATGAAAATACGGTTGCTGTATGTGTTGGATCAATTTTATAATCTACTGGTGCTGCTAATGCTAAACCAGATGTAGTGGCAACCAATAATCCCAAAGATAAAGTTTTTAAAGTGTTCATCATTGTCCTCGACTTTAAATATCTATTTGATGTGAAATAATTCTAGATGAATTGCACATTAAATATTGCATAATCCTGACAACACTATGTTTTAAATTTGCAACGAAACTCTAATTCAATGTATTTGATACTCTAATCATAAAGTTTGATAGACATACAATATCCTTATCCGCGATTCAATTATAGACTTGCCAAATCGCATTTTTTGCAATCATAGTTAACTATTAATATAATTAATTATCAGGCCAAAATATGCAATCAATCTATTCATTTCGTACGTTATTGCTTAAAAGTGCACGATTGTTGACTGAGCAAATTAATGAATATCTACATACACAACAACTTAATTATTCATTATGGCAAGTATTATTTGTGATTGATCAATATCAACAATGCACTTTGATCGATATTGCACAACAATTGCATATTTCACAGCCTGCAATCAGTAAAAGGATTTTTGAATTAGAGCAAAAACAATGTATTACGTTTATTCCCTCCAATAATCGACGAGAAAAAATTGTTAGTTTAAGCCCACATGGCATAAAGCTTTTTGAATATTGTAAACAGCAAATTGATACGATTGAGAAAACCCATCTCACTCAAATTGATCCGGATGCGCTCAATCTCACCAAACAAGTATTACAAGTTTTTTTAAAAAATCTGCAAGATCAGGAATCAGCACAATGAGTGACACTCGTTTATGGACTAAAGATTTTCTTTTATCCGGCTTGATTAATTTTTTAATGATTATGGTGTTTTACATGCTGGTCGTGGTGATGGCAAGCTATGCAATTCATATTCTAAATGCTAGCACTGCTCAAGCAGGGTTAGTATCTGGACTTTTCATTATTGGTACATTGGTTGGTCGATTTTTTTTACATTTGATTATTCAAAAAATTGGGCAAAAAAATACTATGTATTTGGGATTTATCGGATTTTGTGGCAGTGCGATGTTGTATTATTTGAATCCGACGCTTGATTGGCTCATGTTCATTCGTTTTATTCATGGTTTAAGTTATGGATTTGCCAGTACAGTGATTAGTACCATGATTGCCCAAATTATTCCGATCACCCGTCGTGGCGAAGGCATCGGTTATTTCAGTTTAAGTAATACTGTAGGTACTGCTATTGGCCCATTGTTAGCAATTTATTTAAGTATACATGCCTCTTTTGATTCAATTTTTATCTTTTGCATAGTGACCTCTGTGATATGTTTTATGCTGAGCTTTTATCTATCATTTCCAACTCAATCCAATCACACTTCAATACAGACAGCGTCATGGCTTAGTCAAATGATTGAATTAAAAGCCATACCAATTTCCATAGTTGCTTTGCTAAGTGCTATCTGTTACTCAGGAGTTTTAACTTTTATTAATTTTTATGCACAACAACTCCGATTGGATTATGCAGGCTCATTATTTTTTGTCATTTATTCGTTAAGTATTTTTCTTTCCCGGCCATTTACCGGAAAACTGATGGATCAAAAAGGTGAAAATATTGTGATGTATCCTGCACTTGTGACTTTAGCCTTGTCACTTTTGTTATTGTCATTTACGCAATCATCAACAGTATTATTATTATGTGCAGCATTATTGGGATTTGGTTTTGGTAATATTCAATCCATTGCTCAGACCATTGCAATACAAAGTACAGATATTGAACATATTGGACTTGCTACATCCACATTTTTAATTGCAATCAATATTGGATTAGGTTTTGGGCCATTTTTTCTAGGTTGTCTATTAAATTATATGGATTATGCACAAATGTATTTGTATAGCGGTATCGGTGCAGCATTATGCCTGTTTCTATATTATTTTCTACATGGCCGGTATGTAAAACCTCTAAACTAAAAAAAGATGTACACGTGTTTGCACCTGTACATCTGATTGGAAAAATTAATATTTTTAGAATATACCTTGTGCCAGCATAGCATCGGCAACTTTTACAAATCCTGCAATATTGGCACCATCAACATAATTAATTGTACCATCATCTTTTTTACCCCAACGCACACAATTTTGATGAATGTCTTTCATGATGTCATGTAAACGTACATCGACCTCTGCATGTGTCCAGCCTAAGCGTAAAGCATTTTGTGACATTTCCAGTCCTGATGTGGCTACACCACCTGCATTTGAGGCTTTACCCGGAGCATAAAGAATTTTTGCAGCAATAAATTTTTCCACCGCTTGCAATGTAGAAGGCATATTTGCACCTTCTGCGACACAAATCACACCATTTTTTAGCAGTTGTTCCGCATCATCAGCATCTAACTCATTTTGGGTCGCACAAGGTAATGCAATATCCACTGGAATATGCCAGGGCGTTTTACCCTTAAAGAACTCTAAATCATGTTGCTTGGCAAACTGTTCAATTCGGCCTCGTTGCTCATTTTTAAATGTCATGAGTTGCAATAATAATGCTTTACTTAAGCCATCTTTAAAATAAACTGTACCGCCCGAATCTGATAATGTTACGACTTTTGCACCCAACGAAATGGCTTTTTTGGCAGCATATTGTGCAACATTTCCGGAACCTGATACTGCAACCACTTTATCTTTGAGTTGATCATTGCGTGTTTTGAGCATCTCTTCTACAAAATACACTACACCATAACCGGTTGCTTCCGGTCGCATTAAGCTGCCACCAAATGACAAGCCTTTACCAGTAAATACCGAAGACGTATCATTACTTAATTTTTTCATCATACCGGCCATATAACCGACTTCCCGACCGCCAACGCCAATATCACCCGCTGGAATATCAGTATCCGAGCCCAAATGACGATATAATTCCAGCATTAATGCTTGACAAAATCGCATAATTTCTGCATCAGATTTACCCTTAGGATCAAAATCTGATCCACCTTTCCCACCACCCATAGGCAATGTTGTTAAAGCATTTTTAAAAGTTTGTTCGAAACCCAAAAATTTTAAAATAGATAAATTAACTGATGGATGAAAACGCATTCCGCCTTTAAATGGGCCAATGGCAGAATTAAACTGTACACGAAATGCACGATTAACCTGAGTTTTCCCCTGATCATCTACCCAAGCAACACGAAATTGAATCACGCGTTCTGGTTCTACCAAACGCTCTAAAATACCTTGTTGTGCATATTGAGGATGTTTTTGCAAAAATGGCCATAAACTCACCATAACTTCTTCAACCGCTTGTAAAAATTCTGGTTGATACGCATCGCGTGCTTTAACGTAATTTAAAAAATCCTCGATATTGGCGTATTTCAATGTCTTTGCTCTCCTGGTTGTCGTCCCTTGATTTATTTTGGTGCCAAAAATGCACCAAATTAATTATAAAAACGCCCTTATTTAATACATTTTTTACCTATTGCACAATAATTTTACATTTTATTTAAAAATAATTATCATTTTTAAATGTTACATTGTTACTTAACTTATTAATTTAAATAAAAAAAAGCATTTCACTTTTTCCCTGATGAATTTGCTATAATCAGTTTTAATTGATCGGTGTGTTCATTTATCAATATTTTTCAATTTTAGCCTATTATTTTTTGCACCAGCCTATGTCATCGCCACTGCAATCCCTCATTTACCAAATTGACCAACTGCTTCCACAGACCCAGTGTGGTTTATGTGGACACCGTGCCGGCTGTTTGCCTTATGCTCAAGCAATTGCAGCGGGTGAATCTGCCAATAAATGTGTACCGGGAGGACAACCTGTTGCCGATGCAATTGCCAACCTACTTGGCCGCGAACATTTACCCGCAGAGCCCAGTGTATGGGATGTTCAGGCAGATGGACGTCCACAACGAATTAAGGCCGTCATTAAGGAAGATGAATGCATTGGTTGTACCAAATGTATTGCCGCCTGTCCTGTAGATGCCATTATAGGCAGTGGCAAAATGATGCATACTATTTTGACTGATTTATGTACAGGTTGTGAACTTTGTCTGGAACCTTGTCCTGTAGATTGTATTGATCTGGTACCAGATCTTTCGCCCCTACCTCATCCAGCACAACGTATCACAGAACAAAATAGCCTACGAAACCGATATAAAGCACATTTACTAAGAGAACAATCACGTCAGGAACAGCGTACCAATGCGCATCCCGTTACTCGTGCAGGTACATCAAAAGCGCAATTAGAAGCAATTATTGGCAATACAGTAGCGCCACCACCTACATCTGAAATCGCAAAAAAACCAATACAAGATGCAAAAACTACCATTGAATTGGCAAAACTTCGTACACAAATTAAAAAATTACAAAAACAAATCAGTATGCGAGCTGATAATACAAAAGCACAGCAATTAGCCGAACTTGAACAACGTTTACACCAATTAATGGAAGCCTGAAATGACCAAAGCGATGACCAAAGCACAAATTCAGATCTTCTTTGAGCGTTTAAGAGAACAGCGGCCACACCCTAAAACCGAATTAAATTACGAGTCGCCATTTCAATTATTGATTGCTGTTTTACTCTCGGCACAGGCAACTGATGTAAGTGTCAATAAAGCGACCCGACAGCTATTTATTGATGCGCCAGATGCGAAAAGCATATATGCATTAGGCGTAGAAAGATTAAAAACTTATATTAAAACCATTGGTTTATATAATTCAAAAGCGGAAAATGTCATTAAAACCTGTCAAATTTTGCTAGAAAAGTTTGACGGACAGGTTCCTGACCAGCGTAAAGATTTAGAAGCCTTACCCGGCGTGGGACGTAAAACAGCTAATGTGGTATTAAATACTGCTTTTGGACAACCCACTATGGCCGTGGATACTCATATATTTCGTGTGGGTAACCGTACTGGTTTAGCTAAAGGCAAAGATGTACTTGAAGTAGAACAACGCTTACTCAAAGTGATTCCCAAAGAATTTATACTGGATGCCCACCACTGGTTAATTCTACATGGTCGCTATTGCTGTACTGCACGCAAACCAAAATGTGGTGAATGTGTCGTTGCAGATGTATGTAATTGGAAAGAACGCTTTGATTATGGTGCAGAAATTCCTCTATTACCTGATAGGGATTAATTTTTTCAGAAATACTTTGATAGTTTCCGTCTACTGCTATTTTGGCATAGAATAAATTAAATCTTATTCTATCTATGCCTATGAATACCATAAAACCCACCACAAAACGTAATTTTTATGCTTTGGAAGAGCACCCCTTTGCCCAATATGTACGCATATTAGGAAAAGGTAAAACCGGTAGCCGATCTTTGACCTACGATGAAGCCTATCAGGCCTTTACCATGATTTTAAAAGGTGACGTGCTGGATGTACAAATCGGTGCATTTTTAATGTTGTTACGTGTCAAGGAAGAATCTGTAGACGAACTTGCAGGTTTTGTACAAGCCACTAAAAATCAACTAAACCTTCCAGCACTACCTTTTCAAGTTGATCTTGACTGGTCAAGTTATGCAGGTAAACGTAAACATTATCCATGGTTTTTGCTTTCTGCACTCACCTTGGCACAGCATGGCTATAAAGTCGTTATGCATGGTGTTGCTGGACATACCATTAACCGACTTTATACCGAACAGGCATTATTACATTTAGATTTTCAGTCCTGTCAGGATATTCAGGATATTCCGCAACATCTACAACAGCAAAATTTTGCATTTATTCCATTGGAACTGCTGTCGCCAGTATTAAATGAATTAATCCAGTATCGTCAAATTCTTGGATTACGCTCACCTGTCCATACCCTATCCCGTTTGATTAATCCTTATGATGCCAAAGCAACACTACAAGCAATTTTTCACCCTGCTTATCGGCAATCTCACCAACAGGCAGCATATCGGTTAGGTTATCAGAATAGTGCAGTAATTAAGGGTGAAGGAGGCGAATTTGAGCGCAATCCTGATGCCAAGACACTTATTTGTGGCATTAAAAATGGCAAATGCTATGAACAGGAGTTACCAAAACTTAATCCGGATCGTTCTGTAGGAGAAGAAGTTTTTGATCTAGACTTTTTTAAAGCAGTCTGGTTAGGTCAAGCAACACATGATTATGGCAATCAAGCGATTACTGAAACACTTGCAATTGCCCTAATGACCATGCAAATCAGCCAAAGCTATGAAGCCGCACAACAGCTAGCCTATCAACTCTGGCTGACCCGATTTAATGGAAACGAATCGGCTTAAACTCTTCATCTTGCTGGGGATCGTGAGAATCACAATGTTCATCTTCTTCTTTGGTTCCACGATCTATATAGCCTGTTCGCTCAGCTTCCGGCAGATGTTTGTGTTCCCAGATTAAAACTGCCTGCATACAGATCTCACGTTGCTCTTGAGTTAATGCCACACCATTATCCCATTTACCAATCTCGACTGCTGTTTTCAACTTTGCCACAATTTCAGGGGTTAATGTTTTTAAAATTTGCTCAATATTCATTAATTATTTCCTAATTTTGCTCATCAGATGTACTGTCAAAATCCTGATTCCAGCGTAATTTCGTGCGACATGCGGCATAAAAATCGTAACCAGGTGGATGGAGTAAGGTTAATTTAAAAGGGTGTTTACGAATATGTAACCAGTCACCCACCTGTAATGTCACACTGTTTTGTCCATCCGGACTGACCATTGGTAAAATCTGATTATCGCGAATCAAAATCTTAATTTCACTTTGCCCCCCCACTACAATCGGACGGGATGAAATATTATGTGGATGCATAGGCACCAAAATAATCGCATCCATATTAGGATGTACAATTGGCCCACCGCCAGATAAGGCATAGGCCGTTGAGCCTGTTGGTGATGAAATAATTAAACCATCGCTATGCTGCCGATAAACATAAGTTCCATCAATATTTAACTCAAAATCAATCATGTGAACTGATTTTCCAGAGTGCAATACAATATCATTCAGGGCAATATCCTGATATATCACCTGTCCTTGTGAGCGTATTTCTGTTTCCAGCAAAAATCTCTGATCTGCAATAAAATCTCCATCAAGGACTTGGCCTAATTTATTGAGCACATCAATAGGAGAAATATCGGTTAAAAATCCAAGTCGCCCACGATTAACTCCCACGACCGGGACATTATATTTGGCCAACGCCCGAGCTGCATGTAACAAGGAACCATCCCCACCAACCACTACCACAAGATCTGTCATTTGCCCCAAATGTGCCCGACTACTGATCTGTACATTATCGAAAGGGCCTAAATCTGCGGTTTCCTGATCAAAAATCGGGCGAAGTCCCCGTTCCAGTAAAAACTGATAGATAATTTTTAATGTTTCAACAACACTTGCTTTTCCTGGACGGCCAATGAGTCCAATATTTTGAAATGACTTTGAAAAATGATAATGCACCCAATTCACTCCGGTGAAATCAGGATTTCATCATATCATCTCCCCGATTTTTCACCAATTGGCAGAGCATTTGAAAGTTCTAATTTTGCTAAAAAAGTGTGTAATTATTGTTTTTTATGCCAATTATCAAGCTTACAGTCATTGCATATTACATATAGCTATCGCATTATTGAGCCAATTTATTTTTTGATTTATGACGATCATCAATGCAAAAACAACGTGGTATAGGTTTAATTGCTTTTAGCATTTTAATTTTGATCTTGATAGCTTTTATCGGTTTAGGTATTTACCTAGTCAAGTTAGACAATATTGTACGTAAAAAGTTTGACGGTCAACGCTGGGATATTCCGGCCAAAGTGTATGCTCGCCCGCTAGAACTTTATGCACAATCAGATAGCAATAAAACTGACATTATTGCCGAACTAAGATTACTGGGTTATCAATCTGCCAATAGTTATAACAAATCAGGTACTTTTGAAGATAAAGGCCAGCAATTGTTTATCCATACCCGTGGTTTTGATTTCGGTGATAGCACTGAGCCTGAACGCGTCATTGAACTGAATTTTTCAGCCAATCAACAAATCAATAATATTCGCACGACTCAACCTTCAACAACAGGTGTTTTACGGTTAGAACCTTTATTAATTGGTGGAATTTATCCACAACATAATGAAGATCGTGTCCTGATCAAGCTACAAAATGTACCTCAACCTTTACTTGATGCATTAATTGCAACAGAAGATCGTGACTTTTATCAACACTATGGTATTTCATTACGTGGAACCGCGCGAGCAATTTTAAGTAATATCACTGGTGGTAAACGTCAAGGTGGCTCTACTCTGACGCAACAATTAGTCAAAAATTTCTTTTTAACGCCAGAACGTACTTATAAACGTAAAGCCAATGAAGCATTAATGGCAATTTTAGTCGAATTGCATTACAGCAAAAATGAAATTCTTGAATCCTATTTAAATGAAGTCAATCTTGGCCAAAATGGCAATTATTCTGTTAATGGCTATGGTCTTGCAGCACAATTTTATTTTGGTCAGCCTTTGAGGGAATTAAATACCTCTCAACTGGCCTTTCTGGTCGGTTTGGTCAATGGCCCTTCTTATTATAATCCTTGGAAAAATCCTGATCGTGCGATTCAACGTCGTAATGTAGTATTACACAATATGCTGGAAACAGGCAAACTTTCTCAGGAAGAATACCAACGGGAAAAAGCACGTCCACTCGGCGTTATGAATAAACCTGGCCTAACGGCTGTACGTTTCCCTGATTTTATGGATCTGGTCAGACGACAATTAAAACAGGAATATCAAGAATCTGATCTTGAAAATCAAGGTTTGCGGATTTTCACCACACTGGATCCTGTGGCACAAACCCGAATTCAAAATAGTTTTAACAGCACAGTTAATCAATTAATTAAACGTAATCCTCGTACACTGGAAAATCTACAAGGTGCAGTCATTGTGTCACACCCAGAAAATGGTGAAATCATTGCAGCACTGGGCAGTACTGGTAACTTTACTGGATTTAACCGTGTTATTGATGCGAAACGGCAAGTGGGCTCACTGTTAAAGCCTGTAGTATATATGCAGGCATTACAATCTGGTCGTTATAACTGGGCTTCACCGATTCAAGATAGTGCAATTACCATTACCGCTCCAGGACAGAAAGCCTGGACGCCAAAAAATTATAGTGGTAATGAACATGGTATCATACCAATGCAAACAGCACTGGCCAACTCCTTTAACCTTGCAACAGTACGTTTAGGCTGGGAAGCTGGTATGCCAACCTTCATCAATAATTTGAAACGTCTGGGTGTACCAGAACAAATTCCTGATTATCCTTCAGCTCTATTAGGTGCGGTTAATCTTGCACCAATTGATATTTTGCGAGTTTATCAAAACTTTGCCACAGGTGGCTTCAATTATCCTGTACGTACTATTCGCTCAGTTGTTGATGCTAATGGACATCTCTTGCAACGTTACAGTTTGCAGGTACAAAATACCATTGATCCATCTACAGCCTACTTAGTCAATTATGGCTTACAGCAAGTAATGAGTGCTGGTACAGGTCGAGCAGCTTATAGTGGTCTGCCTCGCAACTTAAATCTGGCAGGAAAATCAGGCACAACCAACGATGCAAGAGATTCATGGTTTGCCGGCTATAGTGGCAATTATCTGGCAGTTGTCTGGTTAGGCGAAGACAATAACAAACCTATTGGTCTTACCGGCTCTACAGGTGCTTTACCAGTATGGACCAATGTTATGAAACAACTCAAAAATACGCCAAATGACATGCCGATACCAGATACTGTTCAATGGCAATGGATCGATTCAGCAAGTGGATTACTATCTGCGACCAATTGTAGCGGTGCTTTGTATATTCCATTATCTATCAATAACATTCCACGTCAGGCAACTGCATGTGCCCTACCATATTATCAAGTTGAACCAAGTAGTGCCGATGTCAGCAATGATTCTGAACAATCTACCCCTGATACGATTGAGCACTGGATTAGGGACAGTGATTCAAATTCATCTCAGGCCAACCAGCCGGATATCATTTCTCAAGGAGGATATAATGCGCAATAATAAGCAGAACCAGTTTCTCAACCGCTATGCATTTTTTTTAATCATGGGAACAATGCTGGCTGGTTGTCAATCGTTACCTCCACAAACTTCAGGACAGATAGAACAACCAAAATCTGAACAAAAAGCTGAACCTGAGCAGAAGGTAAAAACTGCACCTTACCCTGATGATGGTATCCGCCGTGAATCGAAACCTTTACCATCTATTCCTGTACAGCAACCCTCCACCCAATCACCACCACGAGTAATCTTACCAGCACCCAAACCACAACCTAAACAACAGTTGAAAGATGGTCGTGGGGTTGCGGCGTATCAAAAGTTAATGAGCGATTATCTTGTTAATTTACGCAATAATCGATTATCAGCAGCAGAAAATAATCTGATTCAGGCACAGCGCATTGCACCCCAATCAGCAGATGTATATCGTGAATTGGCACGATTGGCAAACCTCAGACAACAAGGCGCTAATGCTGAAGCAATGGCGCGTAAAGGTCTAACTTTTGCACAGAACAACACGCAACGTAAGCAATTGTGGCAACAAATTCTTCAGTCAGCACAAATCCGTAATAATAATGCGCTGATTCAACAGGCACAACAAAACATCAATCGTTATTAATTTTTTTAATACAGCTTAAAAAAGAATGCTCAGCAGTACGCATTCTTTTTTTTCATTCAAATGTTTATTTATTCCAAAAATCACCAATACCAGCAACACCATAAGCCCCATATCGTATAGCATCGTCTAATTGCTGTCGTTGTATACCACCCAATGCATATACAGGTAAATATGTAGATTGAGCCAGTACAGAAAATTTTTGCCAGCCTATTGGAGCATGATCTGGATGGGTCAAAGTTGCTTGAATCGGACTTAATAAAATTGCATCACAACCAAGTTTTTCTGCCTGAGCAATATCCTGCACATGATGACAGGCAGCAATTAAATTTTTATTCTGAAGCAATTTTTCATTATAAGTTTGATGAAGTTGAGAAGATTTTAAATGAATGGCAAAGATCTGTTGCTGCATTTCTATACTGAGTTGCTGATACACCTCAATATTGACAATATAACGCAAAGAATCATTTTGATGTAAACGCGCCCGAACAGCATCCAAATCTTCACGTAAATAACATAAATCCGTTTTGCACTGTGTCAGGTGAATATCGTTTATTGCAATGGCCAACTCTCTTGACCAATGTAATTGTCGCAAAACAGGTAAATTTGCCGCAGGAAATGGTAATGTTAAAACTTGATCCAGTCCAATCCATTGCCAATGTTGATTCTCAAGAATTGTAGTGCGAGCAATACAACGATAAAAGTATAATTCTACGGTTTTGTCCGCATAAGCAAAGCTAAAATGTGCAAACTGGCGGTTCACATCAATTTCAATACCCACTTCCTCCATAACTTCCCGCTGTAATGCTTGCTGTACCGATTCATCTACTTCAATTTTTCCACCAGGAAATTCATAACATCCACCTTGATGTAAATGTTCATCACGCCAGCCAACCAAAACTTTGCCCTGATTTAAAATAAGCGCAATCGCAACCTGTACTTTTTTCGACATGATCTAAATCCTATGTAAAATATTCATATATGATCAAAAAAAATCATCATAAAACTCACAAAAAAAATGATGAAAATAATTGACAGATGTATTCGATAATTATTATCATTTATTTCGTTAAGTAAATACCACGGAGCCAGACAACAATGAACGCACCATTCACTTTATTCACTCGCAATACCGAAACTCAACATAGTTTACCAATGTTACATTCAAGCAATCTGTTTGCATTAGGTCGTGAAATTCGAATTCTACATGCTGGTGAAGAATATCGTTTACGCTTGACTCGCAATAATCGCCTAATTTTAACCAAATAATTTTAAACCAGCTCAAATAAAATAGAACACGTGGGAATTATATTTATGCGATCAGCTCAGATCGCATAAATTTTTCACTTATTCCTTTAAATTGGTACCACTCTAAGTACTTCCTCAAAGCTGGTTAGACCATCTGCAATACGTTTCGCACCCGACAATCTTAAAGGTTGCAATCCTTCCTGATATGCTTGCTGACGAATCTGATCTAAGCTGGCCTTCTGCCCAAGTAAATGTTTTAATTCCTGACTGGTTGGCATCATTTCATATAAACCTATTCGTCCTTTATATCCCGTATGACGACATTGTTCACAGCCTACAGCCCGATAAACCTGCTGTGGTATACTACTATTCCACGGCGCAGTAAGTTTTTTCCATTGTTGAATATCAGTGTTTACCGATTGTTTACAATGAGGACACAGTGTACGTACTAAGCGTTGCGCCAATACACCAAGAATTGTGGCCGCAGACAAAAATGGTTGTACCCCCAGATCAGTTAAACGAGTTAAACTGGAAGGTGCATCATTGGTATGCAGAGTTGATAACACCAAATGACCTGTTAATGCAGCTTGAATGGCCATATCTGCTGTGTCCTGATCACGAATTTCTCCAACCATGATAATATCAGGATCCTGACGCATTAATGCTTTAATTCCTTCAGCAAAACCCAAATCAATCGAAGTATTAATTTGCATCTGATTAAAACTGGATTCCAGCATTTCGATTGGATCTTCAATAGTGCATACATTGACTGCATCAGTTGCCAATTGTTTCAATGTCGAATAAAGTGTTGTCGTTTTTCCTGATCCGGTCGGTCCTGTGACCAGAATAATGCCGTGCGTACTTTGCGTAAGCGTTTTCCATGTTTCCAATAATTGTCCACTGAAACCCAACTGAGCAAAAGAACGTACTAGTACTTCAGGATCGAAAATTCGCATTACCAATTTTTCACCAAAAGCTGTTGGTAATGTGGATAAACGCAATTCTGTTTCCATGCCTTTAGGTGTTCTGGTTTTTAATCGCCCATCTTGTGGTTTACGCTTTTCAGCAACATTCATACGCCCGAGGATTTTAATTCGCGCAATCACTGCCGTCATAATATTGGTTGGCATATCATAAATATTATGCAATACACCATCAATCCGAAAACGTACCTTACCTAAGTCTTTCCTTGGCTCTAAATGAATATCACTGGCACGCTGTTCAAAAGCAAACTGTAATATCCAGTCTACAATCTTTACAATATGCTGATCATTTGCATCAGGATTTTGAGATACTTCTCCCAATTGTAGTAATGCTTCGACACTTTTATCAGTCTTAAATGCACCTAATCCCTGTGCAGCATGTACTGCACGACTTACCTGATAATACTCCTGTAAATAACGGCTTAGTTGCTCAGGATTAAGTAAAACAATTTCTATCTGTTGTTTTTTCATGGAATGGCTTAAATTATTTTTCCATTCCAGATCAAATGGTTGATCCGTTCCGATAACCACTCGATCTGCCTGCACTTCTACAGCTAAAATTCGGTTACGTAGGGCAAATTCATGGGACATCACTTCGGTTAAGCGGGCAACATCAGCTTTAAGTGGATCAATAACGAAATATGGTAGATTTACTAATTTTGCCAACCATTGACATAAACGATTCAAGGTCAGTTTTCTATCAGGATGCTGGTGTTCCGAAAGATTAAAATACGCAATCCATTGTAATGGATGCCAAGATAACTGGGTTTTGTTACGTGTGGTAGTCAAAACTAAATTGGTATCTTTTTCTGTAATTTTTTGATCCTGCTGCAATTGCTTTAAACACCAGTGTAAATCAATTTTTCCATATATTGTCATACGTTGTTGCATAAGTTTGCCTGTTCACCCCTAAACTAGATCTATAGTTTATACCAAATTTATCCATCCTTCTTAACTAAGTCTTTTGTAATGACAAAATAATGACTTTGTCCATTGCTATATGAAACTTAATATTAAAATTTGCATAAGATAAACCGTAAACCTTTTCTTCTTTTTGTTGATAAGCGGGTTTGGGGTTTTGTGCCAAGATAGCTTCTAAAGTCTGAAGTGTTTCAGCATTAATCGCATGTTCTTGTAACAGTTTCGTCAATTCAGATTGTGCAGAATCAGACCAACTGACCATTAAAATCTCTGGTTGATGTTGTGCATAACCACTGATCGCTTCAGGAATTGCTTCAACATAAGCAAGATACGGTTTAATATCAATAATCGGAGTGCCATGCAAAAGATCTGCACCAGAAACATAAACTCGAGTATATTTATTTTCTCGCTGAACACTTAAAAACTTCACCACTGATAGGCCCATTGTTGAAGGTCGATACATACTACGGCTGGCAAAAACCCCCATTTTCTTATTCCCACCCAGCCTCGGAGGACGAATCAGTGGTTGAAAATTGTCTTTCTGATTGGTTCTCTTATTTTCATGAAATTGCCATATTAGCCAGATATGACTAAATTGCTCTAATCCAACAAAGGCATTTAAATCATCATAGGGTGCGAACATTTCAATGTAAGATATTGAATTTACTAAATTTGGTTGACGAGGAATACCAAATTTTTCTTTAAAAGGAGAATGCATCACACCGATAATCGGAACATTCAGTTCTTTGTTCATCATTTTTTTTTATAAAGACCATTAGTTATATTCAGTGTAACGAGAAACGTTTTAGATTAAAATAGCAGCCTGTTTTTATTGGATAATTATTGAGAACTCGATGGCTGCATTTAATGTAGAAAAAATTATTGACGTTCATCACTGGAACGATACTTTATTTAGTTTTAAAACCACACGCGATCAAAGCCTGCGTTTTAAGAATGGTCAGTTTGTCATGATTGGGCTTGAAGTAAATGGCAAACCGCTAATGCGTGCCTACTCTATAGCAAGTGCAAATTATGAAGATCATCTTGAGTTTTTCTCAATTAAAGTTCCTGATGGTCCATTAACGTCTATTTTACAAAAAGTAAAAGTCGGCGATGACATCCTGATTTCCAAAAAACCAACAGGTACTTTGGTTCATGATGATTTGAACCCAGGAAAAAATTTATATTTTCTTTCTTCCGGAACTGGTTTGGCGCCTTTTCTTTCCCTTATTCGTGACCCAGAGACTTACGAAAAATTTGATAAAGTTATTCTAGTGCACGGTACACGCTGGATTAGCGAATTAGCTTATCAAGATTTAATCTTGAATGAATTGCCAAACAATGAATGGTTTGAAGAACTGGATATCAAAAATAAGTTAATTTACTACCCAACAGTGACTCGTGAACCTTTCAGAAATGAAGGACGAGTAACAACGGCAATTGAAACAGGTCAAATATTTGAAAAAATTGGTTTACCACCATTTAATCCCGAAACTGACCGTGCCATGTTATGTGGTAGCCCACACTTTTTAACAGACGTTGCTGCATTACTAGATAAAGCAGGTTTAAAAGAATCGCCACGTATGGGTGTATTAGGTGATTATGTAATTGAACGTGCATTTGTGGAAAAATAAGATTCTAGCCACTAACGCCTAGAATTTTATGGCTAATCTAAAGACCTGAGATTTCAGGTCTTTTTCATATCAAAATTTAACTGATCTGACTAATTTCCTGTGTAGATTGTCTGGCTTGTAATTGAAGCTGAATGGCATGCATAAAACCTGTCCATGTGGCATCAGGCTCCCAAATTTCGTGTAGAGCTATATCAGCAATAGCAATATCAATACCCAAATAATATTGTTGATATAAATACATTAAACTGCTGACTCGCAAATTCTTCGCACAGTGTAGCCAGACTTTTTGTTCCTGTACCAAATATGCAATTAAATCTAGAATCAACAATCCTGTGGATGGATTAGGACAATCCCACAGTAATGGAATATGTATATAATCTAATCCAAGTTCCAGACAAATTTTATCTTCGTTTGGTAAATGATTAGATGCATTTGTGAGAGCCAGATTAACAATTGTATTAAAGCCAGCAGCTTTAATTTGTGCCAATTGTTCAAAAGTTGGCTGACCTGATGTCGTTAAATGTTCATGTATAAATACATGATTCAAAATATCTGTTAATGCCTCATCAATTCTATTTTGCATAGTAAAAACGCCATCTTAATGATGGCGCTCCTTTAAAAATTATCGATTCACCAAAACATCTTTTAATGCTTGGTTCATTTCAAGTAATACCCGTTCTGTCGTATCCCAGTCAATACAACCATCAGTCACTGATTGCCCGTATTCTAATTGTGTTAAATCTTTTGGAATATCTTGACGACCACCTTTTAAGTGACTCTCAACCATGACACCAACAATAGTTTTATTACCATCAAGAATTTGTTCTGTCAGATTTTTAAGCACTAAAGGTTGTAAATATGGATCTTTATTTGAATTGGCATGACTTGCATCAATCATGATTTTATTGCTAACTTTAGCCTTATTCAGGGCATCTTCTGCCTGTGCTACTGATGTGGCATCATAATTTGGCTTACCATTACCGCCACGTAATACAACATGAGCATAAGGATTACCTTTAGTACGAATAATCGACGCCTGCCCCTGATCATTTAGACCCAGAAAACTATGTCCAGATTTCACCGCCTGCATAGCATTGGTTGCCACAGTCAAACCGCCATCTGTACCATTTTTGAATCCTACTGGAGAAGACAATCCTGATGACATTTCACGATGTGTCTGACTTTCGGTGGTTCTTGCCCCAATTGCAGACCATGCGATTAAATCCTGCAAATATTGTGGTGAGTTTGGATCAAGTGCTTCTGTAGCGCAAGGTAAGCCTTTTTCATTGAGTTCCAGTAAAAGTTTGCGGCCAATATATAAGCCTTTTTCAATATCAAAAGAATCATTCATGTCAGGATCATTAATTAATCCTTTCCAACCTACTGTTGTACGAGGTTTTTCAAAATATACCCGCATGATGATATACAAACTATCTTTTACTTTTTCACGTAATTTTAACAAGCGATCAGCATATTCATGTGCAGCTTTTGGATCATGAATAGAACATGGACCAATCACAACAAAAATACGTTTATCATTATTATCCAGAATGTCACGAACAACCTGACGACCTTCAAGTACTGTAGCTCTAGCTGCGTCCGTTAAGGGCAATTGCTCTTTAAGTTGTGCTGGCGTAATTAAAGGCTGTACGCTGGCTACATTAATATCATTTACATCCGTATTTGCCACAGTATGGGCGGTTAAATCATTCATTACTTTCTCAACGAACAAAAAACATCATTTTATGCATGCAATATAACATGAATTGATGCTTTTTGACTGCTGATCAAGCAAGAAAATAGCAGAGTATCTTCATTCATAAATGATACTATTGGTGTGAATATTATTTTATTCAATACATTAGGCATGCTGCTGTAACTGCTTGGTAACAAGGGCTTGTTCAGATGCTGCAGGTTTGGCTTTTACCGGATGAATAATAAAATTAATGCCAAGTGCAAATAAAGTAATACCTAATACACGGCGAATGAGCTTTTCCGGCATTTTAGAACTAATTAATGTACCAATTACAATTGCAGGAATAGAACCAACTAACAGCCATGTCAATAAACTAAAATCAACATTACCAGTACTTAAATGCCCCAGTCCTGCGACCAATGTGAGTAACACTGCATGGACAACATCCGAACCAATAATTCGAATCATAGGCAAATTGGGAAACATAATAATCAAAGCCATCACACCAAATGCGCCAGCACCGACAGAAGATAGTGTTACAAATATGCCCAGCACAATTCCCATGATAACAATATAAAATTTTTTCGATGGATCATAGCCATTTTGTTGCTGATGATGTCCTTCATTCTTACGATACTTATCAAAGAACTTTTCAATCGTTGTTCTAAAAATAATGGAAATACCGGTCAATGTCAGCATAAACCCTAGCACAATGGTCAATACAGATTTGTAATGTGTAGATTGGCTTAAATAATGTTCTAATGCCCATGTTGTTGCAAAAGATGCAGGAATACTGCCAACAGATAACCAGATCACAATCGGCCAAACAATATTTAATTTACGGGCGTGTACCATCGAACCGCAAAATTTAGAAATTGCCGCATATAATAAGTCTGTCCCAATAGCAATATGAGGTTCAATTTTAAAGAGCCCGATTAAGATTGGTGTCATTAAAGAGCCACCACCTACGCCGGTGATTCCTACACAAAAGCCGACCAACATACCGGCTAAAATATAATGAATAACATCAATCATGGCTTTTCCATTAAAACTGCTGAATGGTGCGCATCTTATTACTTTTTCATCTAAAGTGTTGTGAACTTTATTGCTTTACTTATGAATAATTAAGATATATAGATATCCAATTTTAATGCTGATAAATTTTTATTATTATTTTTCAATAACATATAAAAAATATAAATAATTTAAACTTGCAGTAAGTTTTTATGATCAGCATTTCACTTGATCTGTTTTTATCATAACCAAGTCATTATTTATGATTTAAAAATCACCCTAGATATAAATCCAAGGTGATTTATAATTAAAATACTATCATCAGTTAGCTAAATACTTTGCTCTAAAAATTATCCGGATGTTCAAGTCTCTTCACTTCTTTTTCAACCTCTTGAACAGTTTTGTCAGCCCGAATTTCCCCACCTGAATTTTTCTTGTTAATCAATGCAGATGGATCATAGATACTGATCACTTCATTTCCTTGATCGTCTTCATCAATAATATACTGAACTCCACGTACATTCATTTTATGACAGATTTTTTGATACCAACCTGAAAAACCTGTTTTGGGTTCATCAGGATTATAATAAAATGCATTCATCACTTGCGGTAAACCCAGACCACAGACTAATCCAGATAACAGCACACAAATAAAAGTATAGCCAATTAACACATCGCTATAATCACTTAGAACCGACATATTTGACACAGCAAGGATCAATGCCAATGACAAACCACCACGTACACCCCCCCAGGATAAAATGGTTAAACTGCCGTTATAGCTTTTTTTGCTGACTGAAGGGAAAAACATAAATGCAAGAAAATTGGCAGCAAAACGAGAAATATGTAATATGATAAAAGCAATAATACCGCCAAATACCAATTCTTTACTTAAATCGATAATAAACAATTCCAAACCGATCAAGGTAAATAAGAAGGCATTAATGATCCCTTCCATTGTGTGCCAAAAATGATTAACTTCATTAATTTCTTTTTCTTTAAGAACTTCCTGCCATTTATTACCAACCACCAAACCGGCAATAACACAAGCGATAGGCGCAGAAGCATGCGCATATAATGCAATCAAATATGCACCAGAGGCCAAGACCGCCGTGGTCATGATTAAAGATTCCATTTCATGCCTTTGCTTTAGCACCCATAAAGCAATATGACCTGTGACAACACCAATAACAATTGCAATAAAAATTTCTAAAAACAAATGACTCAGAATATATTGTGGGGTAACGTGATCGCCTTTAATGATATTAAGAATGGTCATAAAAACCGCAATACACATGGCATCGTTAAATAAAGATTCTCCCTCAAGTTTCACCATTAAATGATGTGGGGCACGAACTGAACTCAGTACGCCTTTAATCCCAATTGGGTCTGTTGCACCTAATGCTGCACCCAATAATAGTAATACTAGAATGTCAACTTTATGCCCAATCAACCATTGGTACCCAAACAATAGACCAGCAAATAAAACTGCACAAATCACTAATGCCAGTGATGCCAGAATCCCGATCGGCTTCCAATAACGCTTTAAATCTGAAACTTTAAATTTTAAGGCTGATGCCATCAAAATAAAACAAATCACACCATTGATTAAAAAATCATAGAATTGAAAGCTCCTGACAGTTGCTTCAATTTTTTCTATATTAATCGAAATAATGTCACTGCCATTAAATAAACTTGCTGCCCATTGTAAAATAAATACAAATAATGCAGAAACAATTGGGACACCGATGGCTGCCGGAAACCCTAAAACTTTTTTATTAAATAAAGTTGTCGAGATGGATAATAAAAATACAACGGTTAATGCCTGTAAAAATAAATAACTTCCCATGGTCTTCTCTAGATTCAAAATAATCGACAACTATGCCTAACATCGGGCAAAATCACTGGAAACAGGTTCCACAAACCTATTGTAAAACAAATTTCTTGCACATTTTTGATAAATTAAGACTGAAAATTAGTTTTGTTAATACTGACCAACAGCACCATGATTACAATACCTTGATCAAGTTAATTGCGTAGGTTTTTTTGTATTTAAAATCGTCATCAAGATGAATTTATGTTGGCAAATTTACATTTTTAAGGCTTTTTGCTTTATTATGTTGCTTATTTTTTGTTGAAGTCAGATACCCTTGGATACAATAACTCTCCTTCAGCCAGATGACTGGCATGCGCATTTACGTGATGGCGAAGCGTTAAGGCGTACTGTTCCAGATTTAGCCAAACAATTCCATCGGGCGATTTGTATGCCAAATCTTGTCCCACCAGTAAAAACAGTAGAAGAAGCAATTGCCTACCGTCAGCGCATTTTGGCACATGTACCCAATGGTATTGATTTTGATCCCCGTATGGTATTGTATTTTACTGATCATACCCCAGCCGAAGAAGTGGTTAAAATTAAACAATCAGACGCTGTAAATGCCATCAAACTTTATCCGGCAGGCGCAACAACAAACTCAGAAAATGGGGTCAGTGATATTCGTAAGGTTTATCCTGTCATTGAGCAACTGGAAGAACATCAAGTCCCATTGTTATTACATGGCGAAGTTACACATTCACACGTTGATATTTTTGACCGTGAAAAACGTTATCTCGATGAAGTTTTAGTGCCGCTTTTGCGTCAGTTCCCACAATTAAAAATTGTACTGGAACATATCACCACTGCAGATGCTGCAAATTTTGTACTGGAACAAGGCCGCAATGTTGCAGCGACTATTACGCCACAGCACTTACTGTTTAATCGTAATCATATGCTGGTTGGTGGAATCAAACCACACTTTTATTGTTTACCAATTTTAAAACGTCAGACCCACCAAACCACTTTACTTGAAGTGGCAACAAGTGGTAATCCAAAGTTCTTTTTGGGTACAGACTCTGCACCGCATGCACAAAGCAAAAAAGAACAAGCTTGTGGCTGTGCTGGCTGTTATAGTGCACCAAATGCCATTGAATTATATGCACAGGCATTTGAACAAATGGGAAAACTTGACAAACTTGAAGGTTTTGCCAGTCATTTTGGTGCAGATTTTTATGGTCTGGCTCGTAATACCAAAACTATCACACTGGTACGTCAATCTATACAGGTTCCTGCGCAGCTTGATTATCTGGACAATGATCCAATTATTCCATTGTATGCTGGCCAGACTCTAAACTGGAGTCTACAATGAACAACAATACCTCACAAAAATCAATCATTGGACAGCGATTTCGAGGATTCTTACCGGTTGTTGTTGATGTAGAAACTGCCGGATTTAATGCCAACACAGATGCTTTGTTAGAAATTGCCTGCATTCCTGTCATTTATGATGAGAATGGAAAATTTGTTCCGGGCAAAGCCTACCATGCTCACATCAATCCTTTTGAAGGCGCCAATCTAGATCGTAGATCATTGGATTTTACTGGAATTGATCCATTTAATCCCATGCGTATGGCAATGGCAGAAAATGAAAAGGATGCTTTAAAACGTATTTTTAAAGCCTTAAATGAGGTACGCCGGGATCAACAATGTACACACTGTGTATTAGTCGGCCATAATGCACATTTCGATTTGAGTTTTCTCAAAGCGGCAATTGCCCGTACCAGTACCAAAAATCAGAATCCTTTTCATAGTTTTTCTGTTTTTGATACGGTGACATTAAGCGCTGTCACTTTTGGTCAAACCGTTCTGGCAAAAGCTTGTATTCAAGCTGGTATAGCGTTTGATGGGAAAGAAGCACACTCTGCCTTGTATGACACGCAAAAGACTGCCGAATTATTTTGCTATATTTTAAATAATTGCACTACATACATTCCAACAAACTAATCATTACTGGTGACCATGCAATTGATTTTAATTTTTTTGCTGATCACCTTTAATTTTTTATCATTTTTGGCGCATGTTTTTGTGCATTGATCAGCTATTTTTTCATCAATAAAACTTTCTTATCACAAAGTGAACACATAGAATAGCCGCTTTCTGATCTTTTGAGCCACAATATGGAAAAAAACTCATCTCCTCAATTGCACCGTGCCATGCAACGCAGACATCTGATAATGATTTCATTGGGTGGAGCGATTGGTACAGGGCTATTTCTGGGTTCGGGTGAGGTAATTTCCCAAACTGGTGCAGTTGGTGCAATTCTCGCCTATGCTTTAGGTGGATTAATTGCATATTCAGTTATGTTATGTTTGGGTGAACTATCTGTGCATCTCCCTGTGGCAGGGTCTTTTGGTGAATATGCTAGCCGTTATATTAATCCATCTACTGGTTATATGGTTTCGTGGATGTACTGGCTAACATGGACAATTACTTTAGGTACGGAGTTTACTGCCGCGGCTATGCTAATGCAGGAATGGTTTCCACATGTTTCGCTTTGGATCTGGACATTAATTTTTGCTGCTACTGTCTTTTTGCTTAATGTCAGTTCTACCCGTTTTTTTGCAGAAGCAGAATTTTGGTTGGCATTGATAAAAGTTGCCACTGTGTTGCTCTTTATTATTTTAGGTGCAACTGCCATCTTTGGCATTATCCCAATGCAAGGTTACGATTCAGCGCCTTTATTTCATAATTTAACCAAGGATGGCTGGTTTCCTCAAGGTTTTTGGCCAATTTTTACGACCATGCTTGTGGTCAACTTTGCTTTTTCTGGTACAGAGTTAATTGGTGTTGCCGCAGGCGAAACACAGGATCCTGAGAAAAATATTCCTCGAGCAATTAATGCTGCAATCTGGCGGTTATTAATTTTCTTTGTCGGTACTATTGTTATAGTAAGTGCATTATTACCTTACCAGGCAACAGCCGTAGATAATGCACATGGCTTAAGCCATAGTCCCTTTGTTAGTGTATTTTCGCGTATTGGCATTCCCTACGCAGAAGACTTTATTCGCTTTGTGATCATTACTGCATTGCTATCTGCGGCAAACTCAGGATTATTTGCAGCATCACGGATGTTATGGTCGTTATCCAGTACCAGAAAACTACCATCTGTTTTCTCTCAATTAACACAATCTGGTACACCGATGATGGCCATTTGTGTCACGATGATGGGCGCCTTGCCAGGTTTATTGTCAGAATTTTTTGCGCCAGAAGTTATTTTTGAGAATTTATTAAATATTGCAGCATTCACTATGGTTGTGGTTTGGATCTCTATCTGTATCAGTCATTTTAATTTCCGCCGTAAATGGTACGCTTCAGGTAAAACTAAATCCGAACTTAAATTTATTGCGCCACTTTATCCCTTAACACCTATTCTGGGTGGTATTTTTTGTTCAATTACCTGTATCAGTATGGCAGCTGATCCAAATATGCGTTATAGCTTTATCAGTTGTCTAGCAATTATCGGATTCTGCTATTTAAGTTATTTTATTTTTGTTAAAAATCGTCAAGTGGCTTAATCTACTTAAATCTACCGGATGCTGATATACATCTGGTATTTTACCCCGTTTATCCTTGCCAAATTGAATATGCCGTCATACAATTTGCGCACATTCTCCCCTCAAACTCCCAGCTTTAATTATGTCTAGTTACAGCCAAACCGAATCCGGGACTTCTGGTCGCTGGATTAGTGTCATTACGCTTGCTTTAGCCGCATTTATTTTTAACACTACAGAATTTGTTCCTGTGGCATTACTCAGTGATATTGCGCAAAGTTTTAATATTACCACCAGTCAAACAGGCTTAATGCTCACGATCTATGCATGGATGGTATCTTTAACTTCATTACCATTGATGTTAGCTACTCGAAATGTCGAACGTAAAAAATTACTTTTGGCAATTTTTGTGATTTTTATTATTAGCCATATTTTATCTTATTTTGCATGGAATTTTACAATTTTAGTACTAAGCCGTATTGGTATTGCATTTTCTCATGCAATTTTCTGGTCAATTACTGCATCAATTACCGTTCGTGTTGCACCCGCAGGCAAGGAAACTCAGGCTTTAAGTTTATTATCTACGGGTACTGTATTGGCATTAGTACTGGGTATTCCTTTTGGAAGATTTATTGGTGAACTTACCGGTTGGCGTAATACTTTTTTGATCATCAGTATATTGGCAGCGTGTACAGCTGTTATTCTGTATCGTAGCTTACCAGCAATTCCAAGTGTAAATACAGGTTCTTTAAAAAGCTTGCCAATTTTGCTGAAACGCCCAACATTAATGTGCTTATATGCGATTACTATCCTAGCGATTACAGCACAATTTACTGCTTATAGTTATATTGAGCCTTTTGCATTAAAAGTTGCAGAATTTAGCGGACATGAAACAACATTAATTTTATTAACTTACGGTGCAGCAGGAATTTTAGGCTCATTACTTTTTAGTAAATTTAGTGGGAAGTTTCCAAAAGCATTTCCCGTGATTGCTCTAGGCTGTCTGACCATCTGCTTATGGGGATTATTACCTTTATCTGCCAATTATCATGGTTTTAGCTTAATGACGATTCTATGGGGTATTGGCATTATGAGTTTTGGTTTGATCATGCAATTTCAAGTTTTAAAACAAGCTACGGATGCTACAGATGTTGCAATGTCGATATTTTCCGGATTATATAATGTCGGTATTGGTGGTGGTGCATTATTGGGAAGTATCGTCAGTACCCACATAGGTTTGAGTTTTGTAGGAGAAGTCGGTGGCGTAATTGCTTGCATTGCGTTTCTACTTATGTATTACACAAGTACACGTAAAGATTTTTAAGCATAAAATCTACAATAAAAATGCGCTGAACAATATTTTCAGCGCATTTGCTTTTTTCAAATCATTTAAAATTCTTCATAAACTGCAGGATCCTGATTTTGTAGCCGACCATCAGGGCGTGTTAATGCATTGATCGCTTGCATGTGTTGTTCTGATAATTCAAAATCAAAGATTTGTTGATTGGCTAGCTGATTATGTTCACTGGCAGATTTAGGAATTGGGATAACACCTAATTGTACTTGCCAGCGTAAAACAACTTGTGCAACTGATTTATTTTTATCTTGTGCAATTTTTGTCAATATCTCTTCGCTGGCAATTGCCCGTCCCCGACCAAGCGGACTCCATGCTATAGTAATGATCTGTTTTGATTGATCATATTGTCGTTGTGGAAGCTGGTTAAAATATGGATGTAATTCCACCTGATTAATCACTGGTAAAATTCCAGTTTCTTTTTGTAGAACATCAATATGTTCCGGTAAAAAGTTACTGACACCAATGGAACGTACATAACCCCTTTTTTGCGCTTCAATCAAAGCCTGCCATGCTTCTACATACTTTCCCTGTTTTGGATTAGGCCAATGAATTAAATATAAATCATAGTAATCCAGTTGTGCCCGATAAAGAGATTCCTCAATGGTTACTAATGCCTCATCATAAGCATGATGACGACCAGGTAATTTTGAACTAACAAAAAGTTCTTCACGAGGAATATGGCTATTTTTGACTGCCTGCCCCACTGCACCCTCATTTTCATAATTAAACGCTGAATCCAGTAACCGATACCCTAAAGCAATGGCAGCCTCAATACTCTTGACACCTTGCTGCCCATTTAAAGAATAAGTCCCGAATCCCAACGCTGGAATTTTTTGACCATCATGTAAAGTTAAATATGGAATTTTCATTTGTTATCCTGTTTCTGTTTAAGTTTGAATTTAACAGCACACATGATTGGAAATGTCCATATTTTCAGAGAATTCTTTGTACCACATAGAATTTCTATTAATTTCCTATAAAACCATGTTGTTTGCTTAGTTTTAAATTATGAACAAGTCCGTGCCTGAAAATCAGTATACAAACTGTTTTCCTTGTAATCTTCATACATTGAATGACATTACAAAAAGTCTGGATCAGAAGTTGATTTTTTAAATTATTTATTGGTTTTTCACTGGCAGTTTTATATAAAAAGGACTAGCATCATGCCCTAAAATTTTGGCAATAAACTAAGGCTGCATGGTGTTAAATCTTAAACGACCACTTGTACTGATTTTACTTTCAAGTCTCAGCATGTTCAGTTCCGCACAGGTGCTAAATATTGATCCTGGCAGTGTTGAAGCTCAGGCATGGATCATCTACGATCCCCAATCTGGACAAATTATTGATGAATATCAGTCTGATGTAGAACGTGCACCAGCCTCTCTTACCAAAATGATGGTGGCTTACCTGACCTTGAAGGCGGTAAAAGAAGGTAAATTACATCTGGATCAGTTCATTAATGTGCCAGAGATTATCACTACCGTTCATAGTGATGAGTCACGCATGCATCTTAAACCTAATGAACAGATCAGTATTCAGAATTTGTTATCTGGTTTAATTATCATGTCAGCCAATGATGCAGCACTAACTTTGGGCGTACTGGTTGCAGGAAATGATACAAATTTTGTACAACTCATGAATAGTACAGCGCACAAACTGGGAATGCAGCATACGCAATTTCGTAATCCATCAGGGATTACTATGGATGGTCATTATTCCAGTGCTAAAGATCTAGCCATTCTTGCTCAGGCAATTGTTAAAGAAACACCAGAATATCTCAACTACTCAAAACAGCCGATATTTAATTATAAAGATTTAACCCATCATGCCACCAATATTTTATTGCAAAAAGATACTTCCATTGATGGGATGAAAACTGGTTATACTGGTGCTGCCGGCTACAATCTGGCATTAACCGCCAATCGTCTGGATCCAAATACCAATGAATATCGCCGTTTGATTGTTGTGGTATTGGGTACTGCATCCAAACAAAAACGTGCCGAAGTTGCAGATCTATTACTCAATATTGCATTCAACTACACACAAACCAAACGCTTATTTATGCATCCTCAACCTTTGGCAGATTTACATGTTATCAATGGTAAACAAAATCTTTATCGTATTTTACTACCGCAAAATCTAAGTTATAACACTTTAAGTTTATTACCTCAAAATCAAGTATTAGACGCGAAACAATTTGATCAAATCACTCAACGCTTCGTCATTCATCCAGATTTTCAACAAATACTGGAACCCCTCAAGAGCCCCCAACAGATCAATTATCATGTTGAACTCACTCAACCCCAACTCCATGCACCATTGCAACAAACTGCCATGACTATTGCTAAAGTGGACGTCAGCCAGTTTGGAAGAATCATTCATCAAGTGAATATTCAACAAGATGTTTTGCTAGAACAAGCAAGCTGGTGGCATCGGTTACTTCACTGGATAAAAGCATTATTTGGACTAAACAGTGAAAACTTAAAACCGATCCTTTATCCAATACAAAATAATTAATTGTTTTTGTAAAAACCTACCTTTTACAAGCCAAATCTGTGTCATGATCACTTTAATCCCGATAAAAATACTAGGAATTAAAATATCATGACGCAGAAGCATCATATTGTCATCGTTGGTGGTGGCGCAGGCGGACTAGAACTGGCAACACAATTAGGACAACGGATTGGAAAGAAGTCTGGCTTTCAGGTTACATTGGTTGATTGTAATTTGACACATATCTGGAAGCCTTTATTACATGAGATTGCTGCTGGTACACTAAATGGTGCAACAGAAGAAATTAATTATTTTGCCCACGCCAAAAAAAATCACTATAAATTTCAACTTGGTTACTTACAATTTATTGATCGAGAAAATAAGCAACTTATTCTTGCACCCTTGGTTCAGGATGATTTAAAACTGGCAGAGCAACGCCATATTTCTTACGATACTTTGGTATTATCCATTGGTTCAACATCCAATGACTTTGGTACGCCAGGTGCACGAGAAAACTGCCATTTTCTGGATAATCGTTTACAGGCAGACCTATTCCAAAAGGATTTACTACATCTTTACTTACAAGCACATGCCCAACCACGAACCAAACCACTTAACATCACCATTATTGGCGCTGGTGCAACCGGTGTAGAACTAGCAGCAGAACTATATCAGGCAGCTAAAGATTTTCATCATTATGGTCTGGATGGTATTGATCCCACCAAAGTACGCATCAATGTGATCGAAGCAGCAGATCGGATTTTACCGGCATTGTCTGATAAAGTTGCAAATGGTGCATTGGAACAATTAAAAAAATTTGGTGTTCATGTTTACACGCAACATCGTGTGGAAAAAATTGATGCAGACCATGTATACTGCCAAGGAGATCAGGTTTTTGACTCTAATTTAACTGTTTGGGCTGCTGGAATTAAAGCACCTGCAATCACACAAAACTTTAGTTTAAGTCTAGATCGAATTGGACGAATTAAAGTATATGCAACACTACAAAGTATTGATGATCCAAATATTTTTGCTTTTGGTGATTGTGCCCATTGTCAGCCGGAAGGCAATCGTCCACCTCTGGCACCTCGCGCACAAATTGCCAGTCAACAAGCAGACTTTTTGGTCAATGCTATTTTGCTTAAAATCAAGCAACGCCCTATTCCATTATTTAGATTCACCGATCGAGGCTCTCTGGTTTCTCTAACTCAGCACACTGCAATTGGTGAAATTTTTGGTAATTTACATATTGAAGGGATCGCTGCAAAAACCATGTATCATTCCCTTTATCGGGTTCATCAAGCTGCAATTTATGGCTACACGAAAGCCGGCTTTCTAGCAGCTCGGGACTTCTTTGGTAAAGGTACTGCACCTGTAATTAAGTTACATTGAGATAAATAAACTAATGTAACTCCCTCAAAAGCACTGTAATACAGTGCTTTTTACACTTGCTTGCATAAAAAACACGCTTATTAAAATAATTACCCTCCCATTTTGATCATATAGTCTTTATCATATAGACCTTTAAGACTAACCAGCGGATAGACATATAATGACAGCTATTGCGAATGACCACGTTGTTAAATTTCACTACACTTTGACTAATAGTGAAGGTGAAGTGCTTGATAAATCAGAAGGCCAACCTCTTGCTTACTTACATGGTGCAGGAAATATTATCCCTGGTTTGGAAAATGCTTTAACTGGCAAAACCACTGGTGAAAAATTAGTCGTAAATGTCCCAGCAGCTCAAGGCTATGGCGAATATAACCCTGATCTTGTTCAGGAAGTTCCACGTCAAATGTTCCAAGGCGTAGACAACATTGAAGCTGGTATGCAATTTCAGGCACAAACTGATGATGGTGTACAAATCGTTACCGTAAAAGGTGTTGAGGGTGATTCCGTTATCGTTGATGCTAACTTTCCACTTGCTGGTCAAGATTTAACATTTGATGTTGAAATCGTAGAAGTTCGTCAAGCAACCGAAGAAGAATTAACCCACGGTCATGTCCATGGTGAAGGTGGTCATCATCACTAATTTGTGTTGAATGATATAAAAATGGGAAGATGATACTTCCCATTTTTTATGGATTATTTTTGGGTAGCCAGATAATTCACAGCAACATTTAATGCATAATTCTGACAAGCAACGCCTGTTGCTGGATTGTATGTGCCATTATTAGTAATATTATTTGATAAGACACGAATGCCGATAAACGGCACATTATACAACGAAGCAACCTGTGCTACAGATGCCGTTTCCATCTCTTCAACTGAAGTTTTATACTGTTCATGGAAAATTTTGATACGATCCAGCTCATTATTCCAAACGTCCGCAGAACCAATCACACCTTCAACCACTTTACCTTGCTTATAATTTGATTTAGCTTTGACAGCAGCAGCTAAGAGTACCGGATCAGCCTGAAAACGCAAATGACGGCTTTCTTCTTCAGGTGTTGCATTTTTTGGTAAGACATTAAAAGATTTATTCCATGTCAAACTATTAGAACCCTCACCCAATGCTTTCTTAGGTGTAATAAAAGCACCAATATTTTCAGATTCCTTACCAATTACAATATCAAAAACTTTTAATTGAGGATCATGTCCACCAGATGTTCCCTGATTAATAATTGCCGCAGGTCGATAATGTTCTATCGCTAATACAGTTGCTGCTGCGGAATTACTCATTCCCATGAGTGTTCGTGAAATAACAATTGGATAACCTTTATATGTACCTTGCCAAAATTTCCAGCCCCCATAAGTTTTTATACTGACATTTTCCAATTGCTGAATCATATGATCAGTTTCAATGTCCAAGGCTCCCTGAATTACAACAGGCGCTTGTTGCGGTGCAGCAATAGTATGTGTTGCCCACAATGTGACTGTGACAATAGCTGTATTTTTTAGTACACTTTTTAGCATCATTACATTTCCTCATTAAAAATTGGCTAAAATATCAAAGAATAATCAATATTATGCATCAAAAAATAGCAATAATTTTTGCTTGCAAATTTATTTGATTACATATCGATTTAAATAAAAAAATCTATCACCCTCTCAAAGCAATTTTAATGCCTTAAATAACTTTTAAGATAAATTATTCAGGTCAAATGCTTTAAATAAAATCAATTGGCAAAGCATCAAAACAATAAAATTCGATTTTTATAATTTTCAATATATACTTCCCAAAATGTTAAAATAGGTATGAAAATTGCTTAATTTTGATTTACTCATGTTATTAATTATGAATAACTTCGTTTAATCTTCTAAATAAGGATATTCCTTTTATGCTAGCGAAATCTTTAATCTGTACATTTACTGCTCTTGCCACACTTGGTGGTGTACAACAAGCCAGTGCTGAAGTTGGAACGACTTTATGGGGGATTTATAGTAACAACGTTATGTTTAGCCCAAAGCCCGTTGAAAATGCCTATCTTGAACTTGAATACTATGGTCAAAAAGGGCCTTTCGATTTATATGGATATTTTGATGCTCCAAAATATTTTGGTGGTAATGATAATATTCAAGGTGTTTGGGATAAAGATAGCTCAAAACTTTTCATGGAACATGAACCAAAATTGTCATTTAATCGCTTAACTGGCAAAGATTTATCTATTGGACCATTTAAAGACTGGTTTATTGCTGCTGACTGGATTCTTGATGCAGGAAATACCGTAACTTCTCGCCAAAATACTTTATATTATGGCGTAGGTACAACCATTGATACGCATAGTAAACTAACAGTTAATGTAAATGTATATGCAAAACAACAATGGGAAAATTATGGTGCCGCAAATGCATACACTTCAGATGATGGTGGTCGCTTACAAGTACAATTTTTCTATCCGATCATGACTTTAAATAATGGTGCATCCATTAATTACTTCTCATTTTCCAATTATGATTTTGGTTCTGATTTATCCAGCAAAACAGATGCTATTTCAACGTATAAAAATACCCGTACCGATGAAGCTTTTGTTTCAACTCATATTTTTTCATATAATATGAAACATTTAAGAGCCTATGCTGCCGGTCGTTACTTCCATAATGGCGGTCAGTTTAAAAATGGTGCAACCAATAACTGGGGTACAGAATTTAATCAAAAAAGTAATGGCTGGGCTTATTATTTAGGTTTAGGTTATCAATTCTAAACAATATCAATCTAATATCATGGTGTATAAGCATCATTTTATATGCTGCGCTTTAAATGTATCTTTAAAGCAGCAGTTATTGATTGTAGTTTATTCATTTTACATGATGAATTGATTTTGAAATATATTTTGCTTTTTAAATGGTTATTTTTAATGATAACTTTTTTGGAGAATCTTCTATCATGCGTTTACTCAAACTCTCAGTTATTATTGGTGCAGTTACTTGTGCCATGGGGCTCGTTGGTTGTGCAACATCAACCAAACTTAATCAATCACAGCCTACTGTTGCACCAGCATCGGTTAATTATCTGACTGACGCCAATCCTCGTCTTGGAATCATTGCAGCATTTGGGCAAGAAGCCGATCTATTGCTTGAATCAACATCAGATAAAAAAGAATATTTTATTAAAGGTCGTAAGTTTGTGACAGGTACCTTACAAGGTGCGCCCGTTGTGATTACACTTAGTGGGATTAGCATGACCAACGCAGCCATGACCACTCAATTAATGATTGATCATTTTCAATTAACCGGATTAGTATTTAGTGGAATTGCAGGAAGTTTAAACCCTGAGCTTCATGTAGGTGATGTAGTCATTGCAAAAAGCTGGATTGCACCTAACGAAGTTTATTATGCCAATAAAACCCAACTACCTGCCGCATGTGGTACACCAGGTGATGTTTCCTGCTTAGGTTTAGCCTTGGATAATAAAATTCCACCCTATGCTGCACAATTTTTTCGTCAAACCAATGTAATGAATGCAAGTAATTACAACAAAGTTGCCTTAACAACAAAAATTGCGGACCAAAATATTCCAGTTGCATTTGGTGAAATGAAAACAGATTTCCCCGTTGATGAAAAAATGTGGAATATTGCCAATAAAGTACAAGCTCAAACCCAAAATAGCTTAGAGCCAATTTGTGCAAGTAAGCAAAAATGCTATCAGCCCAAGATTGTTATGGGTAAACGAGGTGTATCTGGCGGTGCTTTTTTAGCCAATATTGAATATCGTAATTATCTACATCAGTATATGCAAGGTGATAGTGTAGATATGGAAACTGCAGCCGTAGCGCAAGTGGCTTATTCCAATGAAATTCCATATATTGCTTTCCGTAGTTTATCTGATCTTGCAGGAGCAGATCATGATCCAAATGTAGGCGCTTTCTTTGGTTCAGGTGTCGCGCAGCGCAATGCTGCGAAATTAACCATGGCATTTATAAAAGAATGGAATACTGAAAAATAATTACAATTGATAATTTGATCGCTTAAAAGAGCTTACATTATTGTTTAAGCCCTTTTAATTTCTAATCGGTATTTGCGGGTATTTACTAAAAAGACATTTTCTAACAACTCTCATCAATATCTTATGGGAGTTGTTTGTTTAATATTGCAAAGCATTGTTGCCCTTTTTCTGTACCACAAAATTCAATTTTTTGCGGATTAATCCATTTGACAAAAAATTGTTGAATTTGCCCTGTTTGATCTTCCTGAATCCCTGAACAATCTTTTTCATTATTATCATATTTGATTTGCATGATTAACATCGGCAAAACTTCAGCCCGGTTATTAGGTGCCTGATATTGATATTGCCCAATTGACCATTCTTGTGCGCTTTTTACTACAACTTCATTGTTACCACGAAAGTTATAATACTCTACACATTGTTTATTGTTAGGAATATCCATGCCCCATAAACCTACAATTTCAGGTCTATTGATAATACTAATACTGCCTTGATTATCAGCATTATTTTGTTGGCGGCCTTCTGCCTGCACAGGCGCATTATTTTCAGCCCAAATTGCAGAAGAACATAAAATACAAATTATTGATAAAACTGTCTTTTTCATGGAGTCTTAAATACATATTTAGACGGATGATTTAACTTAGCATACTTTAATTAAATTTTCTGTGATATTAACGATATAAAACAAAGTCTTCATGAACAAGCAGCCCGAAAGCTGCTAACTCAATATAATTTAAATGTCTTCAAATAAACCTTCAAATAATACAGATGACAAATAACGTTCTGCACTATCAGGCAAGATCACCACAATAGTTTTTCCTGCATTTTCAGGTCTCTGTGCCAGTTGCTCTGCTGCGGCAATTGCAGCACCACTGGAGATTCCCGCAAGTATTCCTTCCTGTGTTGCCAATTGTCGTGCAAATGCAATAGCATCATCACTTTTTATGGCAATCACTTCATCGACCAAATCAAGATCAAGATTTTTAGGAATAAAATTTGCACCAATTCCCTGAATCTTATGTGGTCCAGGAGTCAGTGTTTCGCCACGTTTTGCTTGACCAATAATAGGAGATTCCGCAGGTTCAACCGCAACAGAATATAATACTTGCTGTTTTACTTGTTCAAAATAACGTGAAATTCCACTAATTGTACCGCCCGTTCCTACACCGGATACCAGAATGTCAACTTTACCACCCGTTGCCTGCCAGATCTCAGGTCCTGTTGTTGTTTCATGGATTTTAGGATTGGCGGGATTTTCAAATTGCTGTGGCAAAAAATAGACATCAGGCTGTTCACTAACTAAACGTACAGCTTCATCAACGGCACCTTTCATGCCTTTTGCTGCTTCAGTCAACACCAAATTGGCACCCAATGCTTTTAAGATTTTACGACGCTCTAGACTCATACTTGCCGGCATAGTCAATGTGATTGGATAACCTTTTGCTGCTGCAACAAATGCCAATGCAATTCCTGTATTACCACTGGTAGGTTCTACAATGTGCATACCCGCTTTTAATACTCCACGCTGTTCAGCATCAGCAATTAAAGCTGCACCTAAACGGCATTTTACTGAAAATGCAGGGTTACGGCTTTCTATTTTCGCAAGAACTGTCGCCGAACCATTCACCACTCGATTAATACGAACCAAAGGTGTGTTACCTATGGCTTCAGCATTGTTGGCATAAACAGCAATACCAAGATTTTCAGGTGCTGGAAATTGTGGATCTGTAGCCATTATTGTATCCTTAATTGTAAAGTTATAAGCAGTAACCCAAATCATAAACCGATTATTACGATTGACTCAAGCATAATATCAGTTAATTATAGATCAGCAAAAATAAATTAAATATTTGATTTATATCAAAAATAAATATTTTTCAATTTAAGATTTTTATATTAAAACATTTTTAGACCATGATTATCACGAGTTAAAAGATACATTTTTCGCAAAAAGTGTTGATATTTACATTGTGAAAAATTCATTGAATTATGCTATACATAAAACGAATTTCGTTCACAAAGCAATAAACTATATGACAACTTCACTCGAACAATTGCAACACTTTACCACCATCGTTGTGGACAGTAGTGATCTGGATGCGGTACAAAAATTTCGTCCATTGGATGCAACGACCAATCCATCACTGATCACCGCAGCAGCCAATCAACCACAGAATCGTACCTTGATTGAACAAGCTTATGAATTAGCAAAAGCTGAAAATTATGAAGATGATGTACTAATTGAAAGAACGATTGATATTTTAACCGTTAAATTTGGAGTAGAAATTCTAAAATATATTGATGGTCGAGTCTCCACGGAAGTCGATGCCAGTCTTTCTTATGATACCCAGGCAACTATTGAAAAAGCTTATGACCTTATTGAGCTTTATAAAAAATTTGATATTGATACCAATCGTATTCTGATAAAAATTGCATCAACATGGGAAGGTATTCAGGCTGCCAGACATCTTGAAAGTGAAGGTATACATTGTAATCTGACCTTATTATTTGGTCTGCATCAAGCACAGGCATGTGCGGATGCCAGAGTTACTCTGATTTCTCCTTTTGTGGGCCGAATTCTGGATTGGTATAAAAAGTCTGAAAATAAACAAAGCTATCCAATTGACGCTGATCCAGGAGTACTGTCTGTACAAAAAATTTATACCTACTACAAACAAAATGCGATTAAAACTCAAGTCATGGGTGCCAGTTTCCGCAGTACTGAACAAGTTCTAGCATTGGCAGGCTGTGATCTACTTACCATTGCCCCAAATTTATTACAACAGTTATCTGAGCAACAAAACCCTGTAATTGCTCAACTTTCTGCTGAAAAAGCACAACAGGCAAATCCTATAAAACTTGATGCATTAGATCAATCCAGTTTTAAACAACAACTGGAAAAAGACTTAATGGCATTTCAGTTATTACAAGGTGGGATTGATGGTTTTATCAAAGCTCGAGAACAACTGGCTCAATTATTACGTGAAAGTTTTGGCCTTAGTAAAACTTCTCTATAAACCTATATCAATGTTTTCTAAAAACACATTAATATGATCCTCATACCTGTGCGAAGGAATATTCAGACTTTCACACAGGTGAAATAACCTTAACCATTAAATCTGATATAAATATAATTTGTAAAAATTATGATAAATGCGTTAGAACACGCCATTAAACTTGCAATTTGCCAACATCAACAGCAAGTTGATAAAGCCGGACAACCATACATTTTGCATCCATTAAATGTGATGCGACAAGTGCAATCAACAGACGCCAAAATCGTTGCTGTACTACATGATATTTTAGAAGATACAGAAATTACAGTAAATGATTTAATTCAAATGGGTTTTCAAGCACATGTGGTAACAGCCATTATCGCATTGACCAAACGATCTGATGAAAATCGTTTTAAAGCAGCACAACGCACTAAACTTAATCCATTGGCTTGTGAAGTCAAGCTGGCTGATTTACAGCATAATATGCAATTATCCCGTTTAAAAATTATCACGAATAAAGACCTTAGGCGATACCGACAATATCAGATTATTCAAGCAATATTAAATATTGCATGGCAAATTCATCAACATTTTAAATATCTTACTCAAGATGAAATAAATCATGCTAAATTTCACTATACAACTTTACAAGAAAATTATGCTAATTTATTAAAGATTATGCTGTTAAAACACAATAACATGAGTCTTCAACGTATTGTAAAATTTACACCAGCCATTATCCAAAGTAGTCAATATTTTACTTTTTGTCAGCGCAAGAAACTTGCTCCTCAAGAGAAACATTTTTTATTTATTTATCAAAAAATCCTGGTGAGTCATCAAAATAACGATCAATTAAAGTTTATTTTTAAACAATTTAAACAATATCATTTCGAAGAAAGTTTATAATAAAATGACTAATATTTAATTTTTGTAATTAAAAAACCTAGAATTATCAAGTAGGAATCAATAGATGAAAAAACAAAATATTCTGTCATTATTTGCGCTCAGTATAATTTTATCTGCTTGCCAGAAACCGGATGAACAACAACCTCAGCAGCAAAATACATCTGCATCCACTGCTTATCATTCTACCGTCGAAACCATTAATGGTGTGGCAACTCAAGCAGCCGACAATAAGCAAACAACACCATCAACAATATCAAATCAGCAACAATTCAATCAAGCCGATCAGAAAATTAGTGCATTTATGGATCAAATCGAAGATTCCAATACATCACAAAATTTACGTCATCAAATTATTTGTCAAGACTATCCAAATCTGTATACACAACAATATATTCCAGCTTTACTGAAATTATCTCCTAAAAATACAGACCAAAAATCTTTACTTGAACAAATGAATTTCATTTTAAATGATTATAAACAACGTTATAATATCAAATGTTCATCAGTAAAATGACTTGGTTTTTAATCTGTGACACTAATAAAGTTTAATAGTTAACGCATACGTTTTAAATTATAAGTTACAACTCCCCAAATAATCATTTCCTGTCCCTCTTCAATATAAATATTTTGGAACTCTGAATTTTCTGCCTTTAACCAGATCTTTGGAGGTTCAAAATGATGGTCAATCATCAGACGTTTAACTGTAAATTCATTATCAATCATGGCAATAATGATATCTCCTGCCTTGGCAGGAAGACTACGATCCACAATTAAAGGATCATCAATATCAATACCTGCATCCAACATCGATAAAGAGTTTGCTTTGACAATAAATGTGGCATTTTCATTGCGAATTAAATATTGGTTTAAATCCAACGCCTGTTCAATATGGTCTTGCAAAGGTAATGGCACACCTGCTGCAACACGCTCTGTGGCAAGTGGAATATGATAAATTTTATTTGGATCAGGCTGTACCGGATAAATCTTTATATTATGATGAACATCAGTAAAATCATTGGTTTTGACATTTTGCAGTAACCATTTTTTTATAAAATCCACTTGCGATTCCGGAACACGAATAACCTTTGTAGGTTCCTGAAATTGTGCCTTACGTCCTGAATTAGCTCTTGCACCACCATGCTCAACTTTCTTACTTGTAGACATGATTACTCCTAACAGGATGTTTTATTGGATAAAATTAATTTAACTTGAAATCGTTACAAATTCAAGTTGACGAACCTAATTTTTTACATAACAATACATCTAAAAGATCAATTTATCTGCAACCTGTCCTGATAGGGAGAGTGAATATGAATATTCAACGTGATGCAATTCTGGGTTATGCTGATGAACGTCAGGTTTATTTTATCCAATTTATCGAAAATAATACAGTAATGGGTGAACGCTACGGTTTATTATGCCAACATTCTGATGCTGAAGTTGCCGAAAGCATTATGACCACCTTATTTCTTAAAAAGTCTTTCTGGCTAAATGGATCAGAATTTCAGGATATTGTGAAGGGCTTAATGCCGATTACAATATAATATCGATCCAATTAAGAAATTAATTTCTCTCCTTATATTTTAGTTATATTTACTTAAGATGATCTTTTTAAAGGATATATAATTTAAATAAATTCTATTTATATATCCTTTATATTAAAAATAAAAAGTGTTAACGTAAATATAAATTACCATTTTAATAGAACATTATCGCAACATATACATTATTGTTAACTGATTCCTTATTTTTTTTCAGGATAATTATAATCTCCCCATTTGCTGGTTTTGATACCCAATCCGTGTAAGGCTTCAATTAATTTTACCGCAGCAGTTACACCATCGATCACCGGAATGTCTATTTCTGTGGCAATACGTTCGGCAAGTTTTGCCATACCACCACAGCCAAGCACAATTGCACCAATCTCATCTTGTTGTTTTGCAGCCAGACAGTTTTCCAATAGTTTTTGATAAGTTTGCTGTTCGTTGTTTTCCAGATCCAGAACTGGCAAGTCAATACAACGAATTTTTGCACATTTATGTACAAAACCGTATTGATGTAAAAGATGTTCAGCAATAATTTTAGTACGGCTCAGTGTGGTGACAATTGAGAATTTGGTCGAAACCAATGTCGCCATGTGAAAAGCAGCTTCTGCAATCCCAATCACAGGTGCATTAGCGACTTCGCGTGCAGCATGCAAAGCTGGATCACCAAAACAGGCGATCACATGACCATCAACACCTTGCTCACGTCCCTGTTGCACCAGTTTTAATATGCCTAAGGCAGAAATGGCTTCATCATAATGACCTTCTATCGACGGCACACCCTGCTCTGGAGACACCGCGATAATTTCTGTATTCTCTGCCGAAACTTTTTCTGCACTTTTCCCGATGGAAACAGTCATTGCTAAAGACGTATTTGGATTAATCACTTGTATACGCATATTTAAATTTTCCAACAATTATGTATAGCCCAAAGTAAATAAACTATTTTTATCTCTGGTTTTAGCTTAAATAAAACAGCTTTTTTGATACTAAACTCAATCTAATACTTATTTCACATTTTCAAAAACAGCCAACTACTGCTGCAATACAACATTGTCACAATAGTGTTCATAGACTCTCTTGAATACGTACACAGCTGACTTAAATGTGATATCTATATATTGAGAATTTTAGCCTGTCAAAAGAATCATATTTTTTGGCAGGCTGTTTGCTTCCGCACTATTTTTTTCTCATTAATACAATATAAATCACAAAACCAAGTCCCATCCCGATAAACCATGAAAAGTTTGCCATTATAGACAATTGTGGAATCAATACCCCCATAATTGGGATCAATGCAGCAGGAATCAAAGTATAAATGGCTTTTTTATTATATCCATTTTCATACCAATAACTGCCTTTAGGATTCATACTATATAAATCATCTACAACAATTTTTTGCTTCTTCACTACATAAAAATCTGCCAGCAAGATACCAAATAAAGGACCAATCAAAGCACCCAGAATATCAATGGTGTAATGAATCACTTGCGGATTATTAAATAAATTCCAAGGTGTGATAAAGATAGAACCGATCGCAGCAATCATGCCGCCTGTACGCCAGCTAATTCTATTGGGTGCAACATTAGAAAAATCAAATGCAGGAGAAACAAAGTTTGCCACGATATTAATGCCGACTGTTGCAATCATTAACGTTAAACTACCCAAAATCACTACAGCGGTATTGTCCAGTTTACCCACCATTTCAACCGGATCGGTAATCAGTTGTCCATAAATTGGTAAGGTTGCAGCAATACACACAACAGTAAGAATAGAGAAAAATAAAAAGTTAATCGGTAAACCAAGAAAATTACCAAATTTTACTGCTTCAAAAGACCTGCCATAACGAGAGAAATCGCCAAAATTTAACATTGGACCAGAAAAATAAGAAACTATCAGTGCAATTGCACCAATCATGACTGGTACGACTTCCAATCCTTGATATTTTACTCCTGACAAATTAAAATCAATATTGCTCCAACCTGCTTCATAAATTAACCAAACAGCCATGGCAAACATAACTACATATACAGCAGGCCCTGCCCAGTCAATGAATTTACGAATACCCTCCATGCCCTTCCAGAAAACTATTGCCTGTAATACCCACATCAGCATAAAACCGATCCAGCCCAGATAAGACAAACCAAGCAAGCCATATTGGTTCACATCAGCATATCTGCTATATTCCGGAAAAAACTTGAGAATGACCAATAAAAAGGCACTTGAAGCCAAATAAGTTTGAATTCCATACCATGCCACTGCAATAAGTCCACGGATAACCGCAGGAATATTTGCCCCTTGTACACCAAACGTAGCACGACAAATGACAGGAAATGGTGCACTGGTTTGTTGACTGGATTTGGCAATTAAATTGGTAAAGAACTGTACAATTACAATGCCAGCTAACAAAGAAATTAATACCTGCCAACTATTTAAACCTAATGCAAACAAACTACCCGCAGTGACATACCCACCGACACTGTGTACATCCGACATCCAGAAAGCAAAAATATTGTACGATCCCCAAGTCTGTTTTTTCAATGGTGCCAAATCACTATTGGTTAACTTCGGATCATAAGAAGGTTTAATCACAGCTTCTGATTCATTCATCATACGAATAACTCACTGTTTTTTAACTCTAATTCATGACTTACAAAAGAAGTCTCTTTATCCAAGATGTCATTTACTGTGGTATTAAAATTGATATGACCGGTAATTTTACAAATTAAGAATATATCTAATAAAAGCAACTGATTTTGTACAAACATAATTTTATCCCAAAGTGTTTTCAGCTTATAGTTGAATTAACTACATATTGTTGACAATACATAATGAAAATTGTGTACAATATTATTTAAGCAAAAAAGATGCCATAAAAATAAAATGATTCCTCTGGAAGAAATTTTTATAAAATATTTTAGATCTTTTAAATTTCTTAACTTTTTGATGTGCAATACATTTAGCAGTTTTAAATTATTACAATTCATAGTGATAAATGATTAAGCGATAAGCAAAAATGACTGGCAGTAAATAAAAAAATATTCCAGAATTATCATATAAATTGCTGTATGTATTTGTCTCCTTTGCCATATCATCCAGTGCAAAATTTTTATTATGGAGAATGTAATGTCATCTAACGCACCAAAACAAGACACAGAAATATGTAATGATGACATAGACCAACATGTGTATAATGCTATCGTAGATGCAATCTTAAATCGTCAGCTTAAACCGGGAACACGTCTTATAGAAGCTCCCCTGTGTAAGGCATTTGGTGTAACCCGAGGGGTGTTACGTCGGGTGTTTGTTAGATTGGCACATGATAAAGTCATTGAAATTCAGCCCAATCGTGGTGCATTAATTGCCACCTATAGCTTAGAAGAAACCAAAGAAATATTTGAAGCCCGTAGTATGTTAGAAATCGAAACTGTTAAAAAACTCGCACGTAAAGCCAGATGTATCGATTTAAATCCTCTAAGACATTTGGTCAATCAAGAAGCAGAAGTTCGTAAATCTGGTTACTGGAAAGAATGGATTAAGCTTTCTGGCGAGTTTCATATTCGTTTAAGTGAGGTTAATCAAAATAGTATAGTCACTAATTATTTACAAACACTAATTGCGCGAACATCTTTACTTATCGGAATGTATGAAATTCCTAAACATAACAATTGTTCGGTTGAAGAACACAAAGCTATTTTGGATGCAATTGAAAAAGGAGATGATAAATTAGCTACATCCTTAATGGAAGAACATTTAGAAGATTATGCCAATATTTTAATGGATGAGCACCCGCAAACCAACAATGTAAATTTAACGGATATTTTTAATAATTTAGATTTTCAGGTAAAAAATAGCAAAAAATAATGTGTGAATGATATAAAAACAATAAACTTAAATAACTGATTTAATAAACTAAATTAAAAAATTATGGCTTGAATTTTATAAAATTCAAGCTCTGTTGGTTTTATTAGTAAATTGCCATGTGATTACGGTGAATCATTTCCAAAGAACGCGCCTCACCTAAAACCTGCTTAACCTTATCAGAAGCCAAACCTTTCACAATATCTGCAGATCGCGAGCTAAAATTGATACGTCCAACGGCAATTCTACGACCTTGTTGGTCAACACATTCAACGACATCACCTCGTTCAAAATGGCCTTCTATAGCTTTTACACCAACTGGCAATAAACTACGATGATTTTGTTTAATGGCTTTGACTGCTCCTTCATCAATAACCACACGACCTGCTGTCTGTAGGTGTGCAGCCAGCCACTGCTGATGTGCAGTAATACGATCATTATCTGAAGTAAATAATGTGCCTAAAATTTCACCAGACATTAAGCGTGTAAGTACCTGTTCGCTTTCGCCACTGGCAATTAAAGTCGGACAACCAGATTTTGCTGCCAAACGTGCTGCACGAACTTTAGTTACCATACCACCACGCCCTAGCGTACCACCACCACCAGCCATTTCAAACAGTTTTTCATCCAGTGCCCGCACAGTTGATAACAATTTTGCATCTGGATTGCTACGTGGATCAGAATCAAACATGCCTTGTTGGTCTGTAAGAATAACCAATAAATCAGCGTGAACCTGTGCAGCAACCATTGCAGCCAAGGTATCGTTGTCACCAAAACGAATTTCATCTGTTGCGACCGTGTCATTTTCATTAATAACCGGAATAACATGCCATTCAATTAAGTGATTCAGTGCATCACATGAATTGAGATAACGGCGGCGATCCGTTAAATCATCATGTGTTAATAAAATTTGCGCTGTTTGAATATGATGTTGTTCCAGTATGCTTGACCATGCCTGGATCAATCCCATTTGTCCGATAGCAGCACAGGCCTGTAAGCTTGGTAAATCATCGGGACGTTGTTCAAACTGCATCCGCACCATACCTTCTGCGACTGCGCCTGAGGATACCAGAATAATTTCATGTCCTTGCTGGTGGAGTTTTGCAATTTGTCCTGCCCAATGAGCAATGGCTTGCAAATCTAGCCCTTGTCCATTGGCAGTTAATAAGGCTGAGCCGATTTTGACCACGAGTCGTTTACAATTGGATAATATCCGCTTATTGCCAGTTACTTCAATCATTTATTCAATCCAGCTATACAGAACGTATTAGTCCCGTACATAAATTATTTCAACATCATCTTCGTCATCATCATAGTCGTCAAAGTCATCATCAATGTCCTGACCTTCACGCTGTGCTTTACGTTTGGCACGATAAGCTTCTTTTGCAGCAATGGTTTGTTCGCGCGTTTCTTCTTCAAGTTGGGTACGGAATGCTTGTAATTTTGCAGCATATTCCGGATCTTCCTGTTCGAGCTCTTTTTGCTGTTCAATTTGATCCATCAAATAATAGATGACAGGTTTAGTACCTTCTTCAAGCAAACCTGAAGTTTTAAATACCGGACCTTCCCATTGTAATTCATCAAGAATATGTTGACACCATTCATCACGAGTATCGTCGTCAAGTTGATCCAGTTTATTTAAAACTAATACAATTGGTAATTGTGATAATGTTGGTGAAAATTTTTCCAGTTCATTGAGAATTGCCTTGATGTTATAAACCGGATCAGATCCATCTATAGGCTGAACATCCACAATATGTAAAAGGATTCGGGTGCGCGCCAAATGTTTTAAGAAACGAATCCCAAGTCCTGCACCTTCAGCTGCACCTTCAATTAATCCTGGAATATCTGCCATGACAAAAGAGCGATGGCGATCCACGTCTACCACACCTAAATTTGGCACCATTGTCGTAAATGGATAATCAGCAACTTTGGGTTTCGCAGCACTGACTGCGCGGATAAAGGTTGATTTACCAGCATTTGGCATTCCTAATAAACCAACATCGGCAAGTACTTTAAGCTCCAGACGGATTTCACGGATTTCACCTTTACCACCTGAAGTAAATTTGCGTGGTGCCCGATTGGTTGAAGATTTAAAATGTGTATTTCCTAATCCGCCATCCCCACCACCGGCAACCACAACTTGCTGACCATCTTTAATCAAATCACCAATAATATCGCCACTTTCAATATCTACAATCGTTGTACCAACTGGAACTTTCAGGAAAACATCTTCGCCACCACGGCCAGTACAGTTCGCACCTGCACCATTTTTACCACGTTCTGCACGAAAACGACGAGTATAACGATAATCTACCAAAGTGCTGGTATCATCATCAGCAACTAGATACACACTACCGCCACGTCCACCATCACCACCATCTGGCCCACCAAAAGGTACAAATTTTTCTCGGCGAAAACTGGCTACGCCATTGCCGCCATCGCCAGCTTCTACCGTAATGACTGCTTCATCTACAAAGCGCATAGTCCAATCCTCAACCTCAATTCAAAAGCGGTATAGTATGCCATAATTTTATCTGTTTCTCGAGTATTAAACACAGATGAAAAGGCTATTTAAAGGTCTTGAGTTCTATTGGCCAAAATTTCAGGCAGCATTTCTTCAAGCCATGATGTGAAATGAAAAAAACGTTCCGCAGCCTCTATCCCAAAGGCCGTTAAAGAATATTCAACTCGTGGCGGAACTTCGGGATACACTTCACGATGAATAAATCCATCTTGCTCAAGTGCTTTTAGAGTTTGTGCCAGCATTTTTTCACTTATTCCACCAATCCCCTGACGTAATTCACTAAATCTCAGGGTGCAATCACGTAATGAAATTAATACCAAACCACCCCAGCGACTGGTTAAATTCAACAATATCTGTCTGGATGGGCAATCTTGGGCAAGGACACGCCCTTTTAAATGTTGATCTGTATTCATTTACAAAAAGACCCTAATCACGTCCACACTTACTTTTAGGTAAGTACTTACTTTTAGTTAGTTTAGCAATTATGATGAAATCCGACAACAAAACTTTTTTAACGGAAGATATGGAGACTTTTATGAAAATTGCAGTTACGGGTGCAACTGGTCAACTTGGACAATTGGTTATTGAGCAGCTATTAAGTCGTACACATCAAGACAATATCGTTGCGCTGGTACGTGATCCGCAAAAAGCTCAGACATTCGAGCAACAAGGTATTGAGACTCGGGCTTTCGATTATACGAATCCAATTGATCAACTTTCAGAAACCCTTAAAGGCATCACACATTTGCTATTAATTTCTTCCAGTGAAGTTGGTCAGCGGATACCACAACATAAAAATGTCATTGATGCTGCCAAAAATGCAAACGTAAGCCAGATTGCTTATACCAGTATATTAAATGCGGAGCAATCTCCATTGGCTTTGGCACAGGAACATGTTGCAACTGAACATTTAATTAAGACATCAGGGCTGATTTATACATTACTGCGTAATAGTTGGTATAGTGAAAATTATGCAATCTCATTACCTCAAGCAGTGGAATACGGAACGATTTTTGGCGCAACACATCATGGCAAAATCAGTTCCGCCTCAAGACTGGATTATGCGACAGCCGCCGCTGTTATATTAACTGAAACAGGCCATGGCAATAAAACCTATGAGCTGGCCGGTGACCAAAGTTACACTCTGGATGACGTTGCAAAATGGGCAAGTGAAGTTTCGGGAAAATTAGTAAAATATGAGGATCTTTCAGAACAGGAATTCAAAAATACTCTGATTAAAGCAGGATTACCCGAAGCACTGGCAACCATGTTAGCAGACTCTGATGAAAGTGTTTCTCAAAATGGTTTGTTTAGTGAAAGTAAGGATTTACAACACTTAATTAATCGACCAACAACACCAATGCACAAAACTGTACAGCAATTTTTGTCCTAAATATTTGGGCTTGTTGAGATTTAATCTTTGTAATGGAAAAACAGAAAAATCATGACTTAGACAAAGCAACCAGTGACGACAGTAGTATGAATATTGAAAAACTGGTTAACGCAGTACAAATCTAATTTAGTCGTGTTTCATGCAAAAATAGAAAGCTTATATTTAATATGTGATCAATTCTTAACAACTCTTAATTGATATTGGCTAGAATATCTCTGATTGCGTAACAAGATATTTTAGCCTTGTTATAAATTATTTATGTTCTGCTACCAACGGGTCGTCTATATTTTGCTGTGATAAATAATCTACATCATGTTCTTTTAGATAACTTCGAATCAATTGCCGAACGACTTGTGATGGTGTAAGGTCCTGTTGGGAACAGAGTTGTTCAAATGCTTTCTTTTTGACTGGATCAATTAGAATTGTCAGTCTTGCAGTCTTATTCTCCATAATTATTTCCTTTCCCCCGCTTATGCAAGCTTTATACGATTTTAATAGTCAGTCTAGTTATACTGATTTTATTTTATGATGACAATAAAAAAGCAGCTTTTTAGCTACTTTTCTCATCATTTACCACTTATTATGCAAAAATTTTCTTTAAAACAATCGAACCAATTGAATAACCTGCACCAAATGAACATAGCAAACCAAATTCATTTTCCGCAACCTCATCCCATGTTTTATCCAAAGCGATAATAACGCCTGCGGATGAAGTATTGGCGAATTCATCCAATACGATCGGCATACGTTCCGCTTCAGCTTCTTTACCCAGTAGCATTTTTAAAATTAATGCATTCATATTGGAGTTTGCCTGATGTAACCAAAAACGTTTGATTTGCCCAATTTCTAAACCTAAACGTTCAAGCTGTGCCTGAATGGTTTTGGCCACCATTGGCGAAACTTCCTTAAATACCTTACGACCATCCTGACGGAAAATTCGGTCATTGCGCACGGCATTTTCACTGGCATTTAAAAAACCAAAGTTATTACGAATGTTATTGGAAAATTGGGTATGCAAATAGCAATCCACGATTTCAAAACCTGATTTATGCTCGGTTTGCTCAATGATGGATGCTGTTGCTACATCACCAAAAATAAAATGGCTATCTCTGGAAGTGTAATCTACCTGACCAGACATGATCTCTACATTCACCAACAAGACCCGACGAGCGCCACCATTGATAGCATCATAAGCTTGTTTTATACCGAATGAAGCTGCTGAACAAGCCACATTCATATCAAAAGCATAGCCTTGAATTCCTAAAGCGGTCTGGATTTCAATGGCTACCGCAGGATAGGCACGTTGAATACAAAGTGAAGATAAAATAACTACATCAATATCTTCAGGCTGTACTCCAGCTTTTTGCATAGCAATTTTTGCTGCTTCTACACCCATTTCTGCCTGTAGTGATAATTCATCATTATCACGTTCACGCAAATTCGGCATCATACGGTTTATATTCAGAACACCTGATTTTTCGACCACATAGCGCTGCTTAATACCGGAAGCTTTTTCTATAAATTCTGCTGTAGACTCACGTAAGGCATCAATATCACCTCGTTCGATTGCTTCAGCATTTTCATGATTATAACGTTCTACATAAGCATTGAGGCTAGCAACCAACTCTTCATTAGTAATGCTTTCAGGTGGTGTATATACACCTGTACCGGTAATACGAATGCTCATGAAAACTCCTTATTCCCAGATCAGGGAAGTACAATTTCATCCAAATCCATGATTGCAACGGCAAAAACTCTGGATTAAAAAATAAAAATCTAAAAATAAAAAAATTGATGTACCAAATTTCCAGTACCTGAAATTATTCAATGCGATTGCCACGCTCTCTGGCAAGTAACATAAAGAAAAATAATACAAGCAAAAATACTGGACATTATGGTCATCAATAAGTCTTGCTATTTTGCCACAAATTATTTAGTTATTTGATGACCGAATATGACGGATCAGCAATAAAAGAACTGGCTATTTCTACATTGTCTCCTAACATTTATTGTGCTTTATTGTATGATGCATATTCACCATAAAAAACACAATTATTTGTAATATAAGTATTTTTTATTTTTTAATATTAATTTTTTTTTAAATAATCTGGTTTTAAATTTGCAAAAGATGGATTGGCGAGATACATCATTAGTATTCTTAAATAGTTATTTAAATGTCTGAATACTTCTCCAAATTGCTGAAAATTTTATTTATTTTCTTATAAAAAATATTTATATTTCAGCAATTCTGGAGATTACTACAGTTTCAGACCAGATTAAGATGATATTTCGCTTGATGCAGGAAGTATCAGTCTTGGTACTGTCGCATGGCGAATAATTTTTTCTGCGTGGTTACCAACAAAAACGCGTTGTAATATGCCAGACCGACCTGAACCAATAATCAGTAACTCTGAGGCCTGCCAGTCAATGGAGCGAATGGATTCCTGCCATGTCGCACCTTCTCCAATCTCGAAGCTAATCGGCACATCACTGTCCCAGCTTTGCCTTAGTTCTTTATATTTTGCTTCAATTTGTTCCCGCCACTCATTAATGACCATATTTTCTGCATCAAAACCGGCAGCCGTAGGTGTAATGTCTCGGTCACGCACTGCAAAAGTCACAAATCTTAAAGGTACTTGAAAAATTTCTGCCCATTCGCTTGCATCAACAGCCAAATGAGTAGCGCGATCAGATCCTGAAAATGCGCAGCTTAATCGACCAAGAGGTGTTTGAAAAGTTTCATTTTTATAAAAATTTCTAGGCGCAAGCGCAATTGGTAATCTGGCATGATTCAATAAATCTCCTGCGACCATACCCGAATAAAATTGACCTTTTTTACCTGAACGTGCTCCCCCGACAACAATGCAATCAGCTGAGATATCTCTGGCTGTTTGTACTAATCCATCACTGATTGATAACGCAGTATGTGTAATATAATTCGCAGTGATACCGGCAGGTACATGGTTTCTCGCTTGTTCAAGATTATGCTGAGCCTGATCACATAAGAATTGGTTATAATCTTCATCGATTTTCGACAACGCCAATCCCTGTAAAGATCTAACCACAATCTGACAAATCACAACTGAACCACTAGTCATTTCAGCAAGACTTATACCTAGCCTTAAAGCATCCTTACTACTGGCATCATTAGAGTAACCAACTAAAAATTTCATATATTAATCTCCATGACTGTGTATATTTGCTTCAGAACCTTGTTCTAGTACCGAATTTTTAGCTGCAAAACAAAAATAATAAATCCCAGCAATAATTGCCCAAATGGCAGCAATGGTATAAACCACACCAGAAAGGCTAGCAATCAAATATAGACAGGCACAAATACTTAAAATGGGTAACATTGGGAAAAAAGGTACCTTGAATCCGCGCGATGCATCAGGCATACGATAGCGTAAAACCATGACACCAATAGAAACTACAGTAAATGCAATTAATGTTCCCATGCTAGTGAGATCCCACAACACATCAGCAGGGATAAATGCAGCAATTGTTGAAACGATACAGGCAACGATCAATGTATTTGCATTGGGTGTTAATGTTCTGGGATTAACCCGATGAAAAATTTTAGGTGCTAATCCATCACGGGACATTGCAAATAAAATACGGGTTTGTCCGTAAAGCACCACCAATGTGATAGAAAATACAGAAATTACTGCACCTGCTGCCAAAATAATTGCCGGCCATGCAGATCCAGTAATATTTTGCAAAATAACCGCCAGACCAGCCTGTTGTCCTTCAAATAAACCTTGTTGTTGTGCCCCCAATGCAGTTAAAGCAACCAATACATAAAAAATAATCACCACACATAGGGCACTAATAATTGCCAAAGGCAAGTTTCGCCGTGGATTTTCAATTTCCTCCCCTGCGGTAGAAACTGCATCCAAACCAATAAAAGTAAAGAAAATAGAGCCTGCTGCTGCACTAATACCAGCAAAACCATGTGGAGAAAACGGTGTTAAATTATCCGAATCAAAAGCAGTTGCAGCAATTGCGATAAACAAGATCAGTACAACCAGCTTGACAATCACCATAATCGCATTGGTACGTGCAGACTCTGAAACACCCCGCATCAATAATAAACAACACAAAAAAACCAATACTGCTGCAGGCAAATTAATTAAACCATCACCACCAAAATGTAATTTATATCCATCTGCCACAATTGGTGCGGAAAGCATCCACTGTGGAAGATGAATACCTGTGACATTATGGATCAAATTATTTAGATACTCACTCCATCCAATAGCAACCGCAGCTGCGGAAACACCATATTCTAGAATTAAACAAGCAGCAACCAGAAAGGCCACGCCTTCTCCCAACGTTGCAAAAGCATAGGAATATGAAGAACCAGAAGCAGGAATCATGGAGCTGAGTTCAGCATAACAAAGAGCTGTTAACCCAGCAGTAATGCCTGCAATAATAAAAGAAATTAATACTGCAGGACCTGCAACAGGCACCTGTTCACTCAATACAAAAAATATCCCTGTACCAATAGTTGCACCTATACCAAAACTGGTGAGCTGAAATAGCGTTAATGATCTTTTTAACTGCTTTCCACTTTGTTTAGTTTCATGTACCAAATAATCAATTGGTTTACAACGTAAAAGACGTTGGCTAAACGTCATAGGATTTTTCATAATGCCCCTCCATAGCCAGTTTATAACCACTGGATAATCCATATACAAAATAAATATTACTATCCATATACAAATTACCAAATCAATTACTTTAAATAAATAGATATTTTTATAATTAGCAAATAATAAGCCAACTTAGCAAAAATATAATTTTTAATTCACAATTTATAAAATACAATCAAAAAAACATATTATTTATCTCAAATTAAATTAATCAAATAAAGATAATTATATATCCCAAAAATAATGCCAAAATAAAAAGATGTACATAGCACCAAAATTGTGCATTAAAAAATATTTTTTATAAATATTAATAATTTAAATAAAACAAAAAATAGCCAAATTTTTATCTCAGGCTTAATAATAATATAAAATAGTACACCTTACATTTGAAATATTAAGGAACTATTTTATTTTAATAAATATCCAAAAAATTAATCTTTAATCAATAATAATCCAGCCCTCAATCCTATTTTTACATCTTTATTTGGAAATAAAATCCACACAGAATGGTTTAATAGATCCTCTGCTTTATCCTGTATTGCAATGACTGTATATGCAGGGAAGTGGCTAAAGTTTGGTGCATTTTCATGTAGATTTAATTTAAAATCGCTGGATTTTTTTATAATTGATTTTACCACTTTAAAAATACTAATAGCATCTTTACTTCGAGTGGGAAGCTCTTGTTGTGTCAGTAAGCCATTTAAAACCCGATGAATTGCAGAAAATTGTGATAAATCATTTTTACCAAAGGGTTTGGCTTTTCCTAATTCCAATGTTGCACTGGCAGCCTGAAATTTTTCACTGCTAAAATGGGTAAAAGTTTTACCAGTTTCATTGTGATAAACCAGTGCATCTAAATCGGCTGCATTCAAACTTTGTAGTAAATCTTCATCGTATGGATGCTGTTGATACGGCAGCAAAGCAAAAGTTGGTAATAATGAGGTACGGATTGCCGTGTGTAAATCATAATGGTAACGCTGACTTTTATGCTCATCAGTCTGAAAGAATGTGGTTACAAGCTTTTCCAGTAATTCTGCTCGCTGAGTTTCCTGATCTGATCGTAATGTTCTGTAATGATCACCAAACATTCTATTCAAGTCATTTTCTACATAGCGAACCCCATTCTGAATAGCTAGAGGGTTACCAAGAATAAATAGAACTCTTTGTTTTAATTTTAATTTCCCCTGAAAAAGATCAAGGCAAATCTGATTTAAAATCTCGATTGGCGCAGTTTCATTGCCATGAATACCTGCGGATAACACAATGGATCGGGTATAGTTCTGCTTTGGCATACATTGTAAAATGCCTTCCGCCAGCCATTGCCATTTAAAATCATGTATTGTACCTTCTCGTTGCAATGGAATCTGATTGCTCAGGGTTAACTGTAATAAATTCATTATCTGTTGATCCATCAATTTACTGTTGAAACTGGTATACAGAACCCAGATTCAAAATTTTGGTTAATTCATCCAGCGCTGTTCGACTTTCCAATAATAATTGTGGATCTGCTAAATCCTGTTGCGATAATCTATCCCGATAATATTGATCAACCCATTGATTCAAAATATGAAAAAGTGTATCAGTTAACAATATTGCTGGATTCATAGCCTGTAATTCTTGTTGATTAACTGCAACTCTAAGACGTAAACAGGCTGGCCCCCCCCCATTTTGCATACTTTCACGTAAATCAAAGACTTTGATCTCATCAATTGGATAACCCATGCTGATCATGTCATTCAGGTATGACCATACTGCGCTATGATTACGGGCTTCTTCCGGTACAACAATGGTCATTTTGCCATTGGATCGTGTAAGTATCTGACTATTAAATAGATAAGTCTGTACTGCATCCTGAACACTGACACGATTTGCAGGAACTTCAATCGCAATTAAATCTTCATTGAGTAGTAGCATTTTTTCACGTAATTGTTGCAATGCCTGTTGTTGGTCTAAAAAAGCATGTTGATGATGAAACAAAACTTGCTGATTACTTACTGCAATTACGTCATTATGAAATACCCCCTGATCTATGACATCAGGATTTTGTTGAATAAAAACAGTATATTTTTCATCCAGACCATGTAGGCGGGCAATGGCATGACTAGCTTCCAGTGTTTGTCTGGCTGGATATTTTTTAGGTGCTTGTCTGGTTCCTAGATACTGTTGTCCATAAACGAACATCTGTACACTGCGCTGATCATAGTACCCTCCCAGACGATTATGGTTTGCAGCCCCTTCATCTCCAAACATGCTTACTGAGGGTAACGCCTGATGATGTACAAAATACTGTGGATCAGCAAACATGGCAGCCAGAATGCGACTAGTGGTTGTATGTTCAATAGAACGATGAAACTTATTATTCAAATTGGCTGCGGTAAAATGTAGTCGTCCATCCCGACTGTCCGCAGATGGTGATACTGTACATGAATTGGCTGTCCACATACTGGAAGCAGAACTTAAGTTTGACAACAGTTGTGGTGAAGTCTTCATGGCTTGTGTAATCACTTCATGATCGGATCCTATAAAGCCAAGTTGACGTAATGTAGCAATGTGTGGACGATCCTGTGGTGCAAATACTGCCTGTTTTAATCCCAGATCTGCCAATGCTTTCATTTTTGCCAAACCTTGTCTGGCAGCCAGTTTTGGATTTGAGATATGACTGCGATTTTTTGTTGAAGCCTCATTCCCAAAAGATAAACCTGCATAATGATGTGTTGGCCCAACCAGACCATCAATATTGATTTCATATCCTGACATTGTCATTTCTCTTAATCATTAAATTTAAAACTGGATACCTGGTGATAATTGAGTGGGTAAAGTGATCTGTTCACTTTCCAGAGATGCCATTGGCCATGCACAATAATCTGCGGCATAAAATGCACTGGCACGATGATTTCCAGAAGCACCAACACCACCAAATGGCGCCGCACTGGATGCACCTGTCAGGGGTTTATTCCAGTTGACAATGCCTGCACGGACTTCCAGTAATAATTGTTCAAATAATTCCCGCTGAGGAGAAACCAGTCCGGCCGCCAGACCAAACCGTGTGTTATTGGCAATGGCAATCGCCTGATCAAAGTTGTCATAACGATAGATGGTTGTTAATGGGCCAAAGTATTCTTCATCAGGAATATCGGAAAGATGACTAACATCAAGGATTCCTGCTGTGAGCAATGCACTATCACCCTGTGGTCGGGTCATTTTCAGTAATGCTTTTGCCCCCAATTGCAGTAATTTTTCCTGTGCCTGCATCATATGATCTGCTGCCTGTGCAGAAATCACTCCCCCCATAAAAGGTTGTGGTTCGGCATTCCATGCTCCAACGCGTAATTTTCCAGCAACTTCGACCAATCGGGTAATAAAAGCATCGCCATTGCTGCCATTTTTTACAATAATACGTCTAGCACAGGTACATCGCTGTCCAGCAGACAAAAAAGCAGATTGAATCGCCAGATGTACCACAGCATCAAGATCCATAGCCTGATCAATAATTAAGGCATTATTTCCACCCATCTCAAGAGCAAGAATTTTTTCTGGTGCATTGGCCATTTGTTGATGTAATTGATAACCTGTATTGGCACTGCCGGTAAATAATAGTCCATCAATTTGTGGCGCTGCGGATAAGGCCTGACCTGTGTCCCGCCCCCCCTGTACCAGATTGATAACACCATTGGGTAATCCTGCCTGTTGCCATAATTTAATGGTTTCTTCCGCTGTCCACGGAGTAAGTTCACTGGGTTTAAAAACCAGTGTATTGCCTGCGAGCAAGGCAGGCACAATATGCCCATTCGGTAAATGACCCGGAAAATTATAAGGACCAAACACGGCCAAAACACCATGTGGACGATGCCTCAATGTTGCAACACCATCCATCATTACTGTGTTACTTTCTCCAGTACGCTGATGGTAGGCTCGAATTGAAATTGCTACTTTAGCAATCATGGATTGAACTTCAGTCAGTGTTTCCCATAAAGGTTTACTGGTTTCCAGACTAATAACTTCTGCAAGTTGTTGCTTATTCTGCTCCAATACGCTGGCAAAACAGTCAATGATCTCTATACGTTGCTGTAGTGGGATCTTTGCCCATGCAGGAAATGCTTTACGGGCAGCCAGACAAGCTTGTTCGACATCGCTTTCTGTAGCGGCATGACCTGTCCAGATCACTTGATGGTCAACAGGATTGGTTTTTTTCCACGATTTACCTTTACCCTGTAACCATTGTCCAGCTATAAACAAATTCATTTTTGACATGATCATTTCCCTTTTATATTCAGGGTCAGGACACGTACCTGATCATCCTGTTGTACATTTAATTGTTCAGCCTGCTCTGGAGTGATCGTCAATATGCCGCATTCCGGTTTGTGATAACTGATAATGGCTCGATAATGTGCATACTGATCATTCGATACCAAATAAGGAGATTGCTCCTGTGCGCTGAGACGATCCGAACAAATATTTACCGTAACAAGCTGACTGTCCTTGATTGCCCGTAAATTTTCAATATCTGCCTGTAACGTTGCACCAGCATCAAAAATATCGACATAGCCCTGATAACATAGCCCTTCACTTTCCAGTAAACGATAAGCTGGTAAAGTTTTGGGATGTACTTTGCCAATCACTTGCTGTGCTTTTATTGGTAACATATCCACGTAAATTGGATAACGTGGCATCAGTTCGGCAATGAATACTTTTTGCCCAAGACCACTCAAATAATCTGCATGGGCAAAATCTATGTTAAAAAATTTATGTCCAACAGCATCCCAGAAAGGAGATCGGCCATTTTCATCGGAATAACCCCGCATTTCAGCAATTAAGGTTTTTTCAAAATATTGTCTAAATGCAGCAATAAATAAAAAACGGATTTTGGACAAAAATTTACCATTGGCATCCTTACGATATTCAGGATCCAAAAACAAAGAACATAGTTCACTACAATTGGTATTGTCATTACTAAGAAATAATGTTGGAAAGGCACGATAAACATTGAGATTTTTTGATGAATGTACCTGTGTACCCACATGGAAGTTATACCAAGGTTCATTGAGACCGACTGCGACATCTATACCACAAACCCCAACCACCTTTTGCAAGGCAACATCTTCAAGTACAAACAAATATCCTTGTTCCGCCTTATCCAGACACCCATCAACAGTATGACAAGAGCGTTGAATCCTTGCCATCAGCATATCCATATCAGGTTTTAGTGATGTCATGCCATAACCTGCTTTTTCAGCAAGATGGTAAATACCATCTCTATCTTCAGGTTGAACATAGCGGATAATCATCATGATGAACTATTCCTGATTCTCGATGAATTGCACCATCGCCTGTTCAAAACGCTGCAAGCCTTCATCTATATCCGCAAATGGAATGATTAATGAAGGGGTAAAGCGAATCACATTGGCACCAGCAATCAGCCCCAGCAAACCATGTTGTTGTGATAACTTATTTAGCCTAGCTGCCTGTCCGGCATAGCATTGCTGTAGGACGCAGCCTAATAACAAACCTGCTCCACGGATTTCACTAAATATTTGATACCGTTGATTTAGTAAATTCAGTGCCGTTTTAAAGTATTCAAATCTAGCCTCAACACCTTGTAGAACTGCTGCTGTATTGATATGCGAAAAAACCGCACTCCCTACTGCACCTGCAAGAGCATTACCACCATAGGTCGTCCCATGATCTCCAACCGAAAATGCGCAGGCATATTCATCCGTAGTGAGCATGGCTCCTATTGGAAAACCACCACCCAATGCTTTGGCTGTGGTTAAAATATCTGGAAGTACGCCTGTATTCATGTAAGCATATAAACGACCTGTCCGACCAACACCTGTCTGAACTTCATCAAAGATCAATACTGCGCCTGTCTGATCACACAGATGTCTTAATCCTTGTAGAAATTCAACATTGGCAGGGATCACGCCCCCCTCTCCCTGTATCGGTTCAACAATCACGGCACAGGTATGTTCATTGATTACAGATTTAGCTGCATCCAGATCGTTATAGGCAACGTGGGTAATCCCTGAAGGTAATGGTGCATAATCCTGTGAGTATTTCGCTTGTCCTCCTACCGATACAGTAAATAGGGTTCGGCCATGAAAGGCATTATTAAAGGCGACTATCTGGTTTTTTCCTGCAACACCACTGTTTAAACCAATTTTTCTGGCCAGTTTCAAGGCAGCTTCATTGGCTTCTACTCCGGAATTACAGAAGAAAGCCTTATCTGCAAAGGTGCTTTCCACCAGTTGTTTGGCAAGGTTTAAAATAGGTTCATTGGTATAGCCATTACCAATATGCCAGAGCGTCTGTGCCTGTGTCGTCAAGGCATTCACTGCTACAGGATGTGCATGCCCTAAAGCATTAACAGCAATACCCCCTGCAAAATCAATATATTCTCGTCCTTGTTGATCCCAGAGTCTTGAACCTTTGCCTTTAACAGGAATAAATTGTGCTGGTGCAAAAACCGGCACCATATATTGCTCAAAATCCTGACGGGTTATTAATTCATTTGACATACTAATCTTCATTCCCCAACTAAAGTGATATCCATTTGTACTGACCACACGATATAGACTTATTATTAAAAAACATTTTGATAATAGAAAGTTGATAGATTGATCAAAATGAATTATTTTTTATCAAATTGCTAAGCTAAAGTTTTCAAAATGAATGATACAGACTATCAAATCCTGAGTTTGTTACGTGACAATGCCCGAATCTCCATTACAGATATCTCAGAAAAAATTCATGTTTCGAGAGCAACCATACAAAAACGCATTGAATATATGGAAAAACAAGGCATCATCACAGGATATACTGTAAAAATCAGACCAAATTTTGATCATAATGTGATTCGTGCATGGATGAATATTATGGTTGAAGGAACAAAAACCCAAAGTGTTATCAAATCTTTACGTATGGATTCTGCGGTATGTGCATTACATACCACAAATGGTAAATGGGATTTATTAGTTGAATTAAAATCTCCTAATCTGGAAGAATTTGATCAGGCATTAAGTCGTATTCGACAGATTATTGGCATCTACAATACTGAAACCAGTATCCTACTTTCTACTTATAAAGTTTAATCTGCTATATTTGTCATGTCATTTTAATATTCTTAACCAATAATATATGCAAAATTTTTGAGCCATTAACCCTATGTCGTACCTTGAACAATTAGATCAATTGATTCAACAAATCAAGATAACAAAAGAACCTGAAAAATTATTAATTGGCTATAAAGCTTACATGGAACTTATGAACGACCGAAAATTTTATGAAGATGTAGTCGGTTCGTCCATGAATCCAAATAAACGTAGATACAAAAAAATTAAAATTAAAATCACTCAGGATGATTTTCAGCTAGATGTGATTTAATCCTGATTAACTTACTATTTGCTAAGTATTATTATCTAAAATAAAAATTTTGCAAAAAACAGCGTAGCCATTCAGCTTCTTAAATTTACTCTTTTACAGAGAAAATTTAAGAGCTTTGGCAAAAGTTCATAACATCAAAAATTCGATATCTGGTTATATATGGTTGATTTAAAACCTCCAATTATAGAATAAATCCACTGCTCGTTCGACCGAAGAGCTGGCTTCCATATATAAACGACGATTTACTTGATAACGCAAAGTCAACTTATTCACTGGAGTAAAAATACCCACGCCATAACGTAAATATAGATCTGGTGTAATATACCCCGTAACACTTACCTGAGTATCATTACCCGAACCTTGTGCATCAAGTGCCAAACCACTTAAACCAAAACTACGTCCAATCTGGTTGGTCAATGCACGCGTCCCTCCAAGTCCCATGGAAATACCTGCTGCTGCCAGTGTGTTATTGACATCCGATTTAAAACCTTCAGTATTATTGACAGAGCTTGAACCCGAACTGATACGTCCTGTAATCAAGGCATTTAAAGCTTCCTGTTCAGATAATCCTGCATCATTATAAATCTGGATATTCGGACGAGTTGCTACACCTGTAATCCGTAAACCAATAGTATTGTTATCCACATCTTTAGTTGCATCGATATCAAGCGCCGGATTTGATAATTCACCATTGAAACGTGCAATCGCACGATTAAGATCCAAACTCTGTCCATAAGCTTCAATTTTAACCTGACGACTTACACCAATTGCTCCTGTACCTTGCATGGCAATTTCTGTACCACGTTGTGACAAATTCAGACGTCCAACCAATGGAATGACACTATTAAAACCACGGAAAATGACTTGGTTACCTAAATTAATCGCAATATTTGCACGAATATTCCATGGTCTTGCAGCAGCCAGTAATGCAAGTTGATCATCACTGCTACGTACAACACGTACATCTGACGAAGTATTCACTACATTAGCACTACTTTCAGGCATAGAAATCACAGCACGAGGGACATCCACTTTACCCGATACTGTTAATTGACGAATATTTGGGCGAATATCAATATCTATATTTGGCGAAACTGAAGCACTGATTGTTGGTGGCTGTGCAACCAATAATTCCTGACCGATAACACTAAGTTGAATATGAGGTGATCCTGACCAATTTGCATTACCAGTAATTTTACCCACACCACGTCCAGAATTAAAACCACCTAAAAGTGTTGCCTGGTTACCACGAATACTTGATTGCAATTGAATATTACGTAAATCTACAGGCACACTGATCATTGCTAAACGTCCATCTCGTAGACGAATCTCGCCATTAAATAATGGGGCTGACAATGTGCCGTTCAATTTACCTGCAGCAGATAACTTACCATCCAGTACACGAACATCAGAAATAAAAGGTTTTAGAATATTTAATTTGACTTCATCCAGAACAATATCACCAGATAAAGACTTATTCTGACTTTGCGTACCAACCAATACATTGAGATACCCTGTTCCAAGCAAAGGTGTATCTGCATTCACTTTTAGAGATAATCCCTGTGGCAAAGTCTTGGCAATAATGCGTACCTGATTATATTTTAATGCTGTTGTTGTATTGTCAGATTGGGTTAAATCTTCTGCATCCTCATCATCATTACTTAATGCAATTGAACCATTTTGCGTAATCAATTGCGTATCCAGTTGCATTGGCTGATTATTTAACCATGATAAATGTGTATAGCCATTCACTTTTCCTGTTAATGCCAACCCTGATGGCATAAATGCCTGAAAATCACCAAGTTCAATATTTTTTATCGCAACAGAAATGGCACCTTGCGCTTTTGATGCCAACAAAGGTTGGTCCAAACAAATTTGGTTTTGGGTATTATTTTGACTAATCCAGCAATGTGCAGTAATACTCAATTGACTTTTATTGTAAAGATAGATCAATGATGCGGCTTGGTTTTGCTTTAATTGCGTACGCTTAGAATTAAATAAACCATTCTGAATCTGTCCATACCAGTCATTGTTACTGTTTAAACCACCTGCTAGACGAACTGAGAATTTACTTAAGCGGTTTTCACCTTCGATATTCACCACATGTGCTGCTCGGGTACCGACCAAATCAATTTTAGCTTGACGTACCTGTCGTTCGCCACTACGGGCATTTTGTAATTGCAACAATAACCGTGTTGGTTGATTTCCTGTCGGCAGAGTTCCGACTACACTCATACGCTCTACATTCAGTAAATTGGTAAAACCAAGATTTTGCACAACCAGATTAGCTTGTGCATTGAGTTGTGGGCGACTTTGCAAGGAAATAAATCCTTTAATTGTGCCACGTAACCCAGAATAAATTTCACTTAAATTAGGTGCATTAACATTTAATTGTAAGCGCTGCGCATTACCTGTGGCATGTACCACATTATTAGCATAACTCAGTATAAGATTATTTGCCTCAAACTGCTGTGGAACAAAGCCATGTGCATCATTAAAGCTTAGTGCCAAATTACCTCGCCCCAATACAGGCTGATTATTTAAGCGACCATATAAATTAAGGTTTTGTACTGACAAATATTTAGTTCGATCTGACCATTGACCTGTGGTATTAATCGCACCAGTTAATTCACCATTTAAACCTGAGACAAAAAATTGTGGTTTAAACTGTTGTAATGCAGCCTGAATATTCCATTTAAATCCACCTGCCAAATTCACCAAACCATTGGCATTAATTTGCCCAGCTGCACCTTGATGATAAAACTCGGTAATTTTAAGCACATCAGGCGTACCTGATAATTTTAGGCGTAGAGGGCCCTCTGTATAATTTTGTGCGGCCAGTTGTCCATTATAAAGCACAGCGTAACTATGCAATCCAGATTGTTGGCCAGCACCCATCACCAAAGCAATGGTAGAACGTCCTTTAAGCTGTATCGTTTGCTGATTACTTTCCTGTGCCAAACGTCCCTGTAAATTAATATTTTCCAGACGAATGATTTGTTGGTTAGTATTAGCATAACCATTGGCTTTAAGTGAACCATTTAATAAATTCACAGGCAGTGCAGATAAAACCGTTTGCGGATTAAATTGCTGTGTATTGAGATTTGCCTGCCATTTTAATTGCGTTTTCTCAGTTGGCAAATTAATCACAGCATTTGCAAGAAGTTTACTTTGACCCTGACTATAAGCAAAGCTTTTAATATTTAAAATATTTTTTGCATAATTAAGTACACCTGCATAGTGACCAGCAGGTAGGGATGATTTTTCATGTGCTTCAATATCTGTTGCCAGTACAATATCATCACCTCGATCAGACAGGGTCAAATCCACCTGTCCTTTTTGACTTTTTAACCAGCCAACATACGGAATTTCCCGATCAAAATTATTCCATGCGACATTTATCAACCAAGGTTGCTGTTTTTTATCATTACTATTTTGGACCAGGTTTATCTGCCACTTCTCATACTTATCAAAATCAATACTGGCAGCAATCTCTGATTTTTTATCCAGTGTTCCTTTCGAGGCAATCGCACCATTGATATTTGGTGGTAGAAAATCTCGTACCACCTCAGGAATATTTTGGTTTTTAGGGCTAATTCCCTGCATATTTCCCTGAATATTCCAGTTTACGCCTTTTTGCCAATCAACAACGCCAGCTAGATTAATTTCACCGTTCATGACTTCGCCAATGAACTGATCAATCTGTAATTTTTTTAAATCTGTAAACATCGCTGCCTGATAATTACCTTTTGGAACATTTTTTCCAGCAAGATCACTATCCAGATTTAAATTTAAACGAGCCAGATCACCAGAAAAAGCCAGTTTGCCACGTTCTGAATTGAATTGTTGCTCTACTGCAAAAGGCCAGCGAAATTTTTCCCAGTTTAATTGTCCAGACATCGGCACATTTTTACGTACTGGATGTGCAACGACATATCCAGTAATAATATCCGGTGTCGCAGATGCAATTCCAGCACGAACTGTATCCAGATCACCACGTGCCACAACACTTATTTGTTGCAAGTTTAAACCTTGAAGTGATGGAATGGTTAAATCTGCCTTTACATCCAATGGATATTTCTTATTAAACTCGATATAACCCCGAACGTTTTGAACATTCAGATAATCCATTGCCAATGCAGCTTTTTCAATATCAATCTTTGTTCCTGACCAAACCGAATCATGAAGCTCTATATGATAAAAGTTAACTTTAGTTGTCGTATTTTGAATCGTTAGTTTGTTTACTTTGGCATCATTTAAACGCAAGGTAAATGGTAGTTTTAATTCACTGAACTGAAAAGGTTTATTGCTTGGCGGTGTACGATCAATCACTTCTACCTGATTGGCTGAAATGGTCATAAAATGTAATTCACGACTCATGATTGCCCGCCAACCAGGACGTACTTCCGCCTGATCAATTTTTAACTCGGTATTCTTCACCTTGACGACAATATTCTTTAGATTCAATCCATTGATTAAATTTCCTTTTTCATATTGGTACTGCACAATTTGCTGCCGATTCATGATTAACTCAAGCAGCCACCGACTACCTTTATCAGAACTGGCAAGAAAACCAAGTGCCACAAGTAATAAGAATAATAATCCCAAAAGTGAAAAAACCACCCATTTTATTATACGTTTTGCACGTAGCTGTGGTTGTTCTGGTAAATTGTTTTCAGGCACTTGTTCAGTCATCGGTGTTCCTAGAATTTTTTTTCTTGCAATTGTTATAGTGCAGGACCAATAAAGACATGCAGACGAATTGGAATATTATCCTCACTAATACCGGCACCCACATCAATACGAATTGGCCCAACTGGCGATGCCCAGCGTAGCCCAAGCCCTACACCGTATTTGGTTGGTGTTTTAAAATCTGCATCGTAGGCATTCCCTACATCAGCAAATACTGCACCTCGCCAGCCTGGTTTAAATTGGTAGTTATATTCCAGTGAACCCACTGCCAAAGCCTGTCCACCAATTAATAAATCATTTTCTTCAGGTGATAAGCTTTTATAGTCATATCCACGAATACTTTGGTCACCACCAGCAAAATAACGTAAATTATAAGGAACCCGATTAAAATCATCTGTAACGATATAGCCTAGATCAGCACGACCTACAAACTGATGATCATTATTTTCACCAAGAGAATAAATAAAACGCCAACCTGCATTGAGAATGGCCATATCAGTTTCTGTCAATAAACTCTTTGTACCGGCTTCAATGCGATAAAATTGTCTGAATCCACGGTTGGGATTAACCCGATTGTCCATATCGGTACGGGAAATTTCATATCCAAATAAAAGTGACTCCTGCTCCGGATCATCACTAATTACTTTAAATGCATCCGGAATATCGTCATAATCAACAGCACCTTTTGTAGTGATGCGATCCAGACGATAACGTACCGACATATTTTGTTGCCACTGTCCCAGTGACTTTTTAATCAAACGCTCAAATCCAAGTACAGCTGATTCGGTATCCAGCTCAACGCCTTGACCAATATCATCATTAACTTCACGCTCATAACCACCAACCAGATTAAAATAGTCGTTCAGTGGATCTTTATAAGGAATACTATAACTGGCATCAATCGCTTGACGAATTTGTGAAAGCTCCAGACTGGATTCAAAACTATGGCCGGATTCATTGACAATAGAACGTCGATATTGCGAACGTATACGGAACCCTGTATCTGTCCCATAACCAAAACCGGCTTCCAGATTATTCAGTTTATCTGCATTTAAAGTAACGATCACCGGAATTTTTTTGTCAATTCGTGCCTGCTGTTTTAGACGTTCATTTTCATCCTCTTCCGAACTAGCCTGTGCCGCCAGTTTAGATTGCTGTGGATCCTGATTTTCCTGTGTACCGGCAAACATGGATTCTTCTACAGCTTGTTGTTTGGTTTGTGCAGTATTTTCCTGCTGTTCAATAGGCTGCAAATTTTGTGGATTTTCACTATTACTTTGGCGTTGCTGTTCGACCAACGTTTTCACATCTGGTGGTAGCTCCAAAGGTTTATCAATTGCATCAGGTTTAACAACATCTACGCTGGCATAATTAAAATATCGGCTATTGATTAAATTATTATTCAGTAGAGTAATCCGCCAACTGGCATAATCCGTACCATCCTGAAATGGAACCAGTTTTCTTAACACCGATTCTTTAAGTGGAAATGGCTTTTTAGGATCACTCATCCGAAATTCAACATCAGCCAGTTGATAACGCTCACCAGTTTCATAGGATAAATTAATATCTGTACGATCTTTTTGCTGAGGATCTGTTGAATTTTCATCCTTCAATGTGACTTTAACATCGTGCATCCGCCAATAACTATCAAAATACCCCTGATCACTGGCTGCTGAAGTAATACGTGTTTTGGTCGTTTCATATAAACCATGATTAAAAATATCGCCGATATTCAAATCTGGCGCTAGTTTAATGGCCATAAATGCCGGTTTATCTGCACCTTCACCTGAAAACCCAATATCTTGTGCTGTTACTTTAACTGGTTCATTTGCTGTCACATCAACAGTGAGTGCATTATCTGATGTCTTGGTAAATTTAAACTGAGCATGATAATAGCCCAGCGCTTCTGCGGCTTGTGTGGTCAAGGTGCGAATTTGTGGTAATGCTACACTATAATCTTCAAAGGCATCTTCGGTAAAAGTCGACAATTTTGCTTCGATATTATTATTCAATTCAGGCACAGCACCTCGAACAGTTACTTTTATTTTTGGTAAAGCCTTGACTGTAGCCGTGTCTGAGGAATCACGATGAAATAATCTGGAAAAAAAACCACGTTTTTGCTCTGTTTGTTCAGCCGCCAATTCAGGGACTTGAATATCATTTCCCTCTTGTAACACTTGTGGCAGTTGTACCTGTTCCTGAGAAAGCTCACTAATATAACTATCTACACTTTTTGCAGGCTCATTCATCTGAATTGCTGCATTTGCTGTATTACTTTCAGCTTTTTGTGCCTGAATTAATTGTGACACCCCTGGAATCTGTGCAGAATCCTGTTTGGCTTGTTGTTGAGCTTGTTCAGCAACCTGATAAATTTCATTGACCATTGATTGATCAACTTGTGGAATATCAGCAGAATTCAATTGATACACAGCATCCGACTGAAAATTTTTTAAACTATTATCAATTGCTGTATTTTGAATCTTTTGATCTGCTGTATTTTGTTGTGTGGTGGTCGTTTGCTTAACGTCATCTTGAGCCAATGGATTGACTGTAGTCAGTACCGTATCTGCTGTCGAGGATGTTTGCTGATCAGCGTAAACATAATTAGCACATACACAACTTAAACCCAAAATTAATGTTCTGGGAATAGAATGTAGACAGAGTGATTCCTGAATAGCGTGGGCCAGATTAGATTTTTGCAAGGGTTTATTGTTCATGTTAAACATTATTGACTCAAGAAACTGTAGATTTCCCATCTTGTGATTGTCCTAACTTCCCGTTATGTTGTAAAGAATCTTTATGTTATTTCTGCATTTATCTTCATATTAAATATTGTATTGCTAAACAGCAATATATTAATCCGCAGAGAACGAGTAGTTTAAATGACCCAGAGTACACAACATTTACTTGCTTCACGCCGTTTCCTACCCATGTTTGCCACTCAGTTTTTTGGTGCATTCAATGACAATATCTATAAATATGCCTTACTCATGGTATTTACTTATGGCTGGGTTGACCGGGGCGACATTCGTATTAGCACCTTAAATAATATTGCTGCATTGTTATTTATTTTGCCTTTTTTTATTTTTTCAGCAACTGCTGGACAAATTGCTGACCGCTATGAGCGTGCGCAACTGATACGCTGGTTAAAAATTGGTGAAATCAGTATTATGCTAATCGCAACACTGGGATTTTTTTTAGGGCATCTGTGGTTATTGTTATTTGCACTATTTTTAACTGGAACACAAGCCACCTTTTTTGGTCCAATCAAGTATGCGATTTTGCCTGATATCTTAAATGAACGGGAATTAATGATGGGTAATGCCATGTTCCAGTCAGGGACATCTTTGGCAATTTTACTCGGAATGGTGATTGGCGGTATTGTGATTTCTTTTTCTGCCGGAAGTATGTGGTGGATCAGTTTAACTATTATATTTGTTGCAATACTAGGCTATTTGTCCAGTCGGTTAATTTTGCCGCAAAAAATTGCTGATCCAGCGCTTATCGTAAACTGGAATTTTTTTGCTACAAGCTGGCAAATTTTAAAACTAAGTTATGGTTTACCTTTAATTTTTCTCATTTTACTGGGAAATTCATGGTATTGGTTTTATGGCGCAACCGTTATTACCCAAATACCGCAAATGACTGAACAATATCTGCATGGTAATGAAAATGTTTCTAGTGTGGTACTGACGTTTTTTTCAGTTGGTATTGTTATTGGTTCAGCAATTTGCAAAAAATTAAGTGGTGAGCAAGTGAACATTAAAATGGTACCATTTGGTGCTATCGGCTTAACCATTTTTGCCTTTTATCTCTCATGGGCATTAAGCCTGATTCCTGCATCCAATACACAGGATTACTTGGGAATTACAGATATTTTTCAGCAAGGTTTAAGTTATTATCACGTTTTTGCCGCAGTGGTTTTACTCGGAATCAGCGGTGGATTTTATATTGTGCCACTGTATGCCATGATGCAAGCAAAATCTCCTGAAAGTCATCGTGCCAGAATTGTTGCTGCCAATAACATCTACAACGCAATTTTTATGGTGACTGCCGCCATTTTCTCTATTGTAATTTTAAGTTTCTTACACCTGAGCCTGTTACATTTATTTATAATTAGCGGTATCCTCAGTGCCCTAATTACAGGTATTCTGATTTATAAAATTAGGCTGCAGCTCAACATTCAACATTAAATATTGTCAGGGGATAAATTATGCGTCGTATGACAGGTATGGATCGGCTGATTGCATCTTTTGATCAGGCATTACGCAGTTTAGTGCCCGGTGCCACAGCAGCACATCGCAATAATCCTGCTGCAGACTTATCGGCACAACTTAGTATTAATGAAGCCCGACACGTTGCTGGCCTGATGCGGGTGAATCATAGTGGTGAGGTCTGTGCTCAGGCACTTTATCACGGACAAGCCATGACAGCTAAATTACCTAGTGTTCGTCTGGAAATGGAACATGCCGCAGAAGAGGAACAGGATCATCTTGCTTGGTGTGAAGATCGTCTAAGAGAATTAAACAGTGTACCAAGTGTACTTAATCCCGTTTGGTATTCTTTATCCTTTGCCATGGGTGCAGCGGCAGGTATTGCCGGCGACCAATATAGCTTAGGTTTTGTCGCAGAAACTGAAAAGCAAGTTAGTGAACACTTACTGTCACATTTAGCACAGTTACCTGAGCAGGATCAACGCTCAAAAGCAATTTTAGAGCAAATGAATACCGATGAACTTCATCATCGTGACACTGCATTGGATGCGGGTGGTATAGATTTGCCTTTACCTGTTCGCTTGGTCATGACTGCCATTTCCAAGACCATGACCAAAACTAGTTATTATCTTTAAATTAGTCTACTTAAACACCATAATTGCTCCCCTGAACTCATATTCAGGGGTAGAATTAAAATGGATTAAAAACTATAAATATTGTGTATTCCACCTAAAATTAATAAATAGTAATACGACTAAACTGTAAATCATATTCAAGATATTTTCTTACAAACGCTGTTTTATCCTGACTTTTTAATAAGTTCTGATGAAGAAGTGCGGGAACTGAACAAAAGAGCACACCACGACCATCACTATAAAAAAGTTTTAAGCGCCTTGCCATTGAATCATATTTAAATGTTGTAATATATACTGCACTCATACAACTCTCCTCATATTAATCAAATCAAAATATCCCTATGACATAACTTCCCTCACTTACCTAAAAAATAAATTTTATGAAACATTGAATTGAAATCTATTGATAGCACAAAAAGTTTGATTAAAGCAAAATTATTCTATAACTGATTTATGATTTTTTATCATATAAACAGATGAATCTAATCATATACATTAATTAATTTTTTAATTACAAATAAGACCTTATTATCTGACTAAATTTTAGATAATAAGGCGGTATTATAAATATTTTTTGTGAATAACGTACATCACTTACTTTGTATTTCTTCAATCAATGTCTGCATTAATGGTCCAGCATCCAGACGACGGATTTCGGCCACATTTGCTCCAGCCCAATATGCAGCAAACCCATCATCATTATCTTGTTTACTGGCAATTGCATGTAATTGTTTTGCCAAATCATAAGTATAAGGATACCCTGCATGTTCAGGACGATTCGGCTGATCTATGAGTTCCTGCCAATAATTAAATAATCCTCTGGCTGGCCGACCTGAAATGCTGTCTGTGATCTGGGTAATACTTTCATTAAATAAGGCTTCACGGTAAGAGTCATTTGCCGCAGATTCTGCACACTGAACAAATGCTGTACCCAATTGCGCGCCTTGTGCACCAAGTTCCAGATATAAAGAAATATCCTGACCTGTCATGATGCCACCCGCTGCAATGATTGGTAATTGCACATAATGCTGTAGCAATAAAACCAAATCGATAGTAGATAATCCACTATCACAATTGGCATTAAATAGCCCACGATGTCCACCGGCCTCAATGCCTTGAGCAATCAGGATATCAATACCAGCTTGCTCAGCAAGTAAAGCTTCACTTAACTGAGTAACCGATGCAATTGTCACAATATCAGCCTGTTTTAACCGTTGCATTTGTGATGCTGTAGGCAATCCAAAATGGAAACTGACAGCTTTGGGATGAGTATCCAGTACCACTTCAAGTAAGTCATCATTTTCAATAAAACTTTGATAAATTTTATTTAGCTGCTTTGGTGCATCTTGTTGATAATCAGAGAAATATGGTGATAAGTAGTTTAACCATGCCTGTGCTTGATCAGCATCATAAACTTCTGGCTGGTGACAAAAAAAATTGACCTGAAAAGGTCGATCAGTTAATTGTTTTGTTTTTAGAATTGCTGCTCTAGCCTGTTCGGTCTGACTTGCACCTAAACCTAAACTTCCAAGGCCACCTTCATTAGATACAATAGCCGCTAATTCTGGTGTAGAGACACCTGCCATCGGTGCCAAAAATATTGGATATTGAATATCAAGTATATTACAAAGTTGCATTTACGATCTCCCTTTCTTGTTTCAAACAATAGTAGCACAAATCAAATATCAGAATTTATTTAAATCAAAAATGTTCATTATTTATATAATTATCGTTTCTTTCATAAAGAATGAAATCTTATTATTTATAAACAAAATTATTATTGATTGCAGAATATTCATACAATTACTTTTTATTTTTCCAAATATTAACAAAATAAATAATACACTTCATAATCTAAGACTGTATTTTCACTTCAAACAAGGTAGAATCCTGTATTCTTTTGCCGTTTGAATTTGCGCTTCAACGCAATTAATTTTTTTCATAGGATTTTTATGCTAGCACTAGATATACAACATGTTCGCATGAATCAACGAGCTGCGAACAAAGCTGAAGCGTTGCAGTGTTTAGTTAATATTTTAGTAGAAGATCAACTTGTTACACCGCAATATTTGGAAGGTTTACAAGCGAGAGAACAACAAAGTGCAACTTATCTAGGTCAAGGCATTGCCATTCCGCATGGCACGCCACAATCTAGACAGCATATTTTAAAAACAGGCGTTCGATTAGCGCATTTTCCCGATGGTGTTATCTGGGATGGTGAAAATACCATTTATCTAGCGATTGTCATTGCTGCAAAATCAGATGAACATTTACAGGTATTACAGATTCTTACTCGCGCCTTACTCAATGATATTTCAGAACAAGTCAAAATCGCTGATACACAGCAACAACTGATTGAGCTTTTACAAGCGCAACCGCATTCTTTGGCACTACATGAAAATTTGATTGAAACACACGTTTTAGCTGAGGATCTTGATGATTTACTCTGGCATAGCGCACAGTGTCTTAAACAACAAAAAATGGTCGAAACCGGATTTATCAGTGCATTAAATCCGCAACACATGATCCATCTTGGTGAAAACATCTGGTCAATTTCTGCAAACCAACATGTATTAAGTCCTGCTGTAAGTATTGTAAAAGCTGAAAATACACTCCAATACCAGGATAAGAATTTACAGACACTGATCTGTATTGCAAGTAACGAACAATTGGATTTAATACAATTTAATCGCTTAATGGATGTCCTGTTTGATCCTAATCAACAACAACAACTACATGATCAACAAGATGCACATCAAATTGCACAACTGATTGGTGCAGAGATTATTCCCGACTGGCCGACTCGTACCGTTATTCTTGCCAATGCTCATGGATTACATGCTCGTCCATCATCCTATTTAGTCAATATCTGTAAAGGGTTACAAGGTGAAATTCAGGTTGCTGTCGATCAGGGACAATATGTTTCTGCCAAAAGCGTAACCCGATTACTATCTTTAGGTTGCAAACGTGGTCAAAAACTTACCTTTATTGCTGAACCTGAAACTCAGGCAGCGGTACAGCTTGACCAGATCATTGAAGCTGTCAAACAAGGTCTGGGCGAAACTGTTGAACCCATTGATGAGAGCAACCTTGTTCAGGTACAACAAACACCTGTTTTAGATTTTAATAACGATCAGAGTGATCAGCAAAATAAAGGAATTGCAGCTTCATCAGGGTTGGCTTTTGGACCAGCCCATGTCGTAAAAGCAAGAACTTTTCAATATGATCGTTATGGTCATAGTCTTAAATCCGAAACAGAAAAATTAGATATTGCCATCCATTCAGTCAAAAACAGTATTCGTCAATACATTACCAAAACAGATATTGATGCGATTAAGCAAATTTTTACGGCACATCTGGAAATGCTGGAAGATCCAGATCTTTTGCAAAATGTACATAAAAATCTTGCACAAAATTTATCTGCTCCAGCTGCATGGCATGAATATATTGAATCCGCAGCCAAAGCACAAGAAGCATTAAATGATCATCTACTTGCAGAACGTGCTGCTGATTTGCGTGATATCGGTGATCGGGTATTGGCTGTTTTATGTGGTGTAGAAGAAATTAAGGAACCCGAAACGCCATATATTTTGATTAAGCATGATATTGGTCCAAGTGATGTTGCCAAATTAAATAAAGATCGCGTGGCTGGAATACTTACAGCCGTTGGTGGTGCCAGTGCACATAGTGCTATTGTTGCTCGTGCACTAGCAATTCCTGCTGTGGTTGGTGCAGGTTCATCAATTTTACAAATTAAATCGCATACTACTGTGCTAATTAATGGCGATAATGGTGAATTCGTCATTGAACCAGAACCAAACTTAATCGATCAGGCAATTGCAGAAAGACAACGACAACAACAGATCAGATATGAAGCTGAAGCACAATGTCAACATAATGCAATTACAATAGATGGACATCAAGTCGAAGTTGCTGCCAATATTGGTAAAGTACAAGCAACTCAGCAGGCCGTAGAGCGTGGTGCTGAAGCCATTGGTTTATTAAGAACCGAATTGGTATTTATGCAGCATAACAGCGCACCAGATGAAGCCACCCAAGAAGCTGAATATCGCATTGTAATGAATACACTGGCAGGTCGCCCACTTGTTGTTCGTACACTAGATGTTGGTGGGGATAAACCTCTACCGTACCTACCAATTCCAGAAGAGGAAAATCCATTTCTGGGTTTAAGAGGAATTCGTTTAACCTTACGCAAGCCGGAATTGTTACATCAACAATTAACCGCCTTACTCAAGGCAGCAGATGATCGCCCGTTGCGTATTATGTTTCCAATGATTGGGCGCGTAGAAGAATGGCGATCTGCCAAAGCCATTCTGGATGATGTACGCATTCAATACCCTTGCAAAAATCTTCAAGTGGGTATCATGATTGAAGTTCCGGCAGCTGCACTACTTGCACCAATTTTGGCCAAAGAAGTCGATTTTTTTAGTATTGGCACCAATGACCTTACTCAATACACTATGGCCATTGACCGTGGGCATCCCCTACTTTCTGCCGAAGCCGATGGGTTACATCCAAGTGTTTTACTATTAATTGATCAGACAGTACGCGCAGCACATGCACATGGCAAATGGGTCGGTATTTGTGGTGAACTTGCAGCAGATCCAAAAGCAGTCCCTATTCTTATGGGACTAGGGGTTGATGAACTCAGTATGTCGAGTACCAGTATCCCGTTGGTTAAAGCACAAATTCGTCAATTAAATTATGCACAAAGCCAACAACTGGCACAAAAAGCCCTCAGTTGTGAAAGTGCTTTTGATGTTCGTCAATTGGTAGGATAAATCATGACTACGATTTTATGTATTACACTCAACCCAGCCATTGATGTCACACTGCAATTAGATATATTAAAAATTGGCGAAGTTAATCGTCAGCAAAATATTGAATGCCATGCAGCAGGCAAAGGACTCAATGTTGCACAAGTGCTAAAAGATCTTGGACATAAAGTCATTGTGACTGGATTTTTAGGTCAAAATAATCGTCAAATTTTTGATCAACATTTTGCTACACAACATTTTCATAATCAATTTGTGTATGTTGAAGGTGAAACCCGTCAAAACATCAAAGTTGCTGAACAATCAGGACGCATGACGGATATCAACGGAAAAGGTTTTCTGGTTTCTGAGCAACACAAGCAGCAATTACAACAACAAATTTCGCAATTGCTTGAACAATTTGAAATTGTAGTCATTGCTGGAAGTTTACCTCAAGGTTTTAGTACATTCGAACTTGCCGAACTGATTAAGTGGCTCAAAAGTAAAGGTAAAAAAGTTGTGGTTGATACCAGTGGTTCTGCATTATCCGCAGCAATTTCTGCACAACCGTGGATGATTAAACCCAATACAGATGAACTTGCAGAAACTTATCTGCAACCAGCACAAAGTTATCTGCAACAAAAGCAACTCTTTCAGTCACTTCAAATACCCGAAATTGAACATATTATTGTATCCATGGGGGAACTTGGTGTGAATTGGTTGGGACAACAACAGGATTTTCATGCCAATGCTCCAAAGGTTACGGTAAAAAGCACTGTTGGTGCAGGAGATTCTCTACTTGCAGGCATGATTCATGGGTTAATTCAAAAAAACTCTGCACAGGAAACCTTAAAAACAGCAACGGCCATTGGTAGCCATGCAGTCACCCAGATTGGTTTTCATATTCCCCAAAATTCCATTATTGATGATTTGAAGCAACAAATTTCAGTCACTGCATTGAGTGAATAAGATGAACGAAATTAAGCATATTTTATTCGTGCCTAACAGCACAGAGCAGCAAATTAATGCAACTATTTTTGCCAAAAAATTAGCCACCATTGCTTCTGGCTTAGGGTATAAAAGTCAAGTTACACAATCTTTTGAAAATTTAAATGTTGATACTACTGACCTTGTTATCATTATTGGTCAAAAACCACGTCAGCTTGAATCATTGCAGGATAAAAAATTTGCGCTTGTCAATCTATCCTCATTACAACAAGATGCTGAACAAATCCTTAAAAATGCCATTGCAACTGCGCAACCGGCTAATGAATTTACACAAAAAAATCAAGTACAAACAACTTCCGATCAACTAAAATTTGTTGCAATTACTGCCTGCCCAACAGGAGTTGCGCATACATTCATGGCTGCTGAAGCATTACAACAAGGTGCAGCAAAACACGGCTATCAAATTGATGTAGAAACTCAAGGTTCTGTTGGTGCAAAAAATATTTTATCGCCACAAGCGATTGCCGAGGCAGATATTGTAATCTTGGCAACTGATATCGAAGTGAATACTGATCGCTTTCTCGGCAAACGTGTTTATCGTTGTGGTACTGGATTTGCGCTGAAACAAACCGATAAAGCCTTTAATGCCGCAATTGAAGAAGCACAAATACTTAGTTCTGGCAAACAATCTCAAACCAATGATACCAATAAAGAAAAATCTGAAAAAACAGGTACTTATAAGCATTTATTAACCGGTGTTTCCTTTATGCTACCAATGGTTGTCGCTGGTGGATTATTAATTGCCTTATCCTTTTGTTTTGGGATTAAAGCATTTGAAGTTGAAGGTTCACTTGCCGCAGCATTAAAACAAGTCGGTGATGCAGCATTTTTACTCATGGTACCTATGCTGTCTGGTTATATTGCCTACTCTATTGCAGATCGTCCTGGTTTAGCACCAGGACTAATTGGCGGTGTATTGGCCAGTCAGTTACAGGCAGGGTTTTTAGGTGGTATTATTTCAGGCTTTTTAGCAGGATATTTTGCCTTATTTTTAGCAAAGAAACTCAAACTTCCACAAAGTCTCGAAGCACTTAAACCTATTTTGATTATTCCGTTACTCGGTTCATTGGTTGTAGGTTTGGCAATGATTTATGTCATTGGCAGTCCAGTTGCTCAAGTGTTCCATGCGATGGAACATTTTTTAAATAATATGGGAACTACCAATGCCATTTTAATGGGCATGATTCTGGCAGGAATGATGTGCGTGGATTTGGGTGGCCCAATTAATAAAGCGGCTTATGCATTTACGGTAGGATTATTAACCACACATACCTATTTACCTATGGCAGCAACAATGGCCGGTGGAATGGTGCCAGCGATTGGTATGGCAATTGCCACATGGATTGCAAAAAGTAAATTTGAACAGGCAGAACGAGATGCTGGTAAAGCATCATTTGTATTGGGTTTATGCTTTATTTCTGAAGGAGCCATTCCTTTTGCAGCCAAAGACCCAATGCGTGTTATTCCAAGTGCTATTATTGGTGGCACAATCACAGGCGCATTAGTTGCATTTTTTCATTGTGAGCTTATGGCGCCACATGGAGGAATTTTTGTACTATTAATTCCTGGTGCGATTAGCCATGCAGGTTGGTATCTGTTCTCAATTGCAGTAGGAAGTATAATTACAGGTATAATTTATGCAATACTTAAACAAAAACAAGTCGCAACACAACAGTTGGCTTAACTGATCAATTTATACAAGCCAGCCAAAAAATCTTTTTGGCTGGCACTGAATCTAAAATAATGCTTTTTTTCTATAAACTTTATACAAAATTCCCCATATCCCTAAAATTATAATTCGCATTAAATACCAATTAGAAGGGATCCATTACAAAGGCTTAAACGTTATCTTGTACAACTAAAAATTTTCTGGCAGATGCTTCAGGTAATGCTTTGTTATATAAGAATCCCTGACCATAAATACAACCACTATTCACGACAAGATCTCGCTGCTCAATAGTTTCAATTCCTTCTGCAATGACTTCTAAACTTAAACTCGGGGCTAACTGACAAATTGCCTCAATAATTGCTAATGCAATCGGGTCACTTTGAACACTACGCACAAATTGACCATCAATTTTGACATAATCCACTGCAAAAGTTCGTAAATGTGTTAACGAGGAATATCCTGTTCCGAAATCATCTAAAGCAATTTTAATTCCATAATCTCTTAATGTTCTCAATGCACGCTTAACGAAGTCCACTCCACGTTGAACAAAATGATGTTCAGTGATTTCAATATTAATGTATTCTGCTGGAATACGATATTGTTCAAGACGTTGAATAAATTTTTCTGCACAATCATCACGTAGAAATTCAATTGGTGCAATATTGATGGAAACAGGTACAGGTTTTAAACCACTATTCATCCATTGATAGATATCATTAAAAATCTTATGTTGCATGGCTTCACTGGTTTTCTTCGCCCATTCATAATTATGAAAAGCTTCCAGTAATTCACCGGGGAAACGAAGCATTCCTGTTTCATCATGCCAGCGTAATAAAGCTTCAAAACCGATGGTTTCACCTGTCAATAAATTCACTTGAGGTTGATAATAAGGGGTGATCATATCTTTTTGGATAATCATACGTGCGACATTCAACTGATCCATGGCAACTTCAACACTTTTTAATGCATTGATATCAAGTAATTCGACACTACCTCGTCCACGAGCTTTTACTTCATTGAGTGCAATATCAGCACAACGTAATAACTCAGTTCCCACTTCACTATGATCCGGATAAATTGCACAGCCAATACTCATACCACAATTCACAACCTTACCAGCAAAATAAACAGGTTGTTCAATCAACTTTAAAATTCTCTCTCCAACTTCAATTACTTCATTTGGGTCATGTATCATTGGAACGATAACTGCAAACTCATCCCCACCCAAACGGGCTACAGTAATATCGCTAGATAACAATGTATTCATGCGATTAGCAATCACTCTTAATAAATGATCGCCTGCAATATGGCCCAATGAATCATTAACATTTTTAAAATGATCCAAATCAATCATTAATAAACCCAATTTCTTTGCAACATTTTTATGTTGATTAATTTTTTTAGCTAAAAGTTTTTTAAAAAGCCGCCTATTTAACAGTCCCGTCAAATCATCCAACTCACTGGCTTTTTTAAAAGCATCCTGAATTAGACGCTGTTCCGTAATATTTCTTGAGATACCCAATATACGAACTACTTGTCCATGAATATCATATTCTGGTGTTAAAATATTATCCCAATAAACCTGCTGTCCCTGATTATCTAATATGTCCATTTCAAAACGAACAAATTCACCCTGATTTGCTTTTTCTATTGCATTCAAACAACGTTTTTGCATATTTTTAGGTAATAAATCTGTCCAGAACATACCAAATTTTTGTTCATTTATCGGTAAATTCAGTGCCTGACAACCAGCCTGATTCATATAAATTAAACGAGAATCCGGATGGAGAATTTTAATGCAGTCGACACTGGTGTTAAATATATGTTTTTGTTGTTTTATTTGTTCATTGACCGACTCTTCCATACTAGCATTAATATCAGATGCCTGAATAATGAGTCCTGAAATATTACCTGCTGAATCTACAATTTCCAACTTGGAAAGCATAAACCAATGATATTGGTCATTAACAAGTTGTAAACGGCATTTTAGAATATGGGAAGGTTCTGAGTGTTGTTGTAAAAAATTATCTAATGCAACATAGTCATCAATATAAGTTATTTTTTTCCAAATACTTACATCATACTCATATTGGTTTATCGCAAATTGCTCACACCATAATTGATTAAAATATACCATTTCATTATGATTATATTTAATGGCAATTAATTGTGGTAATTTTTCACACCAAATTTGATTATCTAAAATCTCAGCCATTGAATTCATCCAATATTCCTAACACAAAATCTGGATTATTATTTAACATCCTATTAACGTATCATTTTATACAAACCATTAAAAATATAATATAAGTTTATAAAAATAATTACCTAAATCTATTAATAAGTTGAGCTTATCTTAAATCAACACAGATCATGTCACAAGTACCGAGCCAAAGTTTATTTTCAATCTGTATTTTACTTTAGATAAAATGAATTGATGCATAAAATATGTACGTTCATTCCTATTGTATAATACTTATGTTAAATATAAATTAAGTTTCAGCTTTTGCGACTTAAACATTTTTCATCTGTTATACTATTTCAATCATGTTTTAATTAAGAGTGTATCTGGTGTCTAATCGTATTGATGCAACTGATGTTACTGAAGAAGAAGCATTAAATGCTACTTTTTTTAATTGGGCAGATCAGTTTATTAAACAGGCCAATGAGTTTTGTCGTACAAAACCCGGTGAACAAGCCAAACCGGCAGAAATACGTGGACAAGTCAGTGCATCATTACTCTTTGCAGCTGCACGTTTTAATACTTGGGTGAGCGCCAATACATTTAAAGATGGTCAAGAAATGCTTGAGGCCAAAGAACAGGTCATGGCCTATCTGGTACAGCAATTTCAAGCCATGCTAGAAGATAATTATGATGAATATTGCGAACAATTTGATAATTATCTACGTTTTAGAAAAATGGAAGAATTTCACACACATAAACACGATCATTAAGCAAAATGCCTCGAAATCATCGAGGCATTTTTATTGATATTACTTTTGTTGTTTGCCGTATTGGTCAGCCATGACCTCAACAAAATGTTCAGGTTTCAGATATTGTCTGATTACACGATTGACATCTTGTACAGTCAGTTTGGCAAATTCCTGATCACGCTTTTGACGATCCAGTAGCGTTTTATCATGCTCAAGTTGATAATTTAACATGCCATGAATGGTACGACTATCATTCAATTGAACTAAGCGCTGTTTTAAAATATCGGCTTTGGCTGCTTCCAACTCCTGCTGAGTAACACCGTTTTTAATAAATTCTGCAAAAACCTGATGAATCACCTGACTCACTTCCTGTGATTTATCCACCTGATAGTCTGCACTAATTGTTAATGTACTAAGATCTGTATCAGCGTCGCGGTTTAAGTTACTTCTAAAACTATACACCAATGCATTTTTTTCTCTTAATCCCTGACCCAGACGAGAAGAAATTTGTGAATTTCCTAAAATCCTATTCATCACCACTAATGCAGCACTATCTGGATGCTGATCCCCAATAGGCATTAAAAGCACGCCACGATAACTTCCAGATTCTCGTTGTTCAGCCAATACATGATGTTTTTGTGCTTGATAAATAAAATATTGATTATTCACAGGCTGATACGGCTGGTATTTATTCCACTGACCAAGTTGTTGTTCAAGGTCTGCTCGTACTTTTTCTATATCAAACTGCCCTGTCACCGCAACCTGCGCATGATCCATGGCAATATATTGCTGATAAAATGCTTTTACTTGCTCATTGTCTATTTTCTGCAATTGTTCTTTGGCAAGTTCCGGTTCAAAATGATAACGTAAGTCTCCAGGTTGATAACGCTCCATGAGTCGCTCAATCGTCAAAGCTGAAACCAAATTAGGTTCTGTAAAAGGTTGCTCAAGCGAACGTAAAGATTGTGATTTAGCTAAATCAAATTCCTGCTGATCGAATCGGGGATGTTTAAGAATATCCATAATAAAATCAAAATAAGCCTGAAAGTTTTCTTTACGGGCATTTAATGTGACAGTTAATCCATTGCCTGAGCTAGTTACACTGGCACTGCCATCTAGCGCAATACTTTTATCAACAATCTCCTGATAAGAATATTTATCCGAACCACGCAATATTAGGTATGCAAGAAAATCCACAACACTTTCTTGATTTAATAAAGCCTTTTCATCCAGAAATTTTAAGCTAATTTTTGCATAAACACGATTATCTTTGGTGTCTACAGGATACAGTGCATATTTAACACCGTTAGATAATTTTCCACGTTGAATATTTTTTTCCGCAGTATTAATTAATTGTTTTGAAAGACTTACATCTGTTTTAATTTCTTTTTGATAAGTTTTAACGTCCTTAAATTCTTCTTTTTTGATTACATTTGATGTATGCAATGTTGCCGTAGAACTGGTTGCTGTCAATGCTTGTTTTTGTGAATCAGGTGTAGGTTGAATAGTAGTTGCCAAGCGTTGTGATGAGGTAAAAACCTGTTTAATCACCTGATTAATCTGACTAGCATTCAACGCCAATGAAGCATTTTGATCAATAAAATATTGATCCCAGTTTCGTTGATTAGCAATGTATTCACCTAAAATTGATCCCAATAATACCGAGTTGGCGAGAACATCCTGTCTAGTATTTTTGATAATATTCTGTAGTCGCTTTACATCACTTTCTGTGTAAGGCTGCCCTTGCTCTACATTCTGAATCAAATCTTGTTCGACCTTTGTTGCATCTTGCGATGGTGTGTACCATGCCCCAACAAAAAGTAAATTAAAATCAGGCGTTAACCATATTGTTGACAAAACATTTGAACTGACCCCTGTTTTCACCATGTTTTGATACAAACGACCACTAGGTTCAATCGTCAGTAAATATGGAAGCATAGGTAGTGCTGTTTCAATATCAGGCCGATTTTTTGCCATATATATATTAAATTTTCCATATTTACTGCCTTTCTCTACACTGAAGTGGCGCTGTGTTACTATCGATAAATCAACTACAGGTTGTTTCACACTCACAGGCAATGTTTTCGCCGAAATAGGTGTAAAGTTTTTGTCAATCTGTTGCAGCATGTCCTGTAAATCGAACTTCCCTGTGATGACTATGGCTGCATTATTTGGTGCATAATATTGCTGATAAAATGTTTTTAACTCGGGTAATTTAATCGATTTTAATTCATCGAGATCACCGATCGGCAAGCGCCCAAATGACTGATTACCATAAGCTGCCTTAAATACTTGATCAATCATGATTGATAACGGCTGGTCTAATCTCATTTCACGTTCACGACGGACGATTTCAATTTCGGTTGGAATAAACTTGTCTTGTAAAACCAGTTGGTCCATACGTTGTGCTTCCAAATATAAAATCTTGTGATAAGCATTTTTATCAGGGCGAATCGTATTAATGTATCGAGTAGAATAGTAATCTGTACTGGCATTATTGGATAAAGTAAATTGATCAAGTTGGCGCTGGAAGGTTTCTCCCTGCACATTTTGAGTGCCCTTGAATGCCAAATGCTCCAGTAAATGTGCCAACCCGCCTTTTCCCTGTGGATCATTTAGGGATCCGGTAAAATAAATGGTGTTCATATAAATTTTACTTTCTTGAGGATTGGGCGCCAATATAACTTTTAAGCCATTGTCCAATTTATATTCATAAATATTTTGCTCAGTCTTAACCAAAACCGGAGCAGCCCAGACATTTGCAGTTATACCCAAAACACATAGTGTTAACGCTATTTTTCTTACACTTAATAACATTTAATCTTCCAGTTTATTTGATGTCTTGCTGATTTGCTCAATAGGCAAACTGGTTGATACTTTACGTTATAATTTTATTTTATAAAATGTTTGTTCTCATTTTTTTGCATCATTAAATTTAAAGGAATCTTTCTATGCTTTTCTGCATTTGAAGTTGATTATTTCCTAATATTCACCCACTTTATTCTATTAAATTATACTTTAATTTAGAATATTTAATTAAGACAAAATCCCCTAAATATGAATCACAATCATCAAAAAGATATGGCCAGTCATTTTACTGGCCATACCTATGATTATATGGTCATATTTAATACAGATTTTGGAATATCAGCTTGCCAGCTTTGTTTCAGTGTTGGCAAGTAAAATGGCGTACCTAACTCTACCAACTCTGCATCTAATAAACTATGCGTAGCCAATAAAAATACATAATCAGCTTCAAGTAAATTCAAACGTATCTGTTTATGCTGAAAATTTTTACGTATTTGTTGAGCCTGTTTAACCAGCTTATTGGCATCATCTTGCTGTTTAAATTTGGTTAATGCAGATAGTCGAATTTCAACAATTGCCCATTCTTTAATCAGTCGTTTAAAGAGTTCCAAAGCATGACGATCGCTTTCCCAAGTCACCTGATCCAATTGACTTTCATCTTCGGGTAATACCGGAAGCAATAAATCAAAAGTGGAGGGGAAAATTTTCTTAAAATTCATCATAAATTTAATCGGATCTTCACCTGGATAGTCATGAAATTCGATATTTTTTTGACTGTCTTTTAAGAAAATATGCAGCATAATGATACTCTAAGAAAAATTTATAATATTGTAACCATTGAATGGCAGGCTTCCTACCTTTATTAATAAAATCTCAAGAAAAAATCAGCCACTTAAGGCTGATTTTTATTTTATGCTTAAAATCTGGAATCACGCAATAAGACGCGTTCCAAACCTATTTTATGCAGGCTTTCCTGAGCAGCCTGTACCACTACAGGTAAAACCGATTGTGTAATTTGGGCAGCCTGTAAGCCCAGTTTTTCGCCTAAGGTCGGTTTTTTACGAGTATTGATGATGTAAACATCATGTTTTCCCAATAAATTCTGTAGATATGCATCAGAAGTTTTTAATTCATCAACCAGTTTTAGACGTTTGGCATCTTCACCATACCAATGCTCACCTGTTGCAACTTCCGTTACATTAAGTTGTGGACGGTAGTTTTCAACGAAATGTTTGAATAAATGATGGGTTTGCTGCAATTCCTGTTCAAATTTAGCTTTACCTTCTGTGGAGTTTTCGCCAAACAGGGTAACCGTACGTTTATATTCACCAGCAGTAAACACTTCGTAATCAATATGATGTTGTTTCAGTAATTTATTAAAGTTTGGTAATTGTGCCACCACACCAATAGAGCCCAGGATAGCAAAAGGTGCAGCAACAATTTCATTAGCAATACAGGCCATCATATAACCACCGCTGGCTGCAACCTTGTCAACACAAATGGTTAGGTGAAACCCTGCATCTCGCAAACGCACCAGCTGTGCTGCTGCCAGACCATACCCATGTACCACTCCACCCGGGCTTTCTAAGCGAAGTACCACACGGTCCTTTTGTGCTTTGGCTGTCGCCAGAATCATGGTAATTTCTTCACGTAATTGTTCAACAGCACTGGCTTGCATATCTCCTTTAAAATCCAGTACAAATATTTTTTGATTATTTTTTTTGCGTAATACCGCTTCTTTTTTCAATTGTGCTGCTAACTGTAAAAGTTCAATTTTTCCCATAGTACTTTGGGCAATACGTTTACGCTGCTGATCTACTCGACTATTTAAATGCACAACACGTAATTCTGAAGGAAGCTTGGGTAAATGAAATAGCATAATCGTTTTTATCCAGTCACGTTAATTTTTTTGATATGAGGGTGCGCTGAAATTTTTCAAGTTGGATGATTGGTTAAACATATCACCAGATCATTCCAATAATACAATGAACATTTTTATTTCTTATTATTTTCTATCAATACTTCCTTCCATAACGATTAATCCATGATGCAGGGTCAACATCGTTTTTCCATCTATTTTCTGTTATGCTAGCTCGGCCTAAAATCATTAGTATAGTTAGAATTTAGATATCAACTTTCCGATCAGGAATCTTTAGTTTATGTTGCGTTGGTTTGAAAAAAGAGTGGATGCCTATCCCAGTGATCATCTAAACGAACCGTTACCTAAAACTTTTTTTGCGTTTATCTGGCAAGCTACTCAGGCTTTTCGTCCCTATTTAATTTTATTAGTGTTGTGTACTGCTGGGGCTGCCAGTTTTGAAGTGCTACTCTTTTCTTATATTGGGAAATTGGTGGACTGGATCAGTAATAGTGACCCACAGCATTTTTTGCAAGATCATGCCAATAATATATTGCTATTACTGGCTTTACTTGCTGCAAATTTTTTCTGTGTATTGATTCAGTCAATTTTAAAACATCAGATTTTTTTTAGTAATTTCCCCATGCGTTTACGCTGGCGTTTTCATAATCTGTTATTACAGCAATCTCTTGATTTTTTTCATAATGATTTTGCAGGACGCTTATCAGCGAAAGTCATGCAAACCGCGTTGGCTGTTCGTGAATTCTGGATGATTCTGGCAGATATGCTGGTCTATGTCAGTATTTATTTTATTACCATCAATATTGTATTGGGTTCAACTTCGCCGTTTTTAATTATCCCGCTTATGTTATGGCTGGTTTTATTTATTGGCATTGCTATATTTTTTATTCCACGCTTAGGTAAAATTTCTCAACAACAGGCGGATGCACGTTCCGTAATGACCGGACGCATTACCGATGCCTATACCAATATTCAAACGGTAAAGTTATTTGCACATGCCGGTCGTGAAAGTCAGTATGCAAAAGAATCCATGCAAGAGTTTATGGTGACAGTATATAAGCAAATGCGACTGGCAACATGGTATGAAATTTCAATCAAATTTCTGAGTGCTTTTTTATTTATCAGTGTAATTGGTAGTGCCGTATGGTTGTGGATCATTGGCGAAGCAGAATTAGGCATTATTGCGGCAACCACTGCCATGGTACTCAAACTGGATAGTTTATCTGGGTTTATGATGTGGCATATCACCATGCTGTTTGAAAATATCGGTACTATTCAAGATGGCATGAAAACACTAGGCAAGCCGATTTTGATTCAGGATCAGCCCGATGCAAAACCATTATCCGTCAACAAAGGCAGTATTGAATTTCGTCAAATTAGCTTTGCCTATAATGATAAAATCATTATCGATCAATTTAATTTAAAAATTGCCGCAGGTGAAAAAATTGGAATTGTGGGACGTTCAGGTTCTGGAAAATCCACACTGATCCAGTTGTTATTGCATTTTTATCAGCTAAATCAAGGAAAAATTCTGATTGATGATCAGGATATTTCAGGAGTAACACAAGATAGTTTACGTAAAAATATTGCGCTGGTTAGTCAGGATACCTCTTTACTGCATCGTACTGTGCTAGAAAATATTCAATACAGTAAACCACATGCTACAGATACAGAAATAGAGCAAGCGATTGCTCAAGCACAAGCCACAGGATTTATTCCTCAATTGGTAGATATGTATGGTAATCAAGGTTTATCGGCTTATGTTGGTGAGCGTGGGGTCAAACTCTCTGGTGGACAACGACAACGAATTGCCATTGCACGAGTTTTCCTGAAAAATGCGCCTATTTTGGTTCTGGATGAAGCCACCAGTGCTTTGGACTCAGAAGTTGAATCAGCAATTCAAGAAAGTCTGGAATGTCTAATGGAAGATAAAACTGTAATTGCCATTGCACATCGCTTATCCACAATTGCAAAGATGGATCGTTTGATTGTATTGGATCAGGGACGAATTATTGAACAAGGTTCACATCATGAATTGATCCAGAACAATGGATTATATGCTCAACTTTGGGCTAGACAAAGTGGTGGATTTATCGAAAACTGATTTATGGAGTTATTGCAAAAGCCTTTAAATTATTTGAAAGAAAATAAGGAAATTATAGATAACTTTGCAAGAATTCTATTTCATCTTTAAATGATACTTTCCTTTATTTCTGCCTAAGTCGCTTTCTGTTAAGAGATTGAGCATAAAAGGATAATTATTAGCATTATTAATGATGCGAAAAATGAAAAAAATCGATTTATTTTATTCTCCTGTTATCGATCTAGTCATGCATCATTATTTACCTTTTTCATCATACATTCATAAAAACACAATAAATTGTCGGACTTATCAATTTAGGGGGAATAGATATGAAATATTCAGCTTTGATTCAATGCTCTACATTATCTGCATCAATTTTAGCGTTTAGTGGTTGTTCTACAACTCCGATAAGTTTATCAAAAACCGTATCACAAGATAGTAATCAGGTTGTAGATATCATTGCTTTTAATGACTTTCATGGAAATATTGAACCACCTAAACGTTGGATAATAGCACCTAAACCGTTATATCCTAATGAACATAACCAAAGCATAAAAACCATTGAAAATCAAAATCTTGCTAAAAAATATAAAAACTCAACTGAAGAAATTATTACACAAAACTCAACAAAGAAAAATGAATCTGAAAATATTAACGTACCCGCAGGAGGTGTAACTTACTTGGCCGATGCTATTCAAAAATTACGAGTACAAAATCCTAATAATATTGTGGTTTCAGCAGGAGATTTAATTGGTGCATCCCCACTTATATCCTCTTATTTTTTAGATGAACCAACAATCGATGTCATGAATGACATTCATATTGATTTAAATGCGGTTGGTAATCATGAATTTGATCGAGATATTCATGAATTGCAACGTAAGCAAAATGGTGGTTGTCAGCAATTTACCACGACAAAACCTTGTCAGATTAATAAAAATTTTATGGGAGCACAATTTAATTTTTTGGCAGCAAATGTCACAATGAAAAAAGAAAATCATCGCACCATTTTTCCAGCCTATAAAATAAAAAAATTTGGTGGTATTCCTGTAGCCTTTATCGGTTTAACATTAAAAGGTACACCTGATATTGTATCCATGCCTTTAAATGAGAATTTAGATTTTCATGATGAAGCAAAAACAATAAATGCTTTAATTCCTGAGCTAAAAAAACAAGGGATTGAAGCCATTGTCGTTGTTATCCATGAAGGTGTATCTCCAAGTACAAAATTAAATGAAAAAACGTGTAAAGGTTTAAGCGGGCCACTTTTAAATATTTTAGAACAATTAAATCCTGCTATTGACATTGTCATTTCCGGACACACGCATCAATCATATATTTGTGATTATTCAACAGTTAACCCAGCAAAACCATTTTTACTTACATCGGCTGGACAATATGGTATGTTAGTAACTGATATTCGTATTGAATTAGATGCAAAAACTAAAGATATTATTAAAAAAGATGCAAAACAGATTATCGTACAAGGCGAAGGATTCTCAACCAACACCACTACACTCAATACCACACCATTATATGAAAAATTTAATAAAACACCTAGTGTGGAAGCTATTTTAAAGCCTTATCGTCAAGCCATTGCAGATATTTCTAACCAAATTATTGGTCGTGCAATATCAAATATTGAAAGAATAGAAGTTAAAAGTGGAGAAAGTCCTTTAGGTAATTTGATTGCAGATGCACAACAAGCAAGCGCCAAAAAAGCTAATAAATTAGGTTCTGATTTTGCCTTAATGAACTCAGGTGGCGTACGTGCACAATTACAAATGAACAAACAAAATGAAATTAACTATGGTAATTTATTTTCGATCCAACCATTTGAAAATCCTGTTGTCACTTTAAGTTTAACAGGAAAACAAATAAAAGCTTTGCTGGAACAGCAATGGTCTGATCACAATCCTTCAGAAGCAAATATCCTGTACCCATCTCAAGAATTAAGCTATCAATACAGTATACATAAACCACTCTTGTCCAAAGTCAGTAATATTAAAATATCTGGCATTCCACTAGATGAAAACAAGATTTATCGTGTCACTGCAAATAAATTTCTTGCAGAAGGTGGAAATAATTTCTCTATTTTTAAACAAGGTCAGGATCGTGTTGAATCTGGCTTGGATATCGATGCCTTAGTCAATTATATCAAGGCCAATTCACCAATTTCAGCACCCAAAACAACTCGTATTAAAGTTATAGATTGAAGCGATTTAATATAAAAAAAGACAGCCTTAAACTTTCTAAAGTTATGGCTGTCATTCATCAGAATTTTGATTTTTTAAATATTTTAATCACTAATACCGAGCTTTTTTACAGGGTAATCTTAGCTGATATATCTGCAATAACCAATTCTAAAAAAAACAGTAAATTACCTAGGTGATTTATCTATTTTTGATCGCTGATATATATTTCTATGTCAAAGCATATTTTTAAAACCAAAAATATGCTTAAGACAATCGATTTCTAAATAACCAAGCGGCAAGCGGTAACGTAATAATCGCAAGAACGATCATGGGTAAAAAATCTGATTTCACTTGTGCAAAGGTCGCACCTTCCAGATAAATACGCTGTACTAGATCAATTCCGAAACGTAACGGATTGGCATACGTTCCTATTTCCAGTACATAAGGCATGTTTTGTACTGGTGTTAATAATCCGGATAACAACATGAGTGGCATAATGAGAAAGAAAGTAAAAAGCATAGCCTGCTGCATATTCATGGAGATGGCAGAAATGGATAGACCAACACCAACCACAGCAATATTGAAACATAACAAGCCAAAATAAAGTAATAATAATGAACCATTCATTGGGATCTGAAACCAGAATATAATGATCAACAAAATAATGCTGGACTGCATCAATCCGACAAAAATAGGCGGTAATGCTTTGCCGATCATGATATGAATTGGACTATAGGGTGTTACCAGTAATTGATCAAATGTACCCTGTTCTCTTTCACGAGCAACGGATAATGCAGATAATAATAAAGTTTGCATCATGCTGAGAGCTGCAATCAGTGACGGCATCATGCCCCATCTGGATTCGACATTGGGGTTATACCACGTACGGGATTCGATGCTGATTGCAGAAGAACTCCCCGAACGCTGTTGATTAAATTTAGCTACAATAGTCGCAATATAAGACCCGGCCATACCTGCGGTAGAGGAATTCCGCCCATCCAGAATGACCTGAATTGGTGAAGTCTGCCCCTGATTCAGTTTATTCTCAAAATCCTCGGGAATAATAATCACCGCTAATGCTGTGCGCTGATCAATCATTTGTTTTATTTGAGTATTATTATCTAGTGTGGCGGTTCGTTTAAAAATACCAGAGCCTTCCAGATCATTAATTAATTGCACTGAAGCCTGACCTTTGCTTTGATCAAGTAGTGCATAATCAACATGGTTTACATCGTAACTGGCAGCGTAACCGAACAATAATGCCTGTATCAATGCCGGTGCAAATAAGATTACGCGATTGGCAGGATCACTAAAAATCACCAAAAATTCTTTTTTTACGATAACCAGTAAGTAATTTAACCAGATAATAGTTTTATTGATCATAGTGTTATCTCAGACGTTTTTTTAGTGACAAACAGGAAGCTATGGTAAAAATCACGATATACAACATTAAGATTGCGCACTCCTTAAACCATAATTTCCAATCATCGCCTCCAAGGAACAGCGTTTTGATCAATGTCATAAAATGTGTTGCCGGTAAAATCTGACTGATGATTTGTACAATCGCTGGCAAATTACGGGTATCAAAGACGAAACCGGATAACATCATCGCCGGCATAAAACTGACTAATAATGCCATCTGACTGGCCTGAAACTGACTTTGTGCAAAACCTGAGATCGTCAGTCCCAGCAATAATGACACCATTAAATAAAAAAACGATGCACTTAAAATGGCGAATAGCGACGCACGCATTGGTACATGAAACAAAAAATGTGCTGCGATCAGGCACATTACAATATCAATCATGCCAATCACAATATATGGAATGAGTTTGGCAAGGACAATTTCTAGCGGACGCACAGGTGTAACAAATAAGGCTTCGAGTGTGCCACGCTCGCGTTCACGAGCAATCAGCAAACCTGTCAAAAATGCACCAATTAAAGTTAAAATTAATACGATTAAACCCGGAACAATAAACCACGTACTATTTGAAGATTCGTTGAACCACATGCGTTGTTCAATTATGACCATGCCTATAGATGAACTTGTCTGCTGACGATCTGCCTGAATGGACTGTGCTGTGTTTAATGCCCCTGAAATATAGCCCTGCAAAGCCGATGCAATTGTGGTTGAACGACCATTTAAAATGACTTGTACCGTTGTCGTCCCTTGCGAATTTTGTTGGGCAAAATCACTGGGCAAATTGACTATGGCATCAATTTCTGCCCGTCCCATCGCCTGTTCTGCCTGATAAAAACTCGGATATTGGCTGACTTCAAGATATGTTGTACCTTTTAAACCTGTGATCAGTTGCTGACTTTGCGGCGTTTGATGTTGTACCACAACCCCGACTCGCCCATGACTGAGATCAAAAGACAAGCCATACCCAAATAATAAAATCAGAATAATCGGTAAAATTAGTCCGATCATCAGACTGCTTTTATCCCTGAGTAATTGATGCCCTTCTTTTGCAGTCAGTGCACCTAGTCTTCGCCAGAATAATGTAAGATCTCTCATGCACCGGCTCCTTTGCTTTGCCGTTTTTGTGCACGAGCCTGCTCTACAATGGCAATAAACGCGCTGTTCATATCGGTTGCACCTGCACTATTGGCTTGTTGCCGTACATCTTTGGGTGAACCTAATGCCAGCATTTTTCCAGCATCCTGAATGGCTATGCGATCGCAATATTCCGCTTCTTCCATAAAATGTGTAGTGATAATAATGGTAATGCCCTGATTGGCTAACTCACCAATGGTGTACCAAAATGCCCGTCTGGCCAGAGGATCAATACCACTGGTCGGTTCATCGAGAAATAAAATTTCTGGTTGATGCAACAAAGCCGCAGCCATTGACAAGCGTTGCTTAAAGCCATTAGGTAATTCACCGCTGATCGCCTGTGGTTTTAAATTAAATTGTTGCATGGCATTTTCTATTTGTTGGTGAAGTCTTTTCCCTGATAAACCGTATGCACCGCCAAAAAATTTTAAGTTATCCAGTACAGTTAAATTGCCATATAAAGCAAACTTTTGTGATACATAACCAATTTTTGCCCGTGCCTGTGCCCGAGCATGGCGTAGATTTACGCCGGCCACATCTAATGTGCCGCTTGTAGCCGGCAATAAACCGCATAACATTCGAAAAGTAGTGGTTTTACCTGCCCCATTTGGCCCCAGCAAACCGAAAATTTCACCTTGCTGTACCTCAAAAGAGGTACTGGCAACTGCGGTAAAATCACCAAATTTTCGGACTAGGTCTTTAACCACAATGATAGGACCTTGTGATACGGCATGTTCAACTTGAATATGCTGTACCAATTCCTGAGAGTGATCATTTTGATCAATAGACTGTGCCTGATGTTGTGCCTGATGCAGAAAGAACATAAAGGCATCTTCAAGTTCGGGCTGCCGAGATTGTACAATCGTGCCTTGTGGTAATTGTCCAGAGGGTAATTCAGGGCAATTCTTTTTGGTCATGAAGCGCACCACATCACCTTTGGGTACGGCATCGGTAATATATTGATGATTCTCCAATAAATGTGCCTGCAATGTTCTGGCTTTCATGGTTTCAGGCGGTTTTGCCTGCCATGTCAATCCTCTTATTTGCTCACTTAACTGCTTTGGTGTACCTTGCTCTAATATCTTCCCTTCATACATGACATAAACTTCAGCACAACGTTCGGCTTCATCCATATAGGCTGTGCTGATAATGACACTTAAATTTTCCTCTTTGACCAATTGTTCGATAATGCGCCATAGATCACGTCGGGATAATGGATCAACTCCGACGCTTGGTTCATCGAGTAACAATAATTCGGGTGAGCGTACCAAGGTACATGCCAAACCTAATTTTTGCTTCATACCACCTGACAGTTTTCCGGCAGGTCGTTCGGTAAATTCGGCCAAATCTGTAATGTCCAATAATCGGGCAAAACGCTGTTGTCTGATTTCCTGTGCAACATTATGCAAATCGGCATATAGATTTAAATTTTCCTGAATACTTAAATCTTCGTACAAACCAAACCGTTGTGGCATATAGCTAATACGGTTTTGTATTTGCTGTGGATTTTTTGCCGCATTGATGCCCAATACTTCAAGAGAGCCGGAACTTGGTTGATATAAGCCTGCGATCAAACGTAAAAAAGTGGTTTTTCCGGCACCATCCGGTCCAACCAATGCTGTAAGCTGCCCTGCCTGAATTTGCATGTTTAAACCCTGCAAAGCAAATACATCAGGCAATTTTTTGTTTTCAGCTTTAAAACTTTTTTGTAAATCTTTGGCAATGACCACACTGGAATGATTCATCAAAATTTACTCTTTTGTCGAACCTGATTGAATTTTAACCGTAACAGGCTGCCCCATTTTTAATTGATCATTCGGATCTTTCACATAGATCCGCACCTCATACACCAGATTTGTACGAATATCTTCGGTTTGTACAGTTTTAGGCGTGAATTCTGCTACAGATGAGATATAGCCAATTTTCCCGCTAATCGGCTGATCAGGTTGTGCATCACGAATAACCTGTGCTGTGCCGCCCATTTTAATGTGACTTAACTCTTTTTCATTGGCATATACTCTGACCCATTTCGGATCAGTCAGTGCCAAGGTGTACACTGTTTTTTGTGCCGTGGTCATATCGCCCACTTCCTGCAATCTGGCACGTACAACCGCATTGACAGGTGAGCGTAATTCACTCTGCGAAATCTGGTAATCAATTAAATCCAGATTGGATTGACTTGCATCATATTGCGCTTTTGTCGCAGCACGGTCTTCGCTTCGGGCACCTCTTTGTAATAATGTTAAATTGGCTTGACGTTCTTTTACTGTCGCTGCTGCTGTCGCCTGAGTACTTTTGGCATAGTCCAGTTCCTGCTTGCTAATGGCCTGACCCGATGTGGTATGATTTAACACTTGCAAGCGTTGTAAATCCTTATTGGCTTTTTCCAATTGCGCCTGTGCCGAAACGATTTGTGCTTTAGCCTGCATAATTTCTTCAGGACGGGTTCCGGCATCCTGTTTTAAAATTGCCTGACGTTGTATATCGAGCTGCGCTTTGGCTTGTTGTGCCTGAATGCTAAGTGCATCGGTATTTAATTCTGCCAACAATTGCCCTTGCCGAACTTTATCGCCTTCTTGAGCAGTTAAATTTTTAATCCGCCCCGATTGCTCAAATGCCAATGAAACTTGTCGAATGTCGACATTGCCATAAAGTACCAATGCCTGTTCAGTATCTTTATCCTTATAGAAAAACCAATACACACTTATTGCCAAAGCAATAAGTGCTATCCCCGAAACTGCAATCAAAGCCTTTTTCATATCAAGTAACCATTCACTGACTACACACTGTAGTTTAAATTCAATTTAAATTTAAACTATACCAAATTATCAAAAAAAGATATACTTAAAACGTAAAATTCAATTTAAGGTCAAATATGTCTAGAGCTAGACGCAGCGATGGTGATTTAACCAAAGCGAAAATTCTTGAAGCCGCAGGAAGTCTGATCGCCCAGCATGGTTTTGCTCAAACCAGCAATAAAATGATTGCCCAAGCAGCACAAGTTGATCTGGCTGCCATTAATTATCATTTTGATGGTCGTGACGGTTTATATAGAGCGGTTTTAGTTGAAGCACATGCACACTATCTTGAAGAAAATTTTTTATTGGAATTACTGGCAAGTTCACATCACCCCACACAAAAACTTGAGCTTTTTTTTGAAATGTTAGTTGCCAAATTAGCCGAAAAAAATGTTTGGTATAACAAGGTATTTATTCGTGAATTTTTTTCGCCTACCTCCTATTTAAAGGACTTTATGGCAAATGATGGTGCAAGAAAATTTCAGGCAATGCGATCTATTATTAGTCAGGCATCTGGCATAGATGAAAACCATCCTGCGCTATTGCCGTGTATTTTGAGTGTCCTCGCCCCTTGTTTAATGCTCATCATTTCAAGTAATAATGTTCCAACACCAATACACAGTATTTCTCAAATGAATGAAAAACAACTGGTTAAGCATTTCATGACATTTTCTTTGGCTGGATTAGAGGCAGTCAAAAAGTCAGTCTAAAGCCAGAATTCACAGTTAGTGATCAATAGCTTTATGTATTTTGTTTTTTTAAAATAAGTGTCTATGCCCATTAAATATAATTAGCTTTGAAATATCTGAAAAAAGCCTAATGATTGTTTAAAACAAGCATAGAACTTTTTTAAATCCATTTAATAAAATAATACCTATAATCTTGCAAAGATATAAAACATAAATTTAATCTTGATACACTTATTACTTCTAACATTATCAGCAATAATTTAGTATTAATTGATAATGTTAGAAATAGATACAATTAAAACTTGGTTATTTTCAACATAATTTAAAAAAATTAAAAATATCAGTTAATATGTTTAATAACCAATAGCCTTTCCAAAATAGATTTAAATGATGATATATCCTTTGTTAAAGAAAAATCGACATTAACCGCTTTACGACAAATTAATCCATCAATAAGTGCAAATATAATAAGTGTAATTTCATTAACATCAATTAAAGGATTAAATTCACCGGCCTCAATTCCTTTTCCTATAATTGTTGCTATGCCTTTTCGCATTATATTGTCACTGGAAATAAATGTAGATCTTAATTCTTCATTTCTTGAAGACTGAGCCATGATTTCAACCCAAAGATTGTGTGTAACCGGGTAGCCAACTTCACTAATACATTGATTAATCAAATGATATAATCTCTCAAAATGAGAACTATCATAATTTTTTGCATGTTCATTAAGCGCAGATTTTTGTTCTTCAAGAACAATTGCTTTAATTAATTCATCTTTACTCTTAAAATAAACATACATTGTTCCTTGTGCAATTCCAGCTTTTATCGCTATTTCACGCACACTTGTTGCATTAAATCCCTTTTCTGCAAAACAATTCGCTGCTGCCAGTATTAATTTGTGATAAGTATCTGTATCCTTTGCCATAATAATCTGGTAACTCTATGCTGTTAACATCTTTTTAATACTTCGTTAATGATAATTAATTATGTGGGTCATAATTAAATATTTTCCATTAAGACATTTGATCATCAAAATTTCAAACTATTATTCTCTATCAACAAATATTTAAAACTAATGAATTTGACTCACATTATATTGAGTATCAAACCCAAATATTAATGCAAGTCAAACCAACAATTTATTATTAATACTAAAAATAATAGATTTTTACATCTATTTCAGATCAGTTAAAAAATATTATTGATTACCTAATAGCGGAAGTTTTAAGAGAAAATTCTGTAAATTTACAGCATCCCATGGTAAATGCTCTGCAATTGTAATACCTACTGCTTCAGCATGTAAAGTGGCTTCATGAATTAACTTAGCGACATCTTCCATAGTAAGTTCCCCTTCTGCCACATTACCAAATTCATCTTTTGTTCTTCCCGGTTTGGCAAACAGGACCGAACGAAACATTGATGGATCAAGTACATCTAAATCAATATGAATTGCCAAGTATTCAATTTCATTATCTTTTATCCATTTTTCAATTACATGATTATCAGATTTAACTTGTTGAGGAGAACAAGTAGCAATATCGTAATGTTTGATAAAATCGCGTTCATACTCTAATGGATCATGAATACCCGCAATCATCACTTTAGCTGGAGAAATTGGATGATTTACAGCGTCTGTTAATGCTTTATCTCCATGACCCAGTAAAGCTCCAAGTACGTGTGCATGTGCATTTGGATATTGTGCCGGTGTCTGTACGTCAGGATGAGAATCAATCCAAAGTACACCTAACTTATTACCATAATGTTCACTTAACCAAGCAAATGGAGCCAGTGAAACAAGACAATCACCTCCCAGCACGGTTAATGTATCAGGTTTATGCTTAGCAATTATACGCGCGGCATCTGCCAATTGTGCAGTAACTGCAACACGTCCAGTCATTCCATCTTCTAATACTAAAGATTGATTTGCAGGTGGAATGACATTAACTTCTTCAGTGATATCATTGGCTGGCGGTGCAAGCCAAGCTAAAAGCTTAGAGCCGAGATAATAAGGTGGATTATCACCACCCTGCCATTGTGGAAATATAAGTCTTAAATTAGATTTACTAGACATCGTATTAATTCCTTCTTAGTTATTCAATTTTAGAATAATGGTTCCAACTGCTTGACGAGAGCATAAACGCTCGTAGGCAGCATCGAAATCATTTAAATCATACGTACTATCAATTACTGGCATCAATTTACCGCTAGATATCAGTGGTGTTATCTGCTTGAATACCGATTTCACCTGTTCATCTGTTTCCATCCATGCATCATATCCATAGATACGTTTTTCATTAACAACAACGTCTACCAAATCAATTTCAGCACGATGACCACCAACAAAACCAATTGTGACTAATCTTCCTCTTGGTTTGATAACAGTAATTAAATTCGAAAATAATGTACCGCCAACAACATCAAAAGCGGCATCTGCACCCTGATTTTCAGTAATCTCGTTAATAGTCGAAATCATATCCTGAGATGAAAGGTCAATGACCTTCCATGCGCCTGATGAATAGGCAGGCTTTACTTTTGAAAATGAAGAAACTACAGCAATTGGCTTAGCACCTAAAACTTTTGCAGTCTGAATAAGCGCATGCCCAACTGCACCGGTTGCACCAGATATAACCACGACATCGTTTCTTTGGATTTGACCAATACGATTCATGGCCTGCCACGCAGTGACATAATTAACTGGTAATGCAGCAGCAAACTCGAAATTGTAACCATCAGGCAATGCTATTAATCGCTTGTTTTCAACTAAAGTCCATTGTTGCTGTAAACCATCTTCTGTGATACCGAGCTGCCCTCCACCATAAATTGCAACACGTGTTCCTTTCAGGAACTCTTCACTTTCTTCAATAATACCCGCACCATCATTACTCAAAACAAGTGGTGCCTTCGCCATTGAAAACAAACCTGATCTAATCTGATTCGATAACGGATTTACTGTCACGGTATATATTTTTACCAATGAGAAACCTACTTTAAGTTTTGGTATAGGCCTATCTTCAATCGTCATAACAGGACTATCACCAAATTCTGTAGTGACCAATGCTTTCATGATTCCTCCTAAGGAAATATCAATAATGAATGAATGATCATTCATTTTAGTTTGATTTTGATTTTATGTCTACATACATAAATTACGTTATGAAATAGAAAATAATTAATTTGAAATACGACATCTAAACCAAAGCATAATTGCGTACTTACGGTCTGTCACCTATATATTTCTGATAATAATCGGTGTATTACTCAGACTTTAACAAACCTGGGAAAGTCTTGAATAGGCTGCTATATCACAGAAAAATTGGCTTTATTTTCATTTACATCAATATCAACCATGACATTCAGATCATGGTTTTTCAATATCATCAATTTTTTTCAAAACTCTACAAGGATTGCCAACAGCAACAACATTGGCAGGTATTGACCGTGTTACGACACTACCCGCTCCAATAATTGAATTATCACCTATAGTTACTCCAGGCATAATAGATACACCAGCCCCAATCCAAACGTTATTCCCTATATTAATTGGTTTTGCATACTCTAAACCGCTATTACGTAAATCTCTTTCAAGTGGATGGCCTGCCGTATAAATCCCTACATTTGGAGCAATAAAGACATTATCACCTATTTTAACTTTAGCTCCATCTAATATAACCAAGTTTACATTGGCATAAAAATTATTCCCTATTTCAATATTGAATCCATAATCGCAATGCAGCGGACCTTCTATTACAAAATCTTTTCCAATATTCCCAAATAATTCTTTTAGAATTTTATTACGCTCTTCTTGCTTAGTTGGATGCAGATGATTCAACTCATGTAATACAATCTTTGCTCGCAGTCTCATTTCTAATATTTCTACGTCATAATTTGCATCATATAAAAGTCCAGAGGCAGCTTTTTGTATTTCATTCATTGCACTTCAACCTAGAGATATTTGGAATAAAATTAATAAAATCTGATCAACTAATATAATTGGACGTGGCGATTATTAACCAGATTTTTCATTTAAAGTTAATCTAAGTAATTTTTTATAGCTTTCAATACAGACAAAAGTTTTTTATTTCTTTTAAAAGAGATATAAAGCTTTGTTACATTAATTTCTAAATCTGGGACTAAATTTAAAATTGAATCTCTAAACTGTTCATAAATTTCTTGAATATCATCTGATTTGTCCGCAAGATGATAATCTTCATCATACTGCACTATTTCTTTTGCAATTTTCTGAATTTCTTCCGATTCTACACTTTTAACTTGCTGAATAGATGGTGCAGATTTAGTTTTTTGCATTGGATTAATGGTAAGAATCTCACCCTGATAGCGTTTGATTTCCCATAACTCTATACTTAAGTCTTTAAAGTTCGTTGATTGCTTTTGGAAATCTGTAAAGCTCGGCGAAACAAAGATAATTCGACTTTGTGACCAATCTACATCTTGCCGCTTTAGGTTTTTAGCCTGACTTTCATTGTATTCAACAATAAAATCTGCTTTGTATTCAAGCATTAGATTTAAGTAAGAAATTCCTTGGTCAATTACGCTATAGTCACGTTCACGTTTGTATTCAATGATCACAAATGCTTTGCTCTCAGAATCAAATGCAAGTGTATCAATGCGGTTATTTTTGATGGAAAACTCAGATTTAATAAATTCTAAACCCGTGAATTCAGATAGGTTACGTTCAAAAATAATTTGAATGTCTTTTTCTAACTGAAAAGGTCGTTCAACTAACCCTTTTAGCATATTTGATTGTAATTGAAAAATTTGCATTGAATCCCCTGACCTCACTAGCAATCAATATAACCTTTTCATTAATTATTCATTTCGACATATTTACCTTTATCCAATGCATATTGCAAAACAATTTTTTTAGATGTTTTAGGTGTATTGGTATCAGTATAAATTACTTCTATCGGATAATAGTCTGCTTGATTCGCTTGTACCCTCAATGTTGATGTTATTACTGAAGCCATCTCTGGACGATCAGCATAATAGTTCTCGGTACTACCGCCACCAGAGGCTATACTCATGATTTTTAATTGTCCAATATCTGGCAACAAAACTACATACCAAACAGATTCTTCTTGGCCGCCTGCACCAGTATAGGTTGTCCGCATATAACTACCAGTGATATTACGCCCAAAACGCTGAAAATTTTGCATAAACTGATCATTAAAATCACTCTGTAAATGGCCATCACCCGATGGAATATCATTTTGATCTCTTGCAGAATTGATCAATTGAAACTGGCCATTTTGTTTTTTATATATGAATAAATCTAATTGACTTCGACATGCTCGGCAGCTTTGAATATAACCATCATAAATTTTGACTTTTTCTACGATTACCAAGTAACGTAATTCACCCTGAATATTTTTATATTCAATTGTTGGATGAATAAAGCCAAGTACATTTGCCTCAATCTGCCGAGACGGATAATTTCTAAAATATTCATCAAGTGCTTTTGGTTCCACATAAGCCATTGGTTCACTCACCGTTTTTGGGTATGCAGATTTCATAATTGTATCAATATCTAATTTATCTATTTTTTTAGTTAATATATTTTGTGAGAGGGTTGATTTTGCATTATCCAGAACAGGATTAATTGTTTGACATGCCGAAAACAAAAAGCTACTCGCCAGAAGACTAAACAGAAATAGATTTTTTGTTTTCATCAGAGATCCTATAGTCATTAATTTAGATAAACATCTGCTGCAACAAACTTTTTCCATTATTTAATGTGTTCGAAATGCTCAGGCTAAACAAAATATCAAAAAATCATACACTCTGTAAGACAAAAACCTGCTTTATTTGCTTTTTTCTTATGATGCTGTTCATTTCTTCAATATTGATAAAGCAATGATTACTGGTTTAAACTTAAAAGACCTAATTTTTTGTTCTTGATTAGTTCAGATTTAGCCTTACTCTCTTGGATCGATGTTTATGCTTGTTTTTATAAAAGATATTAAATTTAAAGGATTTAACACCAGTGAATAATAATAAAATTAATACAGATATTTCATCTCATACCCCTATGATGCGTCAATATCTTGAAGTCAAGGCACAACATCAACATGCCTTACTCTTTTATCGTATGGGTGATTTTTACGAACTATTTTTTGATGATGCACATCGAGCCGTTAGAATTCTGGGTATTACTCTGACTCATCGAGGCAAATCCAACGGTGAACCGATTCCAATGGCGGGCGTTCCTTATCATTCTGCTGAAGGTTATTTAGCTAGACTGGTAAAAGCTGGTGAAACTGTTGCAATCTGTGAACAGGTTGGTGAGGTGACTGGTAAGGGCCCTGTAGAAAGAAAAGTCGTACGTATTCTTACGCCTGGAACCCTTACAGATGATGCTTTATTAAGTAGCACACAAAATATTAATCTAGTCGCATTAACCATTAAACAAAACCAAATGGGAATTGCTATTCTTGATCTCAGTGCAGGTTTATTTCGCGTGCAACAACAAGAATATAAGCCCGATCAGATTGGACTAGAAATGGCGCGTATTAGCCCAAATGAACTTATTATTGATGAAGATCTGGTCGATAAAAATATTATTGACTTCATTAAACAATCAATTGATTGCCCAGTCACGACCCGTCCAAACGTAGATTTCAATCTGAAAAATGCTTACAAAACCTTGTGTGATCAATTTTGTATAAAATCACTGGCCGGATTTGGTCTGGATGAGTTAGAACTTGCACAGGCTTCTGCCGCAGCATTAATTCACTATGCGAGAGAAACTCAAAAATCTGCTTTGCCTCATCTTACCAGCATTAAAGTTGAGCAACCCGAATACTTTATCGCACTGGATCCAACCACTCGCCGTAATCTGGAAATTATTGAACCGCTATTCGAACACGGTACATCATTATTTCATTTGCTGAATGATTGTAAAACAGCAATGGGCGCACGTTTACTGGGCAGACATTTAACCCAACCCATCCGCGATACTGCGCAACTAGAACATCGCTTAAATGCAGTGCAAACATTATTGCAAGGATTTCATGAAGAACCCGTTCGTTTAGTTCTGAAAGAAATTGGCGATATTGAACGGGTTTTATCACGTATTGCTTTGGGAACTGCACGTCCACGTGATTTAGTACAGTTACGTCAAGCTTGTGGTCAATTACCTTTTTTACATCATGCACTAAAAACAGCTCTAGGTAATCAAGATGTTGCCCTACAAAAAATTGCCACTGAACTTGGGCAATTTCAATATATTTATAATCGTCTAAATACAGCTGTCGTAGACATGCCGCCAGTACTTTTACGTGAAGGTGGTGTCATTGCGGAAGGATTTGATCCTGAACTGGATGAATTAAGGCAAATTCGTGATCATGCCGGACAATTTCTGGTAGATCTGGAAATTCGTGAACGTGAAACATCCGGTATCCCTACCCTGAAAATCGGTTACAACCGTGTCAGTGGTTATTATATCGAACTCACTCGTGCTCAGGCTGAACAAGCTCCGGCACATTTCATACGTAGACAGACCCTAAAAAATGCTGAACGCTACATTACACCAGAGTTAAAATCCTTTGAAGATAAAGTTTTATCCAGTGAATCCCGAGCATTACAACGAGAAAAGCTACTCTACGAGATGTTATTGGAGGAATTAAGACAGGATATTTTGGCTTTACAAACCATGAGCCGAGCAATTGCAGAACTTGACGTATATTGTAACTGGGCCAATCAGGCACGTATTCGACAGTGGTGTCGTCCGGAGTTTCAGCTTGAAGCAGGAATTCATATTCAAGCCGGTCGCCATCCTGTTGTGGAAGCACTTATCAAAACACCCTATGCAGCCAATGATACCCATCTTGACCACCAGCACCGTCTGGCTATTATCACCGGCCCAAATATGGGCGGTAAATCGACCTACATGCGGCAAACTGCATTAATTACTTTACTTGCACATTGTGGTAGTTTCGTTCCGGCAAAATCGGCAAAAATCAGTAGTATTGATCGTATCTTTACCCGAATTGGGTCTGCAGATGATCTATCTTCAGGAAAATCAACCTTTATGGTGGAAATGACTGAAACAGCACAAATTCTACATCATGCCACCAGCCAGTCACTGGTATTAATGGATGAAGTAGGACGAGGAACCAGTACTTATGATGGCCTATCTCTGGCTTGGGCTTGCGTACTTGATCTTGCCAAACGTATCAAATGTCTATGCATGTTTGCCACACATTATTTTGAGCTTACCGAATTAGGTAATGAAAATTTTATTGATAACTATCATGTTGTTGCCAAAGAGCTAAATGGACAACTGGTTTTATTACATAAGGTCCAAAATGGACCTGCCAGCAAAAGTCATGGTTTACAAGTGGCTAAATTGGCAGGTATTCCATTAAATGTCATTAAGACAGCACAAAAAAAACTGGCCTTACTAGAACAGCAACAACATATTACTCAAAATCCACAAGCTGATTTATTTGATCATTTATCAACAAAATCTGATGAGGAAACAACTTTACCTCAATCTGTAAACACCATTGAAAAAGTTATTGAAATTGAAAAACCGTCAATTGTTGAACAACAACTCGCCGATATGAATCTGGATGACCTCACACCAAGACAAGCATTGGAAAAATTATATGAATTAAAGCGGTATTTATCCTGAACAAATCTTAAAAAAGCAGCATTAAACCTATCTATTGACACCTAAAATTGATAGTCATTCTTCTTTAGAAGAATTTCTAATGCTTTTACATAGTTTTTATAAACTATATCAATAAAAGAGATTGGTACTTTGCTGTTTTTTTTCTTAGAATAAGCGAAATTTTTCTAAACTCATTTTAGGTAGCTGTCGCCATGACCTTTGTTGTTACTGAGAACTGTATTAAATGTAAATATCAAGACTGTGTTGAAGTCTGTCCTGTAGATTGTTTCTACGAAGGTCCAAACTTCTTGGTCATTAATCCAGATGAATGTATCGACTGTGCATTATGTGAACCGGAATGTCCGGCAAACGCCATTTTTTCGGAAGATGAATTACCGGAAGGTCAGGAAGTTTTTATCGAAATCAATGCGGAATTATCGGAAAAATGGGCTGGAAACAACATCACGCAAATTGGCGATCAACCAGAAGATCGTGAAGAATGGAACGGTAAACCTGATAAACTACAATATCTAGAACGCTAATTATCAGTATTAATCGGCATTCGGACATCCAAAAGGTGCAATTTTGATTGCACTTTTTATCTTTATCAAAAATCTCTATAAACAAAAAAATCGATTCAGACAAATTTTTTTACGTCACCACCACCAAGCCCATACAATTCCTTGCAAAGCAATTTTGTTTACTGCATAAAAAACCCTTACAATATAACATTACAGCTTAATCCCGTATGTTTGCTACGATGACTATTTCACGATGATTATTAAAAGTTTACCGCAAATTCTCTCTATAAGTTTTTTTACACTTGGCCTTGCCGGTTGTACCACGACAACACTGGATGACCGTCATTTACCTGCATCACAGCCTAAACGCATCATTATTCAACAGCAAGCTACAACAGCACCCAGTGCTAAATACTGGCTGAAGCAGCCACCAGCAGATTACATTGTGTGGTTAAATCAAGATAATAATCAACAACGTGTTGCACGATATGAGCAATTTCTAAAAGACAATAAAGTCGATGGCGTTGTGCCCATGTATCAATTATTGCGTAGTGCACGCGACTGGCAAAAATGTAATAGTACACCTTATGCCGTACCCTCCGCAGAGTTATGGTCAAATTCTCTGGCGACCATCAAAATTCTGAAATTTATGGTCGACAGTAATGTTCTCAGAGATTTTGAAGTTACCTCGGTTTATCGGGATTATTCTTTAAATATTTGTGCAGGTGGCGCACCTCGGTCCAAGCATGTCTATAATGCTGCGATTGATTTTCGTCTAGGGCCTGAAGGCACACCAAGCACTGAAGATCTGTTAATCATCGAAGATACCAAAATCAAACTGTGTAATTTCTGGCGTGATTATGGGCAAAGTCTGAATATGGGGCTGGGAGTTTATGCATCAGGACAAATCCATATTGATACTCAGGGTTACCGTACTTGGGGGCCTGATTTAACCCGTAACACATCCATTTGCCATTTCTAGATTTAACACTTGTTCTTATTTACAGATTAAAAATCCTGCCAAAGATTTACCTTGCAGGATTTTTAACTGGATGTTTTAGAAGTTTAAATCATACTCATCAAAGGAAAAACACCAAAGATTAATGCACTACTGGCTAATACGCCACAGGTAATACATGCCCATTTCAGGGTGAATTTCTGATGATCTGCAAATTCAACTGCGGCCAAACCACACAGCAAATAAGTTGATGGCACTAAAGGCGACAAAAGATGCACAGGTTGCCCTACAATTGATGCCCGTGCAATCTCTACAGGCTGGATTCCATAATGCGTTGCAGCTTCTGCCAAAATAGGCAATACACCAAAATAAAATGCGTCATTCGACATAAAAAAGGTTAATGGCAAACTTAACACAGCAGTAATTGGCGCCATATATGGCCCCATGCTTTCAGGAATAATCGATACAAAACCCTTCGACATGGCTTCAACCATACCTGTACCCGATAAAATACCCGTAAAAACGCCGGCAGCAAAGATAACACCAACAACTGCCAAGACACTGTCTGCGTGTGTTGCAATACGTTTTTTCTGCATATCCAGGTTGGGATAATTTACCAACATCGCAATACAAAAGCCCAGCATAAATAAAATAGGCATAGGCAAAATACCTTTCACTAAAGATGCCATCAAAACAATGGTTAAAATGCCATTAAACCAACGTAAATGTGGACGTTGCGCTTCAGGATCCTTGGAAATCGTAATATTATCGCCATGACTAACATCCAGATCAATAACACCTAAGCGTTTACGTTCATAGCGACCATATAAAAAGGCCAGAAAAAATAACCAGCCAATAGCCACCAACATAGATGGAACCATTGGTAAAAAAACATCACTGGCATCTACTTGTAAAGCACTTGCAGCACGTGCAGTCGGTCCCCCCCAAGGCGTCAGATTCATCACACCACTACTGAGCAACATTAAACAAGTCATTACCAACGGATTCATACCGATACGTTTATACAACGGCATCATTGCCGCCACACAAATCATATACGTTGTTGATCCATCACCATCAAGTGAGACCACCAACGTTAAAAAAACTGTACCAATAGTAATCTTTAATGGATCCCCTTTTACTTTACGTAAAATCCATTTCACGGAAGGATCGAATAACCCGGAATCAATCATGATGGCAAAGTACATGATGGCAAATAAAAGCATCACACCAGTAGGTGCCAGCTTCTTAATACCATCAAGCATGGTTTGACCCAGTGCATTTAGTTCAATATGACTTAAACTGTCAAAATGAAAACCTAATGCCCAAGCAATGATTGAAAATAAGAATGGAATAGTAATTAAGGCAATCAGGGCACTCATCCTTTTGGACATAATCAAATACATAAATGTCATGATCATGCCAATACCGAGTATCATAAGCATGTTTTCTTCCTTGTGCTGAGGATTAATATATTTAAATCCTATTTGTCCTAATACTGAGTTCTCAGTAATTAATACTGACCTCAATATATTTGATATTTTCTAATGTAAAATAAACTTTTAACCACACAATTTAGACTAATGTCTAAAAAATGTAGATATTTTCATCAAAATAACTTTTTAAATATATAATATTTAATTCCCACCTCGTATTTTTAATAAAAATATTATTTCCACATAATTTAATATAAGAAAGGATTTAATTATAAAATTAAATCCCATATCTTAATTAAATATAATTTATTAAAGTTAGAAAAACGACGAGATGAATATCTTTTCCTTTTTTTATTTACAAAAAATATAAAACGCAATTTAATTTGATTCAATCAAATAATAGCGCTCAATCACCATACGTAATGGCTTTAGATAACCTGTAAAAAAATGATTGGCACCCGGCATGATCGTAATCGGATGACGTTGTGGTTTGGCCCAGTTAATAGTATCGCTTAATGGTGTAATATCATCCTGTTCGCCATGAATCAGAAAAATATCATCATCAATTTCAGGAGTTTGATAATTGACAGCGCCACGGACAAAACCACAGGGTAAACCTGCCAATACCAGTTGTTTCGGACGCTGTGTTGCTTCGAGTAAATGATACGCTTTGGCCCAGACATGCGAGCCAAAGGAAAAACCACCACCATAAAAAGGAAGGTCTGGATAGCACTTTTGCAACACCTGACTTATATGAGCAATATCAATACTTTCTCCATGACCTTGATCATGTTCCCCTGCTGATTGCCCCATTCCACGGAAACTTGGACGCCAGACTAAACATCCTTTTTGCACCAAAATATCTGCAATCAATTGCGGAATTTTATGTTGTGGATTACCACCCATTAACGGATGCGGATGAGTAACTACAGCAATTGCTTTGATGTGTTCAGGACGATCTTCAAAAATTTCTATCGCTCCTGCTGCTCCCTGAATAAAAATTTGTTCTGTCATATTTCACCTTTCACTGTTAGAGCCATTCTAACAATTTTTCGAGACTACAAATCACTGCTTGGCATAAAAAAACAGTTTTGTTACAGTGTAGATATTTTAAATATCAATCATTCTGTCTTATGTTTATTGTGATTTCTCCAGCGAAAACGCTCGATTACCAATCCGAACTGATCACCGATCAACATACTCAGCCTCGGTTGTTGAAGCATTCAACTGAACTCATTAAGCATTGCCAACAGCTTTCTGTAAGCCAACTGGCTAACCTAATGAAAATCAGTGATAAACTAGCACAACTCAATGTTGAACGCTTTCGGGACTGGCAAGCAGATTTTGATTTACCACAGGCACGGCAAGCCATTTTCGCATTTAAAGGTGATGTGTATACCGGGCTTGATGTTGAAAGCCTAAGCCATGAAGATATTGAATTTGCTCAAAAACATCTACGAATCCTGTCTGGTTTATATGGTTTATTACGACCACTGGATTTAATGTTGCCTTATCGATTGGAAATGGGCACGAAACTAAATAATCAATATGGACATGATCTTTACCAATTTTGGCAAGATACCATTACAACTTTACTCAAACAGGATATGCAGCAACAAAATGATGATGTGTTAATTAATCTGGCTTCAGATGAATATTATAAAGCGATTACTGAAAGTAAATTATCTGCCAACATCATTAAACCTGTTTTTCTCGATCAAAAAAATGGCAAATATAAAGTCATTAGCTTTTACGCCAAAAAAGCTCGGGGGTTAATGTCACGTTTTATTATCCAAAATCAACTTAACCAGATTGAGCAACTCAAGGCATTTAATCTAGATGGTTATTATTTTGATAAGGAAAACTCCAACACTCAAGAGCTGGTATTTAAACGAGATGAGCAATAACGTCTATTGCATGTTTTTTCTAACAATCTAAAAAATGAAGGACGTTTCAAAACGTCCTTCATTTCAATCTAAAATAATTTTTAAAAAATATTATTGATTTGGAAACACCATTTTTGCAGGCTGTACCACCTGATCAAACTGCTCAGCGGTAACCAATCCCAACTCTACAGCAACCTGTTTTAAGGATTTATTTTCCTTATAGGCAGTTTTAGCGACTTTTGCTGCATTTTCATAGCCAATTACAGGATTTAATGCCGTAACCAACATTAGAGAATTATGTAGGAAGTAGTCAATTTTTTCCTGATTTGGCTCAATTCCAACTGCACAATTTTCATTAAAGCTATTGGTTGCATCACCCAATAATTGAATAGACTGCAATAGGTTAAATGCTATAACGGGCATAAAGACATTGAGTTCAAAATTACCAGAAGCCCCAGCGATATTAATTGTCGTATCATTTCCCAATACTTGTGCAACTACCATGGTCATGGCTTCAGATTGAGTTGGATTAACTTTACCCGGCATAATACTCGAACCTGGTTCATTTTCTGGAATACGTAACTCGCCCAATCCACAACGCGGACCACTGGCCAACCAACGGATATCATTGGCAATCTTATTCAGGCTGGCTGCAACAGTTTTTAAAGCACCCGATGCAAATACTGCTGCATCACGTCCGGCAAGTGCTTCAAATTTGTTTGGCGCAGTCACAAAAGGTAAACCTGTTAATTCTGACAATTTTTCAGCAGCTTGTTCTGCATATTCAGGATGGGCGTTTAAACCTGTACCTACAGCAGTTCCACCCAGAGGTAATTCATATAAACCCTGTAAGGCCTGATCCAAGCGTTTTAGACCGTGATCCAACTGGCTGACATAGCCACTAAATTCCTGACCAAGTGTTAAAGGCGTTGCATCCTGTAAGTGGGTACGACCAATTTTGACAATGTCTTTAAAGGCTTCAGATTTATCGGACAAAGTATTACGGAGTTTTTTGACCGCCGGAATAAGTAATTCATTAATTTGAATAGCAGCAGCAACATGGATCGCTGTTGGGAAAGAATCATTGGTAGATTGCGCACGATTGACATGGTCATTTGGATGAACCGGTTTTTGTCCACCTAATGGTTGCCCAAGTTTTTGATTGGCAATATTTGCAATGACTTCATTACAGTTCATGTTACTTTGCGTACCAGAACCTGTCTGCCAAACCACAAGAGGAAACTGGCTATCCCAGCGCCCAACGATCACTTCATCTGCTGCACCAACAATTGACTCAGCAATCTCCTGAGGGATTTGTTGTAAAGACGCATTGGTGATTGCTGCAGCCTTTTTTACCAATCCCATTGCACGGATCATGGCTCTTGGCAAACGCTCCTGACCAATTTTAAAGTTTTGCAAACTTCGTTGTGTCTGAGCGCCCCAAAGTGCTTCAGTGGGCACTTCAATTTCACCCATCGTGTCATGTTCAATACGTGTTGGCATTTCATTCTCTCCATCGGATGTTGTTGCTTGAATTCTGGCTAGCAACATACTGAACCGGTATGGCTGGCTAGACGGTATCTTCGCAGAATTTATGCAATAATGCGAGTGATTACCATTTAAAATATCGCATTTAATTTAAGGTTTATTGACATTTTCATTAAGAATTTATTGATCAATGATCAACAAGTCCCAAACTTTTTTGATAAAAATTCCATTGATCAGTAATTGCCTGAGCTAAATCCTGTTCAGGTTTCCAATCTATTGTTTGCTGAATTTTTTCAATATTAATACCAACCTGTGCAAATTCTTCTGTAATTTCTGGATAAGGTTGTTGTGTGATATTTGCTTTTGTAACGGTTTCGACTTGCTGAATAAGCTGTAGGATACTGGTTAGTTGACTCGAGCCAAGATTAAAGTTTTCTAAAAAATTTTGCTGATTGTTCGACCAGATCATCAATTTGTAAACTGCATTTACCACATCCATCACATGAATAAAATCACGTTCCGAACTGCCATCCTGCGTATCGAGATCCTGATGATATAGCTCAAAAATATCTCGCTGCTGTGCAGCAACCTGTAAAATATTTAGAAGTACGGATTTAGGTAATGGCGCGACCCATTCACCGATTTTGCTGTCTGTATATGCTCCAACAACATTACTTAATCGAAGATTGCTAATTTGCCAATAATCATCCGCACGAAAAACGTCATGCAGAATCTGTTCATTTTGCTGTTGCGCACGAACATAAGGATTTTGATGCTTGACATGAAATTCATCATCTTCTTTAAATTTCTCACCACTTTGCCCATAGACCATTGCCGAAGATAAATTAACCAGTCGCTTTACACCACTACGCTGCATGGCTCTAAGTACACTCATCAAACATCCCTGATTGTTATTATAATAATCCAGTGGACGTAATACCGACTCATTCACACTTTTAAATCCGGCAGTATGAATAACGTAATCAATAGGATATTGTTCAAATACTTTTTGCAAAACAGGTGTATTACGAACATCCATACGAATAAAAGGAATATATAAATTCGTGTTATACTCTAATCGCTCAAGCATGGGCATCGAGGATTGTGACAAATTATCCACCAATACGACCTCGTGTCCTCTGGACATTAAATCCAGTGCGATATGACTACCGAGATAACCTAAACCACCTGTCACTAAAATCATTCGTTATTCCTCATGCTGCGAGTTAAATTCTTACGTTTATTTATCTGATCATTGTATGTATATGTAGTAGAGTAACTCAATGCAATCAACTTTGCTCCTTGTTACGGCATCTCCTCACTCACGTCTAGCCTATCACGCCCTCAGGCTGGCTCAGGCCATGCAAAAAAAGCAACAATCTTTTTGCGTATTTTTCTATCAGGATGCTGTGAGTATCGCCAACCAATACTTGTGGCGTGCTGAAGATGAAATTAGTCTAACTCAGGAATGGCAAAACTTACACATTCCCCTACCTGTTTGTGTCAGTGCCGCATTATCCAGAGGAATTACCGATCAGGAGAATGCCACACGCCACCAATTACATCATGATAATCTTGCAGAAGGATTTACACTTACCGGTCTAGGAACACTGGCAGATGCTATAAGTTCTGCACGACATATCATCCAATTTTAATATGCACCCAAATCAAAGTGCTTTGCAATGGAATATTGTGTGAAAACTGTACTTATTATTTTGACCCAGAATGACCAGAGTCAGCTTAATGTGAATGAAAGCATTGCTGCACTAATGCTTTTCGCCAGTTTTAATATCAACATTCATATACTATTTAAGGATGCTGCCCTAAGTCTACTCAATCCTGCAAATGTTATTGATGAAAAACTGAAACAATTTATAAAACCAACTGCAAAAATGGTGGAAAGTTTTGAGTTTTATGATATTGAAAATTTCTATGTATTAAATATAGATAAAACTCATCCACTGGTTAAAAATACCCATATTCAGCTTCAGTTCATTGATCTTTCTGCTGATTTTATACAGCAATTTGATCATATCATTACTTGGTAAATACCATGCAAAATTTTGATCAACTTTTCATCCTACAGTGCAATTACCATAGAATTACAAAAATGCTAGATGAGTTAACTGCAATTGCTGAGCATACAGCTCAAATTGTTCTCATAGAGGATGCCGTATTTGCTCTGAATCATCCAAAAATTGCTGCATTTAAAAACATTGCCATACTCAGTTCAGATGCACATTTGCTTTCTACACCAATCGAATCCACAGTTCGATATATCGATTATGATGAGCTGGCGGATTTTATTGCACATGCAAAAAAAGTCATTACATGGAAATAGGATATATTGATGTTAACGCTTGAACTCGATCAGGATGGGCATTTGGTAGATTATCAACAATGGTCACCAGAAGCAGCACAACAACTGGCAAATAATCTGGAGTTACAACTTACCGACTGGCATTTTAGCGTATTAAATGCACTACGAAACTTCTATACAGAATATGGTTATGCACCAGCAACACGTCCATTAATCAAGTATTTAAGCAAAATGGTCAATCCAGAAATTAGCAATCAATTACTAATGCAAAAATTTAACACTGGCTTGGTTGCACGACATTTGAACCGGCTTGCAGGACTTCCCAAACCTCCTAATTGCCTATAAATCAGCTTGTTATATCAAAATCATTGTATTTTGGAACTAACTTTATCCAAGAAAAAATGATACTTGGATATGGCAAAACTGCTAAATTTCACTGTAATGCTAAAAAATAGATGCTAACAAGATTCTCAGAATTTCTCATAAAATTTGATAGTTTTAAACATTGTGAAGATGTTATTTTTTGCTTATCTTGCGTAGATTATTTGGCATTTTGCGATAAATTTGTCGTGATCTTGATATATTCAGCAATAAGTTAATTGTGGAATGATGTTTTTATGCAAACTCGCATTTTAGTGATTCACGGTCCCAACCTGAATCTTTTAGGACAACGTGAACCAGAAGTTTACGGGTCTACGACTTTAGCAGATATCAACACGACACTCATCCAGAAAGCAAATGCTGCACAGGTCGAACTGACAACTTTTCAAAGCAATTGGGAAGGTGCCATCATCGATCAAATCCATCAGGCATACCAGCAAGGCATCGAATTTATTATCATCAATCCAGCTGCATTAACACATACTTCAGTAGGTGTACGTGATGCGCTACTTGGTGTACAAATTCCATTCATTGAAGTCCATCTCTCCAATGTTCATGCACGGGAAACATTCCGTCATCGCTCCTATTTATCCGATAAGGCTGTAGGCGTAATTTGTGGTTTGGGCGCACTTGGCTATGAATATGCACTGGATTTTGCCCTACAACGTATTTTATCTTCAACCTAATATTGCCGTAAGGAAATCAACAACTATGGATATCCGTAAAATCAAAAAACTCATTGATCTTATGATTGAGTCTGACCTGCAAGCAATAGAGGTGAAGGAAGGCGATCAAGCCATTTCGATCACACGCCCTACACCAGTTGTTGCGGCGGCTGCTCCTGTGTCTGTTGCCGCTCCTGTCGCTAAAGCACCTGAAGTAAAAACCTCACGTGGTGCTGTCGAAACTGCACCAATGGTTGGCGTATTTTATGCCGCGCCAAACCCTGGTGAAGCGCCATTTGTTAAAATTGGACAAACTGTGACTGCTGGTGAAACGCTTGGTATTATTGAAGCCATGAAAATCATGAATCCAATCGAAGCAACGCAAAGCGGCGTAATTGAAGAAATTTTAGTTAAAAATGGCGATGTCATTGAATTTGGGCAACCTTTATTCCGCTATCGTGCTTAAGCTGAAGGATTGCTCATTATGTTAAAAAAAATTCTAATTGCAAACCGAGGTGAAATTGCCCTGCGCATTACTCGTGCTTGCAAATCACTGGGCATAAAAACAGTAGGGGTATACTCCACTGCTGATAAAGACCTGATGCATTTACGTTTTGTTGACGAAGCAGTATGTATTGGTCCAGGTGCAACCAGTGAAAGTTATTTAAATATTCCTGCGTTGATTACTGCGGCAGAAATTACAGGCGCAGATGCGATCCATCCCGGATATGGTTTTCTTTCTGAAAATGCTGAATTTGCAGAAACAGTAGAAAATTCAGGTTTTACTTTTATTGGCCCACGTCCAGAACACATTCGTTTAATGGGTAATAAAGTATCCGCCATTGTTGCAATGAAAAAAGCGGGCGTACCGACTGTTCCCGGATGTGATCATGCTGTAACACCACAAAATGCACTGGAAGAAGCCAAAAAAATTGGATTTCCATTGATTGTTAAGGCTGCATCCGGTGGTGGTGGTCGTGGTATGCGTATTGTAGAACGTGTGGATACCCTACTTGAATCTGTTCAGGCTGCACAACGTGACGCAGAAATGTGGTTTGGTGATGATACGGTCTATATGGAACGTTTCCTACAAAAACCACGTCATGTTGAGGTACAGATTTTAGCTGATGGCGATGGACATGCGATTCATTTATATGATCGTGATTGCTCATTACAACGCCGCCATCAAAAAGTATTGGAAGAAGCTCCAGCACCTGATCTACCTGAACAAGCTCGTGCAGATATTTTGGAAGCCTGTGTCAATGCCTGTAAAATGATTCAATATCGTGGTGCAGGAACATTTGAATTTCTATACGAAGATGGCGAATTCTTCTTTATTGAAATGAATACCCGTGTTCAGGTTGAGCATCCAGTGACTGAAATGGTCACAGGAATTGATATTATTGAACAGCAAATCCGTATCGCATCAGGTTTAGGATTAGAATTGCAGCAGGAAGATATTGAAATTCGTGGTCATGCCATTGAGTGTCGTATCAATGCTGAAGATCCTCAAAGTTTTATCCCTTCTGCGGGTAAAATTAAAGAATATTTTGTACCGGGCGGTGCAGGTATACGGATTGATTCACATATCTACGCGGGCTACAGTATTCCACCATATTACGATTCAATGATTGCAAAACTTATTGCACATGGGAAAGATCGTAAAACAGCGATTGCTCGTTTGCATCAGGCATTGGATGAAATGGTTCTGACTGGGATTAAAACCAATATCCCATTGCACAAAAATGTAATTCTTCAAGATCCGCAATTTTGTGAAACAGCCATGGATATTCATTATCTTGAAAAACATTTGCTTAAGCCGTTTAGCAAAGAAGATAAAAAATAAGCTGTTCGATATTTTCTAAATCATATTTAGCTTTATGAAGGCGATATTTCTCTGATTAACCCAGAAAAATACCGCCTTCTTAACATATTAATTGGTTATTGCTATCGAATAATTGATTTCCAAATTGATTCTATACAAACTAACACTCTATTTACTGTGGATGGTTGTATGATTTTAAAGTCCTTTCGGCAAATATCCTTCTTCTTATCTGCAACTGAGTAAAATTAACAATGTACAAAATAATAATGCCGAAACAGATTGCCAAAATAAGACAGGATTTCTTTGTATCAAAGGTCTTTTTATTTTGGACATCAATTGTGTATTGGGATGTTTTAAATCATAAATGAACTCTGATAAAGCATCATATCGTTGATCCATGTTCAATGCCAATGCCTTACTTAATGCCAGATCCATCCAGTCAGGTAAATCCGGGCGATATTTTAAAATACTTTGATAATTTAATTGTTTAAGTTGTTTTTTTGAATTGCATTTGGCTACATCTGTTGCATAGGGAAGTTGCCGACTTAGTAAATAATAAGTCATTGCTGCAAGAGAATATAAATCGGATTGTATCGTTGCCGCTTCATTCAAAAAATATTCCGGCGCCATATAGGCCAAAGTTCCTAGTGGCAATTGCTGATGATCATGCGGCTTAAACACTAATAATCCCTGCACAACTGTCGATCCAAAATCAATGATACAAATCTGCTGTGCATTATTAATCAGGATATTCTCTGGACGAATATCCTGATGCAACATTTCCATACGGTGCATGACATTTAAACCTTTGGCAACCTGCTCAATTAAATAAATAATAAAATCAGGATCTATATGATTTTTTTGTGATATTAACCATTGCTGTAAAGTCTGTCCTGGAAAATATTGTAGCGTCTGATAAAGATAATTTTTAGGTCGATGATGTGGGTACGCATGCATCAAACATGGATGATTTAAGCGTCTGGCAATCCAGCTTTCCAACATAAATTGTTCAAGTAAAATTGGATTTTTCTGAATATCCATCGCAGGCGTTTTGATCACCAATTGCTGTTTTGTAGCTGGATCACTTGCCAGATAAACACAACTGCGGTGATTATGGTGTAACACATCATGAATAACATAACCTTCAAATTCTTGCCCAATGCTTAGAATTGGTGCAAAGGTATACTGCATATCATCTGCAATAAATGTTGTAGAAGTCTCGGTAATATGATTAATTCTAATAAGCTGTATAGTCAAATTATCCTGACTACCCTGCTGATTGGCATGTTCGACAATCATTTTGGCTGCAACATTCAAATCATGCTGTTGTAATAAAATTTTTTTTAGATCATTGTCATTAATAAACTCATAAACACCATCTGTCATCAAAATAAACAGATCATCTTGATAAATTTTTATCTGTTCATAATCAATCTCAACCTTTTGACCAACACCCAGAGCACGACTTAAGTAGCTCTCCTGTGAGGACAACCAAATTCTATGATCACGACTAAGCTGCTGTAATTGCTCAGCCTGCAAACGATAAATTCTTGCATCACCAATATGAAAAATATGTGCTTGATCTGCCTGAACCACTAAAGCACTAAAAGTACAAACATACCCTCGATCTTTATCGTATCGCCCTTGACTTTGCTGGGTTTGTGCATATAGCCATGCATTACAGGCTGTAATGACACGTTCGGCCGAGGTTTTAACTCGCCATGAATCCGGTGTTGAATAATAATCTAATAAAAAATTGCTAATCGCAGTTTCACTGGCAATATGACTTACATTACTACTACTGATCCCATCTGCAATGGCAAAACATGCCCCTTTATTTAGCATAGTATTACCATCAGGAATCAACGCACCATAAAAATCCTGGTTGCTGTTTTTTTTACCTTGATCAGAATATTGACCTAATTCAATGTTTAATGGCAAAGGATTATACTCATGCTCAATTCATACAAGTTCAGCAAATCAAATGAATAGGATTTTACTGAACCACTGTATCAAAATAGATTGATCTTAAAATTTACTTTTTGGCGCTGTACGTACATGCGTGGTATAAAGTGCCAAACCAGTTAACGCCAAACCGCCAATTAAATTTCCAAGAGCAACAGGTAATTCATTCCAGATAAAATAATCCATAATAGAAAAATCACCGCCCATCATCATGGCAAATGGAAACAGGAACATATTAACAACCGAATGCTCAAACCCCATAGCAAAGAACAACATTACAGGCATCCACATGGCAATAAATTTACCACTTACAGAGGTAGACATCATCGCACCGATTACACCTAAAGAAACCATCCAGTTGCAAAGCATGCCTCGAATAAATATGGTAATCCAGCCATTAATGCCATATTCTTTATAACCAATGGTTCTATTTTCACCAATGTGAGCGATTTTCTGTCCAACTTCATTTGGTTCTGCTGCAAAACCATAGGTATAAACAGCCGCCATCAACACAGCTACAGTTAATGCGCCAGCAAAATTACCAATAAATACCTTACCCCAATGAATTAGAATACGTGACCATGTCACTCCAGGACGTTTATCAATCCACGCCAATGGCGTGAGTACAAATACTCCGGTTAATAAGTCGTATCCTAGTAAATACAACATACAAAAACCTACTGGAAATAATAATGCACCAATTAATGGCACACCGGTTTGTATACCTATTGTGACGGCCATTACTGCTGCAATGGCTAAAATTGCGCCCGCCATATACGCTCGAATCAACACATCACGAGTCGCCATGTGTAGCTTTGACTCCCCGGCATCAACTACTTTTACTGCAAATTCTGAGGGTGCAAGATATGACATAAATATTCCTCTTTCATCAGGAGTTTAAAAATAAAAAAGGCGCCTAAAGCATATTTCAGCTTTAGGCGCCTTTGCCTGATCATCATTAACAAAAATATAAGTTATTTCTTTTTTGGCTTCATTGCCAAACGTTACTATAAGAAAAGCAAAGAATATGCCAACACAAACCTTAACTACCTAAAATCCAAGTTGTATTCACTTGAGTTAATTATACCGTCAACCAGAAGCCTTATTATTAAAAGCTTCAGGCAAAACCCTACTCAATATAAATTATCTTTAAACCTTGTATTTATTAGACAGATAAATCATCAATCTGAAAAAATAACTAAATATTCAGCCTGCATGTTTCAACGCAAAATCCCGACCATAAAGTAATTTATTACGAATATTCTGAATGGGGGTCTGGTCACTGATTAATTCAGCATACCAATCACCATCATCGGTATCACCAAATAAAACTGCACCAGTCACCTGATGATTCTGAATAATTAGTCGTTTATAAATTTGTCGTTTTTCATCCAGTAAAATAATATTTTCGTGTTCTGTTTGAGGATGAATATTTCCTGCTGAAAATACATCAATGCCACTAACCTTTAGTTTGGTCGGTGTCGGCACAGTTTTAAAAGTTAAACTGCCGTGTTGAGCGAGATGTGACGCACAAATAAAAGCCTGCCCCCATAAAGGTTCAACCAACCCAAATGTTGTGCCTTTATATTCAATACATTCACCAACTGCATAAATACTCGGATCATAAGTTTGCATGGTATCATTGACTTCAATACCTCGATTACAACGTAATCCGGCATTTTGTGCCAGTGTCATATTGGCGCGAATACCAACAGCAAAAACAATCAATTCTGCATCAAGCTGTTGACCATCTGCCAGACGAACGCCTGTAACACAACCGTTTTTCTCTAGAATCTGTTGTGTTGATGCCCGTGTAAGCACCTTAATACCTTTTTGTTCAATGCTTCGTTTTAACATCTGACTGGCTTGAATATCTAATTGCCGATCCATAATATGATCAACCAAATGTAACACGGTTACATTCATACCACGTTGTTTTAATCCATAAGCAGCTTCCAGACCCAATAACCCACCACCAATGACTATCGCATTTTGTACAGACTGGCTATATTCAATCATTGTATTGACATCATTAATATCACGAAAACTAATAACACCTTGCAAATCCACACCGGGAATGGATGGTATAAAAGGTCGGGAACCCGTTGCTAGAATCAGCCGATCATACGGCACATTTGCACCTGACCGTGTTGTAATGCTCTTGTTAAGCCGATCAATATGTACAGCCAAGTCACCGCCAATGAAGCGAATATTTTTTTGTTTATACCATTCAGGTGAATGTAACATAATTTGCTCAATGGTTTTTTCACCAGATAAAACTGGCGATAGCATAATCCGGTTATAATTTCCCCATGGCTCCTCCCCAACAACGGTAATCTCATATAAATCCGGCGCCATATCCAGCAAATCCTCCAAACAGCGCATACCTGCCAACCCATTCCCAACCAGAACCAGCTTATACTTGGCTTGTGGCGCGGCAATATTGGTCAAAATGGTTTTTTGTGGCTGGGCACTTACCCAGACATCATTATCAATAATTTTGCATGGATAAACATTTAAATGTTGGCTGGCATCTTCCAGACAACGACCCGTTGCCAGACTAAAATGCTGTTTATAAATTGGTGATGCTATCACTCGTTCGCCTTGAATATCGCCCAAAATACCTCTGGACATTACATTGGCACCGCTAAATGGGTCATGATTGGAAAGTGCATAAAGACGCCGCTCTTTACCCACCCTAAACACAGCAATTTGCTGTCCGTCAACTAACACACAAACACCTGTATTTGGCTGTATTTGTTCAAATTTACAAACTTTTTCGAAGTTTAAATCTTGTATCAATGTCATGTTCATTACTCCTCAAATTCTTTTGCTTTAAACACTGGTCATCGGTATACGTTTTTCATCACGTTCCGCCGCTGTTAATGGGCGAATTTGCCCACGTTCCTGTGCAAATTGAATATGTGGATCAGTTTGTTGTGAATTAATGAAAGTCTGAAAGCGGGCACGGACTTGTGGATCTGTAACGGCAGTTTTCCATTCATCCTGATACGTTTCAACAATATGTGCCATGTTTTGCTCTAGTTCTATTGCAATTTCCAGACGATCATTGATGATGACATCTTTGAGATAATCCATACCACCTTCCAGATTATCGCGCCAAACACTGGTACGTTGCAGGCGATCAGCAGTCTGGATATAAAACATAAAGAAACGATCGATATAACGGATTAGCGTGGTAGTATCCAGATCAGAAGCAAGCAATTCAGCATGCCGTGGTTTCATACCACCATTACCGCATACGTATAAATTCCAGCCTTTCTCTGTAGCAATAATGCCAACATCTTTACCCTGTGCTTCGGCACATTCACGAGTACAGCCTGAAACTGCCATTTTAAGCTTGTGCGGAGAGCGTAATCCCTTATAACGATTTTCCAGAAAAATGGCCAAACCAACAGAATCGTCAACACCGTATCGACACCATGTCGAGCCAACACACGACTTTACAGTTCTTAATGATTTGCCGTAGGCATGACCTGTTTCAAAACCTGCTGCAATTAGTTCTTCCCAAATGAAGGGTAACTGATCTACTTGCGCTCCAAACATATCTACACGCTGACCACCAGTAATTTTGGTATACAAACTATATTTTTTAGCAATTTGTCCCACAGCTATCAATCCATCTGGTGTAACTTCACCACCTGCCATTCGTGGTACCACAGAATATGAGCCGTCTTTTTGAATATTTCCCAAAAAATAATCATTACTATCCTGTAAACCCGCATGATCTTTTTTCAGGATAAAATCGTTCCAGCAAGATGCCAGAATATTGGCCACCGTAGGTTTGCAGATTTCACATCCAATACCATGACCATATTTCGCTATCAACGCATCAAATGAATGAATATTGTTAACACGAATTAAGTGATATAACTCCTGACGTGAATAAGCAAAATGTTCACACAGATGATTATTTACCGTAACACCTTGACGCTGTAATTCAGCTTTTAATACTTGTGTCACTAATGGTGCACATCCACCACACGCAGTGGCAGCTTTGGTGCATTTTTTTAGTGCACCCAATGAAGTGGAACCTGCTGCAATCGCTTCACACAGATCTGCTTTGGATACATTATTACAAGAACAGATTATCGCTGTATCAGGTAATAAATCCACGCCTGTACCGCCGCCGGCTTTCACAGTACTGCCACCATATTGTGGCACAATCAAGCTGTCTGGGTTTTCCGGCAAATCCATACCATTAAGCATCATTTGTAAAAGTTGGCTATATTCACTAGCATCACCAATCAATACTGCACCTAATAGTTTGTTATGCACTTTATCAATCACAATCTTTTTATAAATTTGACGATTTTCATCATTGTAAAAGTAACTAACCGCGTTGTCATGTAAGGCATGAGCATCACCAATTGAGGCAACATCTACACCCATTAATTTCAGCTTGGTACTCATGTCTGCCCCAGCAAAACATGATGTTTCTTCCTGCATCAAATGTTTGGCAGCAATACGTGCCATATCGTAGCCTGGTGCAACTAGACCATAAATTTTTCCTTGCCATAATGCACATTCACCAATGGCATAAATATCTTGATCCGAAGTCTGACAATAATCATTAATCACAATACCGCCACGCTCGCCAAGATTCAGACCACATTGTCTTGCCAACTCATCCCTTGGGCGAATTCCTGCAGAAAAAACAATAAGATCTGTTTCCAACTCACTACCATCTGCAAACTTCATAATATTGGTATGATTCACACTTGGTTCGATGCTTGTTGTGGCAGTCTGGGTATGCACTTCTACACCGAGATCTTCAATTTTTTTACGTAGTACTTTTCCACCCAAATCATCAATCTGCACAGCCATTAACCGCGGCGCAAATTCAACAACATGCGTTTTAAGATTCAGATCTGTCAGTGCTTTGGCCGCTTCCAGACCCAATAATCCCCCACCAATTACAGTCCCAATTTTTGCCTGTAAACTTGCAGCACGAATCATATCCAAATCTTCAAGGGTACGATAAACAAAACAATGATGTCGATTATTTCCAGGTATAGGAGGCACAAATGCATAAGATCCCGTCGCCAGAATCAGCTTATCATAGGCAATATTTTGACCGGTTTTAGTAGTGACAATTTTTGCTTCACGATCAATCGCAATGGCTTGTGTATTTAAATGTAGCGCTATCCCATACGCCTCAGCGAAATCCGCACGGGCAAGGGACAAATCCTTGGCAGACTTCCCTGAAAAATATTCAGTCAAATGTACCCGATCATAAGCGAGACATGGTTCTTCGGCAATCAGAGTAATTTCAATATCATCGTTGGCTAATTCCAGTACACTTTCCAAAAATTTGTGGCCTACCATGCCATGACCAATAACAACAATTTTCATTTTTTTCTCCAAAAATATTAAGCCAAAAGATGAGGTTCAGTGACAGCGTGTTTCATTCGCATCAATACCTTTACGACCGAACCTATTTTTTTTAATTCGAAACAAAAATGGTCAATTCTGAATATCTTCAAAACAGCATAAAAACACCATACAGACATTGGTGTTGATAGATTTTTTGATTGGAATAAATCGACATAAATTCGCTGAAATCTATATTTAAAAAAGATACAGACAGCAAAGATCAGCCATCGCAGTTGAAAATTGTGCATGGCAAAAAAAGAGAATTTGAATAAGTCAATTGAAGTGGCTTGTTTTGCAGATAGATCTACAGACATTGGCATTCTCCGGAACTGAATTTACAATCAACAAGTTGTACTTGTTGCCATTTTCAGAACGGGCGCCTTTGACCGTTACAGTTATATATTTAAAGTCATCATTGACTCAATATTATTAAGCAAATTTCATACCAAAAATAATTTTAGTCATAAAACAATTCAACAATCTATTTTCCCAACCGGTGTTATTTTTGTTTAATTCAATACATCATCATAAAATTAGCAAGTAAATTTATATATTTTATGGTATAAATTTTGCTTATAGATGTTCCGGACAAAATCAGATCATCATATTTCCGTTTCAGATCACAAGTTTAGCCACTTTATGCCAAAGCTTAAAATTGTACTCATTGATGATGATGAAAACCGTATTCACATCATTCAGGAATCGCTAACAGATAATGGCTTTGATGTCGTTGCCTGCTTGACACTTGATTATTTAAATGTCTTTCGACTAGAAAAACTTAATGCAGATGTGATTTTACTTGATATGGATAATCCACATCGGGATATTATTGAAAACTGCGTCAACCAGTTTGATTTACCCACGGTTTTATTTACCAAAAATAGCCAGAAGACTACCATCAAAAATGCAATTGATGCTGGTGTCACTGCATACATTGTTGATGGAATTGAGCCCGAAAAATTAGAAACTATTTTAGAAATTTCAATTGAACAGTTTAAAAAACACAAAAAACTAGAAAAAGACCTTAAAGAAACTAAAACTAAACTTGCTGATCGTAAAGATATTGAAAAGGCCAAAGTTTTACTGATGCAGCTTCATCAGCTATCTGAAGATGCAGCATTTCAATTGCTGCGTAAAAGTTCAATGAGCCATCGTATGACTCTCGGTGAAATGGCCAGAAGATTACTTGATGCTCAGGAATTATTAAACCATCAGATTAAGGACGAATAAATGATGAAATTAGAAAAAACCACACTGGAGTTAGGCTATATTCCTCTACTTGATTGCATAGCCATCCTCTGGGCTAAGCACCAAGGCTATTTTGAACAACAAGGGCTTGACGTTAAACTTGCAAAAGAAGCATCTTGGGCAAGTTTAAGAGATCGACTGGCTTTTGGTTTATTAGATGCAGCACATTGCCTATCAGCCATGCTACCCGCAGCAGCCAGTGGCAGTGATCAAATTGGTATTCCCTTACAGACACCACTTATCCTTAGTCAGAATCGTGCCTATATCAGTTTGAGTCAAACATTATGCTTTAAATTTGACATCACCACAGCAGATGCCAAATCAAATGCACATAAAATTGTTCAGGCCATTCATGCTGGACACCATATTTTGTTTTCTCATGTCTTTAAGCACTCCATTCATCACTACTGTTTAAGGGAATGGCTCGCAAAAGCAGATCATGATCTAGCACATCAAATCAAATTTACCGCCTTACCACCACCATATATGGTACAAGCCCTATCACAACATGCCATTGATGGATTTTGTGTTGGAGAGCCTTGGAATATTCAGGGAAATATTTGTGGTCATAGCCAAATCATCGCATCTAGTCAGGAAATTATCCCAAATGTTGCAGACAAAGTGTTGGCTGTGACAGCAGAATGGGCTGATGAACATCCAAATACCTTACGGGCACTGACTCAAGCCATTCAAATGGCTCAACATGAATTGAAATCATTACAAAATTATGCACAAGTTTGGAAAATGTTACAGGAGTATGAAATCATTCAATTTGAATGTTCTGAACATCAGCATGTTTTTGAATACTACCGTATCCAACATATTATTCAGAACTTTGTAGAAAATCATGCTCAACCTAAAGCGGAAGATTTTATTTGGTTAACGAAACAGATGATTAAATGGGATAATCTGGATGCGAATAGCATTCATCTTGACCATGTTATTCAACAGTGTATTTACAATTTATAGTAATCATTTCTACTCGTAACTTTAGAACAATTTTAGAATGAGATTTAGTAAACATTTTTGTACTTTTATGATATTTTGAGTCGTTTATTTTAATATCTATCATATCCACTAAACAGTATAAATTTTATATCAATATGTTGCTTGTTAATTTCGCAACATATTATCGAAAATTTAGATAACAATACTATAAGCAACATTAAAATCTTTTTTACTTTAAAAATAAATTTAATCACCCAAATAAAATATTGATTATTTTATCATTTATTCTTATTATTAAAAATATATTAACCATTTATCCTACAATAACTTCTAAAAAAATAATACACAAAACACAACAAAATAATGATAAATAACCACTATGAGCATTTATCAATCAGATAAAATCACAAACATCATGATCATTTGATATTATTTAATTCCTATATTTATGATTTTTATTTATGAAGTACCGATACTTTCACTCTCTACACTAATCAAAGGAAAATACTGTATCTTTTCACAGTAATCTTAATGGATTCTACAAGGACATTTACAATGAGTAAAAGTGAACTAAATCAGATTGTTGAAAAACTACGTCAAGCCCATATTCAACAAGGTATTCCTGATATAAAAATTCGACATGACCGATTAGAGCGTAGTAAGAATCTACTACTTGAAAATAAAGATGCTTTACTTGATGCAATCAATCAGGATTTTGGTCATCGTAGTGCTTATCAAAGCCTGGCCTCGGATATTCTAGCATCAGTAAGTGCGATAAATGACGCACAAAATCATCTGGAAAAATGGATAAAATCTGAAACTGTAGATAACCCATTTGATGGCATGAAAACTGAAATCCAATATCAGCCCTTAGGTGTTGTAGGGATTATCAGTCCATGGAATTTCCCTTTAAATCTAGCATTTTGTCCCCTTGCCAGTGTATTTTCTGCCGGCAATCGTGCTTTACTTAAACCTTCTGAACTTACGCCAAAAACCAGTGAAATATTAGCAAAACTTGTTCCACAATATTTTGATGATACAGAATTACAAGTCATCACAGGAGATGCAGAAGTTGGTGCTGCATTTAGCGCTTTGCCATTTGATCATCTAATTTTTACTGGTAGTACCAATGTTGGACGCCATGTGATGCGTGCAGCAGCAGAAAACTTAGTGCCTGTCACACTTGAATTAGGTGGAAAATCACCAGTGGTTATTACTGATGATTTTGATTTAAATACGGCTGTTGAGCGAATTTTTACCATCAAAACTTTTAATGCTGGTCAAATCTGTATTTCGCCTGACTATTTGCTGCTACCGCAAACGCAAGAAACTACTTTTGTTGAATATGCGCAATCATTTACCCAAAGTATTTTTCCAAGTTATTTTGATAATGAGGATTATACTTCTATCATTAATGAGCGGCATTTTCAGCGATTATTAAATCTTATCAATGATGCCCAAGCCAAAGGTGCAAATATCATCACGCTAAATCCAGAAGGTATCATTGCTGATCCTGTTCGCCATAAAATTGCTCCAACATTAATCCTTAATGTTCATGATGACATGCTAATTATGCAAGAAGAAATTTTTGGGCCATTATTACCCATCAAAACCTATGACTCAATTGATGAGGCCATCAACTATATCAACGCGCGCCCTCGCCCGTTGGCTGCTTATTACTTTTCAGAAAATACAACGGCTCAACAACACTTTGCCACCAACACGACTTCAGGTGCATTGGTCATCAATGATGTCATGAGTCATGTATTTATTGAAAATTTACCTTTTGGCGGCGTAGGAGCATCCGGAATTGGTGCTTATCATGGTATTCATGGTTTCCGACGTTTTAGTCATGCCAAAGCAGTGGTAATACAAAATGACTCGGGCGAATCAAATTTAAATATGCGAGCACCCTATCAGGAAAAACTTTCTGCTGCGCAAGCAATATTTAATTAGTTTTCATCAATATTTAATTTTTGCGAGATTAGAATATATCTCGCAATTTTTTAATGCATATTAGATATCATTTTAAATACGATCAATCTAAAGATTTTAGTATATTAAAATGACTACCTGACATTATTTTTAGAATAAATCTGCAATAAATTTACTTGATTTTGTTTTTTACAAAACGAAGTTTGAATATTTTAAATGCTTTATATTATTAGTTATGATTTACATGCCACTAGCAAAAGACATTTGATCGTGTCGATTGCTTGCTGCATGTCCTGCCGATCAAAATCACCCAGCCCAATAATCAAACCTGAACGCTGGCGATCTGCTGAAAATGTCGTAGAAACGGCTTTCAGTGCTATATTTTGCGCCAGTGCCGCTTTGGCAATTTCAATGTCATTTATTCCATTTGCCAGCCATAACACCATGTGCATGCCCTGATCTCCGGGTTGTAACCAAGCAAATTCAACTGGAATTGTAGAATGTATGATCTCAATCAATTGTCGGCGTTTTTCGGCATACACATTACGAATGCGTCGAATATGACGTTCCAGATATCCTTGCCGAATAAATTCTGCCAAAACATATTGATCTGCGGTAGGTAGATATCGCTCCATCAATGTCCTTAAACCGCAAAAGGGGGCAACCAATTGCTTTGGAACAATGGCATAACCCAATCGAAGCGAAGGAAAAAGCACTTTACTAAACGTACCTAAATAAATTACCCGTTCAGGATCAAGACCTTGTAAGGCGGGAAAAGGCTGACCACTGTAACGGAACTCACTGTCATAATCATCTTCAATAATCCATGCATTTTGCTGTTTTGCCCATGCCAGTAGTGCATGACGCCTTGCCAGACTCATTGGCATGCCAAGCGGATATTGATGTGATGGTGTAACAAACGCTGCCCGTGCCCGACTGGCCAGTTGAATACCTTGGTCTACCTGAATGCCTTCTTCATCGACAGGAACATGAATCATCTGGATTTTGTGCGGACTATACTGCAAACTGGCTGTTGTACCACGATATGCAGGGTCTTCAACCCAGACTTGATCCTGATGTTCAAACAGAATTTGACTACAAATATAAAGGGCTTGCTGGATACCATTAGTGATAATAATTTGTTCTGCATCACACTGCACTGAACGGGATTTTCGGACATAATCCGCAATCACTTCCCTTAATTGGTTTACACCCTGAGGGTCTTGATAACCTGAAGGCATACCTGCACCTTTGGCACGATAACGATTACCAAATTTTCGCCAGATATCCTGAGGTTGAGTACGATTGACAGGCACAGATACTGCAAACGGTGCAGCAGGCAAAGGTTTAAATTCTTTTAAGATATTTGCATATGCAACTGCCGATGAACTCAAAGGAATCGTGTTATTTTGACTAGTGGAATGTTGCTCCATTCCTGTCGTTGTTAAACTCTGCGAAATATAAGTACCTTTACCCGCATACGATACCAAAATACCTTCTGCCAGCAATTGTTCATAGGCTTCAATCACTGTCGCTCTGGCAATACCAAGCATTTTCGCCAATACTCTGGACGAAGGCAAAACATCGCCACCATGCAATTGTCCCTCATAGACTGCTTCACGTATCAAACGTATCAGCTGTATGCGAATATGTCCGGCAGATTGATCCACCTTGTTAATAAAGGGTAAATCAACAATCTGTGTAGTTCTTGCCATAATTCTGGTCTATCTAAAAAAATTAAAACTGGTACTTCTTAATAATCCAGTATAGCGGGAAAATTCATCACCATAGAACATACAATCAAGAGAATTTATTAACAGGATTTTAGTCATGTACATACCAGCACATTTCGCAGAAACAGATCTAAACACACTGCATCAACTGATCATGTCACATCCATTTGGTGTTTTAATTACACATGGCAGTCAAGGTTTAGATGCCAATCACTTACCTTTTGAATTGCATTGTGATGAAGGTGATTTCGGTACATTACATGGTCATGTTGCCAGAAATAACCCAGTTTGGCAGGCACTTAACCATGGAGATGAGGTCTTGATCATCTTTACAGCTGGTGATGCTTATATTTCTCCACAATGGTATCCAAGCAAACAGAAATCTCATCAACAGGTTCCAAGCTGGAATTATATGGTTGCACATGCGTATGGAAAAATTACCATTCATGATGACGAACGCTATGTACGAGGTGTGGTTGCCCGGCTCACCCGCACACATGAAGCATCACAACCCGTCGCATGGAAAATGACAGATGCACCCAAAGACTACATTGACAGCATGTTGAAATTAATTGTTGGCATAGAAATTGAAATCACCCGAATCGAAGGAAAATCAAAACTTAGCCAGAATAAGGAACATCGGGATATCGCAGGTGCAGCACATGCCTTAAATGCCAGTGGACATCGTGTCATAGCACAAGCAATGCAGGTTATTCCCGATAAAAATACCTAATCTAACAGAGAGATGAACATGAACAAATGGATTAAACCGGTCGTATTAAACGGTGAACATGTTATTTTAAAACCACTCGAATTGTCACAATGCAAAGCACTCCAAAATGCAGTATGTGATGGCGAATTATGGAAGCTCTGGTATACCAGAATCCCTGAACCGGATCAAATGACAGCAGAAATTTGCAGGCGACTTGAATTACAACAACAAGGCGCAATGTTGCCATTTTACGTAGAAGATCGACACAGTGGCCAGGCAATTGGTATGACCAGCTTTATGAATATTGAAGCGGTACATCGGCGTGTTGAAATTGGTTCAACGTGGTACAGAAAAACCGCCCAACGTACCCCAGTCAATACAGAATGTAAAAAATTACTGCTATCACATGCTTTTGATACCCTTGATTGTATTGCAGTTGAGTTCAGAACTTCATCGTTTAATTTTAAAAGTCAGGCTGCTATTCAACGCTTAGGTGCAAAGCTAGATGGTGTTTTGAGAAGTCATCAAATTGTAGAAAACGATATTTTAAGGGATACGCATGTATATAGTATTTTAAGAAACGAATGGCCTGCCGTTCATCAACATTTGCAATGGTTATTAACCCAGCCCAGATCAATATCAAGCTAATTTTAGATGCATCAAAACCCAATGGACGGAAACATAGTACTTTCATCACAAATATGTTACATTAGGCAAAAAGTTACTTTATAACATTTCATTTATGCAAAACCCTTTGTCTACACGTCTTCTAGCCATTGATGCACTTCGTGGTCTGGTTATTATTATCATGTTACTCGATCATGTTCGGGAAACATTTTATTTGCATTATCAAGTTCCTGATCCAATGCAAATCGAATCTACCGACCCTGCACTGTTTTTTAGCAGAAGTCTGGCACATTTATGTGCACCTGTTTTTGTTTTACTGACAGGTATATCTGCATATCTGTATCAATCCAAAGTACAAAGCTTAAAAATGACACGGGAATTTTTAATCAAACGGGGTTTATTTTTAATTTTTTTGGAATTGGTTATTATTAATTTTGCATGGACCGGGCAATTCCCACCCGAAATTGTATATTTGCAGGTAATCTGGGCGATTGGGATCAGTATGCTGGCATTAGCAGCTCTAATCCATTTACCGATTTTGTGGATCTGGATCATTTCAGTCCTTATCATTGCTTTTCATAATGTTTTTGACCAGTTATATCCAAATTCAGCATTCCTTCAGGCACTCTGGAATATTTTGCATCAACGTGGCTGGATTGAATTTTCAGAACATTTTAAAGTGCGGACCAGTTACCCGGTATTACCTTGGATTGGTGTAATCGGTTTTGGTTATGCATTAGGCAAAACTGTTTTCTCTCGCCCCGATAACTTTGCAGTCAAGATGCAATTTTTATATCGTGTTGGCTTGGGATGTATAGGATTATTTTTGATCTTGCGTATGCTTAATCTATACGGTGATCAGCCTAGAGAAGTATTTAGCAATTTTTCTCTCACACTTATGAGCTTTTTTAACTTAACCAAATACCCACCTTCCCTTGATTTTATTTTATGGAATTGTGGTTTGGGCCTGATTTTATTGTATGCATTACAGCGAGTAGAAAATCGATCATGGATTAAGCCATTGGTTATCTTTGGTTCTGTACCCATGTTTTTTTATATTGTGCATTTATTTGTACTAAAACTATTATATGTGTTTGCTGTATTTATATTCGGCATTAATCATGGCAGTTATTTTGGTGTCGATCACGTGAGTACACTATGGTGGATTAGTCTGATTCTATGCCTTGCGCTATATCCATTAATGCTAAGTTTTTCCAGATTTAAGCATCAAAACAAACATATTGCGATTTTAAAGTATTTATAGGAACAAGGTTCAGGTGGTTTTGCCCACTTGAACCTTATTGCAAACGATCATAACACCAGATGGTTACCAGCATTGGAATAACGAAATACAACACAGTCGGCTGCAATAATCCCATCAAGGTTAACCCTGGCGCAGGACATATCCCTGATAATCCCCACCCAACACCAAATATGATTGCACCAATCACCAACTTACTATCAACTTTTGTTTTATTTGGTAAAATTATTTTTTCAGCAAAAATTGTATAGCTCTGCTGCTTAAGCGCCCACTGAAAAGGAAAAAATGCCACCAACACAGCACCGCCCATCACAAACATTAATTGTGGATTCCAGTGACCAAAAATATCAAAAAAAGATAAAACAATCGCCGGATTTGACATACCCGATAACAATAAACCTAATGCAAAACAGCCACCGAAAAGAAAAGCCAATAAATTTTTTTTCATGATCAATAACCTGTTATATATTGGAAATATGTTTTAATTGCACTGTGAGTAATGCACTCAACATAAAACAAATAACTGCGACCATAGAGCGTTTTGACAAACGGCTTAAACCACAAATACCATGTCCACTGGTACAGCCTGATCCCAATCGGGTTCCGATCCCCACCAAAATACCGCTCACAACCAATAAACTCGGCGGCGTATTAATTTGCACGGGGATATCGATAAATATCTGTAAACATAATGGCATTAGAATTAATCCGGCAATAAACCAGAAAGCTGTGGATTTAAACCACGAATTTATCTTTAAAGTCTGAGACAGTAATCCACTAACTCCCGCCACACGACCTGCTGTATATAAATATCCAATGGTACTAATACCTAGTAATAAACCACCAAGAAAACCAAGTAAATACGATTGCATCAGTTCTTCTCCTATGCTTAGGACTAAATTATTTTTCCAATTTATAAAATAAAAATATTTAGGTCACTCGGTATATTCTACAAATTAAATTTTTTTCATCTTTGCCATCCGACTGCACAAATAAGCTTAATTTACTGAAAAACAATCAGATACTTTACTTCAGCTTGCTATTTTTCAGCTTTTATTTTGCTTAAACCATTTTATTCGGGTTATGATTTTGTGTCATTTCAATTTGAGTCAATCATGAAGTTTTTTACCGCCCATTGCGTTCGCTGTTATATTGAAGATGATGTCTATACCATTGGTTTGTCTGATGACGAATTTGACCCAATCGATTTTGTGATTCTCTCTCGTATGCAAGATGAAAATGAAATTGGTTTACTTATCAATGATAATGATTTTGAGTTTTCTAATGCGATTGACCGTGTGAGCTTCAAATTTGATGAGTTACATATTTTAATTAGGCCACAAAACATTGATCAAGTGGATTACAGCAGAATCCAGATTCGGCTTGATGATGTCCCTGCAAAATTTAAACAGCACTTGATTCAACTTTTCAAACCTTCCGATGTAGAATTGATGGTTTAAGTTTTATTTAAAATCAAAATATTATACAAATGAACATGTATAAATTTTAGGGTGTATTGATATATCAACACCCTTTACTTTATTAAAATTAATTGATTTGTGTGGCATGAATTTGTACATTTACATCATCAATCACAATAACTTGCTGACAAATGCCATCTGCCTTGCGTTGCTGTACAAATAACTCTACCGACATTGGTTCAAAACTATCAAAGAAATACACTTGCTGATCATCAATTGCATAAATCAAGGACTGATTTCCTTCTCCATCCAACGTATCATAATAGGCAATCACCAATTTTCCCTGAGCAATTTCATTTTGAATTTGCTGATAGCTTAATGCAGCCGCAACTGGAATATTTAATTGCTTAGCCTGATGATAGATTTTGCGTTCCATCACGCCAATATCAGGATCATCATCCGTATAAAAGCTCACACCAAATCCAAGATTTTTTAATGCAACTGCCAAAGCGATGGTAAATGTACCATCTTGGCTATCATGTTGGCATTGCTTGGCAATTTCAGTAATGGCCATATTCATACCATGATGATGTAACACCATCCAGACGGCAAACACACCACAATTTGCCGGTAAATTGACTAATGCTTCAGGAATATCCAAGGCCATAACTTTGCTCTTCACCACAATTGCTAAGAATCATACACAAAATTTAAAAACATATTAACTTTCTTTGATTTGATCTAAGAAATAGCCAAGCAACAATTATATATAGCTCAAGGATCCATTCACTCCACACAATAATATAAAAATTACAATTGGAACTCGACATATTTCCAAGTACAATACGGCGTTAGTCGAGGGATGCTGCAACAATTTATTTCACATATAAATTCGCCAGGCTCGACCATTCGGTCAACGATTCAAATGACCAACAACGGCATCTGCGAACAGAATGATCATTCAATATTTTAGGAGATCCCCATGAACGCAGTTACTGCTTCATTTACAGATTATAAAGTTGCCGATATTTCCCTTGCCGATTTTGGCCGTAAAGAAATCAAGCTTGCTGAAGCAGAAATGCCTGCACTTATTGGTTTACGCCGCCGTTATGCTGCATCCAAACCACTTGCAGGTGCCAAAATTCTTGGTTGTATTCACATGACCATTCAAACAGCCGTATTAATTGAAACACTGGTTGAACTCGGTGCAGAAGTACGCTGGACATCATGTAATATTTTCTCTACTCAAGATCATGCAGCAGCAGCCATTGCCGCAAGTGGTATTCCGGTTTTTGCATGGAAAGGTGAAACAGAAGAAGAATACAATTGGTGTCTTGAGCAACAAATTCATAAAGATGGCAAACCGTGGGATGCCAACATGATTCTGGATGATGGTGGTGATTTAACAGCACTTGTCCATGAAAAATACAGCCATTTACTCGACCATATTCATGGTGTAACTGAAGAAACCACAACAGGGGTCGCACGTCTGTTTGATATGTGGAAAGACGGCACACTGAAAGTACCAGCAATCAATGTTAATGATGCCGTTACAAAATCCAAAAATGATAATAAATATGGCTGCCGTCATTCCCTTAATGACGCAATTAAGCGTGCCACAGATATGCTATTGTCAGGCCGCCGTGCGCTGGTTATTGGCTATGGTGATGTTGGGAAAGGTTCTGCACAATCTTTGCGTCAGGAAGGCATGATTGTTCGTGTCACTGAGGTAGATCCAATCTGTGCAATGCAAGCTTGTATGGATGGTTATGAAGTTGTTTCTCCATACAAAAATGGTGTCCAGACTGGTCAAAAACAGGACATCAATCTTGAGCTTCTACAAAACACCGACTTGATTGTAACCACAACGGGTAATTATCATGTGTGTGACTCAGCCATGCTGGATAATCTAAAAGCTGGTGCTGTCGTATGTAATATTGGCCACTTTGATACAGAAATCGATACAGCATACCTTCGTCACTATAAATGGGTAGAAGTTAAGCCACAAGTCCATCAGGTTTATCGCTCCGAAAATGAAAATGATTATTTAATTTTGCTTTCAGAAGGTCGTCTGGTCAATCTAGGTAATGCAACAGGCCACCCTTCCCGTGTCATGGATGGTTCATTTGCCAATCAAGTGTTAGGTCAAATGTATCTATTCTCTGAGAAATTTGCTGACCTTCCTGCGGATCAAAAAGCAGCCAAAATTCGTGTAGAATTATTACCCAAAAAACTGGATGAAGAAGTTGCTGCGGCAATGGTTGCCGGTTTTGGCGGTGTATTAACACAGTTAACACAGGAACAAGCAGATTATTTAGGTGTTCCAGTCGAAGGCCCATTTAAATCGGATGCTTATAAATACTAAGTTTATCTTTTAAACTGTTTCAACAAGCGATTTTTATCTTTCCTATTCCTATTAGTAAAGAAAGAAGTTTCCAATTAATTTTATTGGATGTTTCGGCCTTTACTAAGCAGGATAAAGAATATATTTCCGCAACGGATTTAATCATTTTGAAACGGCTTCTTCAAAAGAAAGAAACAACTTACAAAGATAAACGAAAAGGATGTGTTATGTCGAAATCTATTCCATTTTCATTTGAATTTTTTCCACCGAAAACTGACATTGGTGCAGAAAAATTACGTGTGGTTCATCAGGAATTACAACTGTTAAATCCTGATTTTTTTTCAATTACCTATGGTGCTGGCGGTTCTACACGTGAACGGACTTTAGCTGCGATTACAGACTTTAATGGCAAAGGTTCACCAATTGCTCCGCACTTGTCCTGTATCGGCGATGATAAATCGCGCATTGCCGAATTACTGGATTTTTATCAATCCATAGGCCTGAATCGTCTTGTAGCATTACGTGGTGATCTCCCTTCTGGTCAAGTCGGTTTAGGAGAATTACCTTATGCTCAGGATCTGGTTCGTTTTATTCGTGAACATAGCGGCGATCATTTCAACATTGAAGTGGCAGCCTATCCTGAGATGCATCCACAAGCCGAAAATTTTGATCAGGATGTTCAACGTTTTGTAGAAAAAGTTCAGGCTGGTGCCAATGCCGCAATTACCCAGTTTTTCTTCAATCCAGATGCCTATTTTTATTTTATAGAGCGTATCCACAAAGCAGGTGTAGATATTCCTGTTGCGCCAGGGATTATGCCGATTACCAATGCCAGCAACCTTATCCGCTTTGCAGATGGTACAGGTGCAGAAATTCCACGCTGGATTCGTAAACAATTACAAGCCTATGGTGATGACAGCAAAAGTATTCAGGCTTTTGGTCATGAAATTGTGATTAAACTTTGTGAACGCCTGATTGCAGGGGGCGCACCATCTTTGCATTTTTATACCATGAATAATACCTATCCAACCCGCCAACTGATCAAAGATCTTGATCTGGCATAAGGAAAATAAATATGAACCGTTTTTATATGGATGCTGCACTTACTATTCATGATCACGTCATCTTGTCAGAAACGGTTTTCCATCATTGGTGTCGGGTTTTACGTGGAAAAATTGATGATCAAGCCATCTTATTCAATGGACAAGGGGGTGAGTATTTGGTTCGTCTGATCGACATTAACAAAAAAAATGCCAGTGTTTATATTGAACAATTTTTTGCTGATGACCGTACACTTGCCGTTAATGTCACCATTGGACAGGTCATGAGCAAGGGCGATCGTATGGATTATGCCATTCAAAAAGCCACTGAACTGGGCGTACATAGTATTCAGCTTCTCACCAGCGAACGCTGTGAAATGCGATTGAAGTATGATCGTGATCAAAAAAAATTTGATCATTGGCAAGGTATAGCCATTGCTGCATGCGAACAATGTGGCATGAACCGTATACCGAAAATCCTTGCGCCACTTGCAGTGGAAACATGGGTACAACAACATCAAGCCGATTTAAAACTTGTGATGGCGCTTAGTCAGGAAAAATTCAGCCTTCCTACACCCTTACCACAAAATATTGCCGTATTAATTGGACCTGAAGGTGGTTTGAGTGATACAGAAATCCACACTGCCAACCAATACGATTTTCAATCATGGACTATTGGCAGTCGTGTATTAAGAACTGAAACAGCGCCCATTGTTGCTTTAAGTATTTTTAATCTTCTATGTCAGTGAAGCATACTGAAAATTTATTCTTTCTTAAAATTAGATTCTGAAATAAAAAATTTGAATAGTATTGTCTGATCATTTTGCCTGTATTTAGTGCAAAATGATCCCAGTATTTTATAATAATCTACCCCACCATAAAAATAATAAATCATCATGATTTTAATATAGCAGGATTAAATATCATTTCCTCTACGATATACTATTGCTTGTCATGACTTAGTGATATAGTTGGGAACATCGATAAATTATCGAACTTTTTTATTTTGAAGTGCTAAACGTAATAGAGAGTAAAATGGACGATCAATCTTTAAAGCAACAAGCTTTGCATTACCATGAATTTCCCCGCCCAGGTAAAATTAGTGTCACTCCTAGCAAACAACTCGTCAACCAACGTGACCTAGCACTTGCCTATTCTCCTGGTGTGGCCGTCCCTTGTTTAGAAATAGAAAAAGATCCTTCACTTGCTGCAAAATATACTGCACGTGGCAATTTGGTTGCTGTTGTCAGTAACGGTACTGCTGTTCTTGGTTTAGGAAATATTGGCCCACTTGCTTCTAAGCCTGTTATGGAAGGTAAAGGGGTTCTTTTCAAAAAATTTGCTGGTGTAGATGTATTTGACATCGAAATTGCCGAAAATGATCCAGACAAAATTGTCGATATTGTTGCTGCATTAGAACCAACTTTTGGTGGCATTAATCTGGAAGATATCAAGGCACCAGAATGTTTTTATATTGAACAAAAATTACGTGAACGCATGAATATTCCTGTGTTTCATGACGATCAGCATGGTACCAGTATCATTGTAGGTTCTGCATTGCTCAATGCTTTACAACTGGTCAATAAGAAAATTGATCAAATTAAAATCATTGCATCAGGTGCTGGTGCAGCAGCATTATCCTGTCTTGATTTATTATGTGCTTTAGGTGCAAAAAAAGAAAACATCATCGTTGCAGACTCTCGTGGCTTAATTACCACATCACGTCAGGGTCTAGATGAGTCAAAAAAACGCTATATGCAGGATATTCCTGAAACTAAACTCCATGAAGTGATTGCTGGTGCAGATATGTTTCTTGGTTTGTCTGCGGCTGGCATTCTAACCAAAGAAATGGTTAAGGAAATGGCCAAAGATCCAATCATCTTTGCCCTTGCCAATCCAGATCCGGAAATTTTGCCTGAACATGCACATGAAGTTCGTCCGGACGTTATTATGGCAACAGGTCGTTCTGACTATCCAAATCAGGTTAATAATGCATTGTGCTTTCCATATATCTTCCGTGGCGCACTAGATGTTGGTGCAACCACAATTAATGAAGAAATGAAAATTGCCTGCGTTCATGCAATTGCTCGTATGGCACACGTTGAAGCAGATGCCTCAACTTATGGAGAGAAATCCGCAGCATTTGGTCGTGACTATCTGATTCCACGCCCTCTTGATCAACGTCTGATTCTGGAAATTGCACCGGCAATTGCACAGGCCGCAATGGACTCCGGTGTTGCAACCCGTCCAATCGAAGACTTTAATACATACCGCCAGCGCTTATCCGAGTTTGTATATAACTCAGCTTTTGTTATGAAACCAATTTTTGCCCAAGCAAAAAGCAATCCTAAACGCATTGCCTATGCTGAAGGTGAAGATGTACGTGTATTACGTGCTGCTCAAGTTGTTGTTGATGAAGGTCTGGCAAAACCTATTCTGGTTGGTCGTACCGCAGTCATTGAAGAAAATATCAGACAACTGGGATTACGCCTACATAATGGTATTAACATTGAAATCGTTGATCAGGAAAAAAATCCGAATTACGAAAAATTCTGGCAGGAATATTACACTTTAATGCAGCGTAAAGGCGTCACTGTTGAGTATGCACAACGTGAATCCCGCCGCCGCTCTACATTAATTGCAGCAATGCTAGTCAAATTTGGTCATGCAGACGGTATGTTATGCGGTACATATTCAAGCTATGACCTGCATTTAGATTTTGTAAAAAATATCATTGGTTTAAAAGACGGTCAAAATACTTTCTTCACCCTAAATGCATTAATGCTTGAAGATCGCAACTTATTTATTGCTGATACTTACGTAAACACTAACCCAACAGCTGAGCAACTAGCAGAGATGACAGTTCTGGCTGCCGAAGAAGTGCGCCGTTTTGGGATTACACCACGTATCGCATTACTTTCACACTCCAGCTTTGGTAGTGATCCGGATGATGCCAGTGCGCAAAAAATGCGTGAAGTCTATCGCCTATTGTCGGAAAATCATCCTGAACTTGAAGTTGAAGGCGAAATGCATGGTGACTCAGCACTGGATGAAAACATTCGCCATTTTGCTTTCCCGAATTCACGTTTCAAAGGATCTGCAAACTTGTTGATTATGCCAAATCTTGATGCAGCCAATATTTCTTTCAACCTGTTAAAATCAACTTCTGGAAATAATGTCACAATTGGCCCAATCCTACTTGGATCGGCCAAACCAGTTCATATTTTAACACCAACTGCGACTACACGTCGTGTAGTCAATATGACTGCACTTACTGTAGCTGAAATTCAACAGGAAGAGCATGTTTAACTTTTTCTTGTAAATTTCAAAAAAGCCTCTATCTTTAACTTAGATAGAGGTTTTTTTTATGCAAATTTATTTAGTTGGTGGTGCTGTTCGTGATCATCTATTACAGCGTCCAATTCTGGAACGAGATTATGTGGTGGTTGGTGCAACACCCGAACAGCTTATCCAGCAAGGCTTTCAGACAGTAGGCAAGGATTTTCCGGTTTTTTTACATCCAGATAGCAAAGAGGAATATGCTTTAGCGCGTACCGAACGCAAAAATGGACATGGTTATCAGGGTTTTGATTTTTTTACATCTCCTGAAATTACATTAGAACAAGACTTATATCGCCGTGATCTAACCATCAATGCCATGGCCATGGATGAACAAGGACACATTATTGATCCTTATGGTGGGCAGCAAGATCTTGAACAACGGATTTTACGCCATGTTTCTGAAGCATTTATTGAAGATCCTTTACGCGTATTGCGTATCGCCCGTTTTGCGGCACGCTATCATCGTTATGGCTTTCAGATTGCAGATGAAACCTTAAAGTTAATGACTGAAATTGCCAAATCAGGTGAATTACAACATTTAAGTGCCGAACGAATCTGGAAAGAAACTGTGCGGGCACTCGGTGAAGATCGAGCAGATATTTATTTTGAGGTACTACGTGACTGTAAAGCATTAGAGGTTTTATTTCCGGAAGTTGATGCATTATTTGGTGTTCCACAGCGTCCCGAATATCATCCTGAAATTGATTGTGGTGTACACACGCTGATGTCATTGCAACAGGCATGCCTGAATCATTTCGATCCAATTGTTCGTTTTGCTGTACTTTGTCATGATTTGGGTAAAGCCTTGACCCCTGATGATGTATTACCTCGCCATATCATGCATGAACAACGAGGAATTGAACCTGTCAAAGCCTTATGTAAGCGCTTAAAAGTTCCTACCGAATATCAGCAATTGGCAGTTAAAGTTTGTGAATATCACTTACTTTGTCATCAATTGTTTAGTCTAAAAGCCAGTACCATCTGGAAATTATTAAAAAATCTGGATGTGTTACGCAAACAACAAACCGTCATCTGGTTTAGCCAAGCTTGTCTATGTGATGCACGTGGTCGTCTAAATTTTGAAAATAAGGATTATCCACAAATGCTTGTATTACAACAAATTGCTCAACAAATTCATGACACAAAAATAACCATTCCAACCACAATTAAAGGCAGTGAAATTGGCATATATCTAACTGAACAACGTGTCGCTTTAATTAATGCGTTAAAACATCATTTTCCTCACTAGCCCGGAATATAACTGTCTACTCTTCAGATTGGCAGTTATATGCAAAACGTTTAAGCAATATGAGTCATAAAAATCTTCATTGCAAACTCATGCAATGAAAGTCTTCCCCCGCTAAGCAATAAATAACAAAGCCAGCCGAACCTGTTCATAACTGAGTTTTGACATTTCAACCAAAGGACGTAATTTTATTGTGCCGTCTTCTGTAAAATCATCTGCTTGTTGACGCTTTTGCAATTTTTTATAAGCTTTACGCACAGTATCTAGAAGATCATCTTCCGGCTTAATACGATCAATATTTAACTTTTGCTCTTTATTTAAACGTCCCAAATGATTAATGATGGTTGATCTAGTCAATTGTCGTTCCGTAGCGATATCTTCAATATCATAATCCTTTTCAAATAACTCTTTGGTTTCCTCCAGCGTATTTTGACTATATCCAGCTTTAACTTGTTGCTGTAATTTTCGTTCATTTCTTGCAATATCTACGGTATTTAACGTACCACCGCAACGGCGAATAAACGCATTATGTTGTTTGGATAGATCCATATCACAAAAATGCTGCTCGGCTTCTTTTGATAATTGCTGAAATCTGGCATCAGCCTTTACAGCCAGACTATCAAGTACCAACGCCTGTGGATTAAAATCAATTAACTTTAATCCTTCAATAGATTTAAGTCGAGAAAGTGCAACATAACCTTGTCCTTTTTCAAAAGTATTACCCAAATCAATCTCAGCACTTTCCAAGGTCATTCCTTGACTTTTGTGAATGGTAATTGCCCATGCTAATCTTAATGGAATTTGGGTAAAACTTGCCAGAACCTGCCCTTGTTCATTATCAACTGACCAGCTTTCTGGCTCAACCACCAAACTGGAGCCATCCTTTAATTTAACTTGCGGTAAAGTTCCCTGTTCTTCATCATCAATAAAACCGGTGACTTCACCAATACTGCCGTTCACAAATCCCATATCAAAATTATTTTTTACAAACATCACCTTGGCACCTATTTTTAATTCCAGTATTTCAGGTGCACGTACAGAATTTTTCAAGGTTTCCAGTAGTTTTTCATTACCTTCCATGACAGCATGGAAACGTTTGATTTTGCCTTCAATACCTTCTAATTGCCGTTGATTCAACTGATCAACATTCATATTATGCGTATATAAACGTGTCACAATTTCATTGTTATGTGTTTGTTGTCGAGTTTGTAATAGTGTGTCGATATGTTGTAGTTGAATATTTTGCTGGCGAACAGCATTAAGAATCTGATCTAACACACTATCAGACTGACGATGTTGCTCAGTAAGATAACAAACTCGGAATTTGGCCTCGACCCATGCTTCAGACATAAAAGCAAATTTATCCCGATTCAATTCACCTTGTTTGCCCACTGGTGGTAATTGAAAGAAGTCACCTGATGCAACCACCTGAATGCCACCAAAAGCTTCATCTGATTCTTTAAAAAATTTGAGCACTTGATTAACCAGATTTAATTGCTTAGCATGCAACATGGAAATTTCATCAATAATCAGAACCTGAGTTTTTTCCAGATGCTCACGTAAATACTTACGCTCATGCATCCGCTTGAGATCTGAAGCATTCAGCTCATCCTTGATTCCAATCCCTGACCATGTGTGAATGGTCATACCATTCATGTGTGTTGCTGCAATACCAGTGGATGCCGTAATCGCAACAGGTACTTTACGGCTTTTGAGATACTGAATATATTGATTTAAAGTATAGGTTTTTCCAGCACCTGCGGAACCTGTTAAAAATATATTTTCTCCAGCTTTTAAAAGTTTCAGCGCAGTTTCTTGGTTCATAAGCTCTAATAAATCTCTTTTGACTGAGCTAAGTTTAACTGAAACTGGACAAAAATACTTGGAAGATCATCGTTTCCGACAATCTTCCTATGTTATGACTACAAGTGTATATGATGATAAATATCACTATTGTTGCTGGTACCGCCAAAATAATTGATGAATTGGATGTTGTGCAGGAATTAATTCAATTAATCGTTCTACAGCATCCATCGCATCAGGAAAGTATGCGATATGTTTTAACAAAATATCCGTTTCTTTTATTTTGAAAATGGCTTCACTCAATCTTGATTCAATACAATCGCGCCAAGCCATCAAAAATGGACTATCCGTTTTTGCCAAAAATACGCCAGTATAATATTGCAAAGCAGATTGTACACAGTCTGCATCCAAAGCCTGTTCAATATTTAAAAAGTCCGCCTGTACATCAAGTAATAATCGATAGGGTCTTGAACCAAGCATGCCACCCAGTAATTCACGTAATTGTGACATTTCGGCTTTAAGTGTACCCAAACTTACTTTTCGCTCGCCATATAATGCCTGATGTAATTGATCCAGCGTCATACCTTGTTTACACAAAGTTAAAATCGTAATAATTTCGACTTGCCGAGGTGTGAGTGAAATTAAACGCCCATGATAAAACACCTGAGATGTACCAAAACATTTCAGCGTTAATTGTGGTTGCTGAACAATACTTAACGCATTCTGGATAATACTGGCACATCGCTCCACAGCCAGTACACCCAAACTATTATGCTCATTCCATTTTGTTGATAAATCAACAACACCAATCACCTGTTTGGTAAAAGGATCAATGATTGGCGCTGCATAACACACCCAGTCATGGATAGAGTCCATATAATGTTCATTAGAAAATACACAACTCGATTGTCGGGTACGTAAAGATAAAGCCAATGCATTGGTTCCAACCATATCTTCACGCCATTGCCCCCCCTGTACAAAATGCACTTTCTCAGCAGCACTTCGCATCTGAGGGCTAGAACGCATCCACCGAATCATTGATGTGGAATCCGCAACAGCAATCACCATGGACGAAGTGTTGGCAATTTGTGTCAAATCATCTGCACAATGTTGCATTGCCTGATCTAACGATGAGTCATAGATAGATACTTTTGCCAAAGGAGCAGCCGAACGATCATCAGGAATTTGTGCATCTTTTGATCTCTGCCATGAACTAATAATCGATTGCCCTAATCGTTTTTGATCAAAATATTGTGTATTTGGCAGACTTTTGACCTTGTCAATTTCTTGCCGCTGTAGTTTTAAATCCATGTTCATACAGTTCAGATATCCTTATCTATTTATAAAAGATGACGCATAGAACTATCCAACCTTTTGCCTACCTTGATTTGATTATGCTATAAAAATGCATCGATGTACTTCATACCAAATCTGTACATTATTTGTATCACTTAGTGAGTATAACTTACAACTCTATTTTGACAAAAGGAAGTCCAAGTATGCGCTATGCAGACCCAAATACAGAAGGATCAAAAGTCCAGTTTAAAACACAATACGAAAATTTTATTGGTGGAAAATGGATTGCGCCAGTAAAGGGTGAATACTTTGAGAATGTTTCTCCAGTTGATGGCAAAGTATTTACCAAAGCACCACGTTCGACAGTCGAAGATATTGAGCTCGCACTTGATGCGGCACATGCAGCAAAAGACAAATGGGGACAATCCTCTCCTACTGAACGTTCGAATATTCTACTCAAAATCGCTGATCGTCTGGAAGAACATCTAGAAACACTTGCCGTTGCTGAAACATGGGACAATGGTAAACCTGTACGTGAAACTCTGGCCGCAGATATTCCTCTGGCCATTGACCATTTCCGTTATTTTGCTGGTTGTATCCGTGCTCAGGAAGGTGGCATTTCAGAAATTGATCACGATACCATTGCTTATCACTTCCATGAACCGCTTGGTGTCGTGGGACAAATCATTCCATGGAACTTCCCAATCTTAATGGCAGCATGGAAAATTGCCCCAGCATTAGCCGCAGGAAACTGTATCGTTCTTAAACCGGCTGAACAGACACCCGTCAGTATTCTGGTCCTTGTAGAACTGATTGCTGACATCTTACCACCGGGCATTTTGAATATTGTTAATGGCTATGGTGCAGAAGTTGGTCGTCCACTAGCGACTAGCCCGCGTATCGCCAAAATTGCGTTTACTGGTTCAACACAGGTTGGGCAGTTAATCATGCAATATGCAACTGAAAACATCATCCCTGTTACGCTAGAGCTTGGTGGTAAATCACCAAACCTCTTCTTTGAAGATATTCTGGATCGTGAAGATGATTATCTTGATAAAGCACTTGAAGGCTTCTCTATGTTTGCCCTTAATCAGGGTGAAATCTGTACCTGTCCATCCCGTGCATTAGTTCAGGAAAGTATTGCTGACCAATTCCTTGAAAAAGCCGTTGAACGTGTTAAACGTATCAAAACTGGTCACCCACTGGATACAGACACCATGATTGGTGCTCAGGCTTCTCAGGAACAACAGGACAAAATTCTAGGCTGTATCGCTACAGGTCGTGAAGAAGGCGCTCAGGTACTTACTGGTGGTGCAGCACGTCATGATGTTGGTCAAGGTTTCTACATTGAACCAACCATCTTCAAAGGCAATAACAGCATGAAAATTTTCCAAGAAGAAATTTTTGGCCCTGTTCTATCCGTAACCACATTTAAAGATTTTGATGAAGCCATCAAAATTGCCAATGATACTATTTATGGTTTAGGTGCAGGTGTTTGGTCACGTTCTGCGCATACAACTTATCGTGCTGGTCGCGCAATTCAAGCTGGTCGTGTCTGGACGAACTGTTATCACCTTTACCCGGCACACGCTGCATTTGGCGGTTATAAAAAATCCGGTATTGGTCGTGAAAACCATAAGGACATGCTGAACCACTATCAACAAACTAAAAACTTGTTAGTTAGCTATTCTGAAAAACCATTAGGTTTCTTCTAATTATCCAAATATTTTGTAATAAACCCGAATGCTAGTCATCCGGGTTTTTATTGTTTGATTTTTATATCTTCATTTACTGATTTTCTATTGCCCAGACAAAAGCTTCGCCTTATGCTAAAGCTTAAATTACTTTCTTAAATTTAAGGTCAATGATGAAATTCCTTGAGTTAGCAAAATCTCGTTATACCAGCAAGGCCTATGACGCTTCCAAGAAAATTCCAGCACAGCAATTACAGAATTTACTGGAAGTTTTACGTCTATCACCCTCTTCTATCAATATTCAACCCTGGAAATTTATAGCTGCTCAAAGCGCCACAGCCAAACAAAAGATTGCTGAAGCAATGCCGGGAAACTTTTCCTATAATATTCCAAAAATTTTAAATGCTTCAGATGTCATTATTTTTACTGCAAAAAATGACATTGATGAGACGCATCTCGACAACATCCTTAATTGTGAAGAGCAAGCAGGACGTTTTAGAACACCTGACTCAAAACTTACACAAAAAAATGTTCGGCAAACTTATATCGATCTATACAAGCAAAATAATCTTATTCATGACTGGATCGACAATCAGGTACACATTGCATTAGGCGCATTACTCTTTGCAGCCAAAGCAGAAAATATTGATGCAACACCAATTGGTGGCTTTGATCGTAAATTACTTGATGAAATTTTACAGCTAGATCAACAAGGATTACACAGTGTGGTATTGGTTGCCCTAGGTTATCATAGTGATGAAGACTTTAATACAACACTTGGCAAAGGCCGCCTGAGTTACGATCAAGTGATCAGCATCATCTAATCTAGATTTATTTTTGATTCTACTGTTTTAGAAGATATTTTACCACATAGATAGATGTTCAGTTTGCTCTAGGAAATCAGCATCTCACATCTCAAAATTTACTATTTCAATTTTTCCTATTTTACCTTGTTTCACCGCTGTATGGTGGAATCAGGTAATCTACTGCTTATATCTTTCCCCTTCTGCCTACACTTTAAGAGAAAACTTTACTTTTAGTCCCTATTATTTTTTAGAGGGAATAATCCGTTGCTGCTGAAGCCAATTGACATAGCTCTAATTCCTTTAATAGATCATTACTTTTCCAACAGCCTTCCCTGCACCAAGAGTGACATCTAGAATGTTTGTTGGAAATAAAGCTTCATTCAATGCATACAAGGTACCAAATGTAACCATTTCAGCTTGCGATAAACTAGCAACAATTTCGCCTACAGCCCACCAATCGCTCCTACTTCACATTGCTTTTGTATTACACCAGCAATACAACCTGCTAAAGCATGCACCAATTTATGAGCAATATAATTTACATCTTCTAAACTTCCTCCATTAATTGTTGTTTGTACTAAAGTAGAACCAACCGAATTCACAAAGTTATTCATCAATCGGTCTGAAAAATACGTGCTATCAGACTTTAAATTTAGTGCCGTACCCACCTGACTTAATAATCCAACTGTTACAACACTGGCTACAAGATTACGAACAGAATTTTTACTTCCTAAATCTTTTAAGGTTTTTCCTATATCTCCGCCATTATTGATTAATCTGATATTCGCTTGTGCTGTTAAAGTAGTTACTGCTGCCAATGCTTCCGTCCCCAGCGTTGCACTACCCATAGCGACTGTCAAAGAAGATGCTGTTGCCGTGCCAGCACCAACTGTAATTACTGTAATAATAGCAGCTCCGGCAGCTGTCAATCTTCCTATTCAACAAGAATATAATGATAAATTAATTATTTAACTTATAGTCTTTTAAATAAATCCTCTTTAAGAATATCATCTAAATTATCATCAACAAGTTTCCAATTTTCTATATAAGGTAATAAATCTTCATTCATATATTTTTTACTTAAAAAGACCAACATATAATATCCATCCACTATAATACTTACAAACCTACTCTTACTATCAAGCATCATATATCCACCATTTTGCATTTGCATAAATGAACGCCTAACAGAATTCATATCTTCCACTCTGAAAGGTATTTTAGCAATCATTAAAGGTTCATAATCTTCAAAAACTCGATCTTCATTATTGCTAATTGGAATCCAATAAATGTACTGCTCATTATTCCCCATGAAATAACATAGTTTTTCATAAAGGGTAAATTGACAAAAATCATTATAATTTTCTGAAAAATCTAGTAACTTTATACCATCTTTAATTTCTAAAATATTTAAATCAGACAATGTATTGTTTGTATTCCATTGATTAAAAAAATTCAAAAACCAATCTAAATCATATTTAGTTAATAAACCGTAATAATCTCTTAACGGATCCCCATCAATCCAAGGTTTATTTTTCATAACGTATCTCCATTACCTTTTGTCCAGTGGCTTTTTGTATTTCAATCGTTTTGGGTCCTGTTGTACTAGGTCTTAATATCACTCTAGTTCCATCTCCCAATACAGACATTTTAAAATGATCACTATCATGGCTAAGCTGTCCTCCGACTGTTAATAGTTTAAAATCAGACAATCTACTTCCATCTTGAATATAATTTAAAACACTACTTTTACCATTAGTCGCACTAATAGAGGTAGATAAAACATCATTCAAACGGTTTAAAGTAGTACTACTAGCCCCTTGAAATTTCGGTGCCTGATTAAAATTTTTCTTAATAACTTTTTGATCAACTTTTAAAGCACTAACATTGTTCCCTGCTTTTAAATCAACACCAATCACTATGTCAATTAAAGCAAATGCTCGATCGCCCATAGTTGATGAAGGGCTAACCAATGTAGTGATATTATCTCCAATATCAATAACACCTTGTACCCCTTCTTTTCTTAACATTTCTGCAATATCAGAAGGCTTCAATTTTGCCCGTGCTGTCTGTGGCAGATTTGAAATAGCTTTAGAGACCTTATAGACCGCTTTACCTGCTGTCGTTGCTAATTTCCCTAAGCTATTATTCTCAACCGCAACATTAGCGCTGTTTGCAGCGGTATTTACATCATATCCTGTAAATGCTGCAACTGTTCCTGCAATAATCTTGCTGGTATCTTTAATCTTGGTTCATTTAGTGTTCATTAAATCCAATGAAAAAGTGATTGACGTTCCACTTGAGAGATTTATATCAAAAGGAGTGGAACGATTAAAGTGGCTTAAGAACAGCATGATATGGTTTTACAAGTGTTATAAAATTAATTTTATATCGTATTTATTGCACTTATATTTAATTTAAATAACTGCCATAACTCTATCTTTAAATTAATCTTATAATTATTACCAAACATTAAATTTAATACTTGATTTTTTTCATCAATTGAAAAAAATTAAGATCTTCAAAATAAATATCATTTAATTTATTAAGGCTGTTATTGGTCAAGATTACCCTAACACTGTTATCATACAGTCCTATATATAAGTCTAAATTACTATTTTCTTTATCACAAAACTTTAAATGTTGAACAAAGTCATCACTAATTGTACATTCACATCCGAATATTGAAATAAAATCATAGCACCCAGGTATTTTATAGTCTAACATATTACTTTCCTCCTTTTATAATATAGTTTATTTCTACATAATATTTTATAGATTAATGTTGCCTAGACTATATTCTACCTGATTTGTAATTAAATTGGATCAGGTAGAATAATCATTAATTAACTATTACAAAGATTGATTAATGTATTTTTGATATTCAACAATATCATCAGACTTTAAATATATAAACTGACTAATATCAATAAAATTGTAGTCTTTATCGAAGATAGTACCACATTGATAGCATTCATAATAAAAGCCGATTCCAGATGGAGATTTTAATACAAAAGCATCACCCCACTCGCATCTTGGGCACACTTTGTCTACTTTAAAATATATTAAAATATACAAAATATCTCTTAAAGACATAGCAATAGAACCCAAATTACTATATGAACTTACAACCCTATATAAATAGTCTCTATTTATACTATCATTAGTCATACCAATAGGATAATCAAATTCATTAATTTTTATAAATTTATCTAGACCATATTCTTTAAACTCCTTCGAATTTGAGAAATATTTTTCTTCTCTTAACCAAGCTAAAATAGCACTGGTCATTTGTTGACCAGTTGCATTACTGAATAATTTACCAATAGAATCTTTTAATTTATCTGAGTTAACTCTCTTCATATTAGCTACCTCCTTTATAGAGCATCAATACATTCATCAAAAATAGTTTTCAAACCAAGCTCCTGATCATTGATTTAGTTGTTTTAGATAAGGTTTAAAGGTTTCTTCATTTCCATCAAACTCAACATATGTTTTATAGCTTTATCTCCATTCCCTAAACGATAATCCACAATATTTATATGTGATCCTTTTGTAGGATCATAATCTAAACGCCAAGCTCACTTTTCCATCTTTTGACTGACGTCACACTACTAACCCATTTCCTGCACTATTTGCAATAGTGATTATCTCATTCCACCGCACAGCGGTGGAAACAGACAATGCAGATGAGAAAAATCAAAGTACATATTTTTCAATCGGGAAATTATGAAACTGACATAATCTAGCATAAACTTCTTCAAACAAAGCATCTGCCTTTGGATCACCATCATGGTATAGCTCCCAAAAATCGCCATCAAATTCTCTAGGTTCAATAAAGGTCCTTACATTATCTCCATGTTGATAAAAAGAAACTTGCCAATCCGGTGGAATTTTTGAGTCAATGATTTCAAATTTTTCTATCTCTACCAATGAAGGTGTTCCGTCAGAATCTCGCCTGACTGATACTTCTGTAGTTTGCAGGTATTCATTAAATTGAATACCAAAACATAAGTATTTTTTGCTAAATGTAAAACCGAATACATTTGTTTCTTTAAAATTTAAAATCATGGGGTAACGACTCCTTTTACTTTGAAATCTTTAGTTTGATAATCAATTTTACCTGTTTTAAGATTTTTATAATAATGGATCTGCATATTTTGCCCATTCTGCATTTTAATTGAGTTCGTAGTAAATTTCCCCCAATCAGTGATATCTGATCCATCTTTAGTTAATGCTGATACTATGCTTGGATTTCTGATAGGATCTTTCAAATCAATTTTTGTCGAATTATGAATCGCTTTGTCTGTTAGTCTTCCATCATTGGTCAGTATACCTGCTTGTTTAAATGACAATTCAGTGCGGAGTTTTAATGCAGAGTTGACACTGGCCGCTTTACTGGTGTTAATATCTTTAAGCGCACTGACAAAGTCTTTGTCTTTTTGTAAGTCGGCTATTTTCTTACTGGCTATGCCATTACCCTTCTTTAGATCGGTACCAACGACCAAGTCAATCGCTGCTAGCATACGATCGTAATTTGATGTTCCTCTAGAAAATATACTGTATAAGTCATCAGCCATCCCTAATAATTCATCAGCATTCTGCTTCTTTAAAGATTCAATAAAATCGCTTTTTGTAAATGATTTATTGGCTTTTTTTGCATTATTAAGAGCATCCAGACTCTTCATTAAAGCCTTACCTGTACCAGTTGCTAGTTTGATCCATGAATTATTCTGGATTGCTATATCAGCACTATTGGCTGCCGTATTAACGTCGTAACCAGCATAAGCAGAGACAACGCCAGCGACTACTTTTCCTGTATTTCTTACTTTTGTTTTTTCAATATCATTGTATTCAATGCCATTCTCGGGGTCTGGCATCAAACTCGCTACAACCTCACCAACCGCTGCACCAATTGCCCCAGCTTCACAGCTTGCTTTCGTCACTGCTGCCGCTGCACATCCAGCCGCTGCATGCGCTATTTTATGAAGAGCATATTCAAATACATTTGGATCAACCTTATCCAAACTTTTGCCAATTTGACTGGAAAGCTCCCCTTGTAATGCGCCTGCTAAACCAGCAAGTAAAGCCGCTTCTAAGTTGTCGCCTAAATTTCCACCTTTAATGGCCGTTTGTACCAGTGTAGAACTCACTGAAGTCGTGAAGTTATTGATCAGTCGATCAGACAGAAGACTACTATCAGGTTTTAAATCTAGTGCCGTACCCACCTGACTTAATAATCCAGCTGTTACAACACTAGTTGCAAGATTACGAACAGAATTTTTACTTCCTAAATCTTTTAAGGTTTTTCCGATATCTCCACCATTGTTTACCAGACTTACACTTGCTTGGGTTGCAAGTGAGGTGACTGCCGCCTGCGTCATGGTAACTGCTGCACCACCTAAGGTTGTTGCAGTGCCACCTAAAGCACCAACTACAGCTGCTCCTGCTCCTGCAGTAACCATTGTCACAATCATAACAAGTATGGCAGCCCCAGCTCCCGTCAGCCCTTGTGATTTATAATCCCAATCCTTCTGTGTCAACAATACTTGCTGCCAGTCTACATCTTTACGATTTACAAATTCCTTAAGGTACTCATTCCCCGGTTGATTCGATAACTTGAGAATTTCATCTCTTAATTCTATTTTATTGGCATCTTTTTCGCCGACTGGAACTTGTACACTCAATCCGCCAGCCGCTTTAAATGTTGGTACTGTTGGCCCATTAAAACTTGGTAATTTGGCTGTTTCTGTAATTGAACCCTTATCTTGCATACTTTGCCAGACAACACTATTCGATTCTTTTTTTAGTAAATCGGTAATCGTAGTTTTCGCTGCAAGTAATTCCAGTTTGCCGCCTGCCTCAATGCTGGCATCTTTTAAATACTCAAACTCTGTACCAACCAACCGTGTATCAAAACCTGATTTGGTACCGATATAATCGGCTTTAAGTTTGGCTGGTAATTCTGTTACCTGCGTTCGGGTCGCATTGGTTTTGGAGGTATTATATTTGATCCCCGCAAAAGAGGATTTTTTGGTGATATCTACATTACTACTTGAGGATTCCTCTACGGTATAAAAATTAAGATTACCCCCTGATTTGATTGAAATCTTGCCACCTTCCGCGGTAAATTTGCCCGAATATATATCGATACTCACATCTTTATTTTGCTCTTTACTTTCTATACTGATGTTTTTACCGTTTATATCAACCGAAGCCGCATCAGCAGAATTGTTTTCAGTCACTGTAGTAACGGTTTTTTTCTTCAGACCACCCCATGACTTCTTCTTATAACTCGTGGTGTTGCGATCATAACTTTGCTCAATCGCAGCATCAAACAGAATATTTTTATTCGATTCTATTTTGACATCGCCATTGCTTGCAGTAATACCTGTAGCCTGCATCACCAGATTATCACCCGTAGTTTTACCTACAGTTTTGATATTTACACCTTTATCTCCGCTGATGATTGTTGGGCTCACCAATGTACGCATACTGTAATTTGCATCAGTTTCTTTGCCTTTGTCATAAAAATCAGTATGTCCATCTATAATCATACTGGCAGCAATTGTTTTGGTCTGATTATTTGTGCCTGTAGTTGTCGATGTATATTGCTCCGTCAATACACCACGAGATTCAAGATTGATTTGTCCTGCTTTGGCAGTGATCTCCGCACCGCTAATTGATAACCCTTTATTTGAGGTAATATTAATATTACCTGTATGAGAAATTAAATTACTTTCGGCATGTTCGTAGCCGTTTAAATTATTACTAAAAAATAAAATATACTGAGTTTTCTCTTCTAGAGCATTATACAGTTCCTTATGTTGTGGATGCTTATTCCAATATAATTCTTCTAATTTTAAAATTTCTCTTCTTACAATATCTGCTTCTTCTTTTGGACCTCCTTGACTCTTATCTGGATAATCTTCAAAATTATATGACATAATTTCTGAAATCTGTTTCGTTTTCTGTGTTTTTTTAGCTAAAAATTCAACATATTCTTTTTGCTTCTCCAATTCATCTATCATTTTCTGAATAGCGGATTTTTCCTCATTTAGTTTTAATTTTTTGTAATTAATTTCTTTACTTGTGAAACCATTCTTCACCCCATCAATCAATATATCCTCTTTATTCGAGATCATATTAATATCTTTTTGTGCATTCAGTTGTGCTCCCTGAATATCAACCTTGGCGCCTTCCAGGCGAATTCCTCCCCCAGCAGTATTTAATTTCACCACGTGTTCGGAACCATTACCTGTAGTCCCTGCATAGCCTTTTAAAGTTAATGCACCATTTTTGGAAATCAGTTCAATATCTCCAATTGCATTGAGTTTATGAATTTTTGGATCAATGGTTAACGCTGCATTGGTTTGAATGGTCAAATCACCATTAGAGTCTTTTAATTTGGCATCACTTTTTAATAAAGCACTGTCTACAGCATTAAAGCTGATTGTGGTACTGGTAGGTGTAATCAGCGCATTACTGGCTTCAAGTGAAATCGCACCACCGGTATAACTGGTATTTTGTGTCACATGATCAACACTTGTCATGGACAAAATACCTTTGGCAGTCAATTTACTCTGACTATTTGGTGTCCAGACAGTCGATGTACCAGATTCACTGTTTAAATAAATATTCTTTTTGCTATTGAGTGCTATATGTTTATCGCTACTTGCGGTCACATTTTGTAAGCTTAAATGATCTTTGGCAAATAGTTCGATATTGCCTTTGGCATTTAAAGTACTGGCTTTAATGGTATTTTTGCCTTCACTGTTTATTTGAATACCATCAGTTGCCGTAAGCGTAGTATTTTCAACCAGTAAATTTCCTTTGTTGTTTTGCAACGATATATTCTGTCCATTTAATGTTGTTGCAATGATCTTATTACTGCTGGTGGTTTTATCTGTATTAAGGACCACATCGGTATTTGCTTTTAGATGAAGTCCATTGCCACCAACCAGTTGTATATTACCTTGTGCCGCTGTCAGTGTGGCTGCATTGATACTTACTGCGCCATCGCCAATAGATCCTAGCGTAATGCCTTTTTGTCCATTTAATACGGTTTTATTAGTGGTTTTGCTTTCTGCTGTGGTGGTTGTCGCGGCTGTGGTTTGTTGGATGGATTTTAGATTGACATGATCTCTGGCCAACATAGAAATTTTACCGGACGTTGCATTCGCAGTCAGACTGTTGGCAGTGATACCGCCTTTTAACACTGAAATATTAATTTCATTTTGTGCTGTTAATGCTCGATTGAGTATCAAATCAGCATTTTCTACAGTTAATCCCAAATCTTTTTGTGAAACTAAAGCACTTTCAAGATTTAATTGTCCTGCCTGTAATTGAATATTTTCTTTACTGGATAATGTTGTTGCGGATAATGTTAACTGATTTTCCGCTTGCAGTTGTACTTTACCAGTAATTTGTGGCAACGCCTTTGCTGTATTATTCCAGATCAGATTTCGACCACTATAGCCACTGATATTTTTAATGCTGCTACTGCTATTGGTCAATGCAAAGTTTAGATTCGCCAGATTAAGATCACCACTGCTATATAAATTTAAATCTTTACCGGCATTTAAAGTCGCACCCTGCAATGTGATATTACTGCTATTTAGGTCACTATTGCTGGTTTGTAAATTAATATTACCATGACTATTTCTTGCTGCTAATTCTGTTTCTATAATGTTAATTTTATTTTGTGCAGTAAGATTTAAATCGTTACCGGCACTCATTAATGCTGCTTTTGCAGAACTAATATTCTCTGTGGCAGAAAGTGAAATCATACCTTTTGAAGTAATACTGCCCTTTTCAGCCACATTAATATTTTTAGCATCAAGATAAATATCACCTTCTCCATTGGTGGCATGTGTACCCAGATTGCGAATCTGTGCAGTTGAAGCAATATTAAGGTTACCTTGTGCCGATAGAATCAACGGCGACACCACACCATTATCAATCCGGACTTGATTGGCGGTGATATTTAAATCATTGCCAGCATCAATGCTCAGGGTGCTTTTACTATTAATCAAACCACTGGAATTAATATTACCATTGCTGCCGCTTTGTGTGGTTTGTACGCTGACCAATCCCTGTGTCGCACTGGTCGATTGTAATGTGCCACTATTTTCAATCTTTCCGGCACTGGTCACCACCAGATTATTCACTGCTTTGATGGTTCCGGCATTGTTGACGCCTAAACCTTTTTCGGTTCCCATCAAATAAATATTGTTGGCATACATGCCACCCAACGCTTTAACATCAATCGCTAAAGTCGGTGCAGTGCCAGTACCGGTTTTTGGGCTAATATTTTGTAAATCTGCACTGACTGTATTGGCACCGGCAATCACCTGAATATCATTTTTGGCATGTAACTGCGCATTCAATTCCACAGCACGGGCATAGATATCAACATAGTTGGCATTGTTATTGTTACCACCTAATCCAAGTGTACTGTTTGCTGGTGCCGAAACCGTTACTTTTCCTTGATCAACAACAAATTGTTGAATACTACCATCTGCATTGAGTTGTGGTTTGCCTGTGGTGAATATGGCTTTATTGGCATTGATAAAACCACCACCTTTGATATTAATCCCCGATGGATTGGCAATAATCACATCTGCCATTTGTCCAGCCACTTCCAGATTACCTTCAAAGCGTGATGCAGCACTGGAGTTCACCTCATTTAAAATAACTCGGGCTTCACCCGTTGCCAGAAATGGATTGGCAGCAACTACACCAACGGTTTTAGTGTTTGCTCCGGTTCGGCTATTATTTAAAACAGCACCTTCTGCCAGCACATCAAACTGTTTATAGACATTGTGCGATACACCATTTTTGGGCGTTTGGATATTCACCACTGGAACTGTGGTTCCGGCAGCATTTTTCCCCGCAGCAATTACCGCACGATTGGCGGCATTTGCATTATTATCTGCTTGTATTTGCGCATATACTGGCGCCAGTGGCATCCATAAGCTCATACTGGCAACCAATACTTTGACATGCCAAAGCTGCTGGAAACTTTTTTCCATTTCGGTTGATGTCTGATACCTTGATGACAAATTACCGATTGCATGGTAATCAGATGGGTGGGACATATCTGCCTGACTTTGCCCAGATGCCTTACTCTGACTCTTGGCATTTTCGGCAACCGCCATAAACATACAACGTGCTTTGTTATAAATAATACGATAGCGATTCTTGTTCATAAGTGTAATATCTTGTTGATCAATTAAATTTTAAAATCAGTAGAAAAGATTCAGGCTAAAGCCAGTCACCCAGTCTTTTTTGATAGCTTGTGGAGCAATTAGTCCTCGTCCGGCAAAAACATCCAGATAAAAACTGTTTTGATAACTACGTAAACCAACAACACTCCCCATTAAATAGCGTTGTCCACTGATACTATTGCGACCATTGACCCAACCCTGATCAATTCCCAGATACATTTGAGTATTGGGCACAGCCGTATTCAGATTTATTTCTTGTTGCAGAGAATGACCATGATCTCCCGATAGCATAAGATCTCCGTCAAAACCACGTACGCTATACCGCCCTCCAATATAAAAACGATCATTTGGAACCAATAATTTGGTGGCATATTGTCCACGCCAGTTCAGCCGATACTGCGCTGATCTATTCAGTAATAAAAAAGGTAGATTAAAATCGATATCTGCACTCCAAATTGGTGCTCGTGAATAGCCTTCGGCAGCTAAAGGCTGATCATAAATATCCTTAATTCGTTCTTCTGGTGCTGATAATGCATTGAATGCGCCAGTACCATGTCGATAATCCAGATTGATATCCAATACCCCATGACTTAAATATTGACGATGCTGAATACCTGTTGACCAACCTGATGTTTTACGATGCTGTACGCCAATTTCAATATCATCAATAAAATTACGTACTTCTTTATGATAAAATTTGCCATACAGACTGGTTTTATACTGCCCACCCCGACTTAATAGTCGTGATAGGTTGAAGTTACCCTGCTGACTTTCTCCATGATAATTTAATGTTCCATTTGCACCGAGTACTGCCTGTTTATATTGGTATTGATTGAAATTAGCGCTAATATCATAATTTCCTAACGGAAGCTGATAACTGATCAAATAACTTTTATTAAGATCATGGTGTAAATCATCCAATGAATGACTTAAATTTACAGAGAAGATATCGCTCAGATGCAAAGGATTATTTAAACGAATACCTAAATTTCCAATATATTTCCCTGTCGCATCACTTCCTGAATCATCAACAATGACATTAAAATTTACTTTTTGTTGTGGTTGTATTTGTAGAATTAGATCACTATATCCTTGTAATTCCTTTTGATTTTCGGTTGCAGCAATGATCTGCATATTCACGGCAAAGGCTCTTTTTAAATTTTCCAATCCCTGTTCTAGCTGTCTTAGGCGAATAACATCACCTTCCCGAAAAGGCAAAGCTGCTTTAAGCTGTAATGAAGATACAGAATCATCACCCTGTATAATAATTTTGTGTAATCGTCCTACCTGTATACTTAAACCTAAATTACCCTGACTTATATCTTGTGGTAAAACAAAAACTTGACTGGTAATAAAGCCTCTTTTTATCAGTTCATTCTGAGCAAAATAAATTAGATTTTGTAGACTCTGTGTTCCGATACACTGTTTAGAAATTTGTTGTGGATGTTTTTCAATTGCCTCTAATAAAAATTCAAATTGCTTCAGATTAATAGAGGATTGACCATCTATTTGCGCAAGTGTGATTTGATCAATTTGCGTACAAGGTTGTTCCGAAACAATGATTTGCTGAAAATTTTGGGAGAGCTGCGAGGTTGGTACTGTGGCAACTTGAGGAAGCTGATTTTGAAGCTGTTGATTAAATTCCTTGAATCGTTGTTCCTGACGAATACGATCCGGAAGTGAAACATCATCCAAAGCATAAACAGAACTAGTTATGCTGTAGCAGATCAGAGAAAAGTAAATTATTTTATGCATTGTCTATTTTTTAACAAAAATCATTAATTACAAAAGTAAACACAATCTACTATCTTTATACACAATTATCAATAGTAATGATTATTATTTATAACAATTTACTTTTTTGGTTAATTTATATTCAATATTTTATTTAGTGCATAAAATTAAATAATCATAAATACATTCCATTAATTATTAGGATTGTTATATAAAGTCATTAAATTAATTATTTAAAGAGTAAATTTAACAATTATCATTGATAATTTAATAAAAACATTTAAATCTACTATATTTTTTATTAAAGCATTACTTTAAAATAAAAAAACAAGCAAACATTAGATTAAATACGACAAAATAAATATATAATTTAGTTTAAAAATTAATATCAAAAGACTAGATAAAATAATTTTATAATTTCAATAAAAAATAAAACATATACAGAATAATAAAAATTGCTACAATATTAAATTATGCTCAACAATAACATGGATGACGTTCAAATGGATATTGATGATGAACTTACTTTAAAAAAGATTCAAATATTTTTGGCTTTTATGCGCTGTGGTAATCTTTCCAGAACTGCCGCTGAAATGCAAATGAGTAATGTCAGTATACACAAAGCTATACATTCTTTGGAAAATGCACTTCGCTGTCCTTTATTCAAGCATGAAGGAAGAAGTTTAATTCCACTAAAAAGCGCCTATATTTTGGAAGAATATTCACAAAAACTAATGCAGGATCTGGTCACCAGTATCAATAAAACACGTGAAGCTGCCGGTTTTGCTGCCAAAGTTTTACATTTAGGTTCTTTATATTCCCTAACGGTAAACACCATTCCCAACGTCATTAGCCGTTTAAAACTCAGACGTGGAGAACTGGATATTCAGTTATTACTCAGCTCTAATCTGGATTTGGTAAAAAAATTGAAATCTACAGAACTAGATGCCATTATTGTTGCTTTAAATGAAACAACTGAAGATGTGGATTTTGAAACATTGCCAATATTTGAGGATAATATCTATCTGGCTGTCAATAAGAATTTACCCTTGGCACAAATGCAAAAAATTGATTTAAGCACACTAAAGCATGAAACATTTTTAACCCTTTCCAAAGGTTTTGCAACACGTAGTGATAGTGATGTGATGTTTGAAAAAGCCGGAATTAATCCGGAAGTTTTTTTACAAGTTAGTGATATTTTTACATTAATCAGCATGGTGAATGCTGGTGTAGGTTTAGCATTATTACCAGGCCGAATTTCTACAATTTATGAAAGTTCAGTAAAATTAATCCCGTTACAGGCACCCTACCAGATTAAACAAAAAATTGGACTGGTATTTTTAAGAAGTAAAGAACGGGATCCTAATTTACTGGCACTTGTCGCAGAATGTCGAATGTTTGCCAAACAATATTTAAATACTTAGATCTTAGGCAATTTATTGAGCATCAACCAATTGCCCTGATTTATCAAGTTAAATCATTGAATGTGCTAACCACCAACCAATGCTTTCACTGCAAAAAAGAGGATCGTTGGCCCCATTAAACAGCCTAATCCTGTATGAAAAGTTGCGGTTAATGCACCATAGGGTACTAATCTGCGATCAGTAGCAGCCAAACCTGCAGACACACCACTGACTGTTCCTGCAAGACCACCAAAAATCATGGCAGATCGCGGATTATCCAGTCCCATGAATTTTGCGGTCATCGGTGTAGACACCATGACACAAATTGCTTTGACCAAACCGGTTGCAATTGACAGTGCCATCACATCTGAACTGGCGCCAATAGCAGCACCGGTGACAGGGCCAACAATATACGTAACCGCACCCGCACCAATCGTTGTAATACTTACTGCATCACGATAGCCAAAGATCCATGCGAACAAACATCCGACAATAAAAGGTAATATGGTTCCAAGAAACAACGAAAATGCACCAATAAAGCCTGCTTTTTTGGCTTCCGTCGCCTGCACTTCAAATGCTGTGGCAACAATGGTGAAATCACGCAGCATGGCTCCCCCCATTAAACCAATGCCTGAAAACAATGCAATATCAGTAATGCCTTTTTGCCCTCCTGTAAATGTGCCACCAAGCCAAGCCAGAAATAGACCAATCACAATGGCAATGGCTGAACCATGTACACGTCCTCGTGTCAGATATTTAGATAACTTTGTAGATAACCACATAATCAGTGCAATGAGTGCAAATGCAGTAATAAGTCCCAAATGGGTCAAATCTTTTAATAACATCTCAACCATGAGCTTTAACCTCCAATTCCATTGATTGATGCTTGTTCTTTCGGTAATGGCGCACCTTTTTTATAGCGACTTAATCCTGCAATGGTTAAAGTACAAACTGCTACAGTACACAATGCGGCCAATACTGCCATGTGCCCACTGGACAATGCAGACACTACATTTTGTTGTGCAGCCATGGCAACAACCACGGGGATATACATCATGCCCCAGAACACAACACCTTTTTCTGTTTCAACCTGCATCAAACCACGTTTTTCCATCCATAAGCGGATACAGATTAATAAGATCATGGCGATACCAACCCCTCCAACATTCGAGGGTACGCCTAATAATGCACCTAAAATATCACCAATAATGACACCAACCAGTGTACATAGAGCAAGTAGCCCTACTCCATAAATAATCATGTTAAAAATCCTCTATCCGTTGAGTTAAATCCTGTTGCTTGATTTTGCTTTATGCAGCATTACACGCCTGTTGCATTGCAATGATCAGACTTTCCAATTGTGTATTCTGAAAGGATAAGACTGTACCTTCCTTAAATACGCTTGCTGCCAGACTTGTCAGAACCGTACCGGGTAAAGCTTCTATTTGTAACCGAATACCTCTTTCCCACGCAGCCTGTACAGTATTTTCCCAATGAATGCGCCGACTCATATTAAAAGCCAAATCATCCATAATCTGTGTATTGCTTCTAATTAATCGAGCCGATGTACCACTTAAATAATGAATCATCGGGTGATGTGATACCGTGTTTTGCATATAATTCGCTAATTCCTCAGCTTGCTTTTGCAATAAAATACAATGTGATGGCACACTCACTTGTAATTTTTTTGCGATCGCACCTCCCTGATGTGCGAGTTCTGCAACCTGTTGCATTGCGGCAAAGCTTCCCGAAATCACAATCTGATTCGCTGCATTTATATTGGCAAGATAAACATCGGAATGCTGCTGATGAACTGCCGAAATCCAGTGTTCTACCTTAGAAGCCTCTGCCCCAATAATTGCTGTCATACCATATCCTTGCGGATATGCCTGTTGCATCAGATCACCACGTTTTGCTACCAGTTTTAGCCCATCGTCAAAACTAATTACACCAGCAACCGTAGCAGCTGCCCATGCACCAATTGATAGGCCAGCCACATAATCAGGTTGTACGCCCTGTTGCTGCAATAATGCCGAACTAATCACACCGGCAATGTATAAACAAAGCTGAACTGAATAAGTTGATTGCAATGCTTCGGGTTGATCCAGTAATAAAACATTCTGTTGCAATACATCACATGCTTGTTCAATATGGTATTTGACCACTGCTTGTTGCGGTAAATCGTGCAACATATTGGCTTTTTGTGCGCCTTGTCCCGGATAAACCCAAATTGAACTCATGTTGTTATTCCCTTCTTTCGTTCCATGGATTTTCTACCAAAACAGCCTTATCATGACGTTTCAGTAATACTTTCCCTGTTGTTCCTGCCCATTCCTTGAGTGCAATGCCACCCAAAGGAGTCTGTAGCTGTACATCTGTTTTTAAACCTAGAGTTTCCAGTATCTTCAGCATGTATGATGCTTCTGATTTTACCAGTGGCTGTTCTGTGCGAATAAGTAAATCAATATCACTATTTTCTGTCACAGTTCGCATACCTGTCGCCAGCTCGAACCCAACACTACCGGTATATCCCCATGGCAAATTAAACTTTTGCATGGTGTCATGAAGAGGTTGTAATATTTGCTGCAAATGTGGAAACAAAGCCAGATCTGTTAATCTTAAATTTTCCGGTTTTATTTGCCGAATAATGGCGTTTTTCGGCATCTCTGTCGCAAAACGCTGATAACGATATTGACCACGAATACCCACAGCAACTCGTTTTGGATCTGTGACTGCTCTACGTACAACGACAGGTTGTCGTGCAGTAATCACGTCATTTACCCAATCTGGTACATCATCAGGCAGCATTTGTGACGTCATGCCCCACAATAAATCATGTGCCTGAATTTGCATGTTCATGACCATTGCTCACGTAAACGCTGGCGCACCTGTTTCGATAATTTACGATGGCCCTCATTTAAACGATGCTTTAAGTCCGTTAATGCTTGCTGTTTAATATCGTCAAATGCATCTGCCACAGCATTTTGAACATTTTGAATGTCCTGTATCACAGGTTGATCAGCATCATTCACTTCCAGTATTGCCGATAACAATCCCAAACTATTAAAACTGTCAATGTCATAAGCCATAGGTGGAATATTGGCAGCAAGTTTTTCCAGTTCTTCAATGCTACGCAAAGTTACACGTGCTGCGGATGCTTTCCCCATTGCATGTACCATGACTTCTGGGTCTTTAAGTGCCAGAATACGATTTGCCTGATAACCATGCGCTAAAAATGCTCCCGACATGGATTTACCGACTAACAAACTCACCACCGGATGGCCAGCCAAACGGGCACGAACATAACTGTCTACCGCACCAGCCAGTGCTTGATGAATCCCCAGACTTTCTTCACGGCGTCCGTAAGCCTGACTTGGCACATCCACAATACACAAAATGCCACGTTTATCAGAAGTATCCCGATCCAGTTCAATGACATCATTTACGTTTTTTGCCAGTGACCAGCCTTCCAGCAAGCCAACTTCGCCATGACATGCTCGAGGATAGGAATTTTGTTGATCAGGTACGATACAAAACACACGTAAGGATTGACCCTCTATTTCTCCATCAGCAATACGCAAAGACTGGATGCCACTTTCAACTGGAATAAAATTTTGCGTTAATGCATCAAACCAGATGTTACCTCTTAGCGAATAATACTCTGCATGTACTTCCATATTCATGCCTGTTCTCCCTGATATAAGGTTTGTACTGCAAGCGGTGTTATTTGTTCTGTGGTGTCAACATGCAGAAGTTTTGACAAATAAAAATCAGCTTTGCGACTACGATGTACTTCAGGAATACCCTGAGCAATATACTGCTGTACACACTGTTGAATCTTTTGTCGATCATCGGCAACAAAAACATCAACCAATGCACTGGCAAAGCGTTGTTCACCACCACAAATACTCCAGATAAAGGGTCGATTTTTGGCATCATATTCCTGTATTCCGGCCTCTTGTTCAATTACTTGTGGCCCATTTAATCCTAAACGCCCTTCTCTGGTCATAATCAGATAACTACACAATCCAGCAGCAATCGACATGCCACCAAAGCATCCAACATTACCCGCAATCACGGCAATTACGGGCTGATATTGTCTAAGCTCCACAATGGCGGATTGAATTTCTGCAATCGCAGCCAACCCCAGATTAGCTTCCTGCAATCGAACACCGCCTGTTTCCAGTAATAAAACTGCTACAGTCGGAATACCCTTACGGTTATCTTCAATGGCCAATTCCAGTGCGCCAGCAATTTTGGCACCGCCCACTTCACCCAGACTTCCGCCCTGAAAAATTCCTTCAATGGAAATAACAACCGCAGGTTGCTGCTGGATAAATCCTTTCATTACAATGACGCCATCATCCGCCTGCGCTACAATATTTTGCTTGAGCAACCACGGTGAGAGCATACGAGAAAATGGATCAAGTAATTCTTTAAAACTACCTTTATCAAGTAAGGATTTCGCACGATCACGAGCATTTTGTTCAATAAAACTTTGTGTATTTAATAATGTATTTAGATCAGCCACCTTGAATCTCCTCCAATGCCTGTTCCAGTCTTAATCGAACCACACCCGGTGTTGCACCGAAATCATGAATATCAATTTTTACTGCTGGTGGACAATGTGCCGAAAAAACTCGTTCAAAGAGATTTTTCCAGCGTTGTTCACTACCATCGACTGAAGTCATCACCTGAATGATGGTTTTACCGGAAATATTGGGTTCCATCAGTATTTCCAAATCACCTGAACCTACGCATCCCACCAGCACCGATTTTGTGACGGTTTCACCTGCTGTAAATTCAAAATTAAGTATTTCCATTAGATTTATCCCTGATCTTCATGATGGATTTTTGCTGTTGAACACGATCCAGAAACAATAAAGTTGCCAATAAATCTGCTGCACCACCCGCAGACGCACGCATAACTAACAAATCAGTTTCAAGTTGTTTTAATCGCTGTCTTCCGGCAAATGTTGCTGAACCGCCCAGATCCAATACTTGTTGCGCCCCGATTTGCATGCATTTTAATCCGCTAAGACCTGCACGATGAATAACACAGGTGTCACTTATATGCGCCATCATTGACAATAAAGCGTCCAGTTGCGCAAATTTTTCCGGGATTCCATTCTGCCGACTGCATAATAATTGAGGAAAACCATATTGTGTAATGACTGGAAATCCTTGTTGGGCATGTTGTTTTGCACCATGTACGCCAAATTTCTCTCGCACTTTTTGACCATGACTTAAAGTTGCTTTTGGAAGAAAACGATCTTCCAAGCAAGCAATTTGTCCGGCGGTCTGACATAAACCCAATACGGTCAAATGTTCAGGTTGCCAGTATGTAATTGATGCAGCAGTCACCATCAATCCCATCGACCAGATTGCACCACGATGCGTATTAATCCCTTGGGTGATGTTTAACATCTGTTGTTCGCCCTGCCTTCCCAACACGCCAATGTGTTCTCTCAATGCCTGACAAATTACACCGTGTTCCTGTCCAGCTTCAGCCATGAGTTTAAACATTGGCGACAGACTATGCGCAGAGGCTTCCATTAATTGCAGATTTAAATCATCATGCGCACCACAACCGCGTTGATCAACTAAAGCGGGTTTGGGGCTAAGATTGACTTCATCCAGCAAAGCCTGTACCGCCACATCTGCCAGATATTCCGCTAGATTAAAAGAAGTTTTATAAAGATGTGCATGCATTACCAACTCCTGAATTTTGCAGGTGGCTGATATAATCCATCTGACCAACTCACCAGATCCGCAATATTTTTTGCTGCAAGTAATTCACGCGTTGCATCAGTACGTTTAATGCCCAAATCTTCAGGAAAAACCACTAATCCTTCCTGTCGTAATCTTGCAGTGGTTTTAGGATCGTGTTTTAGCCCAATATCTGTCACGCCGGCAACAGCCGCAATCATTTCCTGACGTTCCTGTAAACTTCTGGCTTTATATAGATAGGCAATTCCTTCTTCTGTTAAAAGATGTGTTACATCATCACCATAAATCATGATCGGTGCCAAAGGCATTCCGGCTTTTTTTGCCACATCAATCGCATCAAGTCTTTCAACAAAAGTTGGTTTTCCACCTTCCTGAAAAGTTTCAACCATTTGTACAACAAGCTTCTTACCTCGTGCCAAATATGTGTCATCAGCATTCCCCCCGGCAATCTGCATATCTAGCCAGGCAGGCGTAGCATGGCGGCGTCCACGAGGATCATGTCCCATATTCGGTGCACCGCCAAAACCAGCCAAACGGCCTTTAGTCACTGTTGATGAATGCCCGCTGCCATCTACTTGCAAAGTTGCACCAATAAATAGATCTACAGCATATTGACCTGCCAGTTGACACATCATTCGATTGGAACGCAATGAACCATCCCGACCAGTAAAAAATATATCTGGACGTGCAGCCACATATTGTTCCATTCCAAGTTCTGTACCAAAACAATGAACGCTTTCTACCCAGCCAGTTTCAATTGCAGGAATTAAAGTTGGATGTGGATTCAATGTCCAATTACGACAAATCTTGCTCTTTAACCCCAATGATTCGCCATAAGTTGGTAAAATTAATTCTATTGCAGCTGTGTTAAAGCCAATACCATGATTCAATGATTGCACTTGATGACGTTCGTAAATACCACGTATTGCCATCATCGCCATTAAGATATGCACCGGTTTGATATGGCTTGGATCACGGGTAAATAATGGCTCAATATAGAAAGGCTGATCTGCAACCACCACAAAATCCACCCAAGATGCAGGAATATCAACACGTGGTAAATCCTTAACATCATCTACAATTTCATTAACCTGAACGATCACAATACCATCACTAAATGCGGCAGGTTCAATCAATGCCGGAGAATCTTCTGTACCCGGTCCGGTATAAATATTGCCCTGACGATCAGCCATAAATCCGGCTGATAACACAACATTTGGAATTAAATCAACCATCAAACGTGAATATAATTCGATATAAGTATGTATGGCACCCACTTCCAGTAAACCATCTTCAATCAACTGGCTCATGCGTAAACTCTGTGTGCCAGCAAAGGAAAAATCTAATTTACGTGCAATACCTTTTTCAAATAAATCCAGATGCTCTGGTCGACCCACACTTGGCATAATCATGTGCAAATCATGCAAAGTTTTTGGGTCTGCATGAGCCAATGAACGCGATAAAAAATCTGCCTGTTTTTGATTATTTCCTTCCAAAACTACCCGATCTCCCGGGCTAATTAATTTTTGCAGAACCGGAATAATGTCCTGTGTTGGAATAACCACACCATCAGTATATTGTTGTGCCATATCTAATTTAAGTTGTTTGGTATATCGGCGTTTATTCCATTGCCGTTCCTGTTGTTGAATAGAACTTCCCATGTCATTGCCCTGTTAATTTTATCTCCTTTGCTATATCAAAGCGTTTTTCTTATACCTAATCAATCAAGTAGAATTGCAGTTCATTAACTTGAAGTTAACTTTTATAGTTTGATTGAACGAATAAATAATGGTTTATATCAGGATAAAAATCGTTGTTATTAATAGAATTTTTTACACCACATAGATTTTGCTTGATCTAGACAATTGGCAATACAATGACAACCTTAGTTAAACCAGTTCGTCTTGGAGAGATAGCATCTGCACTTTATAAGTTAAACAAAATGAAGCAAAATTATTCTTTTTGAAAAAATTAACATGCAATCTAATTTTAATGGCAATGAATCTAAGAATATCTACATGTAAATCACAAAGAACAATATAAAAAAGTTGAACTGTTGCATTGACCAGTTCAACCTCAATTTATTTTAAGTAGTTTACAAATCAGCCAAACACATCAGGATCTGGCCCAACTCGTCCATCAACCTGATCAAGTTGAGCAATCGCCTCTAAATCAGTCTGATCAAGCTCAAAATTAAAGACATCAAAATTTTCTTTAATTCGGGTAGATGTAACTGTTTTGGGAATTAAAATTAGATCATTTTGAAGATGCCAACGGATAATGATTTGTGCAGGGGTCTTGTGATGTTTCAATGCAATATTTTTAATTACTTCATCATTAATTGCTTTGTTCTGTGCCAGTGGACTCCATGATTGTGTTTGGATATTCAAGTCCTGATTGACTGCACGTAACGCATGTTGCTGAAAATAAGGGTGGATTTCAATTTGGTTAACCGTAGGTGTAACGCCTGTTTCGTCAATTAATCGCCTTAAATGCGCTGCATGAAAGTTAGATACGCCAATTGAACGAGCCAATCCTTTTTCTTTTAACTCGATTAAAGTTTGCCAAGTTTCTAAATATTTGTCTGCTGTAGGTACTGGCCAATGAATGAGATATAAATCAACATAATCCAGTTTGAGTTTTTCTAAACTTTGTTCAAGTGCTGTCACTGCCGTTTCTTTGCCTTGTGCATCATTCCATAGCTTGGTGGTCACAAAAATTTCTTCTCGATTAATGCCACTTTGTTGAATCCCGGCACCCACACCTTCTTCATTTTCATAAATTGCTGCAGTATCAATCAGCTGATAACCAGACTGCAATGCTTCTCGTACAGCATCAGAAGCTTGCTGTTGCGTTGCTTGCCAAACACCTAATCCTAATTTTGGAATATTTTTACCATCATTCAATGTGACTTGTTGATCAAATATTTTAGCGCTTGTCATTTATGACTCCATTATGGTTAGTCAGATCAATTAAAATGTTTTTTAACTCCATTAATGATCTAAAATTTTCAATAGAAACACCAATTCAATTTAGTGCATTACAAATTCAATTTTCGTATTTACGTGTATAGCTTCGCTCAGTTCCATTTCTAAAATAATCCAGATAATGGCAATTCAATTGCTTTCAATCGATAGGCTCCGACTGCTGCAGCTTTCCAATCCCGTGGGTTATGATTTGCAACAGTACGTGCATTGCGCCAATGACGATCAAAATTATTACCACGAGCTGTTGTTGATGCACCACCGACATCGAATAATCGTTCTGCGGCTTTCAACGTATTCTCAATGGCAATAAATTGTGCCTGAGCCACATCTAAAGCAGCGAGATTGACAGTATCCTCGCTTAAATGGTTTACCCATGCCTCATCAATACGATCTGCAGCCTGTAACACCACGGATTCCGCAGCAAAAGCACGTGCAGAAATTTCGCCTACGGTAAATTCAACATACGGATCATCTACCGATTTTTCTACACTACTGTGTTTAATTGGTCTGGCTTTCTCTTGCGCAAATTTTACCGCATCCCTTAATACATTTTTGGCAATACCTGCTTCTACTGCTGCCAAGAAAATTTGTGCAAATGGAGTGACTATGGAACGTTTATCTTTATTCCATTCTCGTGATTGTATTTCCTCGGAATAAACGATGACATTATTTAGATGGGTTGTACCACTTGCGGTAAGACGTTGTCCCATCGCATCAAAATCATCAAGCAATTCCAAGCCTGTTCGATCACGCGGTAATATAAAAAAAATGGGGTTTTCTTCTTCATTTAATGCTACAGCAGAAATCCAGTCTGAATATAACCCACCCGTACTGTAGTATTTACTGCCATTTACACGAAACTTTTCTCCATCTGCGACAATTGTGGTTGTGATTGCACCATTCGCACCGCCGATTTCCCATCCTGCATTACCGACCACTTCGCCTTGCAAATAGCGTGTAAACCAGCGTTGTTTTTCTGCTTCTGATGCATTTGATAACAATGATTCAATAAAAAGAAAAGATGGGCGTAATGCCTGTGCAATATTGGAGTCGTAAGAGGCAACATCAATAATAAATTGTACGGTTTCTCTAACGCTGGCTCCAGCACCGCCATATTGTTGGGGGATGCGCCAAGTCAATAATCGCGCTTCAACCAAAGCCTCAATTTGCGCATAAGGTAATTGACGTTCGCGCTCACGTTCAGCACTGCCCTCGGCAAATGTAGGTAACAATTTTTTTGCACGTTTTTGCAGTTCAAAAATATTTAACTGTTCGATATCACTCATAATATTAAGACTCATTTAAATTTTATTTAGCATGCCCATTGGAAAACAACCCAAGGATGTTTAGATTCAATTTTTTCTTCACCTGCGATAAGCCGTGGCACTGCTGCAAGCAATTGTTGGGTATATGGATGTTGTGGATTTTTGAAGACTTGTTCGGTTGTACCTTGTTCCACAATACGTCCTTGTGACATCACCACAACATCATCACTGACATGACGAATTACACCAAGATCATGCGAAATAAACAGATATGCTACACCCATTTCTTCTTGTAACTCATCCAGCAAATCCAGCACTTGTGCTTGAACAGACACATCCAAAGCAGAAACTGGTTCATCACACACAATAATTTTAGGTTTACTGGCAATAGCCCGTGCAATGGCAACCCGTTGGCGTTGCCCACCTGAAAGCTGTAATGGTCTACGGTTACTAAGTTCGGCAGGTAATCGAACTTTATGCAAAAGTTCACGGACTTGTTTCTTGCGTTCAGATTCTGGAACTTGACCCACTTCTAAAGCATCTTCCAAAATTTGACCGACACTCCAACGTGGATCGAATGAGCTTAATGGATCTTGATAAATCACACTAATCTCATGACGACGTAAGCGACGTTTTTTTTCAGCAACAGCCCATTCACCTGTTCCATTCCATATCTCACCTGAAAAAGTCACCTGTCCTGCATCAGGCTGGAGTAAACCAAGTACAATCTTTGCAACAGTACTTTTTCCTGAGCCTGACTCGCCTACAATGCCTAAAGTCCGCCCTGCAAACAATGAAATATCGATTTGCTCAATAATTTGCCGCCATTGCTTATCTGGCCCCAAATAACGTTTAGCCAGGCTTTGCGCTACAAGTAAAGGTTGGTCATCAACACAAATATGAGATTGAGGCCTGTCATTTTGCTGATTTGAGGTTAAACGATAACCACGTGGATGTTCTGCGGGTAAGGCAGCCAACAAACTTTTGGTATAAGCATGTTGTGGATTTTTCAGAATTTGTTGAATTGGTCCTTGTTCGAGTACATTGCCATGATGTAAAACTAAAACTTCATCTGCCAGTTTTGCAACAACAGCTAAATCATGACTAATCAATAATAATGAGCTTCCTCTGGTTTTAATTTCCTGTAATACATCAAGTATTCTGGCTTGAACAGTTGCATCTAACGCTGTTGTGGGTTCATCGGCGATAATCAGGCTTGGATTTAATGCCAAAGCATTGGCAATTAATGCACGTTGTCTTAATCCACCAGAAAGTTGTTCTGAGCGTTGTTTCACCCTTAATTCTGGTTCTGGAATACCAACTTGTTGCAATAACTGCAATACACCTTCTTGACGTTGATGACGGTTACCACAACCATGCGCCGCTAGAGTTTCATAGATTTCTTGCCCAATCGGGCGTAATGGATCTAATGACACCAAGGCATCCTGCAAAATGAAACCGATGTCTTTACCACGAATTTTTCGCCATTGTCGTTCGGACAACTGCAATAAATTGTGTTCACCATATTGAAATGTTTTTGCCTGAACTTTCGCTCCCGCACCGGCAAGTCCAACAATACTGCGTGCAGTGACACTTTTACCTGAACCTGACTCACCCACCAAAGCAATACATTTACCTGCTGATAAATGAAGTGATAAATTTTCTACGACAATTCGCTCACCAAATTGCACTGTTAAGTCTTCAATAATGAGCTGCTGTTGTGTTAGTGCCTTCACTTGAGCATTCATAGTTCACGTCCCTCCAATCGATGTTGTAGATACCGACCCACCACAGTTGTCGATAAGGTGGTTAGTAAGATAAAGAATCCTGGAAAGAACGTTAACCACCAGGCATTTGCAATAAAATCCCGTCCTGCTGACATCATTGTTCCCCATTCTGGTGCTGGAGGTTTCGCACCCAAGCCAAGAAAGCTTAAAGCCGATGCCCACACAATCGCTTGGCCTACCCCCATAGTCACCATCACAACTAAAGGACGCATAGCATTTGGCAATAACTGACGACGGACGATACGCCAAGGAGAATGCCCCAGCGCACGTGCGGCTTCGATATAACCTGCTTTACGTACTGCGATAACTTGTCCACGAATCATGCGTGCATAACCCGGTGCAATGCCAATGCCTGTTGCAATCACTAATTGCCCAATACCACTGCCGAAAACCGCAACAAAAAGCAAGGCCAAAATTAAACTCGGAAAGGCAAATAAAATTTCCACAATCCAGCCAATTACACGATCAACCCAACCACCGATCAAACCGGCCAAAACACCCAAAGGAATCGCAATGGATAAGGCCAAGGCAATCGCAAATACCCCAATGGTCAACGATTGGCGACTGCCATGAATCACCCGGGTAAAAATATCGCGTCCCGATTGATCTGTACCGAACCAATGCGCCCAACTTGGCGCTTGAAAAGCAAATTCAGGATTAATACCGAGTGGATCATCCGGTGCAAAAAAATACGGAAAAATAGCTGCGACGAATAAACCGAATAAGAACAATACCGCCAGAACCATACCCCATGAACGCTGCTTGATTAATCCATACAATTTTTCATATCCTGTGGAAGGTCTATGATTTTTTATCAATGCCACTTCACTCATGCAGCTTCTCCCTTCAACCGTGGATCAACCACGTGATACACGACATCAGCCAAAATATTGACCAACACATAAGTCAGTGCAATCACCAAGGTAATACCCACAACCAGTGGCATATCCTGACTTTGTACCGCTTGAAACAGTTGCCGTCCCAAACCTTTACGTGAAAAAATAACTTCAATGACAACGCTGCCACTGATCAATGCGCCAATCGCCCAACCTGAAAGTGAAATACCCGGTAATAAAGAATGACGCAAGGCATGTCGCCAACGCACAGACCAATCGCTGAGTCCACGTAAACGAGCAGTTAAAATAAACGGTTGCTCCAAAGTTATTTCCAGTGATTGTCGAGTAATTTGCCCAACAAAACCGGCAAGCGGAATGGCTAAAGCAAATGCAGGCAAAATTAAACTATGTATTCCCTCACTTCCAGCCACCGGAAACCACCGCCAGTGAAATGCAAACACCGCCAATAAAATAATGGCTAACCAGAATGAAGGGATCGAAGCAGACACTGTTTCAAGCGTTGAACCAATACCTGAAATCCATGAACGGCGTGCCGTAGTCGTCAACGTCCAAAGCAGAACCAAAATCCATGTCAAAACCAGTGCCGCAAGAACCAGCTGAAAAGTCGCACCTGCCTGACTCGCAATCACTTCGCTTACAGGCAACCGTTGCGTATAGGAAATGCCTAAATCCCCTTGCAGTAAATGCGATAAATACATTCCATACTGCACAATCAGCGGTTTATCAAAACCATATTCTTCATGCACAGCTGCAATTGCTTCTGCTGTGGGATTGGTTCCACCCAAAATCGCAAATGCAGGATCACCCGGCATTTGTTGCATGGCAAAAAAAGTGAGTGTGGCAATCGCCCAAAGTACCAATACACCATTGATAAAGTGCTTACGTAATTGAAGTAAAAAATTGAAGAACAATGTATTTTTTTTCATTTTTCCACCCATGCATCGTAAAAATATGGAATCGTCAAAGAAGGCTCCAAACGTACACCTTTGGCAGTTTTATAAATTGCCAACCGGCTGCTTTGGGCAATGGTGGTGAGTTGCAAATAATTTTTGGAAATAATACGCTGGGCTTGCACATATAAATCACGGCGTTTTTCCACATCTTGCGTTTGTAATGCTGCATTAATGATTTGATCGAATTCGGTATGACGAAAACCCGTTCCATTGGTGTGATACGATTGACCTGGCCGGTTATTGAATTCACTGCTAAAAATAATGCGCAAAACATCAGGCGTATTGGTGTTCCAATAACCAATACGAATGTCATAATCCCACCCTGTACCACAACATTTGGTCTGTGCGCTGGTGCTAATCGGATTCAGCTCGACTGCAAAGCCAACTTTCTTGGTTGATGCCTGTATTTGTTCCCACAGGGCACGTTCCGCATTACCCATTCGCTCTTGTATTGGTACGTCAATAGTTAGGCGTTTGCCATCTTTAAGGCGATAACCGTCTTGATCACGTGCTGTCCATCCTGCTTGATCCAGTAAAAGATTAGCGCGTGCAGGGTTATAATCTTTGTCATGTTCAAATTCAGCATTATAAAAAGGAGTTACAGGACTTAAAGGACCGCCAGCTCGTTGATACTCACCAAAATAAATACTTTTTAATGCCCCTTCTACATTAGATGCACGCACAAAAGCTTCGCGGACACGAATATCATTAAACGGTGGACGGGTAAGGTTAAAATCTCCTTTAGTTGGATTACCAGGTCGGTCTTTCAACAATAAGGTGATGTTGGGGTTAGCTCTTGCAGGCGCATGCGATTCGGGAGGTAAAGCATCAATAACATCCACTTCACCTGCTTGCAATGCACCAAAGCGTACCGAAGCTTCAGGCATAATTTTCCAAATAATTTTATCTAAATAAGCAGCACCTTGATGTTTGGCTGTTGGCGGGGCCCATGCATAATCAGGATTACGCTCTAGAACAATCTGGCTCTGTCGATCCCATCGCACGACCTTAAATGGCCCGGAACCAACTGGGTTTTGACAATTTTCTTCAAGTGAACGCTGCAATGCTTTAGGTGATTCCATACCTAAAAAGCCCTGCGCCAAAACTTCTAAAAAAGCCGCATAGGGCTTAGATAAATAGACTTTTGCGGTATTGTTATCGACAATTTCGGTACGTACATATTGAGCAATATAGCTGCCTGCTGTACCCGACTGGGTTTTAGGATTAACCATGTGATCAAGATTAGCTTTTACAGCATTGGCATTAAATGGTGTACCATCAGTAAAATGCACATCATCTCGAAGATGGAAGGTATACACCAAACCATCTTTTGATACGTCCCAACCTTTGGCTAACCATGGATGAATATTGCCTTGATCATCCATAGACACCAAAGAATCTAAAAACTGTTGTGCAATAAAAACCTGTGGCATATCTCCTTGCGAATGCGGATCTAGACACGTCGGTTCACGCTCAGTAGCAAAGATCAGTGTTCCACCACGCACGGGCTGACCTGTAAAGTTTTTTTTCGGTTCAGTATTGCTACATCCCAACAATTGCGAGATCACAACACCCACTATTCCAACCGTCATCATGTTTCGGGCAAATGCAGTCAATCTGCTTGTCGTCATACTTTCACCTCCCGAGATTGAGCAAGAGGCAATGGTTCAGATGCAGCATGTAAATTTTCAGGGTTGCGATAACGGGCAGCATAGTGATCATCAGGCAAGCGGGCGTGTCCCTGACCAAAAAAACGTTCTCTTAAAGTTTCACCATCTGCATACTTCTCACGAAAACGCCCACGGCGGCGTAATTCAGGCACAACCAACTCAATAAAATCTTTCGCTGTACCATAAGACAAATACTGAATCAGATTGATGCCATCAATACCATCTTCATCAAGCCATTTTTCAATGGTATCGGCAACATGTGTGGGTGTGCCAGCAACAAAAAAGCGATCTTGTCTAAAACGAAACTTATCTAACAAACCACCTACAGTTTCTTCTGAATCTGCCCAACGCAGCCCCCAAGATTGATCATTCTCAGGAATAATCTCTTTGAGTTTGGTTTCTCGTGGATACAAGGTTAAATCCACTGAGGATTGCAAATGCACCAACGCAGCATCAACACTATGTAATTCATGGAAAGTTTTGAGTTTTTCCTCAACTTCTTCATTCGTTGGTGCCACAATCACACTGGCACCGACAAAGAATTTAATCCCCGCAGGATCCCGTCCATGCGCTTTGGCTTTTTCACGAATGCCATTGATATTTCGTTGTACCTCTTCAGCAGATGAACCGCCTGTAAATATGGCTTCTGCATGCCGACCAGCAAATTCAATTCCTGCGGAGGAGCCTGTCGCTTGAAACAATAATGGCGTGCGTTGTCTGGACGGTTCGCAAAGATGCGGGCCTGCAACTTTATAGTTATTACTGACATGGTTGATATAACGTACTTTTGCAGGATCAGCATAAATACGGTTTTTTCGATCGACTTGAACCGCATCATCATCCCAAGAGCCTTCCCACAATTTATACAATACATCAAGGTATTCATCTGCCAATTGATAGCGTTGGTCATGCGGTATTTCATCGTCCAAACCGAAATTCCGAGCTGCATTAGGTAAATACGATGTGACAATATTCCAAGCCACACGCCCTTTGGTCAGATGATCTAAGGTACTCATACGCCGTGCAAACGCAAACGGCGGTTCATAACTGGTCGAAAACGTCACGCCAAAACCCAAGTTTTTGGTGACACTTGCCATTGCTGGAATAATCAGTAAAGGATCATTACTTGGAATTTGCATGCCTTCACGAATGGCGGTTTCTGGCCCCTGTCGGAATTGGTCATAAGTCCCAATCACATCTGCAATAAAAACACCATCAAAGGTTCCTGCTTCCAATAGTTTTGCCAGTTCAATCCAATATTCAATATCATTAAATCGATGACGATTATTATCTGGATGTACCCACAAACCATGAATAATATGGCTGACACAATTCATCTCAAATAAATTTACATGTAGCTGCTTTGGCATAATCGATCTCGCTTATTTTTTGTTGTGTTAGAATCTAAACCCTGTACCCACAAAAATACTTCGACCATCGCCCGGCCAAAATACAGCAGCATCCGAACCATTGTAGTTATAGCTAGATGATGCCACGGCGACATAATGCTTATCGGTGAGGTTTTTCAAATCGACATAAACCTTCCAGCGCTGATCAGGTGCTTCATAGCCTGCTCGAAGTCCCCAAATGGCATAAGATGGTGCTTTAAGCGTGTTTTTATAATCGACGTAATAACCGGAAACAGCACGTAAATCAGCGCCTGCATAATAACCTTTAGTACTACGCCACTCTAATTCAGCTTCATAACTATGCCTTGGTAATCCGGGAAGTTCATTCTTGGCAAGATCGCTGTCATTTCGGAAAAAGAAATCATTAAATGTATAAGATTGACGTAAATTTATACTGTCGCCGTTCGCACCTTGCCATAATTTGGCAGAAAGTGCAGCTTCTACACCTTGGTGAATTGTCGGACTTGCATTAAAGTTAGCAGTCACTGCCGCTGATGAGTTTGTTGCTGGTGTAACAACAATATTGTGAATTTCATCTTTCAACCATGTACGGTATATCGCCAGACTACCATCCAGATGATCTGTATTTAAACGTAAACCCAACTCAGCTGTCGTACCCTTTTGTGGTTGAACATTGCTAAGATTATTACCGCCAATACCCCAAGTTACTGGTGCATCTACAGAACGTCCCAAGCTGGTAAAAAATTGTAATTCTGGCGTGAACTTATAGGTCAGCCCTAATCGGGGCACAACATACCACTTGTCATATTTCACTTCACTTAATGCACTTGTGGTACTGTCGGTACGAATATTACGCAAAACTTCTACGGCTGACACGCCTGTGGTTAGCGTAGTTTTATCATTTAAATGAAGATCATTACTGATTGCAAAAGCTGTATCTCGTGAACCACTATAATCCGTCGTATAAGTCTTAATTTTTTTGCCATTGCTTCTTACATTACCGTCCGTATCGCCATCCAGATAGGTTTGTGTCAAAACAATGGATGTATCACTCGGCAATCCAAACAATGTATCGTTACTACGTAAATAACGAATTGTTGGCGTAATATAGATTGAAGGCCAATCGTTATACCAACTTGAACCGACACCATTATCCAGATCAAATTTGTTATAGCCCAGAGAAAGTTCTAATTTAGAGTGATCATCAATCGTATAATCCAGCTTTCCGACGGCTAAACCAGACCAATTATCCCGCCCATAAACGGTTGAACCGACTTGCCGAGGATTATTTTCAATCTGGTTAAGCGTTAAATACCCACCATTGTAAAATTTTTCTTCACGATATCTAAAAATAAACCGTCCTGTCAGTTGATCACTAAAATGATGCCCGACATTAAAGACAATATCTTTACCATCAACTGGCGTTTGTTCCTGATAACCATCACGTTCATTTTTCGATACTGCAATATAATAATCAGTATTCCCATTTTTGCTCACACCACCATGGCTTAAGAAATATTTCTGATAACCATAACTTCCCCCTTCAAGCCCAATATAGGTTCCCGGTGAAGAGCGTCCTGTATGTGTCGTAAATTGTATAGCACCCCCCAATGCCGTTGCCCCATAAGCAAATGCATTGGAACCATTAATAACTTCGGTATAATTCACACCGGTTGGCGTCAAAAATGTTTCTTGTGTGCCTCCAGGCCCTGTAATTGAAGTGCCATCATACAAATATTTAATTCCACGTGCATATCCACCATAGAATGTATTAATACCTGAACCACGAATAGAAACAAAGTTTGCCCCATTCCCGCCTGTTGCGGCAGCAAAAACACCCGGTTGGTACGCCAAAACATCTTCTAAATTGGCTGCACGGCCTTTTTCAACTTCAGAATTATCGACAACACTTGCCGTACCCGGAATTTTTTTAAGATTTTCCTTTGCCGAGTTTGCTGTATTTCTCTTTGTACCCGTTACAACAACTGTATCTAGTTGCTTCACCGTATTGGTTTCGACATTATCGTCCACAGTATCGTTAATTTTCTTATTTTCGGCATAAGAAAATCCTGTGACCAAAAACATGGAAATACCTATAATTTTTGTAATAGGTGTTAAACGCAATTTATAATTACTTGTATGTCTAAAGAATATTGTCATTACCGAACTACCTCAAAGATATAATTTATTAGCCTTGTTAAAAAAATTTAAAGAATAAAATAAACAAGAATAAAATAATCTTCTAAAAAAAACTTCAAAAATAAACATTTTAGATTCCCTATCATTTCAATTAATATTATTAAAAGTTCTTCAATTATCATGCCAAAAAACAAGTCATTGATTAATAAGGTTAATTAAATAATTGGAAATGTATTTTTTGAAATTTATACAAAATATTGTTTATTAGCTGTTGATACATCAACAACAAATTATAGTAATAGTGAAAAAATTAAATTTAAGAATAAAATTCAGCATATGGATTATAAACACTATATATTTAAACTTGTTAAATTTATACAAAATTTAGATATAAGATCAATTTAATAGCACTAAACATAAACCATTAAATAAATATACTTATGCAATCAAAAATATATGAAAAAATTAAAATACTTATTTATTAAATATGTAATTATTATGTTAAAATCATTTTAGAGCAGTTAAATTTATTAAATATATGCTGTTTATTTAAAAATGAAGTAAAATTTATTTATGTCTATATTACAATCAAAGTTTAGTTATTTTGATAAAATTTAATTTCTAGGAATTGAGCTATTTTACAAATTCTAGCTAGTTGATGAAGTTAAAATTCGTGTATTTGATGACAATAGGCCATGTTTTATTAATCGACCTCGAACAATATTTCGACTGATTCCAAGCAAATTAGCTGTATGAAGTTGATTTTCGTGGCAATACTCAAAAGCAGCTTCTATAATTTCTGCCTCTAGTTGATTATCTAAATCTATAATACCTTGTTCAAACCACTCAAATAATACCTGTTTTAATGATTTATCGTTCGATGGATACATTTGAAAATTACTTTCATATAAAGATAATCTATGTTTAAAACCTGTCAATTGAAAATCATCTACTTGAATAATATCATTTTTACAAACCAATAATGCATGATGAATTGCATTTTCAAGTTCACGGATATTGCCGGGCCAATGATAATAGTGACAGAGTAATTGTTCAGCTTCTTCACTCAAGGTGTACTGAATATTATTGGTACGATGCTTAAGCTTTTGTGAATATTCATGAATAAAATATCGTGCTAAAGGTAATATATCACCTGGACGAAGTCTAAGTGGCAGGATTTGTAATGAGGCAACTTTAAGTCTGAAATATAAATCTTCCCTAAAATTTCCTGCATACACCGCATCTTCTAAATTTACATTTGTAGCAGCAATGACACGTACATCTATTTTTTTAGTTTGTCTTGAGCCTAATCGAACAACTTCATTTTCCTGTAGAATTCTTAAAAGTTTTACCTGAATATTGGGAGATAAATCACCAATTTCATCTAAAAAAATGGTCCCACCATTTGCAACTTCAAACCAACCCATTTGATTTGATACCGCACCAGTAAAAGCCCCTTTCTCATGTCCAAATAATTCTGTTTCAGCCAAAGTATCTGACAATGCACCACAATTTACTGCAACAAAAGGTTGATTTTTTCTGTGTGATAAAGCATGAATTTGACGAGCAACCAATTCTTTACCTGTTCCGGTTTCTCCATGAATAAGTACGCTTGCTTCACTTGGTGAAATTTGTTGAATATATGACATCAATTGTTTAGAGTTCTTATCTTCAAATACCAATGCACTTGCTTTAATACTGCGAACAAGCTGGCGAGATTCAGGATGTTTTACAATATGCATAGAATAATCCCTCTTAACAATTAAACTTATCTGCCCTTTTGAAATTTTGAGCCTTGATTTTATTTATAATCGTTTGCACACCAAATAAATACCAATAAGATTTAGTGATAAAAATATTCAATTTTCATATTTATAGAATTTTTTCTTGTTATATAACTTATGTTTCTTAATGTATTGTTGATTAATCAACAGCCAATCAACATTTACTGTTATTCCACATGATGCCTTACATTAAACAATATCATCAATATGTTGATATTAAAATGTTTTTTATTATGGCTTATCTTTTGCTATATAGGTCTTCTTATTAAAAAATGAGTCAGGAATATAATATGAATATATTAAATCATCCTAAAAATATCCTTAACCTAGAGGATGTTGTCACTGTAGCAAAAAACTTACTTGAACAATTTTCTGAAACATCAATTCAACGTGATCGGGATGGTGGTACACCCAAATATGAGCGAGATCTTATTCGTCAAAGTGGTTTACTTTCTTTATCAATTCCTAAAGAGTTTGGTGGTTTAGGCGGAGAATGGCATGATATTTTGAACGTCGTTAGAATCTTTGCGCAAGGGGACAGCTCAATTGCTCACGTGTTCGGTTTTCATCACTTATTATTGGCGACAGTACGATTGTTTGGTGAACCAGATCAATGGCAGCATTGGTACAGAATGACAGCCCAGAAATCGTGGTTTTGGGGAAATGCACTTAACCCTCTCGACCGTCGTACAACTGTTAGATTTTTAGAAGGGTGGTATGAATTCTCAGGTAAAAAAAGCTTTTGTTCCGGTGCAATAGATTCGGAAATGTTGATCGTATCAGGGGTTGATGAATGTAGTGATATACTACTCATCGCTGCAGTTCCAACAACTCGATCTGGAATTACGTTATATCATGATTGGGACAATATTGGTCAACGTCAAACTGATAGCGGAAGTACTATTTTTGAACGAGTACGTGTCGAATCCAAAGATATGTTACTTCATCCCGGCCCGCTCAGTACGCCTTTTGCCAGTTTACGGCCACTCATCGCCCAACTGGTTTTTATCAGTATGTTTCAAGGCATTGCAGAAGGCGCCTTACAAGAAGCAAAACTATATACCCTCAAAGAATCACGTCCATGGTTTTTAACCAATATTGCATCTGCCAACGAAGATCCTTATATATTACGTCATTATGGTGAATTCTGGTTACAGCTTGAATCATTACGTTTGTTAAATCAAAATGCTATTGCCAAGTTACAGTGGGCTTGGGACATTGGTGAAACGCTTACAGCACAACAGCGTGGTGAAGTTGCTGTCGCCATTGCAACAGCTAAAGTTGCTGCAACACGTACTAGCCTAGACATTACTAATAAAATTTTTGAAGTGACAGGTGCAAGAGCAACACATGCAGGATTACGCCTTGATCGATTTTGGAGAAACGTCCGTACCCAAACCCTACATGATCCTGTTGAGTATAAAATCAAAGAATTGGGACAATGGTTACTCAATGAACGCATCCCAAAACCCTCATTTTACTCATAAATATATTTATATAAAATCAATTATTTAATTTTATATAGCATGATCATTACAACTGATGAGGCGACTACAGGATATTTTCAATGAGACAAGATATTATTACTCTCCCAGAAATTACGCAGAGAAGTTACTCTCATAAAGCGACTGCGCAAGTATTTAATGATCCAAAATCTAAAAAATTACTTGAATATATTCAAAAAATTGCACCAAGTGAAGCAAGCGTACTCATTCATGGAGAAACCGGAACAGGTAAAGAATTGGTTGCACGTAAAATTCATGAATATAGTCATCGACAAAACAAGCCATTTATTGCAGTAAATTGTGGTGCTTTTTCAGAAAATTTAGTTGAAAGTGAATTATTCGGACATGAAAAAGGGGCTTTTACAGGCGCACTATCAAGTAATGCAGGTTGGTTTGAAGCTGCGAATGGAGGTACTTTACTCTTAGATGAAATCGGAGATTTATCCAGACAAGTTCAGGTGAAACTTTTAAGAGTTTTACAAGAACGAGAGGTTGTACGGTTAGGATCTCGTAAAAGTATTCCAATTGATGTTCGTGTTTTGACAGCCACTAATGTAAACCTTGAACAAGCTATTATTGCTGAACAATTTCGTGAAGATCTTTACTATCGTTTAAATGTGGTAACACTAGATATTAAACCACTTAGAGAACGGCGTGGAGATATTTTACCTCTTGCCTTGCATTTTATAGATAAATATCATGAACAATTAGGTTATAGCAAAGCTAGCTTTAGTGAAGAAGCCAAAATTAAACTAAACGAATACTGGTGGCCGGGAAATATTCGTGAGTTAGAAAACATGATTCATCATGCCTTACTGATTAGCTCTAATGGTGTTATTCATGCTGAAAATTTACCTTTTACCAAGTGCACACAAAATCCAAAACCAAACGATAATAATGCAGAAAAGAAAACGCGAGAACTCCATACTGATCCAAAACTTAAAGAGGTATTTGAAAATTTATTTAAGAAAAATCATGGACATGTGTATTCTAAATTTGAAGAAGAACTGCTTAAGGTTGCTTATCAGTATTGTCAACAAAATCAAGTCAAAACAGCTGAATTACTTGGATTAAGTCGAAATGTGATCCGTTCCCGCTTAATCGAACTAGGAGAACTTATTGTAAATAAAAGACTTTAAAGGTTTGATTCCCTCTATTCGCAACCAGACTTTAAATAGTTTTTCAAAATTATTAAATTTTAGCTCACTTAATACTGCTTTAAATTTAGTGTCAATAATTAAAATAATATTTTTTGCGTTACTCTAAACTTGATAAAATATTCCGTAATGTAAAGCCAAGTTACACCTGTAAATAAATTTAAATAGGTTTTAGAAGTGAAAATTCTTGATTGGCTTGAAAAATAAAAAATGGTACGCTCGGCGGGACTCGAACCCACGCCACAGGCTTCGGAAAATTAATATAAATTAATGTTTTATAGTTATTGCTTTCTTGCAATACGTTGAATATGGGAATTAAGCTATTCTTTTAAATATTTAGATGGTTCTTGGTGTCATATATTTTTATGATCTATACTCATTCTTGAGTAATGAAGTAATATTTATAAAGTCCCTAAATTTATCAGAGACTTATGTATTTTTTTTAAAGTAATCTCTTTGATTTTTTATTTGATATTTATTACTTATCAATGTAGCTGTTAATTTTTGAGATGTAGTCTGGTGCATCTTCCGCAATAATTTTTCCATAATGTTTATAGATCATGGTCGTATCTGTATGGCCAAGCTGGTCTGCAATCCATTCTGGTGGAACTTGGCCACTGGATAGTAATTGGCTGGCAAAGGTATGTCTGCCCTGATTTATTCCTCTATGCCGGACTTTGGATTTTTTCAGATGCTGGTTCCATCGATACCGCAGCTCACTGTATTTATAGTGGTACATGGTTTCATGATTGATCCAGACGAAACGTACTTTTTCTTTTTTGAAAGTATGATTATCTCTTTGCATGACATTTATGATCTGTGCCTTATACTGGCCAGTAAGCTGGTATTGAAGTTTTAAGGCCTGTATTGCTGGCTGTAAAAGTTTAATTTGTCGTTTTCTTCTCCGGGTTTTTGTTACCCTATAGTTGTTTCGTACCCATCCTCTCTGGATGAGTACAGTTCCATTATGTAAATCTATATCTTCCCAGGCTAATGCCAATTGTTCCGAAATGGACAATCCGGTCCACAATAGGCATGGTAGTAAGTTTGCGATATCAGTATAAGCTGTCGTATTCAGTAATTGGTTTATTTCCGCTTTGCTAAACGGATCTGGCTCCGGAGTTTCTTCCTGTTGAATTGATATATTCACGAATGGATTGTATGTAATACGATGTTCATTACGCCAGACTGCATGGATTTGAGAAAGGCGAGTAACGATTTCCCTTATTGTTTTTGGCTGTAATTTTTGCTTAAGTTTGCGTATCCAGTTTTTTATTTCAGTGGTATCAATATCTTTAGGGTGGATTTTACCCCATCGAGGTAGGACATGGAGATCCACTTGAAAACGATATGAATAGAATGTACTGGGCGATACTTCTTTTTCCGTATTCAATTTCCAGATATTGGCATAGTAAGAAATAGAGTTTTTTTCAACATATTTTGAATTTGGAAAATGACGTATCAGGTCGAATGTTCCCATCTCAAGTTCAAGTTGTATCAGTTTGGCCAGCTTTTCGGCTTTTTCGATATTTTCAGGTGTTTTTTTCCAGGCAAGTGTTTCTTTCATGATTCTGGAACCATCATTAATCCAGATCCGGAGGCTATTACCTCGGATTTCTAATCCGGCAGACATAAGTAAACCTACATTTAAGTATCAGTAAAGATTGTGGGATATTTTAATTGAACGCACTTCCGGCCGGAGGTGCGTTAGAGCTGCGCTATTACTTACAACAAATCATCATCAAATGATAATGAAGAGTCTTGTGTTAGTTTGCTTAATTGATAATGAAGGGCTGATGCCAGGTAATTATCATCCGTTCGTTTTAAAATCCATTCGATGTCCCATTCATCCAGTGATGCAATTGATCGACCTTTATATTTACCCCAAAAAATATGGGTGGGAATTCGAGCCTGTTCTGAAAACTGATATAGCTCTTCAAAGGATTGAATATTTTGGTCTTTTACAATTCGATAAAGTAGGCTAAATGTCGTTTTACAATCATTTAATGCCGAATGGGAGTTTCTAAGACTTCGACGTGTAGCTTTCCGATTTGAACTAACATGATATGCCAATGCGGCAAGATTATGGGCTTCCAAATTTGGCCAGACATAGCGAGCCATTGCCAAAGTACAAATTGGCCGGAGAAAGAATGTAGGCATAGATGCTCTTTGAATAGTTTCTATATCGTAATCGATATTGTGACCAATGATATAGGTTGGAATCATATCTTCAGGAAATTGAAAAGCTGTATATGGTTTACAGTTTTGAACATCCGAATCCAAAATATGGTGGACTGCCATTGCGCCTAGACCAATGGGTTCACTGGGTTTGTAACGTTGGGAAAATTCTTTCTGTGTCCTGATCAGTTCTAAATGACCACCTGTTTCGATAAACTGACAGCCAATACCGGCAGCTTCAATCAAATCACCATGGAGTTTATGGGTTTCGGTGTCAAAAATTAAGGCTGTCATCCTAAATACTCCTGACTGTTTTTACTGGAACATAGTTCTCTTTACGGGCTTTGTCCTGATTTTTTAACAATTTAATATTTCCGCCATAAACAATACACTGAGCTGCTAAAATTGCTTGAGTCTGTGCATGGCGGTGATCTAAAGCCTCTACACGTCCAGTTTTTAGCCCTTGATCAGTTCTAAGTCTAAAAGAGTAAATTGAGGTTTCCTGCATGATTTATCCCTCCAGTTCCTGATTTTCCCATTCAAAATCTTCACCAAGTTGTTGATGATTATCTTGATCAATCAGAATCATTGAAATAATTTCATAGTCTTTTAATCCATCTATAGTGGCTATTTTTTCCAGACAATCATGTAAATTTAAAAATTCACCCTCAAAAGAACGAATTTCACTTACAGCACATGTACCTAAATATTTGATAGCCTCATCATGAATATGACTGCCATTTAAACTTTTACGCATTCGAATTTGATATTTTTGCATTACTTATGCTCACTTAATATGGGTTTGCTTGTGGTACACCATCTAGCATCTGCAAGGCATGGACACGAATTTCTGTGGTGTAATGTTGTATGCGATTCTGGTCTGTCCAGGATCTTGTATATAAAGAACCTTCGATATAGACCTTGGCACCTTTTTTTAGGTATTGAATGGCAATTTCGCCTAGTCTGTTATGAGCCACTACACGGTGCCATTCTGTAGATTCTTTCCATTCACCAGTATTACGGTCTTGCCATTTTTCTGAGGTTGCTATGGAAAACTGGGCATATTTAGAGCCGTTGCCAAATTGTTTGGAGAGTGGATCTGCACCAAGAGAACCAATCAGGATGACTTTATTTACTCCTCTCATTGATTTTCCTCCTGTGCTTCTTCTCTTTTCTCTTGAATACACTCTTCAAGGTGCTGAATACATCGAGCTTTAGAATGAAAAGGACCTTGCCAACAATCACCAAAATAAATATCCCATTCAACTATTCCGTATTCTTCAATTCGATCTAATTGAACTTTTCCAAAAAATGGAACGTCATGGGCAAACCAGTGTTCATTGTCATCTGTACCAAATTTAATTTTTGAATTTTGAGTGATCGCTTCAGCTTTATAGACTTCTTCCGCATATTTAATCAGGTTTGACACTGGCGTACCTTTCATAAACCAAGTCTGATTGATCATGCAGTCTTGATCGAGTAACAGATCCTCTTTTTTAGCTGCTTGCCATGTTTGCTCTATGGCATACTCTAAGGCCTCATCTAAGGTTCTCTCAATCCAAATGTCATGCGCTTCTTTACGGATTTGGGCAGCAACTTCAAAATAGTCAATGGTCATGATGATTGCTCCTTTTTATACTTGACTCCACAAAATGGACAATATGTAAAATGCAAACTGAGTTTAGGCTTGACGATTCGTTCAGTTCCTTTTTTTGTCATAACAGTTACTGAATTAGTCAGTTCAAAATATGCAACAACTGCCATATCAGGAAATGTATAACCGAAATTTTTGTTCATTGTGGAGCTATGATCTTTCCCTTCAGGATATTGCTCTTTAAGACGCTCTAATATTTTTTGTTCAATATCGGGCTTACAGCTACAAACCATGATTTTATCTCCTTATATTTTCGATAAAACTTTGGCTGTTACACGTAACATGTCGACGGTAACTCCCAATTTTTCGGCAAAAGTGGCCAAGTTTTTACGGTCGAGAAAATTGCAAGCCCAGTACAATGAATCACCTTTGCTTTGATGTGATAGAAATTGTTGGGTTTTCTCTGCAATGTAAGGTTCATCAAGTCCATTTTCTCTAAATGACTCAATGATTAGGTGTGCAACATAATTTAAGGTAGAATTTTCGGACATAACTTTATTCCTCACTGGTTTGGGTTATGGCACTGTCCTTCGTTGGTAGCTTGGGACAGTGCACTTTGTTTAATTAAGGCTGTCTGAATCGGGATATATCTCTGCCAAAACCGTTGGTTTGCTCTCCTCTAAAAAAATCTTCAGGCGGTACTTTCAGCATGGCTTTCATTAAAGCTTCAAAAATTTTTTCCGCTTTATCTTTATCGTTAGACTCCCGTTTAGCACGTTGTTTTAATTTTTCAAGCAAATCAGGGCTAACCTGTGATATTCCCAATAAATTATGCAATTCATCTGCGTATGCCCATTGATGCACCATATAAGGTTTTACTGTTCCTACTATTGAGTGGAAAGCATCATGACTAGCACAATACGTTACTGGTGCAATGAACTGTCCATCTACAGAAACCAGAATAAGATCTCTCTTTTCTTCTGGTAGTACTCTTGGATCGTTAAAAATAGTTTGATTGGTCATAATAATTTCCTTGTATTAATCTCGGTTTGAGACAGGTTTTTCAAAAATCCAGCAACGTTTAGAGCTACTGGTGATTTTGCTCTGGATGACTTTATTGGCTTCAATAAAGCGGTAGTGCAAACTGTGACGTAATGCATTCTGTAATTCGTTTACATCTGGCAAGCTGTAGCGATAATCAGCTGCGACCTTGTAAAGTTGGGCGAAATTAATGGCGAACAGGTCGGATCTGGCAGAGTGGTTGACGACGCTGTCATGATGCTGTGGGTTGTTAATCGCATCTTCCATTTCTTCGACCGTGTTCCAGAAGTTTTGTACGATGGTTGAATCGGATTTAAGGATTTTGTCCCGATTTTGTGCCATTACAATGAGTTCTGCGTGTACCTTTTTCTGCATTTGTTCGGGTACATCAATGATGTGTTGGCACATGGCATCAAATAAAGCCATAAGTTGTGCATGGTTATGGACCACCCGAGATACTTCTATTCCGAATTGTTCCTGGTGTAAGTAATCGTCATGTTTCTGCAGATTAAGATCGTATGTCTCTAAAATATTTTTTTCTTTGGCCAGGCATTGCAATATAAATTGACTGACATTCTCCGGTTCATATTTTGACAAACGTCGTGATGCATATAATCCAGTTTTTGTAAGTTGGTCTTTGTAGAATTTGACGTGGACAATACGTCCCATGACTGCTTCTGATGCAATGATTTCGGCATTTTGGCTGATGATGAGCGTTCCCATAAATGGTGGCTCATAAGTTTCATTACCACCATTTTTTACACCCTGCGCTCCCAATGAGCTGCCGTCGTACAAAGTTTTAAGTGTATCCCAGTTAAATTGCTTGGCTGCGGTTTCCCCTTCCCGATCTGACTCAATCAGGACAATTGGTAAGTTGGATACTTGCCTGAAGGTACGGGTTAAACCGGCTTTGGATGTTTTACCCGGGTTTGGATCAATCCCTTCGTAATTGACCCTGCCAAACAGTTTCCATAGAAATTGCAGTAAGGTGGTTTTCCCTGTACCTGGTTCTCCGACCAGTTCGACAAATGGAAATGATTTGTGCATTTTACGGATTTGCTGGGCAAATAAGCTGCTGAAAAATGCAGTTAATGCAAGTAAGCCTTTTACTTGGTATGCATCAATAAAGTCAGTGATCCACTGTTTTTGGTAATCTGCTTGGTTAGCATTAATTTTTAGATGAAATGGTGCTTTGCATTTGAGGTTTACATGTCGTGGTAACTCGAAATAATCCTCTTTATTGATTTTGAATTGTTTGCCTGCTTGATAGGCTATGTCACCAATGACGTATGTTTGATGCTCTGCATGGTAGCCGACATAGTTGATGAGTTCGACCCGTTTGATGTCTGTAAGTTCTCTCTCCAGAAATGCATCAAGTTGCTGGCTATTGCCCCTATAAAATTTACCCGGTGCAATGTGTAACAGGCGTTTTTTAAATTCTGCTGCTGATGCAATATGGGATGCACTGAAGGTATTTTTGACAGTTTTACCACCTCTGGGAAAATCGACCTGAAAGTAATAGTCGGCTTCGTCAATTTCCTGCATGTATTGGTAGTACAGCCCTTTCGGTAAACAGTCCATGAGTAGTTTGGTATCGGCTGCGTGGAGTATGGCAGCATCACGACGTTCGGCAACTGCCTGATCTTTTTCTTCTTTTACCCAGTCTTCATTGTCATCATCAAAGTCGATGCCTTTCATATAGTCGTCATATTTTTCCATGTCAAGTTTGAACCAATGAACTTGTTTATGAAAATCAAATGGAAAAGACTTTGAACCATAGCGTTTATAGATAAGTATGCCTTTATCCACAGGTTTTGCTGCGATCAGTAATGAACCGTAATATTTATAGGTTTCAAGATCGGTAAATTTGAGCCGGTCTTGTTTGTACAGATCATTCCAGTCGGTTTTTTTACGGCCACCGGGTGGTAATGCTGCTTCACATTCAAAACCATCTGATATGGCTTTTTCTATGTTTTTAAGGATTCCTTCATGACCAGCATTGTCGTTGTCGAATGCCCAAATCAGTTTTGGTAAAGATTTGCCGGCTTCAGCACATTTTTGAGCAATATGGTTTAAAAATATGGATGGATAATTTCCTGCGGCCAATGCTGAAAAACTGGTGATTCCGGATAGCCATAGGGCGATGGTGTCGAAAATACCTTCTGTAATCCATATTTCTTTTGATTCGATATAGTTTGTATTAGGTGTGGTCCATGCATGATGCTGTGATAACCAGCCAAACTTAAAGGTCGTTTTTTGTAGTACGCCATGGTCATCAAGAATGCGCTGCCACCAACCTTCATTTCCTTCTTCATCAGTAATGGGAAAACGTAGGGTGATTGAGCCTAGGTTATGTTCTTGGCTTTTATAATATTCTTGTGAATAGTTGAGTTGTTTAAGTTGATCGAGTGGAAATCCACGGCCTTCTACCAAATATGCATTAACGGTTTTGTTGGGATCTTGCGGAGTCGGTTGAAAGCGTTTTTCCCATTTTTCAAATAGATCCGGATAGAGATCTCGGACATGATTTTCTTTTCCGCAGTGATTTTTACGTGGACAAAATATTACCCAAGGTTCATCGGCAAATGTCCATGCCGATGCTTCCTTATGTTTGCAATCCGGACATCTGCCACGTAGTTTATTGTTGCCTTTGGCTTTAAAACCATAGTCATGTTCAAGTCTTTGTAGAATCAAAGCCTGTGTTTCTGGAAACATCATTTTCAATAAACTGCCTTAAAATAAATGCCGTCTGCGTTTAACTTCTTCACCTGCCAGATGCAGTAATTTTTCTTGGATACGTTCTCTGGCCAGATGCTCTATGGTTTCTTCAACTGTGGCAAAACCAAGTTGTTTCTGCACTTCCTGCACAATTTTTAGTTCTTGTGCTGAAAGTAAGATCTCCTTTTCATGCATCGCTTCAGCTCCTAGAAAGCTGTTCTTGTGCGCCTTCACTTAAATATTTACGTAATTTAAAATCCTCTTCAGGATCGTCGATTAATGTCGTGATGGCCTGTTTCATGACCATTTGGCGAATGAGTACGCCAACTTCCACACCCGTTAAGTTTGATGCTGCTGTGAGTAGATCGGTTTCATCATTGGTTAAGTTGATGCTGAATCGGTTGTCACGAAGTTGTTTTTTAATGCGCCTTGGTTGAATTGACATAGCTTTACTCCTTCTTCATGTTTGATTCTTCTTTACCCTGATAGTAGATCCGGGCAATGACGCTAGAACGGCTGAGGCCGGTAGATTTGGCAGTTTCATCGATTTGCCTGACTTCCTCCTTAGGAAGATAGACAATGCATGAAACACGTCCACCATCGATCTTTTTGGATCGCTGGCGATTTAAAGGTGAAATTTCTGTACTCATACAGTATCCTACGGCAATAGTGATTTGCTGTGATTCACTATAGCATAAATATTTAGTCTTTCAATCCATAAAGGGAATATTTTTATGCCTGAATTAGATCCGGCCATCGGAGTTGAGATAGGTAAACGATTTAAAGAGGAACTGGACAAAAAAGGGTTAAAGGCTAAAACTTTGTCCAGGGAAATCGGTGCCAGTGAAAATACGCTTGGCGTATATGTGCGAGGTAAAATTCCCGATCAATGGTCGTATTTGCATAATCTGCATCAGCAAGGTATAGACATTCGTTATGTGCTGTTGGGGATTGATCCGGATTATGCCGGTTTGACCAGTGAGGAAAGTATTTTGCTGAAGGCTTATCGACAATTAAGTCCTGAAGGACAAGAGGCTTTGCTAGGGCTGGGCAAGGCGTATGCGAAAGATATAGAGAAGAAATAAAAAAACTCACCGGATTGTGGTGAGTTTTGGGAACATCATATATTACTGGATACTAAATTGCGGTCTTTTTCCTAAGGCTTGCAGTGCAGCCATGACTGTATCAATCTTGGTGCTATGGCCAAGATTTACAATACGCTGTACCTCCTGTCTGGGTTTATGTAACCGCTTTGCTAGTTCTGCTTGTGATACGTGTTGTTCCAACATGGTATTTAATAATAACACTTTGGACCAAACACTTAGTGGTAAAGCGATAAGATGCTCGCCCTCTTCAGCTTCACTTGGCATTGGTACCGGACGATTGTCTTCAAAGTAGAAATCCATTGCTGTTAGCAATGCATCTTTTGCCATATCAAGTGCATCTTCTAGATCATCGCCACAGGTAATCGCTTCCGGAATATCCCGGAAAGTAATGTTGTAGCTATTGCCTTCTTTTTCAAATTTTGCAGGATATAACATCGTATTCTCCCTATCATGATCAGATTGACGGCTTAAGTTGAACCGCCCCTCTTACGAGGGGACGTTCATTACTTAAGACCTAATTGGCGTTTGATCGCTTGTTGCGTACCTGTCGGGATCTCTTTCGAGGGATGACGTGGTATTACACTTTGCTTGCCATTAAAATAAAGTTTGATGTGATTTGCACCTTGCTTTGTTTCAACACCTTGGCCAATCAGCCATCTTAAGAATTCACTCTGTTTCATAAAACACCGTAATTCATCAGATGACAAAGACATTGTAATCATTAATGATTACAATGTCAACAAAAAAGATTACAAATCATTCTTCAATGGATTTTTGAACGACCTGCAGTTTTTGCTCCATATCCATGAGTTTGTAGATTAAGTCTGTAGATTGATAGGTAACATCTTTACTATTACCCTGCGATTCCAGCGAATTACGCCAGATTCTAATGGCACTTAAAGTCATGTCTAAATTTAGTTCTGCATCATTTAAATTTTTCATATTGATTTCTCTAGCAATTTGATTTAATTGAAATTGCCAGACTGTGACTTTGGTACTATTCCATATTGAACTAGTGATTTCAAACTCGCCATTAAACTTGGGATAAATTAAATCTTCAAAAGCCGGCCGGAGAATTTCGATATTGAGTTTCTGGTCGATTTGTTGGTCTTTGAATTTTTCATGCTGGGATATTTCCCGGATAAGATCGTTGATTTGATCCGGGCACAGGGACAGTTTGCCTGTCGATGTATCATGATTAAAACTAAATTGTGCAGATACGGCACGATCAATCAAGCTAAAAAGTTGCCGGCAGAGTAACTCGCTCTTTGGATTAGTTGCCTGGACACGGGGTGCAATTGGCACGTATGGGATGATGTTGGTGTTCATTATTTAAACTCCCCAAAAACATATTTTGAGGAAGACTACCACTACACAAAAATTCAAGATTGAAAAAACCAAGTTTTTTAAGTTTTTTTTCTGAAGATTGTATTTTCGCTGTTTGATGTATGCATCTAAATCATAAATAGGGGTGTGTTCGACCACATGAGATTTAATTTTCATGTTCTGATCCTTCTGGTAAGTTTGTTGTAAAACCTACCGCCATTATTTTCGACGATAATGGTGGTAGGTATAGTTCATCAATGATGATGTTATTTTAGCGTTTAACCAAATTTGCGATATTGCGTGTATTCCTCTTTAGTTAGTTTGGCGATATACATGTTGGTCTGTTGAAAGGCAAATTTGGCATCTTGTATCAGGACAATATCCTGGATTTGATTGAACCAGTAGTGGCGCAAATCCAGAAATTCATTGTTTGATAAAATTATTTTTGGGAATGCTTCAGGAATAAGGCATAAAAATCGAATACGGAATTGTCTGGCTGTTTGGAAATCAGATTCCAAGAAAATCGCAGGGAAAAGCGTCTGTACTCGCTTACCTTGGTGATTATAAATTTCACAATGGTAGCGGACTTCATACTTTAAAAAGTCCTGTTCCATACATACAATTTTTAGGCTGAAATTTGCTTGAAAGCTTGAGGGTTGAGCATGAGATGTATTTTCCATGTTCTGATCCTTCTGGTAAGTTTGTTGCAAACCTACCGCCATTATTTTCGACGATAATGGTGGTAGACCGAACAGGGGTCGAAAACCGTACCAGAAGCAACGGCCAGCCGTGAAGCTGCCCTGCCCGATCTACCATAGACGAGTCTATCAGATCAGACTTTTTTGGCAAAAAAAAGCCGCTATTGAGCGGATAATTTCTGCTCTTCTGGTTGATTTACAGGTTTCGACGCCTGTACACAGATTTTGCTGTGTATTGTTATAGTGCATCACTATGTTGTAAGATGTCAATAGTGATGCACTATAAAAGCTAAATTGCGTTATTTTTCCAAGATCCTAATGAATCTCGATCAAAAAATAATATTTCCAAGTTTTTAATATCTAAATATTCATAATCTTTTTTATCAGAATTCCATGTCTTTATTTTAAATATTTTTTTAATTTTAAGATCCAGTCCAGCAAGCTGTTCCTGCTTATACTTAGAAGAAACAGAATAAGCAATTTTCATATTATTTAAAGAATCTCCCCTAACTTTTGATATTAAAGCTTTAATGATATGTTCATCTTGCTCACCTAATGCCCAACCAAAAATTGTAAGATTTTTTGGATTTTTCCTTTCAAATGTTGTCGAGGGTATTAAAGCGTTTGGTATATATTCCTTATATACTGTATTTAAATATCTACTTCGCTCTATCGTTTCTATTTTTTTCCCTGATGTTCCTTCACTTACAAATATTGGTGAATATTCTTGGCTCTCCCAATTAGATAATATTTCTTCCAGAAGTTCACATGATAGATTGTCTCCATCAGGTTTCTTTCGTGCTACCTTTAACTCTTGTCCAGTCTTATTCTTATTTAATGCAAGCATTCCGTGTGGGTAAGCCACAATTCTGGACGTTTTGTTGTTCTCAGGATATCTTTCAGAGAATAAACTCTTATTAAATTTTCCCCCGTAGCCAAAACAGTCTTTGTAAACATTATTTTTATTATTTTCATTTAAATAGAGGATAGTCCAGTAAATAATAAGATCATAATTCAAAGGAAATATGAAGCTAAAATTTTCAATAAATTTACCAATATTTTTAAAATTTACCTTTGCATAATTAGAATGTACATCACGAACTAATGTAATTAAAGCATTACTAATAGATTTATATGCTCGTGTTGACTGATTATCTTTTATTCCTAAATCAACATTAACTAAATTAGCATAAAATAAAGTTCTTAAAATTAGTTCAAAATCTGTAGTGTCAAATGTTTTAAATAATTTCAAAACATCTTGGCTTAGTAGCCCTCTATCTTCTGCCTCTTTCTTCAGATTTTTATAATTAAAATCCTCGCTTACATTTCTGCTCGCACCATTACCTAAAATCAAGGTACTATCTTCAAAATGATCTTTAATATCATCCCAATTATGAATAATATAGTTCATATATTCCTTTCCAGAGTTAAAACATTTCTGTTATCTATTTAAATTAATCAATAATCAATGGTTGACCACTTTTTAGAATAGCCAACTCTTCATCTGTAAAAGTTAGAAAAACCGTAATTGTAAATCCGTCACTTTCTATTGCCTTAAAAATACCTTCCATTTTTCCCCCTGAAAAATCCTGATCAATTTTTATCTCATTTTCTAGATTGCCCCAAATAGGTCGAATGCTACGAAAAGTCTTTATATGGTCATCAACAAGATAAAAAATAAATTGATAAACATCCGTTTTTTTATCTCTGACTTCTAAAGGTACAGCCTTGATATATAGAGGTAAAAAAGATGAATCCTCTGTAATCGTAGTAAATTCATGCAACAATGTCTCAGATATTTTCTTTTCGCCAAGTTTCTTATTTCTAAGATAATTTAACAACCATCGAATGGCTAATGGTGTCAACTTTAGATCGGCATCATAGCTACTATACCGATTGTAGAAGAACCCCTTATCCTGCAAGGATTGTATCTTTTTAAATGTAAATTTAACCATAATTTTATGTTTAATTTCTTGAAATAGTAATATTGCTAAATAGTGCATCACTATGTCAAGATAGCACATTGCTATTTTTTAGAATATTGTATTTATTGGGGAATTTATAATATGCGAAAAAAGATTTTAGGATTTTTTTTAATCTGCCTACTGGTAACGCCTTTGGCATTTGCACAAAGTGCAATTGAAGTTGCATTCGGTCTTAAAGTGAAAGGGCTTGATTTCATTTACCCATTTGATGAAAAAACAGATCCAAATGAACAACTCGGTCGTCCAAATCAATACATTGAAAAAGTTTCATGGCCAGATCCTTTAATTGATCCAAAATTTGAAAGTGATGGATATTATGACAGTGACATAGACCCTATTCTCTTTAAAGGTGGAACACTCGAAAAATTCAAAAATCTAGCTGACCGAGACCGAAGATACAACTATGTGAAAAGTGTCCATCTCTCAGATCCTACAACAAACCAGTATATGTATAAGAAAGGCTTATTTTTACTAAGATTGGATAAAACATTTACTCCTACACAAGCCAAAGAATATGAAAAAAAGTTTAATCAGGTGGTGAAATAAATGATTTTTAGTGAGATAAATTTTAGCTCTATATTGACGCCAATTCTTTCATTTTTAAGTATTGCAGGGGTAATTGTTGTTTTTATCAATATTTTTAAATTTTTGTTTTTACCTTCCTATAGGCTTGAACTAAATAGAAAAAAATATCAAACCGATGCTACTACACTTGTTGATTATTATGAGAATGTTTATCTAAAAAATCAGATAGATCCTAAACCTAAGTTTATACTTCAAAAGGAAACCAATGCTGCTTTTGGAACACGAAATTTTCCATACGAATTAATATTTATGCTTTTTGATCGTGATGTAAGGGATGTTGAGCTACAAGTTAAAGCTATACAGAAACGATGGTTCACTATAAAAGTGGACTACGATAGAAATAAAATTGAGTGTTTATTTACAGAAAAAATGATTAATAAACTTGCCATCATTGCCTCTGGGTTTTACTTAATTCTATCTATTTTAATTATTGGCATGGCTGCTGGATATATATGGATATTTTTTAAATCATTTAACCAAAATTGGGTAATGACTATATTATTTCTGCTTATTTTATTGTGCGCATATTTATTTAACATACTGGGAAACTTGAAAGGTTTAAAAAAATTAATTGATCAATGATTTAAATTCTACATTTCTTGAATTTTAAATTTGTTGTAATAAATAAGCCAAAGCACATAAGAAAGGGCTTGCTGCAATAAGCAGAATTGCAGTACCAATACAAAATCTTAAATATGGTGATAAATTACCTTCCATTTTTACGCCCTGTTTGAGATGCAATTCAAATTTACCTTTGGTAAACTTATTCATAGGTTCTACCCTTAGTCTGTTAAGTGGTGGAAACAGAAACCTCAAAGATTGCCGTCTTTGGGGTTTTGTTTTTTATGAACCAAGGATATGTGTAAGTATAATATTTGTCTTATGTGATAGGTTGTATTTGAATGATTTACAACTGGTTTTATCAATCATGAGAGGAATATTGTTGTTTATTCTTCTCTTGATAAGTTTCCAAGGTTATTTTAGGATTAGGTATAGCACTAGGCGAAAGCTGATGAGTAATGTCGATATTGCCAGCACAAGTATATCCACATTTGATATTTGTACATTGTAACCATATCTGTTTAAGCAAAATGTGTTGTCTCTTACTTGATCTGATTTTAAGTTTTTCCCCACAATGTGGGCAGTTCATTTGTGGACTTCCAGCCATTTCAATTCACCGCATAAATTAATATTCTATTATAGATTATTCGGTTAAATATTTGTGCTTTAATCTCTTTTTGAATACTATTAGTTCGATTTTTTCGGAATAGAAAAAATGTTATGCACATGATCAAATGTCGATGCTGTTATAAGCTACTGGCAAAAATTGGGCAGTACGATTGTTTGGAAATCAAATGCCCTCGTTGTAAAACCTTAAATATTTTTTCGAGCACCTTGAGTGCCTTACCTGAATGCCCTGAGCATCCCAATACAGGTAAGATCCATGACACAAAACCTCTCTCCACAATACAATCCTAAAGGCCATAGTTTCAGTGGTTGGTTAGGTGGTAAATCACAACTGGCCAGAACCATTATCGAGATGATGCCGGAGCATCAAACCTATGTTGAAGTCTTTGGTGGTGCAGGATGGGTATTGTTTAAAAAAACGCCCTCCCCTGTCGAGTTGATCAATGATATTAATGATGATTTGGTCAATCTATACCGAATATTAAAATATCATTTTGATGCTTTTCTGACTGAGTTTGAATTGCAACTATTCTCCAGAACAATCTTTAATGATTTAAAACACGCCAAGGAAGGTTTAACTGATATTCAACGTGCTGCAAAATTTTATTATTTACTGCGGGCAGCGTTTGGTTGTCAGCTGGATGGAACATTTACATATTCCAAGGATCGATCCAATCGGATGCGATTGGGTGAACGATTACGTGAACATTTGCAGTCGATCCACGAACGTTTGCAAAACGTGATTGTCGAAAATGCCGGTTATGATTATGTGATCAAAAGAATGGATGCGCCAGGTACTTTGTTCTATCTTGATCCGCCCTATTGGGATTGTGAAAATGTGTATGGTAAAGGAATTTGGTCAAAACAGGATTTTTACGCCCTGAAGGAAACACTGGATCAGATTCAGGGCAAGTTTATTTTAAGTTTGAACGATGTCCCTGAAGTTCGGGAATTATTTAAAGATTATTCTATGACTCATCGTAAGATACGCTGGTCAGTCAATGCCAAAGCTGCACATGAAGAACACAATGGCAATGAGTTGATCATTTATAATTTCTAATTATCTTGATCCTGTTTGACTTGCTCAAGCATGTCTTTACGTGCATTAAGCCGTGGTAATTCACTTTTTAAGCGTTTTTCTGCGGCTTTTTTACTTTGATACACACGATTAATAACTTTTGGATTAGATTGATCGCCCAAGGTTGTCCAGTAGCGTGGGGCAAGTTTTTTACCAATGGTATATTGTACTTTTAAACCTGTATATGGTTTTTCTTCCAGTGCATTGTGTGCTCTAAATTTGCCTGTTTCGAGATCCAATAATGCATATTCTTGATCAAGACGTTGCTGGGCTGCTGCTTTGGTCACATAAAGATAGGTAAAATGCTTGGGATTGGCTTGATCGCCTTTAGTCAGTTTTACAGCTTTGTTGCCATCTTGATAATAGACCACTACTCCTGTCCATTTCTTATCTTTTTCAGATACAAATTGATCTTCAAATAGTTCCGAGACATCATCAGCATCCGGGAAGAATAGTTCAAGCTGTATATCTGTGGTATATCCGCCTGAGCTGTCGAGATTGTCGATAATGGTTGTGCCTAACCAGAATACTTCATCAATCTGCGCTTTGAGACCGTCAAATAAAAATGTCATTTCGGGAATGAGTTCCGGATTGCCTAATGCCAGGCTATAGCTTAGGGTTTCTGATGTCCGCTTCAGATTGTTGAGTTTGGCTCTGGCCGCAAATGTGGCGGTGTCTTTGTCCCTATGAATATGACGTAATTCTTTGATGTTTTGATTGCTCTCATCACCAACCAAGACTTCCAGTTTTTTTGCCATTTTATCATCGTAGTAAAATGCCCGGACTGCGGTAATTTCTTCACCGCCATCGGTACAGCTATAACGGTGACTATCACCGTAACTGCGTTGTATCAGGAAAGTTGGTAGTTCCTGGCCAGAAATGGTTTGGCTTTGACCTTTGGGCATAAAAAGTAAGGTACCATTTTTGATGGTGGCAATGGCATCATGCTCATCTGCCAATCGAGTGAGTAAATTGGCGTTGGATTCGTTCTGATCCAGATGGACAATTTTACGTGTGGCCAGCTGCTCGTGAACAGATACCTTAAGTTCATTTTCAAATGCGATGGTTTGGACGATATCTTGTAAGGTGATGTTATCAAAGCTGCGTTCTTTCTTTTGTTTTAGGGATTTTTTCATATCTGCACTGGTGGCACGGATGCTGATGACATCCGGTGCGCCAGCGTGTTCTATTTCATTGACGATATAACGTCCTTTATAGACCAATCCTGTAGCTTCCCAACCGATCCACACATCAATAACTGCATTTTTACTGGGTAAATCGAGTAAACCGTCATGGTCGGAAAGTTCCAAACTAAGGCTGTCCGACTCCAGTCCACGTTTGTTTTCGATGGTCATGCGGATTAGGCGATTGTTGAGAAAAGAAGAAATATCGGTACCGTCCACTTTAAGTTTATAAATGGCTCGTGGACTGGCATTGAGTGCATCGGTCGCAAAGATTGATAGTGAATTCAGTATTGTCATAATGCCAATCCAATCAGTTTGCTGGCGGTTGAACCGATCAAGGTACCGGCTTTCTGTACTTGCTCCAGTTGAATGGTAAAATCGATTTTTCTGGGTAAACCATCTTTAAAGAAATAGGTTTGAGTTTCCTGTAAGTCCTTGAGGATATATAGACCATAGACTTTACCTGTACCTGAGATGAGCGGAAAGGCTTTACCGGTATCGCCCATAGTGCGTAATGCGGTGATGCTCATCTGTGAGCCAAACTCCGGAACGATACTGCCTTCCAGTGTAATAGTGTCCTCTCCCCTGCCGATAAATTGATAGGCCGGCATATCACCGACACGGGAATTACTGGGATGTCGCCAGTTGGTGCTACGTTGTAATTGCTGATAGGTTGCGGTCGGAATTGAAAATGGGAACATGCCAAATATCATCATCATTTTGTTTATTCCTGATCTAAATAACTGTCTCGAATACGTGCAGCTTTTTCACGGTCACGTTGATTGAGGAGTTGCTCAAATTGCTTAAGTAAATTGTTGACCGGCTGTCCCGGTGCTGCATGGATCTGGACGGTAATGGTATCGCCTTCGATGGTAATACCACCTGAACGTGATTTGCTGGCCACAGCTTGTCCGGGTAAAATTTTTGCGACCAATGGGGCTGCTGTTTTGACTTTGTCCATAGCCGGGCTATTAATACCGGCAGTAAAGAGATCCTGAATTTTGCTGTATTGGTTTTTAAGCTGTGGGAACTCCGACATTAAGCCTAAATGTAAGCCTTCTGTGATATAGCCACCAAAGCGTTTAAATAGACGGCTTGGGCTGCGGATTTCATTTTTCTTGGTGAAAAAATTTGGAATAAAACTGGTCACTTTTGTCCAAGTCGATTTGAGTTTATCAAACCCAGACATAATCCCATTAATTAATCCTTGAATAATATTTGCACCAAAATTAAAGAATTTTCCTACTAACCCTGCAACGATATTCACCAAACCAGCAAGCCATAAGCCAAAAGCTTTACCACTGGAAGTTGCACTGTCCAATTGTTGCTTGGTTGCTTGAAATGGCTGAAATAATTTACTAACCCATTGCCATGCTGTTTTAAATGCACCAATCAACCAATCCCATATTGGCTTAAGTGGTGTTAATGCTGAGCCAATCGTCTGAAATAAAGGGGAAAACGCTGCACTTAATGGAGCTATACCTTCGGTAAACCCTTGCCAAAAGCCAGTGAAAAATGCTTTTATTGGTTGCCAGTATTTATAAATTAAAAAAGCTGCACCTGCTATTGCTGTAATAGCCAAGCCAATTGGATTCATCAACAAAGCACGTCCAAGAAATAATATACTTTGTGCTGCTAATCTGATACCTGTTGCTAATGTTGTAAAAATTCCGACAGCTCCACCGCTTAAAACAGACCATAATCCTAGTGCAGCATTTTTAAGTAAAATTTTGGAAGTACCAAGTAATCCATTTACCCTAATAGCATTTGAGGCTGCAAGAGTATAATTTCGTAAAGCGGCAATAGTATTTTTGGTTAATGCAGTTGCAAACAACCATGCTCCTCGAGCCGCATTTATAAATGATGTATATACCTGTACACCAAAAGCTTTGGTCATCGCCCAACTGTTTGCAATGACTGCTTTTATGATATTAGGTAATTGTCTGAGACGGGATATGAAATCTTTGGGATTACTGGTAACCCAAGCTGAAGATAGCTTTGCCCTAAGAACATTAGATAAAATAGAAACTCTAGATATAATAGAATTAAATCTGGTAGTTAACGCCAGAGATGATGTGCTAAAACCACCAAATATTTTAGTTAGAATGCCTCCTTCCACACCCAAAGTTTTCATCACAAGTCTTAAGCTTAAAATGCCCAAGATAAGCGGTGAAAACACCACTAATAAGCCACCTATGGCAATTAATCCTGCTGCAATGACAAGTAAACCAGTGCCAAATGCTTTTGCCAGTGTCGGATTTTTTTGCATCCAAGTGGTAAAGCCTTGCATGGCATTGGCAGCCATAATCATGGCTTGGGTATAAATGGGTAAAATCATGGTACCAAACTGTAAATAGGCATCATGCAGTTTTGCTCTTGCTTCAAGTTCTTTACCTGCCGTGGTATTAACGGCTTTGGTATTGAGTTGATCAATATTGTCTGCCCCAGCATTTAATTTAGAGTTTTTATGGATCTGATCCCTTTGATCATACATCGTTGTAAACAAGTTAGAAGCATTTCGGTTAGTAAACATACTTCCTATTGCATCATGGATTGCGCCTCTTTCTGTGATGCCTTTTTTTGCCAATGCAGGTAGTAAAACTTGTTCCATCCATGCAAATTGGTCTTGTTTAAATAATTCTCCGCCCTTTAACGCACCAGGATTTAAATGGGCGACTTGCCCTACTTTGTCATAAGTAACTTTATCACCGTCAAGTAAACCAAAATCAGCCATATTTCGAGCGGCTCGAACTGTGGTACGTCCTTGATATATGTTTTGATATGCTGACATGGCCGATGTACCAAAACGATCACCTCCTAGTTCCTGTACAATTGGTTCCATCTTGTAGTAAAGAGCTTCATTTGTTAATCCTTTAACCGCCACCCCTCCGGTCTTGATGGCATTTAGCCATTCTCCAGCCTGTACACGTCCACCAGTAGCAGTAATGACCTGTTGGATAATGTTGGCTTGTTCCTGAAAGGCTTTTTCACTTTTTAGGCCATTACGCATTTCAATGACTTTAAGCATATCCATGAATTTCTTTTCATTTTCTGCACCCTGTTCATTACCGTACATGGCTTCGTTGGCAAATTTCATTTTGGCCAGTGTTGGAGCAACCATTTGTGCATGATGCACGTCCGCAAAGGCTGTAACCCCATCTCGTACCAATTGAAGATTATCAAGCGTAGATGTACCAAAAGTTTTCATTGCCTTGGCATATTTGATGGCTTCATCAGTCGACTTTTGACCTAAACCTAAAGATGCAATACGGGCTTCTTCAATATCTACATGTTTACTTTCTTCGATTGGCTTACGCATCTGATACATGGCAGCCATACCTGTGGCAGTTGCCCCTGCACCATACATCGCTGCTGTTCTAACATTACCAGCATATTTTTGATGATTTTGCTGTATCCGATTAAGATTTTCCAATTTTGTTTTTTGATTATCAATTGACGTATTGGCTGCTGTAATTTTATTTTTCAAATCTTGCTGATGTTCTGCAAGATTTTGTGACTTCAAACCAGTTTCATTCAGCTCATTACGCAATGTGACTAAGCGTGGACGTCCTTCAGTAACGACCTTGGTCAATTGTTTTATCTGGTTCTCTGCTTTTTTTAGTTCCTGAGTTAATTTTGCATCAGGATTTATGGCCAATTGCTCACGTAACGATTGCACTGTTTTTTTATTACGCTCTAACTCAACAGTAGCCTGTTTTACATCGTCTTTGAGCTTTCTAAAAGTATCAACTTGTTTTTGTTGATCCTGTAATTTTTTTAATTCATCTCGGGTATTTTTTAAGGCTTTGGCAGCAGCATTATTGCTGCCAACCATCATTTTTAATGCTGGACTAAGATTGTCCTTTGATCCAAAGATGACTTCAAGTTTTAAGGGCTTCATTCGGCATCGTTTCCATTTCGTTCAATGGCTTTTTGATGCCATTGCATCAACTGACTAACTGACATGGCATCGTAATATTGTGGTGGCCAGTGAAAGACCACCGCTATATTTGCAATGGCATCTTCTACTGTTGGCGTAATACTTCCAATCGTATTGATTTCGGTTGCAAAAAAAGCATGATCGCTCCACCGATTTGTGCCAAATCTGCCGGATCTAGTTGAATCACTTGTGACTTGGTTAAGGATGGTGTGCTGATACGGGGTAAAACAGTGCAAATTGCAGTGACATCGCCCTGTAGCAGATCCGCAATTTTTACACCTTGTAATGCCTGGACATTTGGCTTGCGAATTTCAATCGATTTGATTTCAAGATTACCCATCATTACCGGGCTGTCTAATTCAATCGTTTGTACGTCCGACTGGATGGCTTGGGTATTTTCGGTTTGTTGCTCGGTTTGCATGATTCATGCTCCATAAAAATAAATAAAAAAACCTCTGGCGATTGGGGAGTTCACCAGAGGGTTGGAAACTATAGACCGATGTTGTTACGGTGCTCTTCTAATAGATCGACACCGTTGACGACTTCTTTAATACCCACAATATCAATTTCAATGATGGTTTCACCATTGATGGAAAGTTTGTAATAGGTCCAAATGGTTTTGATTGTAGTTTCTGTGTCATCACCGGCTTTGGCGTTACCAAAGTCGATTTCTTCATGACGGCCACGGACTACGATTTCGACGGCATCAGTTTCACGGGTATCGTCCCGTTGATATGAGCCTGCAAAACGTAAACCCAATGCGGATACTGAGGCAGCACCGAACTGTTGTAGCACCAGTTTATCTAAACCACCGAGTTTCCACGTCATTTCATTGACATCGTCGCCTAAGCCTAGATCGACTTTGACATTGCCGTTCATGCCACCACCACGCCAGTTTTCCAATTTGCGTGATAGCTTGGGTAAGGTCACCTCTCCGGTCTGGCCAAGGTATGAATTACCCTCATTATAGAGGTTCATCATTTTAAGTTTTTTGGGTAAAGCCATGATATTTATCCTGTAGTTACACGAGAGGCAAAATCCACCAGATAACGGTCGGTAATGCGTTGACGTAAGGTAAGGTTTTCAAGCGGTGGAACCGGTGTGTAATCGTAGTCGATATAGAACTGGCCAGATTTCAGCACTTCCTTGGTATTGATCGCTGGATCGAGCCAGCATTCGCCACCCAGTAAGTAGTTACCCAATGTCAATTCTCGGAGTTTTGCATTGATACCTTCGATAATATCTTTGGCCAGTCCTGGCGTTAGTGGTTTATCGACTGCCCACATGTGTCCTTCAGCCATGGTGTCCATGAGGATTTGTGCGGTACGAGTGTAGTTTTCAAACGCAAATAGCGGATCATCTGTACAAGTACGAGAACCCCAAAAACGAAAGCCGTCACGCTGAATAAGTGTGGTGATGTCGTTCTGATTCAGATAACCGGCATCTGTGGTTGGATCTTGAAGTTGCCAATAGACATCTTTACTGATTCCAGTCACGCCATTAACTGCAATATTGGATAAGGTTTTTTGCCAACCTGTGTCGTTGTCAATTTTTGCTCGCAGGCCTAATGCCCGGGCTGTCGCATCAAATGTGGTAGTTGCACTGGATGCTGTGTCCCAACCCAAAAAATCTGGCCATAACACCATAGCTTCACGTGCACCAAAAGTCTGACGATAAGCGACCGCCTCTTCTTTGGTTTGACAGCCATTTGCAGAAATATAAGCAAAACCACGCAATGATTGAGCAATACTGATTAATGCAACTGATACTGCTGAAGTGTCTAGACCGGGGACGCCTAGAATACGAGGTTTAACTCCGAGTTGAGCTTCCGCTGCGAGTAAGGCTTTCATTCCTGTGTATTTGCCGTTTACAGTACCGCCAATGATTGCGGAGGTTTGTTCTGCTGTAGCAGATTTTTGCTCTACACGTACCACGACCGTGGCTGCATTGCCCTGGTCTGCAATGGCCTGAAGCGAAGGTGCCAGTGTGCCAAGTTCACCTGCGTTGTTTAAAGCCGATTGAACATTGGTAAGCAATACCGGACGATTGAGTGGAAATTTTTCTGCATCAGCATCGGAAGCAGTACAAACCATGCCGATAATTGAACTGGATACAGTTTGAATGGGACGGGTGCCATCATTGAGTTCTAATACCCGGACACCGTGATGATATTCTTGTGCCATAAAAAAGCCTGTGAGCTGGATGTTTTCAGTTCACAGGCTTACAAATAATACGTTCAATTGCATTGGGATGAAGTTGTATTTGAATGATTTACAACTTGATTTACTTCCTCATCAACTTCATCACATCCGGATTATCATTTAAAAATGCTACCAGTTTTTCTTCAGCAGATTTTTCTGTCTGTTGCGTTGGCTTTGTGATGAGTTGCCAACTTTGGCCGTCAAACCGTGGCCACTGATCTTCTGGCCAGGCTTTGGGTGGATGAATTTCGGTTGAGTTGGCCGGTAATAAAAATACACCCGGCTCTAATGGACTTTCGTCTGCTTCAGTTGTGCCTGTATAAAGACCTGCGTAATTATATTGATAAACTGTTTTGCTCATTTCACACCTTGCTTAATATTTAATGCAATACAACATTGCGACGTTGCGAGGACGATTTTCGTTAGCCGTCGGTACAATGAGTGAAGCATCAAAGCCGACTATCGGCTGTGCAGATTGTCCACCACGATCCGTTCCGTTAGTTTTGCCAGTATCGTAAAATGCTCCAGATAAAATCCCACCTGGAACACGGTTATCATCTGCCGCAGAAAATTGCCCTGTAATATTTCTGATCGCATCACTTTGTTTTGAGCCAATATTTCTATTTGTATCAATTCCTCGTGCATCATCAAAACCTCGAATAAATTCTGCACGTAAATCCGGAAGATTAAATGTGTTGACGTTATCACCTGCACCATAAATTGTGCCAATTGCGGCGAAAAGGTCTGTATAAACTGTACGAGATACTGCTGCTCCATTGGCTTTGAGATAGCCTACCGGTGCTGTGGTATTCGCAAATGCAATAATCGATCCGGCAGGTAATCCATTTGCCCGGCTTTCTGTTTTGCTGAAGACATCAAGATTGGTACGTGCTGCGGTTTTATCAGGGACATCACTGAGATTATTGGTCTTGGCCAGGGGATATGGAATAGTACCCAATGGATCATTTTGTACAGCAAGTATTTTTGCACCGGCAGTATAAGATTTTCCTAAAACGATTTTTGTATCTGACTGTACTTGCCAACCATCACTACCGGTTTTATTGCTGATCCTGTCGCCATTTATATATACCGCCAGCCCAGTTGTCGTAATATTGGCCAATGTCACAACGGTCTGATTTGCTGCTAAAGTTTGTTCTTCTTCTACCGTACTGACATGCACATCCGCAGTACTCGGATCTGACCAGACTGTATCACCATCTGCATTAGATGCTTTTTTTAAAATCTGTCCGGTTGTCCCTCCAGGAAACATGTAAGCCGGGGTCAGTGTATTAATAATCCAACTTTGGGTCGCAATGACAACGTTCGGATCAATCTTTAATTCAATGCTTTCTGCATTACTAACAACAAATGGAATGCGGAAGCAACAATCTGATGAAATACCTGAGTCGTCTGCCGGTTTATAAACGTCTGGAAGATTGCCAACAATAAATAAATTTCCATTGCTATCAAACACACCGACTTCACGCATTACAAATGCGTCAATATTGGCCGGAACGATCAATTCAAGCGTAAAGATATTGTCGTTTTCAGGATCTTGAAACACCCGATTGACAGTACTGCGGTAACATTCTCGAACCAGTTGGGTTTGTGCTGCATCGGGTGTGGTGGCATAACCGTTTCCATCGCCAACGGCAAAATGGGTCAAGCGGATTTGTGAGCCGGTTGTTGTTGCCTGTGCCAATTGTTGCAAGGCTGATGTTGTATATATAGATTTATAAATCATCATGTATCCTTATTTTTTATACATATCTGCTTTTGCCGGAAGGGTTTTATATAAAAGATAGAGTGCCAATCCTTTTAATAATTCCCCACTGTAGAAGCCATAAAACATGCCGTTATTTTCTACCCCAGAACCAGTATTTAAACGTGGAACTGCTGTAATACATCCGTTCATGTGGTGGCCACCAATGCCCGTACTCTGATAAAAATTCTGAATAAATCCTGCGCTCATTTCGATAAAATTTGGCAATGTTTCCAGTTTGCAACCGGCAAAATATGCAAGGCATGCACCGGATAGCCAAAGCCCGGCCATATCAGGCTGAAAGCCGTAGTAACTAAATTTTGGGACACCATTCACATCCCAATCAGTTACAGTCATGCCATTTGCTTTGGACGTTGTATATAACCATTGCAGCCAGTTTTCGACATATTTGATCAGATTTATCGGGACTTCTTTATTTTGCAAAACCAATTCATACCAGGCTCTTGCAGCAGATGAAAAGGCTCTGGCCTGATAGCCTTGCCATGCGTGTGCATGCCAATGTTTAAAGATCCAGCTATCTGCTGCACCATAGGGCGTGTTATCCCACCGATTCCAGACATACGCAGCCATTCCGGGTCCTAGCTCGCCATACCAGTTGTAATAAGCAATCTGTGAATCGTATAGAAAATCCACCATGTTATTTAGCTTGGTTTCATATTCCCCGGCAGTGTCTTCAATCGTCCAGATAAATGGATGCATATAACCGGGGAAAGGTAAGCCTCGCCAGCCGTTATACACGGTAGAATTTACACTGGTGTTGTTGGCATAGGGAATAATGCCCGGAGTGTATGCTAGATTTGCTCCGAGATAATTGCTGATATAACAGTCCCCAACTTTTGCAGTTAATCCTGTAGCACTGGTAAATTTCAATCCAAACAGGACTGTATATGCCACATTATCTGAGAACGTTTCCGGAACATCATTGATGCAATACCATTGAAATGTTGTGTTTGCCGTCATCGGCAAAATCACCAGTTGCGTAGATCCCAATGTGTAATTGGCCACTGTTGGTTTTGTACCGGTGTTGGTTTGATATGAATCAATCGTTAAATCGCTAATCGCTAATGCATGCGTTACAACTTTTGTCGTTGCTGGAAGTGTCCAGTACCAGTTCCAGCCGTCATCGTCAGTAATTCGTAATTTTACTGCTGCTGTTGTTGAGTAGCTAATTGAGTTCACAAGAACTTTTGTGGTTTTTAAGCCCCAAAATCCGATGATATAACCATCCGATGTTGCTGGCATAACTGCCTGGCAAATCCCACCGGCACGGTTGTCGTGTAGCATACCTTCGCCCCATGTTACCGACTTAATCGTATTGCCATAACTACTATGTGCATTTGATTTGCCAGTGATATATTCAATCCCTGAAGCTGTTGTGGTTTTAACAAAAGAGCTAAGTTTTACGTTATATGTTGTCATTGATGCTGAAGATGGTAACGTCGCAGAATATTCGGTAACTCCTTCTTCATTCTTATTCGGACCGAGTTTAAATGTACAGGTGACCGTTGGAATGTTGCCATCACTGTCGACACATGCATAATTTAGTACGATATTTGCAGTATTATCGACTTTCCACCAAACTGCTTTTTGTTCAATCGTATGTTGTACTGCGACATCCGATGCGATTGTGATATATCCATTTGCATCCCGGCCGTAAGTGACTGAAACAGTATTTGGATAGCTGTAACCATAAGAGGTTCCATCGGTAAATGGCGTATTGGCCGTGAGATCCTGGCGAAAGAATTTATCTGTTAGATCAATGTCGGCATAATCATTACAGACTTTGATTGCCGTTTTCCACATGATGCGGTATTTATCTTCACCTGTGATTTTGTAAAGCAAATAAGCTGCATCTGCGAACCATTCTTCTGCATCGCTGGCTTGTTGTGCATTCCCATTTGCAATCGGGACTTCACAAGGTTCTTGAAAGATTAGTTCATTGCGCTTGATCAGATAGCCACCATGTTCTACTGGTACTCGACAAGTGAAGTTGGTCTTGATTTCTCCATTAACGCTGCTATTTTTTAAACAAATCGTACCTTTTTCTGCGTCACTATGGCCAGTGGAAACAACCTGTTTATCTGAATTGATCTTATATCCCTGCCAGTTAATGATCCAATCCACATCATATTGTGTTCCTGCGGTATTCCAGTCCACCACACCTGTCGCATCAATATGTCTGACTTCTGCAACTAACGATTGCCAAGCAAGATGACCAATAAATGCATACGTCGCTTTATCAAGATACTGCCCAAAATAAGGGCTATCATGCGGAATTTTAGCAATACCGTTCACATAATTTAAACTTATGCCTAAAAATCCGGAAGCACTTGGACTGATCCAGTCAATCGGATAGTGTGATAAAAAAGGTTCTTTTCCATTTATCGCCCAATGTGCAATCATATTTTGTGGTTCGGCTGGAATGTTTTGTCCGAAATAAAACCAATTCATGTAACCATCAAACATGGTGATTGCACGATCTAACCAATACTGTTCTTTTGTTGCAAGATAACAATAGGCATAACCTAAAATCTGGATTGATTGTGCTTCACTATACGCTGCGCCATTCGGATAACCTTGCATGGCACTTTTATTTGAAAAGTGTAGTGCATTTGCAATAATTTCATCTGGGTTAATTAAGTAATGCTGTAACTCTGCATCTTCTGTCAAACCTGTCGCATTGATTAGAAAGTGTTCATGACCTTTAATCATTTGCAAAGCATTTTGATAATATCCGTTTGTCGACATTGTTGACCTCATTCAATCCAGCCTGATGACATACTGCCGTACCATGATTGACCGCCATCGGTAGTAAATAGATTAATAATATCGGTAACATTTGGATCAAAGGACAATACCGGTTGTCGTCCTTGTGACCATTTAATATTGCTTGCCCACGTCACTTTTCGATTGCCGACCGCATCCTGTTTTAATAACAAATTGACTGAGCGCATTTCTGCCTGATCTGGAGAATATGTTGCAAACTGAATCTGTGTTGCTGCTGTTAATACAATATAAAAATTACTGGCTTGTGTAACATCAATTGTATGATTGCTGGCACTTGTAAGTGTTTTATACAGATTAAAGCTATGTAAATATTCAGTACGATTTAATAACTGTTGTGCTTGGTTGTTAAATGTTGATGCTGAAGCCGGATCATTCGTTTCCAGCTTACGGACATTTGAGAATTTTTTTTCTGGGGTTAAATTACTCATTTTATTTCACACCATTTAATAAATATGTGCCATCAATGCTCCAGTCACCATTTAAATGCCGGCCACCTGTAGTAAATTGATATTCCATGTCATAACCTGCGGTCACTGCTGCTATTGCATAAGAGTTGCTATGACTGATAATAAAAATGTCTCCAAAACTCCAATGTGATCTCACATTTTTTGCAGCATTAATGATTTTAATCAGCTTTTTATACTGCTGTTCAGTCATGCCTTCTTGTTCAATTTTTAAGAAAACTTCAAAAGTGTAAGGGTCGGCTTTTGGTGACTGATTAAACCATTCCCGAACTGTGATATTTAAATCCAAACTGGTAATGGCTTGTTCAAGGGCTTTGATCGTGCCTTTGTAACAGTGCAGTTCGTAGGCATTTACAATGACATTGCGCTTTTGTTCCTCACTCCAGTTTCGATCCCACTCGTCAACGGAATGTTCCCATGCCAGAAATGGCAGAATTGAAGCGTCAACAATTTGCGGTTGATTAAAGTCACGAGCCGGTGTACTGACAGCAGAAATTCTGGCAAATGCCAAAGCAAAGTTTTTTTCAAATGGTGTCGTGTTGGGTGGGAATAAATGTGCCGACATTAATCTTCTCCGATCAATTTAAGCGTTACGCTGTCACAATAACCTACTTGCCCGGAGGCAATGCTAATATTCCCGGATGGACTAACGAGATCAACATATTCGACGCCAGGGCGATGTAATGCTTGATAAATTCCGGAAATACTGACGTCAGCTCCAAGTGAATGAATACTGTCGGTATATGTTTTTAGCGTTGTAGTTGCATCTGCAAGAATGACATCTGCATCCGGCCCATCTTTAATTTTAATATTGGCCACAATGTTGTAATGTACGATACTGGCAGAATAAACATTAACATGATCCGTTAATGGCCTTATTTCACTGGCATTTAATGCACTTGAGACAATATCAATTAAATCTTCGGGAGCTGTCCCATTCCCTTCGGTCGATAAAACATAAATACTGACAATTCCCGGAGTTGGGGAATAAGGTTCAATGTCTTTAACCCGAACATCTGCATTCATACCATGAAAAATATAAGCACCTTCGGATCCGGCTGTTGTGTAACCTTCAGGCGCAAGCTGTACACGTTGGCGCAAGGATGCATCGGTTTCCATGATTGCTGTTGTAGTCGCTGTGGCTTCAGTGATCATACGACGAGATAGATTGCGCTCTGCTGCTTTATGATCCAAATCTGTGCTACTACTATATGCAAGCAATACGGCTCTTGCGGACTCGTTGGCACGTTGTCTTACTAACATTTCTCGATAAGCAAAAACCTCTGCAAGTTTATAGGCAGGATCAGATTCTCTTAGCGTTGAATACTCAATGTCCAGAGCATCCATGCGGTCGTAATAGTCCTGAATAATTTCTGCAAGAATGGTTTCATAGTCGATTTGTTCGACGACTTCAGGCGGTGAAAGTTGAGAGAGATCGATTGCTGTCATGCAGCTGCTCCCATTTGTAATGGAATATTTAGATTAATTTTCTGATCGGTAAGTAAGTAAACGGCTTCAATATCAAGAATTAACGAGCCTGCGGCAAGTTCTGAAATTGTGATCTGCTCGATAATGATACGATCTTCCCAGCGTGTGATAGGCGTATAAATTGCGCTATAAAGTTTAAGAATCAGCACATCAGTTACTGGCTGATCAATTAGGTCAGCAATGATTGAACCGTAATCTCGACGCATAATCCTACTGCCGAGTGGTGTAGTAAGAATGTCTTGTATGCTTTGCTTGATATGCTCAAGTTCTGCAAGAATACGACCATTAAATCTTGACATCATGGCACGGGTTCTCCAGATATGTCAGAACCTGATTTAACATTAGCTGTCAGATGGTGTTTTAAACTGATATCACCAGCTGTTACATCGGCTTCTGTACTAAAATGACCAGATGAATGGCTGCTACCTTGTACTAATTGGCTTCCACCAACTGTATTATTACCCGTCATGGCTACGCTTCCATTGGTTAGGACGTTACCGTTGATGGTTGTATCACCATTTAATGTGATGCCACCTGGTGCAGTAATAGTTGCAGTACCATCGACTGGTAAAATGGCTTGTAAGTGATGATTTTCGGCATCGTATTGAATTACTGCTCCGTCGGAAAATTTCCGCATTTTTATATTCGGATTATTTGAAGGTGCCGGAGAGTCGTTACTGTATAAACCAACTAAGACAAAGCCATTGGTTAATTCACCTGATGCAGCAAATACAATACACTGCTCCCCTTTTGTTGGTGCATCCCAAGTCGAGTCTGTACCGGCTCTTAAAGTGAGCCATGGTAAAGGGCAAGTCTTTATTCCTTGAAAATCAACAATACAAAGGGCTTTGTCATGGTCTATTTCAAAGATCACACCAGGACGGATTAAATTTTCAAGACGACGGAGGATATCTATATTCATGCTGCAATCGTGGTGCAGCTTTTTATTTATTGCATGTGTTTATAGTTGTAAATGCTTCAAATACAACTCATTGCTGATTAAAAAAACTTAGGATTTCATTTTCAGTCATATTGATTTCTGACTCGGTAAAGCCAAGTAATTTACGTTGTGCATATTTGACTTTAATCGATTGATTTTTAGCTTTAACTATATCGACCAATCCGTATTGATGTACTCTGGCAATATTTGAAATTCTGTCATTAAAGCCAATGCTTACTCCATTTGGCATTTTTTCTATTTTTAGAAACTTGGCTGTTTTTAATCTGTTAAACATTTTACGTCTAATTTTACCCTTCTTTTTTCTGAGGTTTTTCCGGGGAATATATGGGTTCCCTTCTGGATCTTGTTGCCGGGTAATGCGCTGGCTTTGGCTTTTACGAATCTGTCGAGCAATATGCATGGTAAGTTTGCTACGCTGTTGATCATTTAGCTGATTCAACAATGCATTGAGATGCTCGGTCAGCAGTTCCAGCTCTGCCATTATAAAAAATATTCCTGTTCTGGATCTCGGGATTGCCATGATGCTAGGGCGGTACCATCTTTGTCATACAAAGTAACTTGTTTTGATGGTTCTGCCTTATGATACTGCGGTTCTTCCGGATAAGTGATGGTTAGCTTGTCATGATCATTTTTAACAATGATACGTTCAGTGACTGGAATCTGAATCACAAGATCAACTTTATCATTGGATAAAATTTCTGCTTCGAACTTAATGGCACTTTTTGATTTTTCAAGATTTGCCATTAATTCTGATTGATTAATGCGAATCCAGTCCAGCACTGGAATACTCACCGCTGCAAGATCACCGGCATAGTCGGTCAAAATTAATGTCAAGGTATAAACATATTCAAATGACAAGCCATTGGCCAGTGTACTTCTGACCGTTCCTTCATCAGCGAAAACCAGAACTCGTTCTGGATCTCGCTTGAGTTCTGGTATAGCAGAAAGTAAATGATCTTTTAAACTTTGCGGTTTTTTCATGCTGCTTTGGTCTCGCCATAAATTGGTTCAAGATGATCCCATTGCTTTTGGAACTTGGCCTGATAACCCAATTTTTTATAATTCGGACCGTTATACAAAGTAAAAACCGCTTCCCAATTTTGTGCTCGCAACGCATCAATCAGTTTCACTTTTTTATTGGCAATGGTACCGGATTTAAATTCGATAAATCGAATAAAAGCATCAAGATGATAAGATTCGCTGGCATAATGCTGATCAACAAATTCCTGTACAGATGCATAACCTAAATCTTTCCAGTTCTCAGCCATGATTTGGAATTGTCCCCAACTTGCAGACATCAAAGCAGATTCTTCATCAATTTGCTTTGCCAGCTCAAGACGGACATATTCCGCAGCATTACCCTGATAGCCACCTGTAGCGGTGTTGACCACATTGGGATACTTAGCCATCATTTTATTGGCAAAATCGAGACCTTTTTTCTGTTTGAGATAAACATACATACGATGACGTTCAAACAAAATCTTGGGTTTACCATTGCTTAGAAAACCTACGCCATTGCCTTCAACTGCACCAAATACCCTAATAGTGAGTTCTGATACATTCAAACGTTCGGCTGCTGCTTTGTAATCGCTGTCTTTAAGCAGTTTATCAACGGATTGGCCCAGTAATGCTTGTCGGGTTTTATCTCCGACTTTACCATCTGCAACTAAACCAACTTTTGTTTGAAAAGAAATGACTGCAAATTCGGTTTGTTCACCAAAATCACCGTCGGTAACCAAATCCTTGCCATTTTTACCTTTGTAGCCCAACTTTTTAAGTTGCTGCTGCAATGTAATGACTTCATTGCCTTTTGAACCAAATTTTAAAATCATGATGCACTCCAGATAAGTTTTGCCACATTACCTTTTGAGCGCAATATCAGTACTGCGAGGAGTACTGCAAAAATAGCGTCCCATAGGGTGACTGGATCTTTAAAAAATAGAATGTGAATTGATTGCCCAATGAATGCTGCGATCAGGATTGTGGCCAGTACAGAATATTCCTGACGCTGACGTAAACCGGAGGAATCAAAACAAATAATCCGGAGTCCACAGATCAGATAAGCAAATAAGGCAATCAGTTGAAAAATAATTTCGATCATGGCTTTCCTCCTCCACGAAATTTATTCCAAATGTCAGATAGGCTGGATTGGTCAACCCAGACCATAATTTTTAAAATAATCGGTAACGAAAAAATGGCAGCGATCATGCCTGCGGTTGCGTCATTATTGATAAATGATCGAGCTGTAATTTCTGGCGTCAGCAAATAACCAATGCCAGTTGCAAGGATCATCGTCATTAATCGCTGTAGTGGTTTTAAATCTTTTTTCGTGGTTGCAAATAATGCAGCACCAAAGACTGCACCTAATAAGGCATTGCCGTTGACGAATGGTAAAAGGGACGCTGCACCAAGTGTAAGGGCTGTTGCAGCTGCTGTTGTGGTTGGTTCTGCCATGATTTTATAAACTCACTTAATCCCACAGTTGTATGGTTTGTTTGGTCTGTTGGGGTGTATCGATGTCAGGTAAAATTACTTCGGTACCTATTGGCAAAATCACACCGATGTCTGCCAGCTTTGGATTTGCTTCTAGCACTTTTTCAACAACACCAGCACTCCGTCCATAATATCTCCAGCAAATACTGTCGATGGTGTCGTTCTGGATGGCAGTTATGGTCTGGGTCATTAGATTCAATCCTGACTATCCAATAACTCAGTAATCGTCACATCACAGTGATATGAGGTTGGATTAATGCCGTTGGATCTAGAAAATAATCTGGTTTCTGAACTAACGTTATGTCTTGATAAATCCAAACCCAATTTTTCAGCTACCTGATTCAATGACAGTCGTTTCAACTCTTCTTCAGTAAAAGAATAGGTATGTGTCCGTTTATGGGTTTCTTTAGAGATAATTTTCATAAAGCACCTATGGTTTTTTTGGTGGACTAAATAGACGTTCTGGACCATCTACTAGCATAAATTCACTATCGAACTTTGCTTGTGAGCAAGGTTGGTAACCACCGCCTTGTGCTTGATTCTTACAGCCAAAACATTGGCAAGGCTTTTTTTCAAGAAAATGTAGACTTTGATGTCTATCACCACAAAACCAAAACTCAACATTTATGGCATGAATATCTATTCCAATTTTCGTAGATATCGCTTCAGCAAGAATTTTTGAAACTTCATGATGTTCTAGACAAATGATTGTGCTTTTGCCGTTTGGTGTCATTAAGGTGTATTTCTTCATATCAACTCCACCACGGTATGGTTTTCACCAAGTAATTGCTGAATGGCCCAATGTTTGTTACGTCGGTAGTCTTCTGAGGTACACTCCATCAGTTCTGATTTTTTTGCACCGGAATTGGTACTGTCATAAGCCGGATACTTCTCAATCACTTTTGCGGCCACACCATTAGCCACCGCAGAAAAATATAAAACTTCTGTATCAGGTTTATCATCAACATGGCTCTTTGCTAGATCTGCTAATGTATCTGCCGTCATGACCAGTTTTGACAGCAAGCGATTTACATCGATCATTTCTTCCCGAACAATTTGACGTAAGCGAATATCTGTGACATCTCCACCAATACGAACATCGCTCCGGATTTCATCAAGAAAAATGACAGGGAAAAATGTGCCATTCGAGATGATGATATTGCTGGGTGTGCTAATCCCATTTGCGACAAAGCTCATAGTTATCTCCTTAAAACACTGGGAGGGGCAATGGCTCGGTGAGGATTTACTGTGATGATAAAATCACGACCATTGCACTCCAGTGTGGTGCGGGGCACTTATTCAGAAGTCGGCACCATATTGCCGTGGTCATCGCCCACAGGCGTTTCATTTTGATTTAACAAAACATTGGTTGGGACTTCTGGCTGTTCTGTTGTTTCTGGTTTTGCAAAAATGGAGTCCAATTTTGCAACTAGCCTTGTCATTTTGGTTAGATCAGTACGTCCACCGCATTTATCATCCCATTTGCAAGCTTGATCCAGAAAATCGCTTGCTCGTGTTGCATGAACAAAGTCGACTAACTCTTCACCTGTGATTAATCGCATCTCAGCTTTACCAAGTGCTAAATAAAGTTTTGCTTTAACTTCATCCGGCATATCACGTTTTGATTTATCCAGTGTTTCATCAGTAATCAAACTTTCAAGCCGTTCCAGAATGGTGATATCAATAGCGACATCTGTTTTAAGTACTTTTAAAAATGCTTCTGAAATTTCTTCTGTAATGAAGCATGCTTCGCTACGCTCAAAGCGATCAGGAAGTTTTAAATCGTGTTCAAGTACATATTCGGCAATATCAAGTGCAAATTCATAATCAGCAATATCAATCGCCCAAACTAGAACTTGAGTAACGACTTCGTCCTGTACACCCGGTTTTACTTCCAGAATGCCTTGAATATAAGGCTTGTAATTTGGAACAAGCTGGCGTTTTAGCTCAACTTTGTTCTGTTTGGACTGGATCTGCTTAAGACGGGCTTTATCGCTATTGAGTTGTAATAGTTGCTGTTCATAAGCATTGGTATTTTGCATCGTTCCGAACTCCGCAGCCGTTTCAGCTGCGGATTTGGCTTGATGCTGTTGGAAGTGCTTTCGAGCCAAGTTCATGACAAATTACTCCGCCTGAATTTCGATATTTTCAGCCATACAAGCCAGACCAAGATCTTCGATGTAATAATCTTCATTTGATGATTCGTAGTTTTCGACCTGATCACGTTTTGGATTGTCAATTACAGTTCGACGAATTGCGCCTTCTTGCATGTAAATTGAAAGATTATCGAAAGTTGTGACTAGAATGATGCCTTCAGGGAAAAATGGTATTGAATATACTGGTAGATTACCCATGCGTTTTTGACTGATGATGATATCTGCTGCCAGTTTTTCTGTATTTTCCTGATCTTTGTTCACCAGAGGGAAATATTTATCAGAAACTGTTTTTCGGTTACACATCACTACCAGATCAGGATTATCCTGATGGACTTCATCAATCATTTCATCAACAATATTCATCACTAACGCATCTAGGTTTTTATAATCGCCTGTTTTACCTACTGTGATTTTATTTTGAACAGTACCTGAACTCATAACTCGCGAGGTATTCTCTTCTCGCATTTTTTGCAACCAGCCTTTATTGACATCTTGCAATTTTGGATTGGCAACAATATCGGTATCTGCTGCAATACTTGTACCATTGAAGCCAATCATGATACGGTCAAGAGCCTGGCGTTTAATAATCACACCACGGAAACGAGCATAGAAATCTTTAAATTTTGCCCATTGATCCAGTTTTTGATATTTAATTGACGTATCAAAGTCTGTTTTACGGCAAAAATAAAATCGGCTATCCAAACCTGTTGGATCTTTAGTTTGACGATCGCTATTATTGGTATTAGTACGTGATGCAATAGGTCGAGAAATTCCAATACCAATGGCCTCAGCGGATTGTTCATTAACCAAATAAATATTAATTCTTCGCAAAAATTCAGATGATTCCTGAATTCTCTCTTTAAGTTTCTGCTGAACCGATGGCGTTACGGTAAATTTTTGAGCGACATTTTCAACACCATTGAGCTTGGCTAACTGTGTCATCGCTTTATTAAACTTTAATCGTGTTTCTGGACGCATAATAATTACTCTAAATTTTGGGATTAAATGGTTTGAGTCAGCTGCTTAACAGTCGACTTCACCAATGTCTTGACTAAACTGACTGTTGTTTGACTCTGGACGATTCTGTCCACCCGGTTCCTGATCCAGCTTAGTTTTTAAGTCATTAAAATCTTTTTGCAGCTGCTCATGCTGGGTTTTAAGCTGACTGAATTCCTGACCCTGATCTGCGGTTTGCTGTGCAATCACAAGAATGGCCTGTTCATTTTGTGAAAAATGATCTTGGGTTTGCTGTTGTTGCTGTTCCTGTTTCTTAAACAGATTTTTGACTTTATCGACCAGATCACTGGCGAATGATTTATCGTCTTTAACTTCTTCAAACTCCAGGATTGTTTCCTGTGCTGCAGTAAAAATATCATCCGGTCGTAATTTACGATCAGCCAATGGATTGACCTGTGCTTTGGCCGCAAATTGCAACATTTCTGTACCCAATGATGCGGGGCTGTCTGTGACAGCCAAACCGACTAAATAAGCCTGATTGGTTTTTGCAAAATTTGGATCAACTTCAATGGACGTATAAATTTTTTGGTTTTTCTGGTTTAAATCGATCAAATTTTGGTTGGGTTGAATTTGAGCAAAAAGTGCATCTTTTTCTTCCCCATCAATGGTGACTTTTTCAGTTTTTAAGGCAATCACGTCCCCATAAGCACCAAATGCACTGTCAGGGAAATAACTCCGGATATGCTCCACATTGATACGGGCACCGTAAGTATCTGGATTGTAGGTTTTTGCCATTTGCTGAATCCATTCAGCCGAAATTTCACGGCCATCGGTGGTGTCGCCTGCTACTGCAATTCGAAACCATCTGGATTTAAATTTTTTGGGCTGATTTTTATCGGTCATTCTGCTGTACCTGTTTAAAGGGATAAGGGCTATTTCAATAGGTGCAGAATGGGCAATCAGACTGTGTACCTGCAATCTGTTGTAGTTGTAAATCAGGCATATACAACTCTGTATAACTGCTAAATGTGTGATCACCTGCCAATGTTTGCGAATAAATCGTCAGCAAACCGCAGGATATGAACGAACTTTCACAATTAGCAAATTTAGAGCTGCTACTCGACAACAAACTCAAAGCCAAATTTTTATATTGGCTCGGCTGGAAAATTGTCGATATTGCGGAAGCTCTAGATGAGAATGAGCGAACTGTACAGGCTTGGAAAACCCGGGAAGAATGGGACAAAACCCGACCAGAAAATCGGGTTGAAGAGGCCTTAACGGTCCGATTGATGACAATCACCCTTAAAAATAAAAAATCAAATGGTGACTATAAAGAACTGTCCGAGCTGTTTAAAAATTACAAAGAGTTTGCTCGGATTGAACGATTCAAAGACGGTGGTAATGAAGCAGATCTCAATCCAAATATCGCAAAACGTAATGCATCACCGAAAAAGAAAAAAGAGAATAATCAATTTACTGAAGAACAAGTTGAGCTGCTCATTGCAGCATTTGAAGACAGTCTTTTTGACTATCAGAGGGATTGGTATAAGGCTGGCAATCAACGTACTCGAGTCATTTTAAAAAGCCGACAAATTGGTGCAACTTGGTATTTTGCCCGAGAAGCTTTGGTCGATGCAGTCAAAACTGGTCGAAATCAAATTTTCCTGTCTGCTTCAAAAGCCCAAGCACATATTTTCAAAGAATATATCAAAGGCTTTGCTTATGAAGCCTGCGGTGTTGAACTGGTTGGTGATCCAATTATATTGCCGGATAACAATCAGGCATCATTATCATTTTTAGGTACTAACTACCGAACTGCACAAGGCCACCATGGAAATTTTTATTTTGATGAATTCTTCTGGACGTTTGGATTCAATGAGTTAAATAAAGTCGCTTCGGCAATGGCTTTGCATAAAAAATGGCGTAAAACCTATTTCTCTACACCATCCACTATGGCACATGAAGCCTATACATTTTGGACTGGTACCCGTTTTAACCGTGGTCGAACCAAAGATCAAAAACTCAATATTGATGTTTCACATGATGCATTAAGGAATGGTCGTTTATGTGAAGACAGAATGTGGCGACAAATTGTCACAATCTTAGATGCCGAAAATGGTGGCTGTGATTTATTCGACATCGAGGAGCTACGATTCGAATATTCTCCTGAAGAATTTATGAATTTGTTGATGTGCCAATTTATTGATGATGGCGCATCAATCTTTCCATTAGAAATGCTACAGCGATGTATGGTGGATTCATGGGAACTTTGGGCCGATGAATTTAAGCCATTTCACGCTCGTCCCTATGGCAATCGCCCAGTCTGGATCGGCTACGATCCAGCTGAGTCTGGTGACAGTGCTGGTATGGTAGTGGTCGCACCACCGTTGGTGTCTGGTGGCAAATTTCGAGTGCTTGAAAAAATCCAGTTCCGTGGCATGGATTTCAAGAATCAGGCAGAGATGATTCGCCAAACTACCCTGCGCTATTACGTCACTTACATTGGTTTGGATGTCACTGGCATGGGAACTGGTGTAGCCCAATTGGTAAAACAATTTTTTCCAAATCTCACAGAATTCAGTTACTCACCTGAAGTCAAAACTCGTCTTGTTCTAAAAACAATGGACGTGATCAGAAATGGTCGGCTGGAGTATGACGCTGGCTGGACTGATCTATCTCAATCACTTATGAGCATCAAAAAAACCCTAACACCAAGTCAAAAACAGATGACTTTCACCGCAGGACGTTCGGAAGAAATTGGTCATGCGGATCTGGCTTGGGGATTGATGCATGCTTTGTACAACGAACCGCTTGAAGGACAAACACAAATGAACCAATCATTTATGGAGATTTATTAATGAATCCCTATTCTACCGCTAAAAATTTACTGAACTTTGCCATCAATCAATTGCCACTTAATCATAAAATCAGATCACAAAAAACCGAAGCATTTACCTTCGGTGATGCAGTGCCAGTATTGAATGGCAATGAATTATCAGATTATCTCGAGTGTTGGTTTAATGGCCGCTGGTATGAGCCTCAAGTAAGTATGTCAGGGCTTGCAAAATCTTATAAATCTACGCCTTACCTGAATAGTGGAATTATTTTTAAACGTAATTTTCTGGCAAATCTATTTATTCCACATCCTCATTTGAGTTCTATTGAACAAATCTCACTTGATTTTATTTGGTGCGGTAATGCTTATCTGGAAGAAGTTAAATCCAGACTTGGGAATGTAATACAGTACAAGCCAGCTTTGGCAAAATATATGCGACGTGGTAAAGATACTGACCAATATTTTTTATTAAATAATGATCATAACGGCTATCAAGAATGGGAATTTCAGTCAAGAATTTGTCACGTTCGAGAAGCGGATATTGATCAGGAAATCTATGGATCACCTGAATATATCTCAGCACTACAAAGTGCATGGTTGAACGAGTCCGCTACTCTTTTCCGTCGCAAGTACTACAATAACGGATCACATGCTGGTTTTATCTTATATGTAAATGATGCAGCCCAAGACCCAAATGATATTACAGCATTACGAAAAGCACTGAAGGATAGCAAAGGACCCGGTAATTTCCGAAATCTTTTCTATTACGCACCTGGTGGGAAGAAGGATGGCATACAGATTTTGCCAGTCTCTGAAATTGCTGCAAAAGATGATTTCGCCAACATCAAATCAATTACCCGGGACGATACACTTGCAGCACTTCGTGTGCCACCGCAACTCATGGGAATTGTACCAAATAATACCGGTGGCTTTGGGTCAATAAAGGACGCAGCGGAAGTATTTTATCAAAATGAAATTGTTCCACTTCAATCTCGTATGATGCAGATCAATGAGTGGGCTGGTGATGAGGTCATTCGGTTTAAAAAGTATAAACTAGATAATGTGACATAACCCTAATAAAGATATTCATCATTCTCAAGCCAGCATTTGCTGGTTTTTTTTATGCATTTTTAAAAACTCGGCACAAATGAGATTAATTATCACCTATATCCACCATAACGCCAGCCGTTCGCAGTCCCCCCCGCCTGCGATCCCTATCTAAACAATGCAACTTAACTGCATCAAAGGACTCATCATTCCTAACCACAACGACGTTAAATATCAATATTTACAGATGATCACCCTAAATATTTCAATACTGCATTTCACTACACAGATGCACATTTGCCGAAATGACAAAATTGATAAAAATACATAGCAAAAAAGATCATCTGATAAGAATTAAAAAAGTAAAAAATATGTTCTTTATAGGGATATAGAAATATTTGAAGTAATAATGTAATAACAAAATATAAGTTATTGTTATGAATGAAGATATCTCATTACATAAGGGTGTATTTTTTTGTAATTTATGGAGTAATATTTTATAAGTTATTGATTTTAATAAGCCTATTCTTTTATAAATACTACATTTTTTCACAGTAATTTCTTACATCAATATTACATGATTTATTACATAAAAAAAATATATAACTATATGATTTAATTTAACTTATATAAAAATATTACTTTATTACATAAAAAATTTGCTAGTCCCATTATATTTTAATTTTACTGATTTTTTCCCATTTGCATATTTATTATCCTAATTTCTTGAATTTAATGGGAATGATATGGGAATAGAATTGATAAAATCACTAATAATATACAGTTGTACAAAAATTTAAGTAATTGATTTTACTATCTAATATTTAAATAAATGGTACGCTCGGCGGGACTCGAACCCACGCCACAGGCTTCGGAGACCTGTACTCTATCCAGTTGAGCTACGAGCGTGTTAAAACTTGGATTGGCTGAATGCACATCATAGGCAAAATTTGCATGAAGGTAAAGAAAACTTCATTATTTGCCAAATATTTGCCTACGATTTAACCATTTTTAAAATAAAACTATTCAGCGATAAAAGTACGTTGTACTGTGCCAGATAAAGTTGATCCCAATAATGGTGTATTTTTACCCTGAGATAAAATATCGGTTTCTGTGACAACCCATGTTTGCTCAGGATTGACCAAAACCCAACCAGCCTGCTGTTGCCAAATTTGCTCAGCATCAAAGATTTTTGCAGCGTGTATAGTAACTTTTTCTACCCATTGTAATGGTTCAAGTACGCCTTCTTTTACCAATTGCACACCTAAAGATACAAAGGTATCAAATGCACTTATACCGGGTAATGTTTCTGAAAATGGTGCCATTTTAGCCGAACTACTTAATGGTTCATGATGAGTACAAATTGCATCAATCACACCAGATTGAATTCCTTCACGCAATAATTGACGATCCTGTTCAGAACGTAATGGCGGACGCACATGAGCCAATGCATTAAAACCATCAATAATCGTATCTGTTAAGTGTAACTGATGCATGGCCACATCGGCTGAAATAGCAAGACCTTTTGCTTTTGCCTGTGCAATCAATTCTACCGAAGCACCACATGACAATAAACCAAAGTGAGCCCGAACCCCTGTTGCTTCAACCATTTGTAAATATTTAGCAATTGCTACAGTTTCTGCTATCGTCGGAATCATTGGCAAGCCCTGACGTGAAGCAATAAAACCTTCATGTACGCAACCGTCTTTTGCAATTTGAGGTTCTTCTGGGTAAAACACCACCGTTAAATCCAGACCAGCCGCATATTCCAATGTACGAATCACCACATCGTCATCAGCAAAAGTAGCATTCGCATTCGATACAGCAATACAACCACCTTTTTTTAATCCTGCCATATTGGCAGGTTGTTTCCCATTAAGCCCCTGAGTTTGTGCGCCGATAATATGTAGATAAATTCCACCATCTTTTAATGCTTTTTCTTGTAAGCCTTGAATTAATGCACCATTGTCCTGAACAATCGGTTTACTGTCAGGTGGTGTCACCACATGCAAAATACCGTTTTTCCGTGCTGCAAGGCCTTCTGATTTTAATGTTCCATGTTGTTGCTGACCAGGTTCACGTAAACGTGCACAAAGATCAAACATGGTAGGGATTAACCATTGGCCTGTACCATCAATATATTCAATCTTTTCATCAGCAATTTGTGCAGCATCAATTAACTGACCATTTTTTAGATAAATCGTACCGATATGATCACTTTGTGTTAAAGGGTTTAAAACACGTATATTTTCAATTTTTATGATTTCATTCATGTTCTATCTCCTTAAATAGCAAGCGCTGCCAATAAGCTTTTTTGCTGCAATTGCCCTTGCATGGATAACGCCAAAACAGCCATACGCACAGCAATACCATTCGTAACCTGTTTTAAAATGACAGATTGTGGACCATCAGCAATGCTTGAAGCAATCTCAACACCACGGTTCATTGGACCAGGATGCATAACAATTGCATTTGGCTTGGCCAATGATAGCCGTTGCTCATTTAAACCATAAAGTTTATAAAATTCAGATTGTGAAGATAATGCAGGCGATTCAATACGTTCATTTTGGATACGTAAAGCAATAATGACATCACAGTCTTTGACACCTTCATCCATATTAGTAAATAAACGCACATCCGGTGCATATTGCTCAAAACCAACGGGTAATAGAGTTTTTGGACCAATGATACGAATATCTTTACAGCCTAGAGTTTGTAAAGCAGCAACATCCGAACGGGCAACTCTGGAATGTTTAATATCTCCAATAATGGCAACACTGATGTCTGAAAATGGTTTTTTTACTTCACGACGGATCGTCAGCATATCCAGCATTGCCTGTGTTGGGTGTGCATGACGCCCATCACCGGCATTGATAATCGCAATATCCGGACAAACAGTCTGGGCAATAAAATGTGCAGCACCAGATGCAGAATGCCTAACCACAAAAATATCTGCAGCCATAGACTGTAAATTCCATAAGGTATCTCGTAATGTTTCACCTTTTGATGTACTTGAACGCGCAATGTCAATATTTAATACATTGGCAGATAAACGTTTTGCAGCAGCTTCAAATGTAGTACGGGTACGAGTGGAATTTTCAAAGAATAGATTCATTACAGTTCGCCCTTCTAGTAATGGCGAGGTAATCAAATTATTATTATCATCAAAAAAGCTTTGTGCGGTATCTAATATCTTGGTTAATGTATCTTTTGGAAGACCTTCAATGGTCAGGAAATGTTTTAAATTTCCTTGTTGGTTCAGCTGAAGTTGGCTCGGCTGATGCAGTGCTGCGATATGCATAATGGATTCCTGTAGGTCGAATCACGAAAACGCCCATAGTTTAGCTGAAAATGATTCTTTTTAGCAGTAACTTGAACAAGTTCACGCATAAAAAATCCCCTAATCGTCACGATTAAGGGATTTTTATGAGAACGCCAATCTTAAGGCTTTGGTAAATCAAACCAGATCATCTGGGAATCTTCCAATGCAATAATTTCTACATCATCAGCAAAAGCCAGTGCATCACCAACACTAACGGTATGTTCAGCAATTTTTAGCATTCCTGAAATCACATGCACATAATTGAGCGCATGTAATTTATTCAATGCCAAATGCTGACCTTTTTGTAATACAGCTGCTGAAATTTCAGTATTTTGACGAATCTTCATTGGCGCATTAGTGCTGGTTCCAGCAATAATATGCCATTGATTAGGGTAATCATGTGGATCTTTGGCAATTTGCTGGTAAGTCGGCTCAGCATCACGCTCATTGGGAATAATCCAGATTTGTAGCAAGTGAACTGCCTCATCCCCTTCATTTCTTTCGCTATGCTGTATGCCTGTACCAGCACTCATCAATTGCCATTCACCAGCTTTAATATCACCATGATTTCCCATACTATCTTTATGTGTAATTGCACCTGATAGTACACATGTTAAAATTTCCATATTGTCATGTGGATGCGTAGCAAAACCACGGTGTGGGGCGATGGTATCATCATTAATCACACGCAAGGCACTGACACCCATATAGTTAGGGTCATACCAACTTGCAAAGGAAAAGCTATGATAAGTATTTAGCCAACCATGTTGTACATGTCCACGATGTTCGCTGCGATGTAAAAAAGCATTCATCACTACACCTCATTATTGATTATTTCTTAATGATCATTATACATTGTTTAATTTTTATATAATCTCTATAAAATGAACTCATCATTCCAAATTTAGAACAATTTATTAACCCTCATAGATTTCTTGCGAAATTCAATATCTTTCTCCACCATAAAGATGAAAAAATAAATACATCCCTCTTCTTTCGCAAGATGCTAAATTCTTTCAATTATTTTAATGCAAAAATTTAATTAACGCAGGAACCCAATATAATGATGTGGGACTTGAGCTTTATAAACCTCTTCCTCAGTAGCCGTTGATCCGGGTTGTAAATCATCTTCAGATTGAGAAAAAGAGAGTTGAGATTGTTCTAGCACAGAATCTGGCTGTGTAGATTGTGAAATAAACTCAGATAATCGTGTTGCGTAATGAAGAAGTTCTGCATCCTGTGTGCTTTGCGCAAGCGTAATAATATATTTTGCATACTCTGGGTTTTGTGCCATGTACATCGCATCAACCACTCGTCCCGAAACTCGTCTTAATCTTGCATAAACTTGTGTTGCAATCGAAAAAAATTCTGCATTTGCAATAAAGCCATGATCAGTCATTGTGCATTACTCCGCGTTTACAAAAAATTTAACCATTACCTTCTGTCATGGTTATTTTGAACTTCTTGAAAAAATTAGCAAAATTAATGCCAGACAAACACTAGACCATTGAAAAACAAGAATTAGTTTGATTTAGATCACACTCTTATATTTTTTTCAGCGATTAAAAAAGCTTTCAATAGCAAAATACGTTAAACTTTACTATCAAAATCTTTTCCATATTTGGTTTATTTAATTTATGAGCAACTCTTCACGTGTAAATAACTATTGGGTGACATGTGCCGATGGTTTAGAAAACTTATTACAAGAAGAAATAGAACAACTTGGTGCAACACTGGTTGAACGCAAAACAGGCCGTCTAATCATTCAGGGAACGCTGGAAATCGCTTACCGAATTTGCATGTGGTCACGTCTGGCATCACGCGTACTGACACCAATTTATCAATATGACATCACACATCAACACGATGCTCGTGATGTTGCTGAAGAGTTATATGAAGCTGCTGTAGAATTTGACTGGTCATTGGTATTCGCTGCACAAAGTACATTTGCCATTAGATTGCATGTTGAACGTGAAATTAAAGTCAATACTCAATTTGCCACATTACGTGTTAAAGATGGTGTTGTCGATAGTTTTATGGAAAGTCAGGGACGCCGCCCAAGTATTGACATCAAACAACCAGAAATTACTTTATATGTACTGGCAGGCAAAGATGCACATCATTTCTGCCTTGATTTATCAGGTGACAGTTTGCATAAACGTGGCTATCGCCGTTATATGACAGATGCACCAATTAAAGAAAATTTAGCTGCAGCCATCTTACAAAAAGCCAGACTAACACAAAAAAAACCTGATTTAATCCTTGATCCAATGTGTGGTTCAGGTACTTTTATTATTGAAGCTCTAATGATTCTGACTGATCGTGCGCCCGGTATGGTACGCCGTTTCGGCTTTAATGGCTGGCATGGCCATGACCATGACCTCTGGCAAAGTATCAAAAAAGAAGCTGTAGAGCGACATTACGCTGCATTGGAACAACCTTTACCCAAGTTTTATGCTTTTGATGCAGACTGGGAAGCAGTAAAAGCCACGCGTAAAAATATTATTGCAGCTGGTTTTGAAGCCATCATTGAAGATATTCAAATTGAAGAACGCGTATTAGGTGACTGGCCAGATTTCCAGTTAACGCCTGATCAAACTGCATTTATTGTGACCAATCCACCTTATGGCGAACGTCTAGGTGATAAAGCATCTAACCGTGCCTTATATCAAGGTTTATCCTTGTTATTACAGGAAAAATTCCCTGAACAATCTGCTGCTATTATCGCTGCACAAATTGAACAGGCTGATGTTTTAGCTTTTCAGAATACCGAAACTTTACGTTTGATGAATGGTAAATTACCAATTTATATCCGTTTTGGTGAAATTAAACCGCTTAGTATTGCTCAACCATTTTTAAGCACGTGGCAAGCTCAACCTGTGGACGTAGAAGGTGCTCAGGATTTTGCAAACCGCTTACAAAAAAATATGACTGCTCTAAAAAAATGGGCAATTAAAGACAATATTTATTGCCTGCGCTTATATGATGCGGACTTACCGGACTTTAATCTGGTTGTCGATCTATACGGTGATAAACTACATGTACAAGAATATGCTCCACCCAAAAAAATTGATCCAGAAAAAGCTAAAAAACGCTTTAACCTTGCATTAGCAGCTGTACGAGCAGTTACCGGATTAAATCGTGAAAACGTCTTTATCAAAACGCGTGCCCGACAGGCTGGCAAAACACAATATGAAAAACAAAGTAGCGCATCCAAACGTTTTATTGTCCGTGAAGGTGATGCCAAATTACTCATTAATTTGACTGATTATCTGGATACAGGTCTATTTCTGGATCATCGCCAAATTCGTTTGCAAATTGCCAAAGAAGCCAAGAATAAACATTTTCTTAACTTATACAGTTATACCTCTACTGCCAGTGTTCATGCCGCTTTGGGGGGTGCAGCAAGTACCACAAGCGTAGATTTATCGAATACCTATTTAAATTGGTCAAAAGAAAACTTTGTTCTGAATGGATTAACTGTCGATCATCCTGATCAGCAACATCAATTTTTTGAAGGCGATTGCTTTGAATGGTTAAAAGAAGGTCACGAACAATACGATTTAATCTTTATTGATCCACCTACCTTTTCAAATTCTAAAAAATTCTATGGAACATTTGACGTTCAGCGCGACCACTTATCCTTGATTAAACGTGCCATGAATCGATTAAGTGGTGAAGGAACCTTATATTTTTCCAATAATTTTAGAGGTTTTGATTTAGATCCTGAAATTTCCGAACGCTTTAAAGTTGAAGAAATTACCCATTGGACTATTGGCCCAGATTTTAAACGTAATCAAAAAATTCATCGGGCGTGGCGTATCCAACACCGCTTTATCTAAAGGATTAAACATGGCGCAATATCATTTGCGCCATGTTTAATCTAATCATTTATTTTTCTGTACCTACCTATACTATAGTTTGTACATTTAATATTCTTTATAACATTTTTATCATTTTAATATCATATTGCTGTAATAATAATTCACACTCAGTTATAGGTGATCAATCACAAATAGTGAAACTAAAATAGATTAATTACTTCAATTTAATTCCAACAATCCATTTAACAAAAATTTAATATTTAACTTAAAATATCAATAGCATTATTTTTTGTAAATATTTAATTATTGCATCAAAATTTAATAAATTATTTTCATTTATTAAGAAATAATCAGTTTGTAATATCGTCATGGTTTTTCCACTTCCAAAACGTAATGGTTTAATAAATTTTAAATTATTTTTTTGATTTTTTAAAACTTAAACTTCGATATTGACGCGATAATTTTGAATCAAAGCAACAAATATTTTCAAATTACGTTTTTGTTTTTCAATTGCAATCATTTACTATCTTAAATGAATGAACATTTTTTCAATGCTTAAATATAGGATTTAAAATCATTAAAAATACCACTATCTATATTAATATTTTTTAAAAATAGAAAAAATATTCAATTATTAATAATGCACATTTTTTTGATTATGGATTAGCGTGATCTAATCACTACAAAATAAAAGCATCTTGTGAAAGTTCTTTTATAGCATACTTAAAAAGATTCAGTTTATTCATTTTAATACTCAAAAAAATAAGGGCTGATTACTCAGCCCTTATCATTACTTAAATTTATTTATATTTCAATCAATCAGGTTAACTGTGCAGCCTGAATTTTTTTGGTATCCACATTTTCAGCAGCATTTGTATATTCACTCATTTGATCGAAGTTCAAATATTTGTAAATATCTGATGCCATACTATCAATTTGAGATGCGTATTGTTGATACTCTTCTGGTGTTGGTAATTTACCTAATACCGCAGCTACAGATGCTAATTCAGCAGATGCCAGATAAACATTTGCACCCTGACCTAAACGGTTTGGGAAGTTACGCGTAGAGGTAGAAACAACAGTCGTATTTGGTGCAACACGTGCTTGGTTACCCATGCACAGCGAACAGCCTGGCATCTCAGTACGAGCACCAGCCTTACCATAAATATTGAAGAAACCTTCTTCCATTAGTTGATGCTCATCCATACGTGTTGGAGGTGCTAGCCATAAACGAGTCGACAATGAACCGCTTGGAACTTTGTCTAGTAATTTACCAGCAGCACGGAAATGACCGATATTGGTCATACATGAGCCGATAAATACTTCATCAATTTTTACACCCTGTACATCGGATAATAATTTAGCATCATCCGGATCGTTTGGACAGCAAAGTACAGGTTCAGTAATTTCCGACAAGTCGATTTCATAGACTTTAGTGTATTCAGCATCAGCATCCGCTTTCAACAATTCAGGGTTTGCCAACCATTTTTCCATGTTTTCAATACGACGAGCCATTGTACGCGCATCGCCATAACCTTGTGAAATCATCCACTTCAACATGGTAATGTTAGAACGTAAATATTCAGCAACTTTTTCTTCAGAAAGTGTAATTGCACAACCGGCAGCAGAACGCTCAGCAGAAGCATCTGACAATTCAAAGGCTTGTTCAACTGTCAATTCTGTTTCCATTTCTGTCAAATCAATTTCCAGAATTCGGCCAGAGAAGATATTTTTCTTACCTTTCTTCTCAACAGTCAAATCACCTTCCTTGATTGCATAATAAGGAATTGCATGAACAAGGTCACGCAAGGTAATTCCCGCTTGCATTTTGCCTTTAAATTTCACCAATATAGACTCTGGCATATCCAATGGCATTACACCAGTTGCTGCTGCAAATGCAACCAGACCAGAACCGGCAGGGAAAGAAATACCAATAGGGAAACGAGTATGCGAGTCACCACCTGTACCAACAGTATCAGGAAGTAACATACGGTTTAACCATGAATGGATAATACCATCACCCGGACGTAAAGATACGCCTCCACGGTTCATGATGAAATCTGGCAATGAATGCTGCATTTGCACATCAACTGGCTTTGGATACGCTGCTGTGTGGCAGAAAGACTGCATTACAAGATCCGCAGAAAAACCTAAACAAGCCAGATCTTTTAACTCATCACGTGTCATTGGGCCTGTAGTATCTTGAGAACCTACAGTAGTCATTTTTGGTTCACAATAAGTACCCGGACGAATACCTTTGCCTTCCGGTAAACCACAGGCACGACCAACCATTTTTTGTGCCAGTGTATAGCCAGTACCCGTATCTTCTGGTTGTTTTGGATGACGGAATAATTCAGACGGTGCTAGACCGAGTTCTTCGCGTGCTTTGGTTGTCAAACCACGACCAATGATCAGGTTAATACGGCCACCCGCACGGACTTCGTCTAAAAGCACAGGAGTTTTCAATTCAGACTCAGCAATAAGCTCACCATCTTTATATGCTGTCACTTTTGCTGCTGCATGGTCTACTTTAAGAACGACTTCATCACCCATGTTCATGTTTGATACGTCAATCTCAACCGGTAAAGCCCCTGCATCTTCCATAGTGTTAAAGAAAATTGGAGCAATTTTACCACCCAGACATACCCCACCATCTTTTTTGTTTGGAATATGTGGGATGTCATCACCAAAGAACCAAAGGACTGAGTTGGTGGCAGATTTACGAGAAGAACCTGTACCAACAACATCTCCAACATAAGCAACCTGATTACCTTGGGCAATCAAATCTTTAATCTGGTTCAATGGTCCAACTTCACCTGGTTTTTCAGGATGAATACCATCACGTTCGTTTTTAAGCATTGCATTGGCATGCAATGGAATATCCGGACGACTCCATGCATCTTGTGCAGGTGATAAGTCATCGGTATTGGTTTCGCCTGTCACTTTAAACACAGTGATTTTAATTTCTTCAGGAACATCTGGACGAGAGGTAAACCACTCAGCATCAGCCCAAGACTGTAATACAACTTTGGCGTTTTCATTACCTGCTTTGGCCTTATCTGCTACATCATGGAATGCATCAAATACAAGTAATGTTTTTTTCAGCGCTTCAGCAGCCAAACCACCTAATTCAGCATCTTCAAGTAATTCAACCAGTGGGGCAACGTTATAACCACCAAGCATAGTACCAAGTAATTCAACAGCACGTTGTTTGGTTACTAATGGCGAAGTTGCTTCTCCTTTAGCAACAGCAGCCAAGAAAGCAGCTTTTACATAAGCTGCTTGGTCAACACCAGCAGGAACACGATTTTCAAGCAAATCAACAAGAAATGCCTCTTCACCAGCAGGTGGGTTTTTTAATAACTCAACCAGATCAGCTGTTTGGACATCATCAAGTGGCTTCGGCGGGACTCCGAGTGCGGCACGTTCTTCAACGTGTTGGCGGTAAGCTTCTAGCACGGTGTTTTTCCTCTTTTTTAAAAATTACCCATGATTTCTCGCTTCATGCGTACACAGATAATATGAACTTGTGAAATTTTACTAAATTTCGGTCTGAATGTTAATGCAAGCAGTGTACTTAAAAAATGATGTTCATTATTTTTTAAAAAAATACTTTGCACTATTTTGTTTACGCTGATATAGCTCAAATGACTACGATATTATATGCAGATCTACACATTGCTTGCCTATTCAACTTTAGATAGTTTATGTTATTTATTTGATTTTCATGGATTTTATGAAAGCATTCTTTGTAAGCAATCATTTCTCTTTTTTAAATTTTGTCGGTTTTTTGGCTATTTATTATAAAAATAGTTTTTAAAAGAAATGTTATTCTGAAAAATAGTCTTATTTTTTGATCAAAATTAATAGGAGTACCAAAATAATACTCCTATTATTAAGCTCTTGAAAAAAAGTATTTACAATCGCCCAATTATTCTTCACATGGCGTCTTTAGACATACAAAAATTTTATTTAATCCAAAAGTTTTGCATTTAAATTGCCTGATCGTAAAGCAAGTCTATCTGTGCTTTGTCACTTAAATTTTCGATATATGCTTGTGTTTGTGAACCAAATTCGATGTCTTTTACAATGGTTAATGATCGCAATAAAGGTAGTAACTTAAAATCATCAATATCTATTCCCTGCCTTTCGGCAATGATCGGTTCCAAAAGTTGTAATTGTTGATTGACTGGGGCAAGATATTGTTCGGTATTAGCAATTAAAACTTCAATATCACCAAAAGCTTGTGTTTCTCTGTCAAGATAAGCTTGCCGTGCTTCAGGTGTTGAAAGTTCCTTGAAATTACCTTTAGTAAATCGGGGAACAACCAAATAAAAGATATCGTTTGCAGTGTCCTTAATCCATTCATCTACCTTGTTATTTTTACTTTCTGTAGCAAATCGTGGCTTATCCAGTTCATCCAGATATTTGACAATATCCAGACTTTCTATCAGGTACTCCCCATTGTCTTTTTGCAAAATCGGAACAACTTTTTTACCGACCATCGAAATTGGTGTTTCAGCATCACCTTCCATAATGACCTGATACTGCATATTCAGATTTTTTAACCCTGAAATCATGCGTGTACGCAAACAAAATGGACAATGTTCATAAATAAAAAGTTTCATTAATGCCTCAATTTTTCAGGTTATTCATTGATGTATTTTAAAATGACCACGTCTTCACTAAATAACTGCGATGCCTGATTCAGAAATGATAAAAAATGTTCAGTTTGATTATGAAATTCAATCGCTGCATCGTCTTTCCAGTGTTCAATTAAAGTATAGTGATGTGGTGTAAAAACATCCTGAGCAAGTTGATAATGCACATTTCCGGGTTCTTTTTGGCTTTGACTAACCAGATGGGTCATCAATGTCCTAAAATTACTTTCTTGTTCTGGCTTTACAGTAAAAAATACATTTAAAATAATCATAACTTATATACTTTATCTTAGAACTCAACAGATAATTTTATTACAATCCAATTGAAATGAGTTTTCTAGCAATTTTATGTTTCATTAGGTTACCCATTCAGAAATCAATATCTTTAAGCAAGATCAACTTTACTATCTTAAAAAAATCAGAGATTAAACAATGTTAAAACAATGCTGTGATTATCTGCAACAACATCAACTTACCATTGCCTTTATTGAAAGTGCCAGTTCTGGTTATCTCAGCAGTCAGTTTTCCATCTACAAAAATAGTGGTGCAAACATTCTACTTGGCGGGTTGGTCAGTTATGATCCCAGCATTAAAATTAATATACTAAAAATAGACCCTTTTTTAATTAAAAACTATAGTGCAGAATCTGCGCAAGTCACTGATGCAATGGCGATACAAGGAAAAAAATTATTTTCTCAGGCAGATGTAATTGTGGCATGTACCGGATTATTAAAATCCGGTGGCAGCGAATCAATAGAAAAACCAGAAGGTACGTTCTTTATTACAATTTTATATCAACAGCACATTCACTCGTTCCGATATTTTATCGCAGGTTCTGTACTTGATCGGCTAAATCAGCTCACTGAATATGTTGCCCAAGACCTGCTGAATGTGATTTCTAATTCATCAGATTTTAATTGAGATTAAGTTTTGTTTTGATATAAAACTCTCTATCCATTTCAATAAGCTCTACACACAATTGCAGTTCCAGTTGATCGGCATTGAAAAATTTGTATTGTTTTAATCTCTGCATTACGCATTCGCTAATCTTTTGTTTTTGTTCGAATGTTCTACCTGATAACAAATGAATTTTAACATGAATATAGGCTTGATGATGATTTCCTGATCCAATCACAAAATCATCATCTATACGTAATCGTGATTTGATTTCATCAATATGAGCCACACTTCCCGAAGCAAACAGTGCATGATTAAGCTCAGTCAATAAATCAATAGCATCAATATTTTTAAGATTTGCGGATTGTTCAACAATAATATGCGGCATTGATATGCTCCTGATAGCGATATAAAAAACCCGATACATTAAGCATCGGGTTAAATTTATGAGTTGATCTAAAACTTACAGTTGAACAAGTTGCTGAATTTTTTGTACTGCCGCATCAAGTGTTGTAGCATCAATACTGGAATCCGCGAAATTAATTTGATCAACAATAATTGTCAGGCCTGTTTCACGCAATAAATCTACTTGCTGTGCATCAAGACCAGCTTTTGCCAAAGCAACGATACCATTGTCAAGTAAAGCACGTTCCAATTGCTGTGCCTGCTTAAAGATGTCAGCATTGACTGCAAGTACTGCAGGTTTTTGACCTAAACGAGCTGCACGTTCTTCACTACTTACAGCTTGTGTACTATTAGAAATCTGAGCGGTATCTTCAATCATCGCCGCCCCAACTGTTACATTGCTTAGACGATCAATAAAGATAAATGCACCGGTATGACGACTATCTTTATAATTATCAAATACAATTGGACGGTCAAACTCAACAAGAATATCCGCAATTGCATTCAATTCCAGTTGTTCCGCAGCAACTTTTTCCAATGTATTGACATCAACACGGTAATTAATATCCGTCACTTTGGCAGGTACACTTTGTACACCAACTTTAACGTTATAAAGCTTACCTTTGACTAAAGGTTGTTCATTCATCCAGACAACCGTCGCACGTACTGCACGGGAAACCTGTGGTAATGCGTATGAGTGAACCAGCATATCGCCACGGCTGATATCAATCTCATCATTTAAAGTCACTGTAACTGCCTGGCCCACAAACGCATGGTTTAGATTACCATCATACGTTACGATCTCTTTAATGGTACTTTTCTTACCGGATGGTAATGCAACGACTTCATCACCGACATTCACAGAACCTAATGCAATTGTTCCAGCAAAACCACGAAAATCCAGATTTGGACGATTAACATACTGTATAGGCAAACGGAAATCTTTTTTCTTGGTATCGTGATTAATCTGCACACTTTCCAAAATCTGCATTAAAGTTTGACCTTGATGGTCCGATGAAAAATACCATGGTGTATTTTCTGACGGATTAACCACATTGTCGCCATTTAAAGCGGAAATTGGAACAAAGCGAATATCAGATGGTGTACGGTCACCCAATTGTTTAACAAAATCAAAATAGTCTGCCTGAATTTCCTTAAATTTTTGCTCAGAAAATTCCACTAGATCCATTTTATTAATGGCAACGACAATATTACGAATACCCAAAAGCGCAGAAATAAATGTATGACGGCGAGTTTGAGTTTGTACACCATAACGTGCATCAATCAAAATAATTGCCAGATCACAAGTTGAGGCACCTGTTGCCATATTACGGGTATATTGCTCATGTCCCGGTGTATCGGCAATGATGAATTTACGCTTTTCTGTTGAAAAATAACGATACGCAACATCAATGGTAATTCCTTGTTCACGTTCGGCCTGTAAACCATCGACCAGTAATGCAAGGTCAATCTTCTCGCCTTGAGTCCCTACTTTTTTACTGTCACGCTGTACTGCTTCAAGCTGATCTTCATAGATCATTTTTGAATCGTGCAATAAGCGGCCAATTAACGTACTCTTACCATCATCGACATTACCGCAAGTCAGGAAACGGAGTAAGTCTTTTTGTTCATGCTGTTTAAGATACGCCAAAATATCCTGGCTAATCAGCTCGGATTGATGAGACATGCTGCTGCTCCACCTAAATTAGAAACTAAAAATAACCTTCTTGCTTTTTCTTTTCCATTGACCCGGCTTCATCGTGGTCAATCATACGTCCTTGACGTTCAGAACTTGTCGTTAACAACATTTCCTGAATAATGTCTGGCAAGGTATCTGCTTCAGATTCTACAGCCCCTGTTAATGGATAACAGCCCAAAGTACGGAAGCGTACCGACTTCATTTCCGGTACTTCTCCCTCTTTTAAGCGGAAACGTTCATCATCAACCATAATTAAGGTACCATTACGTTCTACAACAGGTCGTTTGGCAGCATAATATAATGGCACAATTGGAATTTGCTCAAGATAAATGTATTGCCAAATATCTAACTCTGTCCAGTTTGATAATGGAAAAACACGAATACTTTCACCCTGATTTACTTTACCATTGTAAATATTCCACAATTCCGGACGCTGATTTTTAGGATCCCAGCGATGTTTACTGTCACGGAAAGAATATACACGTTCCTTGGCTCTGGATTTTTCTTCATCACGGCGGGCACCACCGAATGCTGCATCAAATTTATATTTATCCAGTGCCTGTTTTAGCGCCTGTGTTTTCATGATATCAGTATATTTAGAACTTCCCTGATCGAATGGATTGATATTTTGTGCAACCCCTTCAAGATTTTTATATTCGATCAATTCCAATCCAAGCTTTTTTACCATTGCATCACGGAAAGTAATCATTTCCTTGAATTTCCAACCGGTATTAACATGCATAAGTGGAAATGGAGGTTTAGCCGGATAAAATGCCTTCATGGCTAAATGAAGCATCACTGCTGAATCTTTACCAATAGAATACAGCATTACTGGATTATCGAATTCAGCTGCGACTTCCCGGATAATTTGAATACTTTCAGCTTCAAGCTGTTTGAGATGGGTTAATCTTTCATCAGACATTGCAGACCCTGGCTATAACGATGGTAAATTTCAGCTCAGCATTCTAACATAGAATGAAGTAACTTTTTGATAACTAGATCAATCTGATTTTTAGAAATCTAAATACAGATTAAGTTTTATGAAATATTTAGATATATTAATAAACTAGTATTCTTATAATTTTTTATCATTAGCTTATGAAAAATATGACTATTGATGCACCTGATTAACAATAATTTAAGATTTGGACACTTCTATTTACTTTTTTTGCTTTATAATCGAGATGAATATTGTGTTATTTTCAGCAAAATTTAGCTTAAAATTCCCCTAACCTGTCTATAAAATATAGTTTTACAAACAAAAATACTTATCACAACATTTGTTTTCATACTTTTTCCATAAAATTGTATTGATAATTATTTACAAATATCTTTATAAATCTATTGTACTAATTCTCATAATAATGTATTTTAAATATACCTTTTAATAATTCACAAATGAAAGGTTTGGCTTACAAAATTTATATTACTGATTTTAAATTATTTTATTATTACAATTAAGGCAAATCAGTTAAAAAAATCCAGTTCGCCAAAATATAATTTTATTCTTCATTCCATATCGGAGTATCTCAATATGACACAACAGCAAATTCCTACAGATGATGTTTTACTTAATGCAGTCCAAAATACTTTGGTGATTTCTACTACCGATTTACAAGGGGTGATTACTTATGCCAATGAACTATTTTCAACATTAACCGGATATAGCAACGAAGAATTGGTCGGTCAACCGCATAACATCGTTCGCCACCCTTCTGTACCAAAAGAAGTATATAAAGATTTATGGGATACCATTCAAGCCGGTAAAATCTGGACAGGTATTGTTCCCAATGTTGGTAAAGGCGGTGTGGTATATGTTGTTGATACCACGGTTCAGCCTTTATTTGACGATCAAGGTGAGATTACCGGTTATATCAGTGTTCGCCGTGTTGTAAATGATTTATTTAATAATTATGAAGCCATTGAACAGGCAAAAGAAGTATTTGACGACTACTACGACAAATAATAAGCCATTGCTTAAAAACTATTGGGCAGCAAATCTTATTGATCTCTGCTCAATTTATTTTCAATATTTGATTTGATATAAATTTCGCCAAAAACATCGCTAATACGTTTAATATTTTCAGGATCAATCCAGAGATATCATGAGTAATCCAATTTATAGTATTTTTATCGCTTATGGTTCCGAGTCGGGTCATGCCGAGTCACTGGCTTATCAACTCTATCAACAGGATTTTTTACAGTCTTATGATCTTTCTATTGCAACTTTAAACGACATAGACATTGCAAATATTCATCAAAATAGCTTGTTAATCATCATTACAAGCACTTTTGGTGATGGTGAAGCACCAGAAAATGCAGAGGATTTTCTGAATAAACTAGAATTATTTGATCGTCTGCCCTTTCGTTACAGTATTTTTGCTTTGGGCGATGCCAGTTATGATCATTTTTGTGGTTATGGTAAACAGCTTGATCAAATCTTTCAAGAAAAACAGGCACAAACTCTCATTCAGCGTGTTGATGCGGATTTAAATTTTCAGGATATTTTTAATCAATGGCAACCATTGTTGCAGCAAAGTTTATCCAATCTTCCCAGCGAACCGGTACAGCATAATTTATCAATTCAAGTGTATAACGAAAACTCAACCTATACCGCCAAAGTATTAGAGATCAAACATCTGGCGCAATCCGAGCCTGCGGTATTTCATCTGACACTCGATTTACAAAACAGTGGGATACGTTATCAGGCAGGCGATTTATTATATGTCAATGTCGATAATCCCGATGATTTATTGGCCCTGTATGCACAATGGTTTAATGATGCTCAAGCAACTGTTGTACTTAAAAATAAAGAGCTTCGAGTTCTCAACAAAAATGTATTACGTGCAATTGCCAAACTTTGCCAACACGAACATTTAAAAGAATTACTCAAAATTTCAAATAAAAAAGCTTTGGAAGAATATTTATATGTGCATGATTTACTTGATGTATTACAGGATTTTGATACAGAAAAACATATTCAATTGAATGAACTGGTGGAAATTTTGGCAAATCGAACAGCTCGTGCCTATTCCATTAGTTCTTGTGGAAAAACCCATACTGAGGCTGTAGATTTGTGCATACGCCAAGTTGGCTATCATCATCAGCAACGTGATTATCAAGGGATCACCAGTTGCTATCTTGCCAATTTAAAACCGGATAATCAGGTTTCGGTATTTGTGCGCTCCAATCCAAATTTTCATTTACCAGAAAACATCAATGCACCTATTATCATGATTGGTGCAGGTACAGGCATTGCTCCATTTATCGGTTTTTTACAATTTATTGAACAATATACGCCATCGACCAACAGTTATTTATTCTTTGGCGAACGCTATCGTCAGCATGATTTTTTATATGAAACCGAGTTAAATCAATATCTGGCAGCAAATGTACTGAATGGCTTATTCACAGCCTTTTCACGAGATCAAACTGAAAAATATTATGTTCAAGATGCACTTCTGGATCAGGCAGAACTGGTTTGGCAATTGCTGGAACAAGGTGCGTATATTTATGTCTGTGGTAGCAAAAACATGGGGAAAGCTGTAGATGAGAGCCTGATTTATATTGCCGAACATATAGGTCAACAAACCTATGTAGATGCCTTTAATAATATTATTGCCAATCTGGTGAGTCAGGGACGTTTGTTGAAAGATTTATATTAAATTTTACCCACTTAATCCATGAAATAATGTATCGCTGATCATTTTATCCAATCAAAAGGTTAAATCATGAAACAACATCTATATCGATCAAAAATTGAATGGACAGGAAATAGTGGGTTAGGAACTAAAAATTATACAAGTTATCAAAGAAGCCATAATATTATTATCGCAAATAAACCCATAATTCAAGGTTCTTCTGATCCTGCTTTTCGAGGAGACAATACCAAACACAATCCAGAAGATCTTTTTCTCTCATCAATCTCTTTTTGTCATATGCTGTGGTATTTACATTTTTGTTCAATCAATCATATTATCGTGGAGGAATATACAGATATTGCCGAAGGCATTATGTTGGAAGAAAATGATGGCAAAGGATACTTTAAAGAAATAATACTTCATCCAAATGTAATCGTTAAAACTGAAGAAATGATTAAATTAGCAAATGAACTACATGAAAAAGCAAATGAATATTGTTTTATAGCAAACTCATTAAACGTTCCTGTAAAACATCTTTCAAAAACTACTGTAAAAAACCATTAATTTAAATAAATTATATATTTTCAAAAGGATAGTAATAACAGTATTGAATAAATATAGTTTTATGATGATTTAATATGACAATATAAAAACTTGGCTTATACGATTTTTCTAAAAAATACCGCATCATTATAGATTGCGGTACGCTGAAAAATTCTGTTTTAATTATTGTTAATTTTTATTCATTACATAAAAATGTGGTTTCAATAATAATATTTAAATCACATTTTACAGTAATAGAGATAAGCTAAAATAACGATTTCGATACTCACTTGATCCCGCTTCATTTTACATTTATTTAAATTCATCTGAAGTGTTAATAATCAAACAAAATTTATCTTGAATAAATCTCATTATTTTTATGATAAAATGATTTAATTTCATGTAAAATAATTTTTGAATTAAATGTCATCTAATATTGACAACTTACATTAATCTATTCAAATCCCTGTATTTTTCTATTCCAGAGTTTATTGATATGCTAGAACTTCGCCATTTACGGACTTTACAGGCATTACGTGAACATGGGTCACTGGTTGCTGCCGCAACAGATCTTAATTTGACACCATCGGCAATTTCTCATCAACTCAAGGAACTTGAGCATTGGTATGATGTAGAAATTGTTAATCGCCGCTCTCGCCCATTACAATTTTCCAATGTCGGTTTACGCTTGCTCAAACTGGCCGATGACGTTTTACCGCAAGTACAATTAGCACAATCTGATATCGTACGCTTGGTACATGGTCAGACTGGACGGATTATTTTCTCTTCTGAATGTCATAGCTGCTTTGACTGGCTGATGCCACTGCTCAATCAATATCGTCAACAGTATCCAGATGTTGATCTGGATTTTGCTTCTGGGTTTGAAGTTAATCCACATGAATTGCTACAAAATGCTGAATTTGATCTACTGATCACTGCCGATCCAATCGTATTAAAAGGTATTGAATACTTTCCGATTTTTGAATACGAATCTCGTTTGGTACTGTCCAATACACATGCTCTAGTTCGTGATGCAGATTTAAGTGTGGAAAAATTGGCAGAAGAAATCCTGATTACTTACCCAGTAGATAAACACCGCCTAGACATCATGGCGCATGTATTTCTACCAGCCAATATTCAACCTAAAGCGATTCGCACTACTGATTTGACACAAATGCTGATTCAACTGGTTGCTAGCGGACGAGGCATTGCAGCATTACCTGATTGGGTGGTTAATGAATATGAACAAAAAGGTTGGGTCACCAGTCGCCGTTTGAGTTTTATTTCTCCTCAAGGACTAAGACGTACCCTTTACGCAGGCTTTAGAACTGAAGAAAAATCCAGAGATTATTTTGATGGCTTTCTCAAACAATTACAGAAATTTTCCAATAAACGTCAGGCTTATTACGCTGAATAAATTTTATATTCATGATCAGATACATACAAAGAAGCTCGCCATTTTGACGAGCTTTTTTATATTATAAAATTATTAATTACATTGCTTTAGCAAAAATTTCAACAACCTGTGCGTGATTAGCTTTACGTGGATTAGTCAACATACAAGCATCTTTTTGTGCATTGGTTGCCATGATATCAAAATCTTCTGTTTTTACACCTAAGATGTTTAAACCAGTTGGAATACTAATTGATTCAGATAATTCTCGAATTGCAGCAATCGCAGCCTGTGCAGCTTGTGTTGTCGTCAATTTTGAGGTATCTACACCCATAAATTCTGCAATATCAGCATAACGCTCAGGACAAGCAATCAAGTTAAATTCACATACATGTGGTAATAAAATCGCATTACAGATGCCATGTGGTAAATTATAAAAACCACCCAATTGGTGTGCCATAGCATGTACATAGCCTAGTGATGCATTATTAAATGCCATACCTGCAAGATACTGGGCATAGCTCATCGCCTCACGTGCCTCAATATTTTCACCATTGGCAACTGCCTGACGTAACCATTGCTGGATCATACGAATGGCTTTTTCTGCACAAGCATCAGTAATCGGATTCGCTGCTGTCGATACATACGCTTCAACAGCATGTGTTAAAGCATCCATTCCTGTTGCAGCAGTAAGACCAGCAGGTTTTGCAACCATCAATCTTGGATCATCAATGGCAATGAGTGGTGTACAACGCCAGTCTACAATAGCCATTTTTACATGTGTTTCTGTATTGGTAATAATACAAAAACGTGTCATTTCTGATGCTGTACCCGCGGTAGTATTTACAGCAATTAACGGCGTCATTGGTTTGGTACTTTTATCAATACCTTCATAATCACTAATATGTCCACCACCAGCCGTAACTAGACCGATCCCTTTACCACAATCGTGTGCAGAACCACCGCCAAGTGAAACAATAAAGTCACAACCATTATCCTGATATTCTTTTACACCATTATGTACGTTAAGATCAGTTGGGTTAGGCTCTGCTCCCGGATAAATATGGCTTTGAACATCTTCCTGTGCTAAGTATCCTGCGATTAAATCTGCTACACCTGCCTTAAATAAACCTTGGTCGGTTACGATCAATGCTTTCTTAGCACCCAAATTTTTTGCCTTGATGCCAATTTCTTTGGAACAACCTGGGCCAAATAATGATACGCATGGGATGTAAAAGCCGTTTGTTTGATCTGCGATTTGCTTGTAAGCCATATAAAATCCTTATTATTTATCTCAAATATAAGTCTATGAAAGATTTCGGAAATGATGCTATTGGATTTTATTTTTTTAACCTACCTACCAAATACCTACAAAAAATAGGTATTTATTCTCATTATCATTTATTCTTTTTTTAGTTGTTAATATTTTTATCATTTTTTTATTTTAAAATTGACTTTATAAAACCATCACATGCCTTGGCACATAATGGTTTTAAAATATTTCGTACACAATGGTAAATTGTGTTTATTTTCTTAGATCAATCACAATACGACCATCGATTTTGCCATGTTCCATACGTTCAAAAATATCATTAATATTCTCTAATGGCTCAACATTAATATGCGCTTTCACTTTACCACGTGCAGCAATATCAAGTGCTTCTTTTAGGTCTAGACGAGTACCGACAATAGAACCACGAACAGTAATACCGTCAAGTACCATATCAAAAATAGAAAGATCGAATTTACCCGGTGGTAAGCCATTCAATACCATTGTGCCACCACGGCGAATAATTTTTACTGCTTGTTCAAAAGCTTTTGGAGAAACTGCTGTCACCAAAACACCATGACATCCATCACCTGTAGCTTTATAAACTTCGGCTTGAACATCATCAACTTTTAGTGCATTAATACCAACATCAGCACCTAATTCTTTTGCCAGATTAAGTTTTGAGTCATCTACATCTATTGCAACAACATTGAAGCCCATGGTTTTAGCGTATTGCACAGCAACATGACCTAAACCACCAATACCAGAGATGGCAACCCAATCCCCTGTTTTGGCTTCAGTCATTTTTAAGCCTTTATACACAGTTACACCGGCACAAAGGATTGGTGCAATTTCAAGTAAATCTACACCTTCTGGAATAACACCGACATATTCACCATCTGCAAGACAATACTCAGCAAAGCTACCATTGACAGAATAGCCTGAATTTTGTTGTTCCTTACATAAAGTTTCCCAGCCTGCATAACAATGGTCACAATGACCACAAGCTGAATATAACCATGGAATACCTACCAGATCACCAATCTTAAGATGAGTAATACCCTCACCAATTTCGACCACCTCGCCCACGCCTTCATGGCCTGGAATAAATGGTACAGTTGGTTGAATTGGCCAGTCACCATGCATTGCATGTAAATCTGTATGGCAAACACCAGTAGCAATTACTTTGACAAGTACTTTACCTGCACTTACCTTTGGAATTTCTACTTCTTTGATTTCAAGAGGTTGATTAAATGCTGTTACTACAGCGGCTTTCATCGTTCCCATTTTTAATTCTCCACATCCTTTATATCATCCTTTACCAAATGAGAATTTTACTCATTTGATAAAATAAAATTAACATAACCAAGGTAGGTTATTGGTATGTCTATAAACTTATGATTTAAAATTATTTTCTAAATTCCCTTATTTGTTTACCCTATTATATTTACCGACTTTCACAAATCTTGACAAGATTAATGAATCAATTGATAAGCAATACACCACATGATTATCGCAATACACCCGTCTAAAATTTTCCATGATTGTGCATTTTGAAATATTGGTAAAAGAAATCTCGCACCATAGCCCAGACTAAAAAAGAATATCCATGAAGCAAGAATTACACCCAAGGCAAATAAATAGCGTTCCTGCATAAATTTTACAGATATTGCACCAACTAACACCACCGTATCCAGATAAACATGTGGATTTAACCATGTTAAAGCCAAACAAATCATTGCAATATGCAACAAAGATTTTGGTTCTAATTCATGATGAATTAATGCCTTCTGAGTGTTAAATACGCCCATACAATGCTTTAGACCATATAAAAATAAAAATAAGGCACCAAAATATTTTGCCAAATCTACAATCACAGGATATTGCACAATAATTTCGCCAAAACCCCATACACCGCAAAAAATTAACAGGCTATCGGACATTGCACAAATCAAACAAATCCAGAAAACGTGTTGTTTTTTTAATCCTTGTTTGAGCACGAATACATTTTGTGCTCCAATTGCAATAATTAAAGAAAATCCTGTTGCCAAACCATATAACCATGTTGCCATTTTTATCTCAAAAACGTTATTTAAGGCAAAATTATCTATATTTTTTATACTTAAGTCAGTAAAATTAAGAATATCTTGGATAAACTAAATTTTTTTAAGGTAAACCATGTTGAACAGCAAACAATGTCAGGCATTCTTGGCTGTAATTGAAACGGGTAGCTTTGATCAGGCAGGACAATTGCTCTGTCTTACCCCTTCTGCAATTTCACTTCGGGTACAGGCTTTAGAAAAAACATTAGGACAATTGTTATTGATTCGTGGGCGTCCCTGTACTCTCACTCAGGCTGGTCAGGATGTTCTACAATATTTGCAGCATAGCAGACTACTAGAACAAAACTTATTACATCATTTAACAGGTCAAACCACACCAGATGAATTTTTCAAGGTACATCTTGCAGTAAATGCTGATTCACTTTCAATCTGGCTCTTGCCTGCATTACAAAACATCCTAGTTTGTCAAAGTATTGTTACGGCAATCAAAATTGATGATCAATCTTTAACGCATACCTTACTAGAAACAGGTCAGGTCAATGTTTGTATTTCGATAGAACCTGAAGCAATGCGTGGCTGTCATAGTATAAAGTTAGGTAAAATGCGTTATCGAATGATGGCAAGCCGACAATTTCAACAAAAATGGTTTAAACATGGAATTACACGAGAAGCTTTGCGTAAAGCACCTGCAGTCTTATTTAATGAAAAAGATTATATGCACTTTGAGGTTTTACTCACACATTATGGCTTGGCTAAAGGTACTTTTCCTTATCATACCATACCGTCTGTCAGTGCCTTTTTTGATGCGCTACAACTTGGATTGGGATATGGCATGATACCCGATTTACAGTTGGCAACGCATTATGATTTGATTGAAGTTATGCCGAATGTCGCTATGGATATCACTTTATATTGGCACCACTGGAAACAGCAATCCAAACCTTTACAAGCCTTGACTCAACATATTGTCACAGAAGCTCGAAAAATTCTAATCCAGTAAACTTTACAAACATGTATTATAAGAATGCCCAAATCTGCTCTTTATCTTGATTTTTTAATAAAAAAGTGCGTTCAGTATCGTCTGCAACAACAATATGATCATTGGAAATCATTTTGACCTTCAATAAAGTCCCTTCTTCGTAAACAATATCTGCAAAACCTTCTTTGCTCAAAATCAATTGTTGTTTTAAAATCACAAGTTGATTCGATGTCATTTTTGTTCTCCCATCCCTATTGCTTGTCATTTCAGATGATTAGACACGAATCAGTCTATTGGTCTGAAATTTTGCATATTATAATTTATTGATCAAAAACCAAAATATTTGGTCAACTGATTTTGAAATACTATCGTAATATACAAAAAAAGAAAGCATTAATTTACATTAGCTACTTTCTTAATTCTGAAAAATAATCACTTCTATACTTTGAATAATCCTTGTTTTTCAATAAACTGAATTATTTCTTGCAAACCATCTTCTGTTTTCATATTAGAAAAAATGAATGGTTTATCACCACGCATGCGTTTGGCATCTTGATCCATGACATCCAGATTGGCGCCAACCATTGGTGCCAAATCAGTTTTATTAATGATGAGTAAATCTGATTTAGTAATTCCTGGTCCACCTTTACGTGGTATTTTTTCACCACCTGCCACATCAATAACATAAAGTGTGAGATCAGATAATTCCGGACTAAATGTAGCTGCCAGATTATCTCCACCACTTTCAATAATAATCAACTCTAATCCGATAAACTTTTCACAAAGATCATCAATTGCTGCCAGATTGATCGAAGCATCCTCGCGAATTGCAGTATGTGGACAACCACCAGTTTCGACACCGACAATACGTTCAGGCGACATGGCTTCATTACGGGTTAGAAAATTAGAATCTTCTTTGGTATAAATATCATTGGTCACTACAGCCATATTATATTTATCACGTAAGGCACGGCATAAATTTAATGTCAATGCAGTTTTACCTGACCCTACCGGCCCACCAATACCAATACGTAACGGGCTACGTTCTGTCATGATTTTTTCCTTTCATTTTATGATCTAAATAAGCGTGAATATTGTGTTTCATGCTGCATACTCAACATTGCATAATGTGGCAATGCACTACTCAGTTCATGATCCTGGATTGCCAATGCTAGTTGAATTGCTGCGGGAATTTGTTGGTGTAAATGCCATAAAATCCGTTGCCCACCCATTTGTCCTAATGGTACAGTTTTGACAGCTGCCAATACTTGATTTTCCAGAACTGTGAATGCATAAGCTGTTAATATATCAGTAACATTTAGCCCTAGTCTGCCACAAAGTTGCGCATAAACCGGTACAAAACCAAACTGTTTTTTCACCACCACAGATTGCCTAAGTACATCTTTAATCCATGCATTTAGAGAGAATGCCAATTGCTGTGATTCAGCCAACAATTCTTTACTTTCACGGCTGGCCTGATAATAAGTGGCCCAATGTAAAAATACCTTTTCATCTGCATAATATTGCAACATACGTTTGAGAATAGGTAATTCAAAACGCACCAATAGTAATGCTAATACATCTTCAAAATAAGCAATGCTGCTTTGCTCATCATGTATTAAACCCAAATTAATAGCACTTTCAACACCTTGCGAGTAACAATAGGCACCTACAGGTAAAGCTGTTGATGATAACGTCAACAGTTTAAGTAAATGTGCAGCGTCAATGGACATGATGAATCGACTTGACTGGGCTTAAGCGATGATCATGACTGTGCTGTGCATAAGCACCACTTTCAGGTTCAAACGGATGCTCAACTTCTTTCACCTCCAAACCCAAACCTTTAACCATTTCTGCAAGCACATGATCAGGTTCAAAATATAATGCGTATGGTGTAAGCATTAACGGTACATGTCGATTTCCCAGATGATAAGCGGCTTTGAGCAATTCGAAATCAGTTTTGGCAGTAATTTGCATCAATTCTTCTGGTTTGGCATCAATACGCAATACGTCACCTTGTTCACTCACGATATAGGAGCCACTGCGTAAAATACCTGTACGGGGCAAATCTATACCGATATCTACGCCATTGTTTAATGTGGCACGAAAACGGGATTTCTGCCGGATATCGAAGGTCAATTCAACCTGATCAAAAGCTTGCTCTTGTGTAATCTGTTCAAGACGTTGGGTATAGATTTTCATTATATTTCCTGATCATAAATAAAATATTCAGTATTGCCAATTGGATCATTCAACATTCGTTCACGAAAATCATGCATCAACTGCTGTGATAATTCACGATTTTCTAGTGCAATAAATTTAAATAATGTCAAAAATTGCCCGTGACTGAAAACATGTAAATGTTCAGTCGTGTATTGTTGCTGTAATAACTTCAATTCATAAACAAATTGATCAACACGTCGATAAAACATTTCAAATGATTCAGCATCATCGGCATCTCGATAATACAGATCGGCACGTTGCCAATAATCACTCACCCAAGGCTGACGTTGTTGTAAAGTTGTGTTTTTACACTTTGCGTCAGAGAGATAAGAAAACTCTTCTATTGCATAAATTTCAGGCTCGACATCATCACGCAGCAAAAGAGGTGCTGCGGTCTGCCTGGTTCGCAAATAAGATGAAATTAAGACACGTTGGGCTCTCGGCAATTGCTGTAATAAGGCTTGCGCTTGCTGATGCCCAATATCTGTTAATGGAATAGTTGCATGTGAATTTGTCCGCTCATTTACATTGCCTACGCTTTGTGCATGACGAATCAAATAAATTGACATCTTAACCCCTTAAAACAAAAAATATCGCTGTGCCATTGGTAATATTTCTGCTGGTTCACAGGTAAGTAATTCACCATCTGCACGCACCTCGTAAGTTTCTGGATGCACATCCATAACCGGAGTTGAGGTATTATGTTTCATATCTTTTTTACTGATATTACGGGTATTTTTACAAGCACTAACCATTTTTTTCAAATCAAGTTGCTGATGTACTTTTGCATCAATTGCCGCCTGGGATAAAAAAGTGAAGCATGTACGATGTACCCCACGAGGATAAGCCCCAAACATTGGACGATAATGCACAGGTTGAGGTGTTGGAATTGATGCATTAATATCACCCATTGGTGCAGCAGCAATCATGCCACCTTTAATAATCATAGAAGGTTTCACGCCAAAGAATGCAGGTTTCCACAATACCAAATCTGCCAGTTTACCCTCTTCTACCGAACCGACCTCATGACTTAAACCGTGTGTGATAGCAGGGTTAATGGTGTATTTGGCAATATAACGCTTTACACGATGATTATCGTTACATGCGTTATCTCCCGCCAATGCACCACGCTGAATTTTCATTTTATGTGCCGTTTGCCAAGTACGAATAATCACTTCACCTACTCGCCCCATCGCTTGCGAGTCGGAGGACATCATGGCAATTGCCCCCATATCCTGCAAAATATCTTCTGCAGCAATGGTTTCGCGGCGAATACGGCTTTCTGCAAAGGCAATATCCTCAGCAATTGCAGAATCCAGATGATGGCATACCATCAACATATCCAAATGCTCATCAATCGTATTGACTGTATAAGGCCGAGTTGGATTAGTTGAAGATGGCAAAACATTATGTTGACCAATAGCTTTTAAAATGTCTGGTGCATGCCCACCACCTGCACCCTCGGTATGATAGGTGTGAATGGTACGGTCTTTAAATGCAGCCAGTGTTTCCTCAAGAAAACCACCTTCATTCAAGGTATCGGTATGAATGGCAACCTGTACATCAAACTCATCGGCAACACTCAAACAATTATCAATTGCTGCGGGTGTCGAACCCCAATCTTCATGCAGTTTCAAGCCAATCACACCCGCTTTAATTTGCTCCCGAACGGGTTCTGGCAAACTCAGATTACCTTTACCTAGCAAACCAATATTCATGGGTAAATCATCGATAGCCTGAAGCATGGTGCCAATATGCCATGGCCCAGGGGTTACAGTAGTTGCGGATGTTCCCGCAGCAGGCCCCGTGCCGCCTCCAACCATCGTCGTTACACCACTCATCAATGCTGTTTCAACCTGTTGTGGACAAATCCAGTGAATATGTGTATCAATCGCTCCAGCCGTCAAAATTTGGCCTTCACCAGCAATAACTTCGGTCGCAGCACCTAAAGGAATACTAATATCGGGTTGAATGTCTGGATTACCGGCTTTACCAATTTTCCAGATACGTCCGTTTTTTAGACCAACATCGGCTTTAATAATTCCCCACCAATCGACAATTAAAGCATTGGTAATCACCGTATCTGCCACTTCATTGGCCAGCATTTGTGATTGCCCCATACCATCACGAATGACTTTTCCTCCACCGAATTTGACTTCCTCACCGTATGTGGTCAGGTCTTTCTCAACCTGAATAAATAATTCTGTATCAGCTAGACGAACACGATCCCCAACTGTAGGACCAAACATTTCTGCATAGGCACGGCGTGACATTTTCATGGATGTATACCTTATATTAAGTGTTATTTGAGAGGTAAGTTTTTTTCATCGGAATAAAACGTAGTCCCCGATCTTCAATGACAGATTGTGTTGGCATAAAGCCAAAATGTTGATAGATTTTTTCGGCATAACAACTTGAATTCACCGTCACTGCCAAAATATTTTCAGCTCGTATTTTATTTTCGACAAACTGCCACATTTTTTTACCGACTCCCTGATGCTGATAACGTTGATCTACAAAGAAATGCAGTAAATGTGCAGGCTTTTGATAAGCAATTGCACCGATAATCAGCTCAGCATCACTATAAACAAAATACTCAACATCAGCTAAACCCAGTACTTTTAAAATACTTTGATAATTAAGACATTGTCGTCCCATATTATCCACAGCAAAATCATCAATATATGGTTGAATAATTGCTTCAATTGCAGCAGCATCTGTCAATTGAGCTGGACGAATCCCATTCATATTAATCCAGTTTTCCCATAATTCGGCCGGCAAAACCATAGACTTCCCGTTTACCTGCCAATGCAACCAATTCAATTTCCCGATTTTGTCCCGGCTCAAAACGCACTGCTGTTCCTGCGGCAATATTTAGCCGAAAACCTTTTGCAGCTTCACGATCAAATTGCAACGCATCATTGGCTTCAAAAAAATGAAAATGTGACCCAACTTGAATAGGACGATCACCACTATTTGTGACAATCAGTTTTTTTATCAAACGCCCTGTATTTAATTCAATATCACTATCATCAGTAATAATTTCACCAGGAATCATCACATTCTCCTAAACAATCGGTTGATGCACTGTCACCAGTTTTGAACCATCCGGAAAAGTCGCCTCTACCTGAACTTCAGCAATCATATCAGCAACCCCATTCATTACATCATCACGTGTCAACAAGGTTGTACCATAATGCATGAGTTCAGCCACAGTCATTCCGTCACGTGCACCTTCTAACAGTGCAGCTGAAATAAAAGCAATTGCCTCTGGATAATTTAACTTCAATCCTCTTGCTTTACGACGTTCCGCGACCAATCCAGCAGTAAAAATCAATAATTTATCTTTTTCGGTTGGATTAAGTTCCATATACCTTTCCTAATTTAATCTAAAAATGATTTAAGCAAAATATATGCTCAAATTTTTGCAAACTCATATAAAAATACTGAAAATTAACAAATTTTATGCAATTATTCTTTAAGTTCGCCAAATTCTTGGAAACTCTTCATCTAATTCATACCAGTAAAATCTTAATCTGGCACGAATTGCCGCAAAAGCATCATGACACTGTCTAACATCATCGCCTAAAAATCTGGCGCAAATTACATCGCCCAAGATGGTTAGATGAATCGGTAAATCCATACGCATCATCAGTTCACGAATACGCTCCAATTGCTGCTCAAGTATAGTGCTACTACGATATTGAATCGGTGCAACCGCCCAAAAACTTCCCATAACGGCTTTACCATTCATCCCCAAACAAGAAGATAAAAAACGATCTTTACCAGAAAATCGCAGACGATCTGAAACCAGCAACATATTATCTCTAAATAATTGAAAATTATTACAATATAGACCCGTATTAAAGTTTTCCTGCCGGGCTTGTCGACCAATAACCAGCATATCCCAACCAATAAAACTGGCATGTTGGTGTAAATGAATGCGTGTTTCAGATTCAGCAATCGCACCATCAAATAGCATAGTTTCTTGAGGCAACCATTCCAAAATACCCTGTTGATCAACATTTAAATCAATATGTTGATAGGCTGTTTTAGCACTAGTTTTATACCATTTTCCAGCTCCGGGTGTTGTAATCACAGCATGCGCTTGGTTTTTTACATTGATTTTAAAAGTAATATGATCACCACCAGCAATCCCTGCTGGTGGATGCACAATAATCGCATGACATACACCAGTTTTTTCAGGCCACAGCATTTTTTGCACCCTTACAGGGCCAAAATGCCTCCTATGAGTCATAACGGTGCGATTAGTGCGCTGTTCAAACCCAAGTTCTAATTGAGCACACCAGCATTGTTGCTGTATCTTGCTGTATCTTGCTGATTTTTGCATGATTTTGTTGCACACCCATCTCTTTATTCAAAATAATTCTATACTCTTGCTAATGTAAAGCGAAATTTACGCCAAACCAAGATAAACACATACAATTAAATGTCTTTTCTTAATTTTTTATTTTGAAATGTCAATATTATAGACTAGCAGACCATTCATAAATATTATATTATAACATTCCAAACAAACAAAAGGTCATTTTGAATATGCAAGTATTATCTTCCTTAAAATCAGCCAAAAAACGCGCGTCAGACTGCCAGATTGTTCGACGCCGTGGCAAGCTTTATGTCATTTGTAAGTCCAATCCCAGATTTAAAGCACGACAGGGTTAAACAAATTTCCAGCAAACTTTTACATACAACATTTTTATTCTGTTTATTCTATATAGCATCTATTTTTATAATCAGGTGCTATATAATATGATGAACAAATCTCTATTACCGATACTTTCAATAACTGCTGCACTGATTTTAGTTGGCTGTAATAGTGCCAATCAACCTCAAAATACTCAATTATCTGAAAATCAACAATCACCACTTTCTCAACAAAGTCATTCTGATACAGCGCACACAGCAGAAAACGCTCTAGATTGGGATGGTATTTATCAAGGTACTTTACCTTGTGCAGATTGTCCGGGAATTAAAACCGTGTTAACGCTGCATGCGGATAAGACATACAAACTTGAGGAAACGTATCTGGAAAGGAATGTGCAACCAATTATCACTGAAGGAACTTTTCAGTTTGACAAAAATCAAAGCTCAATCATTACACTTGATAGCGCCAGCCAAAATCGTAAATTCTTTATTGGTGAAAACTTTGCCAATGCACTAGATTTAGAGGGTAATCCTATTACTGGTGCCCTACAACAATATTATAAGCTGAATAAAGTTCAATAATTTAGAGGATGTAACTGTACGCAATATATTCAATCAATACATCACCTTTTGAATCGTGAAATCTTGCCAGCTTCAAATAATTCTGATAATTTAATTGGAAACTTAGGGTCTGACCAAATCAGACAGTGTGGATTTAAACCAACTTGCCAGCACTTAAATGGCTAAATAGGAGCAAAATAATGCAGACATTGACCATACCTCAAATATTTTCTCGTTGGTCTTTTTATCAATATCATTATCAATCACTTATTCAACAACCAGAATGTTATACTATTCTGGTTGAGAATGCCTTTATTACAGTATTCCCTTTCAGAAAAGTACAGCTTTATTTGGGAGATTTATTACAATTATGGTTTAGTCGGCACTGGCAAGTACAACCAACCTGCCAATTATTTGAAAATCTTCTACAAGTTACGAAAAATTTACAGCATACTCCAGTTTTTGTTTACCAAATCCAAGCCAATCTCCTGACAGGATCTCATTGTGCTGAAGTCTGGGATCAGTCTGCCTGTCACAAGCAATCTACCCAAATTGATCATGCTTTACGTTATTGGATAACTTACAGATTATTACAAAAGCCAGCCAACGTACAAACAATCTATGCGTAATGTAACCTACATCATAATTTATAAATTATTGAACTTTTAACTAAAATAGCCAGAGTATTTCATCTGGCTATTGAAAATGAAATTTATGTTTGTTCCAGATCCAGAACAATTTTACCAATATGTTGACTAGCTTCCATACATTGATGTGCTTGCTGTACATCTTCAAAATTAAAAGTTTTATAAACTAAAGGTTTACATTGACCTGTTTCAATCAATGGCCAAACATGATGTTCCAGATCTTCAGCAATTTTTTGTTTTTCTTGTTGGTCACGTGCCCGCATGGTTGAGCCGGTGACAATCAAGCGCTTTAACATAATTGCCTGTAAATCCACCTTATCCGCATAACGTCCGCCCATAAATCCAATAATCACCAGACGACCATCTTTTTTAAGCAAATTAATATTTTTATTAAAATAAGATGCACCTACAATATCTAAAATTACATCTACGCCTTTTTGTTCAGTTTGCTGCAAAATTTCTTGTTCAAAATCCTGTGTCTTATAATTGATGATATGACCAAAATCTGCCAGTGCTTGTACTTTGTCTTCAGCACCAACCGTTGCGAAAGCACGAATTCCCATCGCTTTACACAAGCTTAATGCTGTTGAACCAATACCACTGGCACCACCATGGATCAACGCTGTTTCATATTTTTGTAATCGACCGATGGAAAAAATATTAACCCAGACAGTAAAATAGGTTTCAGGGATTGCCGCAGCCTCAACATAAGTTAAATTTTTAGGTTTATGTAAAACCTGAGTGACATCAACCACACAATACTCAGCATAACCGCCACCATTAGTTAAAGCACAAACCTGATCCCCTATCTGGAAACGTTGTACATTACCTCCTATTGCAACCACATCACCAGCAACTTCCAATCCCGGAATATTGGTTACGCCTTTGGGCATAGGATATAAACCTTTACGTTGCAAAATATCTGGACGATTTATGCCTGCTGCACGTACTTTAATTAAGACTTCATCAGCTTTTGGTTGTGGAATATCAGTTTGACGAATTTGTAAAACTTCTGGTCCACCACTTTCGATGATTTCAATATAATTCATTTGCTGTTGTTGCATAGATAAAATCCATTTAAATTAAAAACAATGAGTATTAACTGATTATAATGGGATCAAAAAATAATTTTGTATAGATTAGATGGAGAATGATAAAAAATAAAATCATTATAATAATTATGGTGGGGGCGGAGAGACTCGAACTCTCACACCTTGCGGCGCTGGAACCTAAATCCAGTGCGTCTACCAATTTCGCCACGCCCCCGATGTGCTGCGTATATTAGCAATGCAATCTGCATTTGCCAAGCGCTTTTTATATTGTTTGCATATTAAAACAACAAACATCATTCTTTTTAAGAAAATTTAGACAAAATCTTTTTAATTCTCAATAGATTCTACAAGTTTATCAATACTTTTTATCATTCATATATATGCTGTAGAAAATAAAAATTTGATCTATTGAATGTTATGAGAAATATTTATCTATACTTATTCAAGTCTACACATACAAAACCTATTAGCAATCAAACATAGTTAAAGCGATGAGAAGCTATAAATGAATTAAATTTTGTATTTAAAAGAAAAGATAAATATGCTACTAAAAAATAAATGTGAGATGATTACTAATAAATGATATTAGAAATTAAATAATAACATCGTTATAATGATTATTATGGTGGGGGCGGAGAGACTCGAACTCTCACACCTTGCGGCGCTGGAACCTAAATCCAGTGCGTCTACCAATTTCGCCACGCCCCCGATGTGCTGCGTATATTAGCAATGCGTTTGCTGTTTGCAAAGGATTTTCTTTAAAAATTTCAACCAAATGCACATTTAATCATCAATTTCTTGGGATTTTCTTGGTTTTAATTCGCTTAAGGCATTAATTACCTCATTCAGAGTACTAAATCTATGTTGAAGCTGCTTTGCAAGCATCCGATCAAGTACAGATTGTAAATATTGTTTTGGCTCAACACATAACGGAATATCTTGTTGGCAATGCAATTGTGCCCAATGTCGATAAGTTTTACCTTGATACGGTTTTTTACCATTTAATATTTCATAAAAACAGATTCCCAATGCATAAATATCACTTTGTATCGAACAACATCTCCCCAAAAATAATTCTGGCGCCATATAAGCTGGTGTACCTAAAGGCTGTATTTTTATATTTTGCTCTTGAATTTTTTGCGTTTGCGCAAAATCGAGTAATTTTATTTGATCTTGTTGTAAACAAAAATGTGATAATTTTAAATCGGCATGCACATACCCCAAATCGTGTAATTGCTGAACTGTTTGACAAATTATCATAAAATTTTTGATTTTTTTGCCTAAAGACCAATCATTTAAAGTCAGTGTTTTTAATGTTGATTGATATGGCAATAACAAAAATTGTCCGCTTAAATTTAATTTAGATAATGCTGATCCATTAAAATTGCCAACAATATGATCATCAACTTGATAAATATAAAATTCATGACAAAATTCTTGCTGTCGAAAACATTGATAACAAGCTATTTCATGCTGAAGTTCCTGCACAGTTGTAGAGTCTGCATCCGCTGTTACCGCTTTCATAACCCAATCTTGTTTGGCAGACCTGATTTTTAATACATATTGACCAGATAGTTCTCTCGAATGTACACCAAGCGACTCAACCATTTCCAGTTGCGACCAGTTAAACATTTAATTCCCAACATTTATCTCAAGTTGTTGCACTTTAAGCGCATGTAAATGTTGTTCCAGTGCTTTTCCTACTCGAGCATGAGCTTCAATATTCGCAATTTTCGGCCAAGTTGCTCGTTCCCCTTCTCTTTGTAATGTTTTAAAAATTTTTTGATCAGGATTTTTTAACATATACGTAAAGTGCCTTAAACTAAAATTACCAATAATATTGATATCTCCATAATAACGTTGGCCAACAATCCCATAACTATTATCAATAACTTTCTGTACCAATGGCACTCGTCCTAATCTGGCTCTTAAAAAGTCCATGGTTTCAAGCGTTAAATTTTTGCTTTGATTTCGAATAAAACGATTAGGCCAACTCAGTAAATCCTGTCGATAGCGCTCAACATCATTTTGCATAAACGGCACAATATGAGGATTGACCTGACAGGCAATAGAATAATTAATATTATATAATCTTGCCATTTTTTCCTGTGGAAAATCACTACGTACACTACCGTCGACCCAACGTGTACTCGCCATATAAGGGGTATAGGCGCCATCTTTGCGCTTAGTGGTTAAGCGTACAGGTGGAAATAAAAATGGTACTGCGCAAGATGCTAGTGTAGCACTCCATACCAATAAATCCGGTGCAGTAATTTCATTCATGATTCGTGGATTATATTCTGCTTCATAAGGCGCTACCACAATCGATGCATGACGGCCGGATTTTTCAAAGGCTTCACTAAACGTATACTCTCCCAGATTCTCTCGTAAAAATTTTTTCAACACTTGAATATCGGCAATTCCCTGTCGATCACGCAACACTTTCATAAAGTTACGGAATTTGAAAACATGATCATAAAAACCCTCACCGTTGATCATATCCAGCAATTCTGTATCAGTTTTAGTGACAGCGACTCCGGTCATCAATGCGCCTGCACTTGAGCCTGAAACAACTTTTGGTAGTAAATCTTGTTCCATTAATGCTTTACATACACCGCTATGAAACAAACCTAGTGTGGCGCCACCAGAGAACATTAATGCAGGTTGTCCATAGGCATGCGAAGCTTCTTTAAAATATTTGATTTTTTCAACAAGTGAAAATGCATCAAACTGCTCAGAAGCAACATAAGCAAAGCATTCACTTACGGTTTCTATATATTCTTCAATTAATTTTTTTGTGCCAACAAATGTATGGGCAAATAGTAAGGGATGTGCAATATTGGCAATATCGAAATTCAAACCTTCACGTAGAAACTGAGCCAACTCAAGTTGTTCATTCGCCATTCTTAAGCGTTTAATTCTGGTTAGACGATGCGCAATAAATTCAGAACCGTAATATGGTGAAGCATTTTCATATTTCCATGCCTCTAGTCCAGTCACTTTATCTAATTCCAGTGCAATTTCTTTCCACTGCGCATAATTTTCAGCATACTGTAAATCCCGTTTTAGCGTGGCAATACGATAACGTTGATGTGAATTAAGCTTTGCTGGATTATATTGCTGCATATACACAATTTTTCCCTATATGATGTGAGCCATAGACCAAGTCAATGTCTAGTGTGTCTTACTATCTATAAACCGGACTGGATACACAAGGACAAAAGTGCTTAAATTTGCATACAAATAGTTTTTTTTGGAATAATAAAATATGGCAAGCATCGAATTACCTGACGAGTTTTTGCAGTTACTACAACAATTGGCTATTCAGGTGCAACAACAACTCCCCCCAGTACGCAGTGCCCCTGATTTTACAGCTCCGGCTTATTTCTGGAAAAATCAGCAACTCAATTCGATAAATTCTCCAAAAAAAATTCATCTGGATGATTTAAAAGGTATTGAAACGCAAAAAGAAAAAATTGTAAAAAACACCCTGCAATTTATTAAGGGATTGCCAGCCAATGACGTGCTGTTAACTGGTGCCCGTGGTACAGGTAAATCCTCACTGGTACGTGCTTTATTAACAGATTATCAAGATCAGGGATTGCGTATTATTGAGATTGAACGAGATGATTTAAAAGATCTACCGCTAATCCGCGAACAAATTAAAAATCGTCCGGAAAAATACATCGTGTACTGTGATGATATGGCATTTAATGCAGAAGATGAAAATTATCGTAGTTTAAAAAGCGCACTGGATGGTTCATTACAATCAGGAGCCGATAATATTTTAATCTATGCTACATCCAATCGCCGTCATTTATTGCCTGAATTTATGCATGAAAATACACCTGTGCGTAAAGTCGATGTTCCACAATATACCGAACTACACCCACAGGAAGCCATTGAAGAAAAAATATCTCTTTCTGACCGTTTTGGATTATGGTTATCTTTTTACCCAATGGATCAACAGCTTTATTTGGAAGTTGTACAACACTGGTTAGGTCAGGACAATGTACAATTATCGGATGAGGCTCGAGCTGAAGCATTGCGTTGGTGCCAGTTACGTGGTCAGCGTTCTGGTCGTGCAGCCAGTCAATTTGCCAGACATTGGATTGGACAAACACAGTTACAACAACAATCATAAAATACAAAGCAGGGATAAATGATTTTCCTGGTCATTTACCCTGCTCAAAATGTTTAATAATTGAACAGGACTCAATGGTTCCAACCGTTGTACAAGAGCTACGAATATCCAGTAATTTTTCTCTAAATTTCTGCAATTGCATGATTTTTTGATCAAGTGCAGTAATATGCTGTGTGATTAAATCATTGACTGTATGACAACACCTTGCCTTATCCTGCAATAAGAAAATTAATTGTTCAATTTCAGCAATAGAAATATCCAGATCACGGCAGTTTCGAATAAAAAGTAAACGCTCAAGGACTACATCATCATAAAAATAATAGCCATTTTCTGCTTTTAATGTAGGTTTGAGTAAACCTTTCTGCAGATAAAAACGTATTGCATCAGTTGTTGTATTGGCCTTTTTTGCAAGATCAGAAATTAAATACATATTTACCTCTTGACCATGGGGTTACACCATTGTTTTAAATAAGTCTATTCCATCGAAATGAGCGCGTAAACATGGCTTGCTGTTGTACTCCACCACCTGCCCCAAAACATGATCATAAATTTAAAATTGTTTTATGGTTAGCATTAATTTTAAATTTAACGATGTTTCTCGTTGAAATTCTTGGGGGACTATACACACACTCCTCTTCACTTTGGGCAGATGCATTGGATTTTTTTGGCGATAGCGCAAATTATGCTATTTCTCTAGCAGTTATCGGTTTAAGTTTGTACTGGCGAGCAACTGCGGCATTAATTAAAGGTTTAACCATGTTAATTTTTGCAGGGATTGTTATTGGAAAAACAGTTTTTGCCTATTTTCAAGGTATTCCTCCAGAACCCATTGCTATGGGTATGATTGCGCTTTTAGCACTTGTGGTCAATATTGTCTGTGCACTCTTGCTTTATAAATTTAGAAGCGGTGATGCCAATATGCAATCTGTCTGGTTATGTAGTCGCAATGATGCAATTGCCAATATTGCAGTCATTTTTGCTGCTATCGGAGTATTTGGCACAGGGAGTATTTTACCTGATTTTATTGTTGCCATGATTATGGCAGTTTTAGGGATTAGTGCAGGAATCACCATTGTACGCCTAGCAATAAAAGAAAGAAAAGGACAAATTTCTACAACGGATCAATGCTGCTAATTTTTAACAATGAGTAAATCATCATCATTTACTCATTGTTTATTTAAAGTAATCAGGGTTTTGTAACTAAACTTAATTCTGTCATCGGCCAACGTGGGGTTGTCGTTACTGCCAAATCATCTCCTTGCCCAGCTTTGAGCCGTTGATAACCTGCAAAAGCAATCATTGCGCCATTATCTGTACATAAAGCTGGTTCGGCATAGTAGACTTTCGCTCCCATACCATTTAATGATTTTTCTAGTTTTTCTCTTAAACGTTGATTGGCACTGACACCACCAGCAATCACCAGTTGTTTAAGCCCAGTATGTTTTAATGCTTTGATTGATTTTTTAACCAATGTATCAACAACAGCCTCCTGAAAAGATGCAGCAATATCTGCTTCACGCGATTGCCCTTGCACTGCTTTGATTTGGCTAGACACTGCGGTTTTCAGACCACTAAAAGAAAAGTTTAAGGCTTGGTGCATCAACGGGCGTGGAAATGCGAATGCTTCTGGGTCACCATTTAATGCAAGTTTGGCAATCTGTGGGCCGCCGGGATAAGGTAAATTCAGCATTTTAGCCACTTTATCAAAGGCCTCTCCTGCCGCATCATCAATGGATTCGCCTAATAACTCATACTCTCCTAGTGCATGTGCTGCCATTAGTTGCGTGTGCCCGCCAGAAACCAGCAATGCCACAAAAGGAAATTGTGGTGGATTCTTGGATAATAAAGGTGCCAATAAATGCCCTTCCATGTGATGCACACCAATTGCAGGCTTATCCAAAGCAAATGCCAACGTCCGTCCAAACAATGCACCTGTCATCAAGGCGCCCATTAGACCTGGCCCACGAGTGTAAGCCACTGCATCAATCTGTGATTTTTTTACATGACTTTGTAACAATAATTCATTCAGTAAAGGAATTAATTTTCGCACATGATCGCGAGAGGCCAGTTCTGGCACAACCCCCCCATATTCCGCATGAAGTTTAATTTGACTATACAACACTTGACCAATCAAGCCTTGCTCACTGTCATACAATGCCAGTCCTGTTTCATCGCATGAAGTTTCCAAGCCAAGTACAATCATGTCAAAAATGCCTATTTATACGGTTAAAATATCGGTAGAACCTATTATAGACTTGTATAAAACAATGTAAAAGCGTAAAATGCTGCACTCACTTACCGTAAGTACGTGGCGTACTTACATTATCGATCATCCAACAGAGGATTCTACATGCCACAAGTTAAATTGAAAGAAGGCGAACCAGTTGACGTTGCTATCCGTCGTTTTAAACGTTCTTGCGAAAAAGCAGGTATTTTGGCTGACGTTCGTAAACGTGAATTTTACGAAAAACCAACTCAAGAACGTAAACGTAAAAAAGCAGCAGCAGTAAAACGTTATCAAAAAAAACTTGCTCGTGAATCTGTACGTACAACTCGCCTTTACTAATTAATTTGTGAATTGAGAACTGCAATGACCACTTTAAAAACTCAAATTACCGAAACATTAAAAACTGAAATGAAAGCAAAAAACATGGCAGTTGTAACGGTGATCCGTGGTCTACAGGCAGCAATCAAGCAAATCGAAGTAGATGAACGTATTGAACTTGACGATAAACAAGTTCTAAATGTCATTGAAAAACAGGTTAAACAACGTAAAGAATCGATCAAAGCCTATGCAGGTGCTGGTCGTGATGATTTAGCTAGTAAAGAACAAGCCGAACTTGAGGTTTTATCTCAATTTCTACCAGAAGCTATGACTGAGGAAGAGCTTGATTCTCTCATTGCGCAAACAATTACAGCGCAAGAAGCAACTAGCATGAAAGATATGGGTAAGGTGATGAATTCTCTACGTCCGATCATAGCCGGGCGTGCCGATCCTGCACAAGTGTCTGCCAAAATTAAAGCAAAACTTGCTTAAATCTTCAATCTGGCTGTTCTACTATAATTATTCGTTATCATATATAACTTTTAGTGACCTTCCCCCACATGATATAAAAAAATCAAATTACACTTATTGATAATTGCAACTTACTCCTTGTCTTTTTAAAGTCTGTACCAATGGTTCAGCATTTACCTTATTGACAAAATCTGCTTTGCTCAACATGGCTCCCGGTCCTGTAAAGAGTTGTCGATTTATATCGTAAGCTGCAAAATTTTCGTCAATACTTTGTTGCATCAAAGCGCAATATTGTATTGTTTGTTGAGGGTTTAAATGCGTTGCTGATGGATCCAGTTGAGCAATGAATTGTTTTAATCGAGTAGCATGTTGTGCGTTAATATTTTCCATTAACTGTGCAAATTGATTCAGATTTCTAACCTGATAATTATTTTTTGCCTGCGCTAAAGAACTAATTAATAAACTCACTATCCCCAAAATACTGATTATTTTTTTCATTAGTGCATATTCCTTCCAGTTTTCATATTTCAAATATAACAATAGAGTTTAGCATAAGGTGTTTCAGCTGATGTAAACCACTATAAGAAAATTTTACCATTCAGGACACGACAACCTATTCAAAATATTTTTCATCCTTAAAACTTAACCCTCAGCATTACACCCAAGATTTATTCATAACAAGATAGATCATCTATATTTGCTATTTTTGAAGCTAGAAATCACAGCAGTACCATTCAACTTCCACTATACTAGTCTGATGATAGGCAGAGTTTTACCACCGAATCAGCGCACGGAGTAAGTTATGAAAAAATATCAATGTATCGTATGTGGTTGGATCTATGATGAGGCATTAGGCTGGCCAGAAGACGGTATTGTTGCAGGGACGAAATGGGAAGATATTCCTGAAGACTGGACATGCCCTGATTGTGGAGTGTCTAAAGCTGATTTTGAAATGATTGAGATTTAATGACAATACAACCACGTAGTTCAGTCTACGTGGTTTTGATAAAAATATTGACGTAATGGAGTAAGACAATGCATCCCATCATTATTATTGGTTCTGGTATGGCAGGCTATGCACTTGCACGCGAGTTTCGTAAGCTTCATCCAGAGCATAATCTCATTATGATTACTGCTGATGATGGTGTGAATTATTCCAAGCCCATGTTATCCAATGCACTGGCAGGTAACCGTTCTGCGGCACAAATAGCCATGGCTGATGCAGAAAAAATGGCAGCACAGCTCAATATAGAAATTCTATCGCATACATGGGTAAAAGAAATTGATGCGGCACAACACCTGCTGACCTTATCAGAAAATAAACAATTAAATTATAGCCAACTCATTCTGGCAGTGGGTGCTAATCCTGTTCGTCTGGCAATTTCTGGTGACGGTGCAGATGATATTTATGTTGTCAATAATTTAAATGATTACCATAAATTTCGTAATCATATCGATCAAGAAACACAGCATCGTGTTTTGATTCTGGGCGCAGGATTAATTGGATGTGAATTTGCCAATGATTTAACCAGTAAGCAACATCAGGTGACTGTGGTTGATTTAGCGCCACAACCATTAGGACGTTTACTACCGGAACATATTGCCCAACGTTTTCGTCATAATCTTGAAGAAGTCGGTATTCAATTTATTTTACAAACCACTGTAGAAAAAGTGAATAAAATAGACCAGCATTACGAAGTAACTTTGTCTAGCGGACAACGTTTAATTGCGGATGTCGTTCTCTCTGCAATTGGTTTACAACCAAATATTGAACTTGCAAAACAGGCAGGCATCAAAGTTAGCCGTGGTATTTTAACCAATACACGACTTGCAACAAATCTACAGGATATTTACGCTATTGGTGATTGTGCTGAGGTCAATGGAATTTTATTGCCCTTCGTCATGCCACTTATGCAACAAGCAAGAGCTTTAGCAAAATCACTGGCTGGACAACAAACTACGGTTCATTATCCGGCAATGCCTGTTGCAGTTAAAACACCAGCCGCACCTTTAACTGTATTAGCTGCACCACAAGAGATTGATATCAATTGGCAAAGTGAAGAGCTTGACGATGGCATGATTGCCAAAGCTTTTGATTTACAAGGAGCTTTACGTGGTTTTGTATTACTTGGTGCTACAGCAGCAAAACAACGTTTAACATTAACCAAACAAGTTCCGGATTTGATTGCCCTACAATCCTAGCTTCCCAATATGTTTTTATACAGCTTTTGCTGTTTAATTTTGAGATAAATTATGTCTACCACAGCATTATCATTACAGGCCTCTCCCTATAGTGCCTTTATGCAACAATGCACAGTTACTTTGGACAATGGTCAGACCTTGCATGTTGAAATTGGTGGTAACCCTCAACATCCGACAATTTTACTCATCATGGGCTTAGGAGGACAATTGGTACATTGGCCAGATGCCTTTTGTCGACAATTAATTCATGCCGGATTTCAAGTGATCCGTTATGATAATCGTGATATTGGACTATCCAGTAAATCGGATAATCAGCCCAATAAAAAGCTTAATCCCTATACTCTTATGGTTCGTTTCAGTCTGGGATTAAAGAATGAGGGAGCGCCTTATACTTTATATGATATGGCTGAAGATGCATCTTTACTCATCAATGCTCTCGGATTGGCAAACGTTCATGTAATTGGTGCGTCTATGGGCGGCATGATTGCACAAATTCTTGCAGCAGAGCATCCTGAGCAGGTTAAAAGTTTGGGATTACTTTTTACCAGTAATAATCAAGCATTATTACCACCGCCTTATCCCAAACAATTATTTAGCTTAATTTCACGGCCTCAGGGACAAACTGAAGAAAATGTGATTCGACATTCGCTTAAGCTATATAATATTATCGGTTCGCCAGGTCATATTAATCAGATCGAAGCGGCTAAATTTGCCCGATTACTGTATCAAAGAAATTATTATCCATTAGGTGCTGTACGACATTTTTTGGCAATTCTTTGCACAGGTTCGTTACAACATCTTGACAAACAAATACAACAGCCTACGATAGTCGTTCATGGTAGTCGTGATCGCCTATTACCACCAGCGCATGGTAAAGCAGTTGCAAAAGCGATTAAAAACGCAAAATTTGAACTTATCGATGGTTTAGGGCATGATATTCCGCCTTACTTTTTACCTAAAATTGTTCAATCTTTTGTACAACATATTCAAAACTTAACTCCTTAGGACATTATGGCTGCATTACCTTCTCTTCGTCAGCTTTCTTATCTCGTAACGTTATCAGAAACTTTGCATTTTACTGAAGCTGCTCGCCGCTCATTTGTGACACAATCTACACTCTCAGGTGGCATTATGGAGCTTGAACGTCTGTTGGGGGGCGTTTTGGTAGAACGCGATCGCCAGAATGTTCGCCTTACACCTTTAGGTGAACAAGTGGTCGCCCGTGCCCGTGTATTATTGGCGGATGCGCAGGATCTCATGCGTTTAAGTCGCGAAATGAGCGAACCACTCACTGGAGATCTTCATCTGGGTATTATTCCAACCATTGCACCATTTGTTTTGACACAATTGCTGGAAGCTGTGCATCAGGAGTTACCACGCATCCGCTTACATTTACATGAAGCACAGAGTGAAAAAATTATCGAACGTCTGGAGCACGGTAATTTAGATATGGTGTTTTTAGCACTTCCTTTTGATACACATGGTTTAAAAGTCAAAGAAGTTGCCACAGAACGCTTATATATTGTTTGCAATACACAAGATCAACAAACAACTCAGGCAAAAATACTGGATGATCTGGATTTATCGCGTTTAATTTTGCTAGAGGAAGGTCATTGTCTGCGTGATCATGCTTTAAGTGTTTGCCCAATTAACGAACGCAAAAATGACAATCGTTTAAAAGCCAGTTCATTACCTACTTTACTGGAAATGGTTATTGCCAATCTGGGCTTTACGATGTTGCCAGAAATTGCCATTCAAAATGCAAATCTTATGGCACATAATCAACTGGACATTCATCCGATCAAAAATCCACCAGAGCGTACTTTGGCTTTAATTACACGTAAAAGTACACCACTACATACAGAATTTGATATTTTACATCAAATCTTGGGAAAAATTTGTCAGACGATTCTTTCGGATAATGCCAAGCATTTAAGCCGTTAATTAAAAAAAGCTTCTGATTTTCAGAAGCTTTTTTATTTCTAAATCAATCAAAACTTAATCTCGTTTGATTTGACTAAAATGCTGCCTTACAACATTTAACCAAGCACTCACTGCTGGAGATAACCAGCGATTTTTTTTCCATGCCATAACCAAATGCCAGCGTATTTGTGGTTCAATCAATTCGACTGCGGCAAAACGTTGTTGATCTAACATATCGGTATAATATTTGGGTAAAAGTGCAACTCCCATACGCTGGTAAACCATATCGGCCAATAAATTCCACTGGCTACTTCGACAGATAATATTTGGCGAGAATCCCTGATCCTGACAGGCAGTTAAAATTCTGCCATTTAAAGAAAAATTTTCCTGAAATAATAAAAATGACTGATTTTGTAATTCTATCAATGCAATATTTTTACGCTGTGCCAGATTAGAGTCTGCTCGCAATACAACCATCAATGGATAATCGCATAATTCAATACGATAAAATACACTTTCATCAATCGGATCTAAAAGTACCCCAGCATCTAATTCGTTATGCAATAAGGCCTGCTCAATTCCTTTTGAACCTACTTCTAGAAAAGATAATTCCACATCAGGACATTGCCGATGAAATGCAAACAATGCACCTGTTAGTAATTGCCCACCCAAGGGTGGTACGCCCATTTTCAATGTTCCTGTCTTTAATGCCTGAAAATCTCTTACATCCTGAATTAAATTTTGCTGTTGTTGTAGTAATAACTTTGCCTGCTGATAAACTCGTTCACCAATTTCTGTTAATTCAATATGACGTTTACGCAATTGTTCAGATTTGAATAACAATGTAATTTTTAACTCATGTTCAAGCTGCTGAATATTTTTACTTATCGTCGGTTGGGTTAAATTAAGTTTTTCTGCGGCTTTGGTAAAACTTTTTGATTCTACCAGTGTCACAAAACATTGTAATAGTTTGAGCGAGAGCATAATCATTCACCATTCCATTTTAGAATAATTTTAAATGAATATATTCATAATATCTATCTACCAAGGATTTAAAATAAACCTATCAAAACACTTGGCTTAAATTTCAGCATGAAATATTTATTGAAACCCCAAACAAATTTGCAATTACTTTTTAAGGTAATTGCACAACTTGTATTACTCAGTGTGTTCTGGTGGTTGGGTTGTTTACTACATCAATTTGTTTTTCATAATATTTCTGCTGGTATTTTAGGCATGTTCATCCTATTACTGTGCTTATTTACTGGATTAATCAAACTGGAATGGGTTGAATTAGGTTCGCAGGCAATATTAAAAGAACTGGTATTGTTCTTTTTACCTGTGGTGGTGGCAGTTGTGCAATATAAATCATTATTTTTGAAGGAAGGCTGGCAACTTATTCTAAGTATTGGCGTAGGTACCATGCTGGTTATGGTAAGTACCAGTTTGTGTATTCACTATTTGTATCGTTTGCAAAAATATTTACGTGCTCGCAAACGCTTAAATCACTCTACACATTAATCCCCTATTCCTATATACCAGTCTGAGAGAATCATTATGAATATTTGGGCAATTGCTTGCTTGATCTGGACGATTGTTGCCTACATCATTGCAAAAAAAGTATATGTACGACATCCAAAAATGTGGTTATCTCCGGCCATTACCGTACCGGTTTTAACCATTATCTTAATGATTATCTTTGGGATTTCTTATCAAACCTATGCTCAAGACACTCAATGGATCGTTCAATTACTGGGTCCGGCAACCATTGCTTTTGCAATCCCCATTTATCGTTATCGGGAAACCATTAAACAACATATTCTGGTATTAACGATTGCCATTATTGTTGGTATGAGTATCGGGGTATATAGTGCTTATTTAATGGCACAAATGTTTCATTTTGATGCAGTAGTTACTGGTAGCTTGATGGCAAGATCGATTTCCACACCATTTGCAATTGTGTTGGCAGAAAATTTACATGGTTCAGCAACACTTGTGTCATTATTTACAGTGATTACCGGATTGATCGGCATGATTTTTGGCGATATGATTTTGGCCTTTTTTCACATACGCTCTCGTATTGCCAATGGCGCCGCATTTGGTAATGCTGCACATGGTTTTGGTACTGCCCGAGCACAACAAAGAGATACTGAAGAAGGTGTAATTGCCAGTTTGACTATGATTATTGCGGGTATTTTGATGGTATTAATTGGGCCGGGATTGATTCATTTATTTCTTTAGTGTTTCGCCTATTCATTTATAAATAACGATATTCTTAACTAAAAAAGTTTTTCAATAAAGTTCTTACGAAAATCATTAAATCCCCCCTGTGAAGGGGGAAGATAAAGGCTTTAAAGATACGTTCACAAAAAGTCTAATTAATTTAGAAAGCATTATTATCATCAAAATTAATTGACTAGATATCTGGCTTTTTTCCCTGTCAACTGCGCAACCAGATTATCATAAGCCAGTTGATTCATTGCCTGACGTGTTTGTAAAGTTGCAGAACCAATATGAGGTGTAATGACCACATTGTCCAGTTCAAATAATGGTGATTGCTGAAGTGGCTCATGTTCAAATACATCCAACCCTGCTGCAAAAATTTGTTTTTGTTGCAAAGCGTGAATTAATGCTTGCTCATCAATCACAGCCCCACGCGAAATATTAACTAAAACAGCATGTTTTTGCATTTTTGCAAATTGTGCATTAGATAATAAATGTCGGGTTGTTTCATTTAAATCTACCGTCACTACCACAAAATCGGCTTGTTGCAATAGTTCATCCAACGCTAAAAACCTGGCATTAAAAGCATTGGCAATTTCCGGTTTTTCTTGGCGTCCGTGATATACCACATTCATATTAAAACCATAATAACCACGACGAGCAATCGCAGCACCAATATTTCCCAAACCAATGATACCCAAGGTTTTTGCATGAATATCAACACCAAATTCCTGCGTTGATACAGTTTTCTGCCAATGGCCTGCTCTTGCCCAGCCATCTAGTTCGACAACACGTCTTGCTGCACTAACTAATAGCGTAAATGCGGTATCTGCTGTTGTTTCGGTCAGAACATGCGGTGTATGTGCCAATAAAATCCCTTTTTGTTTAAGGTAGGCAACATCATAATTGTCATAACCAACGCTGACCGTAGAAATAATTTCCAGTTGTGATGCCGTTTCGAGTTGTGATGCTCCTAACCTACGCCCAGCACCAATCATACCGTGTGCATACTGAACAGCATCACGAATTTGCTGATCTACATCACCCAACTTGGGATTGATTTTGACCACTTCAAATTGCTGTTTTAATTTCTCTTCAAATTCCGGAAAAATATTACTGAATATGACGACTTTCTTTTTCATCCACTGACTCGATATCGTAAATATAAGGGTATATAAGTTGCCATAATGACCGCTTATAATCTGCCGAATCAAGCATTTGTTGTAATGATTGTGTGATATGAAATTGTTTGAATTGCAAATTCTGTAATGGAAGCTGAATTTCACCTAACATGATTAATATCTTTTGCTGGTGTTCAAAGAAATACCCCTGTAAGTAAGTTTCCACCAGTTGATCATGCATCTCCCAGTTTTCAATCATCAATGGCCATTTCAATTGTTGTTGCGTTGCAAAGCATGCCTGTACAATACCTTGGAAAAGTTGCATTTCCTGTTGATTATTTATTTGTGCGAGCAAAAGTATCTGGTCATGGACCATAAGCTGATAATCAAAATAAATATTTTGCTGTAACGGTAAAATTGCCACAGCATCTTTTGAAACTCTATCCGTAATGACAGAAAAATCTTCGATAACAACCACATCGTCAATTTTTGGTGAAATTTTTTCTTTTACTAATGTTTCGGATGTCTGATCCGCTTGGGTAATGGAATGTGGTTTCTGTAATATTGATGCAGATTTTGGCTCAACCAGATGATCTCGCCACAAAATATCTGTACGATGCTGTATTGTCGGTGTCTGACGGTCTATCCACTGCTGAATGCCAAGCTGTTGCAAAATCAGTTGTGTACGTTGATGCATCTGGAAATGTAGGCCTGAATCAATGACTGGAATATGCTTAATGATCTAAAAATCAATCAAAGATCAATTTTTTAATATACTAAATCAATTACAAAATGATGAAAGCCTATTCTAACCTGAATGACAGCACTTTGCCGAATGATTTATGATGCAGAAGTAATGCTTTAGTAAAATATACAGCAAGGCATATTATTTTTATCATCTTATCAAAGATCAGCTATAACTTAACGCATTAGCGCTGAAGTTTAGGCGAATTTAAATGCTCGAGTAACTTAAATGCCTTTACAACAATTGCCGAACTGGATTCAATTCGGAGCTTTTTTACTGGCACTTAATGCCGGAATGATTAATGTACTCAGCTTGATTACAGTACTACATCAGTCTATTTCTCACATGACAGGAAATGTCAGTGTATTTGCCATTGCTTGGTCACATCAAGACTATCGCATGATGATCTATGTCTTGCTCGTTGTGATTTTTTTTGTGCTAGGTTCTTTTTATAGTGGATATATTCTGGGAGATGGCAATGTCCAACTGGGTCGCCGCTATGGTATTCCCCTAACTTTGGTCAGTTTATTTATTTTATTGTGCTGGTGCTTTATTCCTTATTTTCCCAGATATGCACTGTTATGGGCCGCAGCAGCAATGGGAATGCAAAATGCCATGGTCAGCCATTATCGTGGCACCATTATCCGCACCACACACCTTTCTGGCGTGCTTACCGATATTGGTCTGGCATTTGGTTATTTAGTACGTGGTTTAAAAGTTGATCCACGTCGCCTGCTTTTACATTTTCTCATTTTATCTGGTTTCTTTGTGGGTGGTGTGATCGCCACCATTATTTATAAATTCTGGGGAACTCATGCCTTTTTAATTCCTGCTATTTTAACTGCAAGCTTGAGTTTAACCTATTGGGCTTTATACTTACGGCAACATCCTTATCATTAATTTATGGAGTTTACTGATGGTCAAAAATGCCTTACAAGCACAATTATTAAAAGCTGGGCTTGTTGATGCAAAAAAAGCCAAAAAAGCATCTAAACAAGCACAACATGCCCAAAAAACAGGTCAAGACAATCAGCAACAACTTAAAGCTCAAATTGAGCAAGCTAAACAGGAAAAAATTGCCAAAGACAATGCCTTAAATCAGGCAAAACAACAACAACTGGAAGAAAAGACCCTAAAAGCCAACATTATTCAAATGATCAATCAATATCGTATTCAAGATACATCAGGCGATATTGGTTATCAGTTTATTGACGAAAATAAAATCAAAAAGCTGTATGTCAGTCAGCAAATTTATAATGCTGTCGTCAATGGCAGTCTATGCGTTGCCAAATTGGACAATGATCAATATGCTTTTATTCCCAAAGCACTGGCAGAACGGATTGAGCAAAAATTGACAGGTTATATTCTTGGTATGCAGCAACAACAAGATGACCAGACAACAGATGAAGAAGATCCTTATGCAGCATACGTTATTCCTGATGATTTAATGTGGTAAATCCTCATTCGCCCGACAAAATAATTTTGTCGGGTAATCGATATTTAGATAATTTTTTAATGATAATTTCTCTAAAAATACAAGAAACTCTACAGAAAATGCCATCTTAATCACTCTTCTAATTTTTTTAAATATAATTTCACGGATCATCTTTACGTTGAGCATCACATATTGATTAAAAAATCATAACCATAGTTTATTTTATTATTTTAAAGTGAATTTTTTACCCTTTATATTCAATACTACATTTTAATTTTTGGGGAAAAATATCTGTGATTAACATCTTATTAAAAAGCAGCCTTACCGCAGCAATTTTATTTTCGGCTTCCCAGCTTTATGCCAAGGAATTTTTAAATGTTTCCTATGATCCAACTCGGGAATTTTATAAAGAATATAATCAGGATTTTGGGAAATTTTGGAAAAAACACACCAGACAAGATATTCAATTCAAACAATCTCATGGTGGTTCAGGTAAACAGGCACGTTCAGTTATTGATGGACTACAAGCAGATGTTGTTACCCTTGCGCTAGCCAATGACATTGAAGAAATTGTCAATGCGGGGCTGATTCAACCGGGTTGGCAAAAAGAATTTCCAAATAACTCTGCACCATATACCTCTACAATTGTCTTTCTGGTACGCAAAGGAAATCCTAAAAATATCCGCGACTGGAATGATTTAACCAAACCAGGCGTAGAAATCATTACACCAAATCCCAAAACTGGTGGTGCACCGCGCTGGATTTACTTATCTGCATGGGGATATGCACTGAAACAACCTGGAGGTAACGATGCCAAAGCAAGAGAACTGGTGAAAAAACTCTATCATAATGTCAAAGTATTAGATTCAGGTGCCAGAGGCTCATTAACCACATTTGCCGAACGTGGTATTGGAGATGTTCTGCTGTCATGGGAAAATGAAGCATTATTGGCCGTTCAAAATCAGGGTAAAGATAAATACGACATTATTTATCCATCGATTTCTATTTTGGCAGAGCCTTCCGTTGCAATTGTTGATAAAGTCGTTGATAAAGATGGAAACCGTAATCTAGCCAAAGGTTATCTGAACTATTTATATTCACCTCGTGGTCAAGAACTTGCGGCAAAATATAATTTTCGTCCAAGAAATGCAGCAGCTGCAAAAAAATACGCCTATAAATTCCCAAAAATCCAGACCTTTACCATTAATGCTGTTTTTGGCGGTTGGGCAAAAGCACAAAAAACTCACTTCGCAAATGGTGCGATTTTCGATCAAATCTATGCAGACCGTAAATAATCCAAAATCACACCCTATGCGTTAAAATCGCATAGGGTTTTAATATTTTTAATGTTGTGGCGCTGTATTAAAATAGCGTTGCATGATCACGTCGTAACACCATTGATAAATAAAGGTAAAGATCACAATACTTAAAGCCAAACCAATATCCAGTAATAATGCATGAAACAAACTCATATTCAACATCCATGCAATCATAGGTACGGTAAATATTAATAGGCCTCCCTCAAAACCAATGGCATGCAATATCCGAATCATAACGGTACGCTCTGTCCAACCGGCCCGGGTTTCCAGTTTTTCAAAACCAAAATTAAAGAACATATTCCAGAATACTGAAGTGATGCTCATAATGATCCATAGAATTGTAGTATGTGTAAGATTTTGCTTTAAAAATAAACTTAATAATGGTGTACCAATAATTAACAAGATCAACTCATAACACACCGCATGGATAATACGATGTTTTAATTGTTGTTTGGCTTGCATGATATACTCTCAAACATAATGTAAATGAAGGTAAAGCCATTATATTTCTTAAATAATGAAAAATAAAATTAGTTTCTTTCAGATTTATTGATAGATAATAACACTGGATCAGGCTAAATCTCTTTTGCGATGAATCGCCAGAAGAGATTTAAGCCTAAGGTTTTTAAATGTAATCGTTATTCAGCCAAAATTTTTGCCGGATAACCTTCTTCCTGTAAAAGTGCAATCACCTTTGCCGAATCAAGACTAGAGTTCACAATAACTTGTTTTTGTTGCAAATCTACAGCAACTTTTGCCTGTGCATCAGCATCTTGTAATGCATTTGTTACCGCACGAACACAATGCCCACACGTCATATTTTCTACAGAAAATTTCATTTTTCGATCCTCTATTGCGATAGATTGTCATGATAAAGCTTACCACTGTGGTAAAGTCAATGCGATTTATAAAATCATTTATTCAATATTTGACCTTACCATAGGGTTAAGGTTTATCATCAATAAAATATAAAAAACCGGAGCAGTTGATGTCTATATCTCCTCAATTTTCCAAAAAGCTCGAACTCAATATAAATGGCATGTCATGTGCATCATGTGTAGCTCGTGTAGAACGTGCCTTAAAAAAAATCGATGGTGTCGAGGATGCAACAGTTAATCTCGCCACGGAAAAAGCAACTGTATTTGTAAAAGATCATCTAGATCCACAAATTTTGATTTCTACCTTAGATAAGGCTGGCTATCCAGCAGAATTATTACAAAGCCCGCATTCAGCCCAGCATATACAATTGGACATTGAAGGAATGAGTTGTGCATCTTGTGTAGGTCGTGTAGAAAAAGCCTTGAATAAAATAGAAGGTGTCAAAACTGCCACCGTAAATTTAGCAACAGAAAAAGCTGATATTCAACTTCAGCACCCTCTTACACCACAATTATTAATACAAGCAGTTGAAAAAGCCGGATATCAGGCAAAATTAGTACAAACCAGTACCACAAAAGATCTAAGTTTAAAACGAGAGCAGGAAGCACAAATACTTTATCGCCAATTTATCATTGCACTTATTTTTACGTTACCTGTTTTTATCCTTGAAATGGGTGGGCATCTGATTCCAGCGTTACATCACTGGATCATGATACACATCGGTCTAAATAATAGCTGGCTGATCCAATTTATTTTTGCCACAGTGGTATTGATTTTCCCCGGCAGACGATTTTATCAACTCGGTATTCCGGCTTTATTCCGTGGTGCACCAGACATGAATTCTCTGGTTGCAGTTGGTACACTGGCTGCTTACAGTTATTCATTGATTGCCACTTTCCTACCACAATGGTTACCCGAACAAAATATTGCCGTTTACTATGAATCCGCTGTTGTTATTGTTACTTTAATCTTATTTGGACGCTATTTGGAAGCCCGAGCCAAAGGGCGCACATCTCAAGCTATTGCCCATTTAATTGGTTTACAGGCAAAAACCGCACATATTCAACGTGACCAACAAATCATTGATATTCCAGTAAAAGATTTACAGTTAAACGATGTCATGATCATTAAACCCGGAGAAAAAATTCCAACTGACGGCACAGTAATTGAGGGTTCAAGTTATGTGGATGAATCCATGATGACTGGAGAACCGCTTGCTGTTGCAAAAGTAACAGATGATCAGGTCATTGGTGGTACAGTTAACCAACAAGGAAGTTTGCATGTACGTTGCACAGCAATTGGTGAACAGACTGTTCTGGCTCAAATTGTGCAAATGGTAGAACAGGCACAAGGATCAAAGCTTCCCATTCAAACACAGGTTGATAAAGTAACCTTATGGTTTGTGCCTGCAGTGATGCTTCTTGCGTTAATTACTTTTGTCACATGGTTGATTCTCGCACCATCTCCTGCATTAAGTCTGGCTCTGGTGAATGCCGTTGCTGTCCTGATTATTGCCTGCCCTTGTGCAATGGGTCTTGCAACGCCAACATCAATTATGGTGGGTACAGGTCGCGCTGCTGAAATGGGGGTATTATTTCGTAATGGAGAAGCACTACAACGTCTAAAAGATACTCAAGTGGTTGCTTTTGACAAGACTGGCACACTGACGCAAGGTAAACCTGAACTAACAGAATTTATCTGTGCCAATGGACAAAATCCCGATCATTTGCTGGCTTACGCAGCAAGTCTTGAAACACAATCAGAGCATCCTATTGCTCAAGCAATAGTACAAGCAGCTAGAGTTAAACAACTGGATTTATTAGCGATCGAGCATTTTCAGGCAATTGCTGGCTACGGCATTCAGGGATTTATCGAATCTCGCACAGTTTATATTGGTGCAGCACGTTTTATGCAAAAACTTGATTTTGCCATTGATGAATTCTTGCAACAAGCACAACAATTCGCAGAACAAGGTAAAACCCCTTTTTACTTGGCAATAGAACAACAGGTTGTTGCCATGTTTGCAGTGACTGATCCGGTTAAGCCAGACTCCAAACATGCCATCGAACAATTACACCAACTTGGTTTACACGTTGCCATGATCAGTGGGGATAATCAGAAAACTGCCCAATATATTGCCCAACAATTAGGAATTGATGATGTTGTCGCAGAAGTACTCCCTGAACAAAAAGTACAAAGCTTACAAGCACTCAAACAAAAATATGCTGTGACTGCTTATGTTGGAGATGGTATTAATGATGCACCTGCTCTAGCTGCTGCCGATGTAGGTTTAGCCATTGGTACAGGTACAGACGTTGCGATAGAAACTGCCGATGTTGTGCTGATGTCAGGTAGCATTCAGGGTGTCGTAAACGCTTTTGCAATTTCAAAAGCGACCATCAGTAATATTAAACAAAATTTATTCTGGGCTTTTGCTTACAATGTTGCACTTATTCCTGTCGCAGCAGGATTACTCTACCCCAAATTTGGAATTTTGTTGTCACCGATGTTTGCAGCAGCAGCAATGGCATTGTCATCAGTTTTTGTACTCAGTAATGCTTTACGCTTAAAAACTTTTAAATTTAGGTAATCAAAAAACATGAACATTAGCCAAGCTGCACATCTCAGTCGTATCAGTGCCAAAATGATTCGCTATTATGAAAATATTGGGCTGCTTCCAAAAGTTGCCCGTAGCCATACTGGTTATCGGGAATATTTCCCAGTCGATATAGAACGGTTAAAGTTCATTTATCAAGCCAGACAATTGGGATTTTCACTGGACACGATTAAAACCTTATTACAATTACAGCAGGATCAACATCGCCGTAGTGCGGATGTCAAATATATCGCACAACAACATGTTGACGAATTGGAAAATAAAATCCAGAAAATGCAGGCAATGGTTAAACATTTAAAGCTGTTAATTCAGGATTGTGCAGGTGATCAAACACCAGATTGCGTCATTTTAAATAAGATTCAACAAGAGGACATTTGAATATTGTTATACTAATATCATAGATATAAAAATTAAGGCCCACTCACTCGTTCAATTTTTACGTTACCAACACCAGCATTAGCCAAACCAATCGCTTGAGCTGCGCCGTAGGATAAATCCAGTACACGATTACCATGGAAAGGGCCACGATCATTTACTTTAACCACGACGCTTTTGCCATTACTCTTATTGGTCACACGGATATAACAATTTAACGGTAAGCTTCGATGTGCCGCAGTCAATGCATTGGCATTAAAACGATCACCACTTGCTGTTTTACGTCCATGAAATTCACGACCATACCACGATGCCATACCACTCTGTACAAACCCTGTTTTTGCTTGCGTCTGGCTGCTTAAGGTCATCATGGGTGAAATTGCCAATATTGCCAGCAACATTGTTTTGAATAACTTATGCATATTTACTCCTTTTAAATCAGTACGGATATATGCAGGGAGAACAAGATGAACAAATATTCATCAAAAAATAAGAAGTGGCGATAATATTGCGCAAAAAACTATCCGTCTAGAAAAAACAACCAAATGATTAGAAATTGCCAAAATATAGATTAATTAATAAACAATATTGTAACATAATATTAATAAAGACTTATTTTTATTCAATTTTAACAAATTTAAGTTGTTTTTTTTATTTCCATTTATTTAATTTGGTTTTATCTATAAATATAAAGCAGTTATAGATACTCAATTATAGATAAATTATGAATAAATACAACTTTTCGAAAAATGCTTTTAAATCATATTTTCATACTTAAAGACAAGTTCATAACAATTTTATTTAAAAATAGCATTCTTACAAAAGCCCCCTAGATTTCCTTGCGAAAAGAAAACCAGGGGAAAAGGATTTATAGATACTTTTGTACTAAATCTAGTTTCATTTAAACAGGTTTATTCAGACATAGTCATCAAACTTGCGTTACCACCAGCCGCCGCAGTATTGATGCTTATCGCATGCTCAATGACCAATCGTTCCAAAGGAATATCAGCATAATCGCTTAAATGTGTTATCCCAACAATGGCTTTCTGATGAGAAAAAACCGCCTGCTGAAGTACAATGAGGTGGTCTGTTGTACCATGATGTAAAACAGCATCAAATTTTTCTGTTAAAGGATTTTTTACCACATCAATTGCTTGTCTAATCTCTTTCGGCAAGCTTTGTTGATATTTTTGTATAAAGTGACTGTCACTAGCAATCAATGCTTTTGCATTAACCGCAAAGATTGCCAATAATTGATACGCTTGTTCAGCCTCATTCGAGGCAATGGACAATACTTTTTCACGAGGCATGATCACATATTGATTACTTTCCCCTGTTGGACCTTGTAATTCATAAACAGTATCAATCATAAATGGATGAATAACACGATCATTGAGTTCAGGCATGTACTGCTCTAACCATTGTTTAAATTTATGGTAATTTGCCAAAGCCTCTGTATTTTGATTTTTATAGATGGCTTTAACTGCAAAAGGTTGTGTTAGCCCAGTTGCAACATAGCCACGCATTAACTTATATAAGTACAAAGGGCCACCTGCTTTCGGGCCTGTACCAGATAGACCTTCTCCACCAAATGGCTGTACGCCCACCACAGCACCGACAATATTCCGATTAATATATAAATTCCCAACATTGGCATGATCTATTACTTGCTGTATGGTTTGGTCAATTCGGGTATGTAATCCCATGGTTAAACCATACCCTTTGGCATTAATCTGCTGTAATAAAGCTTCAATTTGTCCTGCTTTATATCTCACTAAATGCAATACCGGCCCAAAGATTTCACGTTGCAGATCATTTAAATCCGGTAATTCAATCAAAGTTGGTAAAACAAAAGTGCCTTGCTGTGCGATATTTTCAAGATTATTCGTTTCATTAAATGTACCCTGATACACTGGGTAACCTTTGGTCTGCATCGTCTGGATATGTTTTTCAATATTTTGTAATGCTTCATGATCAATGACAGGGCCAATATCGGTTTGTAATTTGTCAGGATTACCTACACGTAGTTGCTGCATTGCACCTTTAAGCATTTTAATAACAGTATCAGCACAATCTTCCTGTACACAAAGAATCCGTAAGGCTGAACAGCGTTGACCTGCACTATCAAATGCGGAATTAATCACATCAAAAACAACTTGTTCTGTTAAGGCAGAAGAATCCACAATCATGGCATTTTGACCACCAGTTTCTGCAATCAAAGTCACCGGTTGCCCATCGAAGGTTAAACGCTGCGCCACGGTTTTTTGCAAAATTCTGGCAACTTCTGTTGATCCTGTAAACATGATGCCATTGACCATGTCATGCTGACTCAATGCAGCACCAACCGTTTCTCCCCGTCCCGGTAGCAATTGTAAAATAGATTCAGGAATACCGGCTTCATGCAATATTTTTACTGCCTGAAAAGCGATTAAAGAGGTTTGTTCCGCAGGTTTAGCCAGCACACTATTTCCTGTCACCAGTGCCGCAGCAATTTGTCCGCTAAAAATAGCAAGCGGAAAATTCCATGGACTGATACATAATACAACTCCTAATCCTTTAATATTTTCAGGATGAGTGAGGCTTTGTGCGTGTTGCGCATAATATCTCAGAAAGTCTACTGCTTCTCTGACTTCTGCGATGGCATTTGCGTAGGTTTTACCACTTTCACGACACAATAACACCATGAGTTCCAAAAGCCTTGATTCCATGATATCAGCAGCATGTTCCAGACATTTTGCCCGTAGGGTGACTGGTTGTGCCTGCCATTCAGGTTGATGTTGCTGAGCATTTTGCAAAGCCAATTGAATTTGTCGCGCTGAAGCTTCAAATACTGCACCGACCAGATCCTGATGATTTGCAGGATTAAGAATAGCTTGAGGTGAGCCTTCGGTTTCTATGGTATCACCAGCCACCAATGGAGAACTTTGCCATGTATGTTGTGCATATTGCTGAACAACCTGATTGAGCTGCAATAAACATGAATCATCTGTAAGATCAAAACCTTGTGAATTTTTACGCCCTAACAAATAAATGTCTTTTGGGTAAGGGATTTTATGATTTTTTAAACCAATATACCCATCCTTCTCGGCATTGATCGCAATATCCTGTGCCGGAGATCGGATTAAATCCTGTATATCCAGATTTTCATCAGCAATTCGATTCACAAAAGATGAATTTGCACCATTTTCTAATAGTCTGCGAACCAGATAAGCCAATAGGGTTTCATGATTTCCTACAGGGGCATAAATTCGACATGGTACGCCTAATTTACCTTCTTCACATGATCCCACAACGTTTGCATATAAAGGTTCCCCCATACCATGTAAACATTGAAATTCATATTGATCAGGATAATATTTTTCTGGATCAGCTAAATGATAGATGGTTGCCAGACTGTGCGCATTATGTGTGGCAAATTGCGGATAAATTGCTTCAGGTTCAGCCAAAAGTTTTTTCGCACAGGCGATATAGGATAAATCGGTATGAACTTTACGTGTATATACAGGATAATCACTCATCCCATCAATTTGGGCTTTTTTAATTTCACTGTCCCAATATGCACCTTTAACCAAACGTATCATTAAGCGATGCTGACTACGTTTGGCCAAGTCAATAATACAATCCACGACAAAATAACAGCGTTTTTGATAAGCCTGAATGACAAAACCAATACCGTTCCAATCTTTTAACTCAGGCTCAAAACACAAGCGTTCCAGCAATTCCAGAGAAAGTTCAAGACGCTCTGTTTCTTCAGCATCAATATTTAGGCCAATATCATACTGTTTGGCCAAAAGTGCCAATTCCAGTACACGGTCATATAATTGCGTATGCACCCGATCATACTGAGATCTTTGATAACGTGGATGTATTGCGGATAATTTAATGGAAATACCCGGGCTATTATAGACACCTTTACCGGCAGCAACTTTACCAATGGCATGAATTGCATTGATATAATCATTCATATATCGCTGTGCATCCTGCTCTGTGAAAGCAGCCTCCCCCAACATATCGTATGAATAGCGAAAACCTTTTTGTTCAAGATTTCTGGCATGATCCAGCGCTTGCTGAATTGATTCACCAGTGACAAATTGCTCGCCCATGATACGCATGGCAACATCTACTGCTTTGCGAATCACGCCTCGACCACACCGTGCCAAAATTCCGGTAAGCACACTGGAAAAATTTTTATTATTTGATGTTTCAAGTAACTTACCTGTAAACATCAATCCCCAGGCTGCTGCATTGACAAACATTAAACGACTTTGCCCCACATGCTCTTTCCAGTTACCTTGGTGGATCTTATCCTTAATTAATAAATCCCGTGTGTCTTTATCTGGTATACGCAACAAAGCCTCAGCTAAACACATTAAGGCAATTCCCTCTTCGGAGGATAAAGAAAATTCCTGCAATAATCCCTGAACAACACCAGATTTTCCTGATTGTGCTTTTTGTTCCCGTAATGCCTTAGATAATTGATATGCCAGCTTCTGAATTTTATTTTCTTGTACATCTGATAATTTGGCAAAATCCAATAATTCCTGTACAGCTTCACTTTCCGAACGACGCCATGCTTGATTGATTTTTTGCTGTAATACCGTTTTTTTTGCGAGATAAGTAATGTCTTTTTCGCCTTGTATTACATCCGCTTGTTCACTTTTCTCCACCATGTCCCAACCACCCTGCACACATTTTAATTAAATCCAAAAAAATTGGATATACCGAAATTTTGAACTATAATTGCAAAATATATGCCGAATATTTCACTATATTTTTATATTTTTTTGGAGAAAAATTTATTTTATGGAACAAAAAACCTCACTTGACCGTATAGATATCCAAATCCTTGATATCTTGCAAAAAGACGGAAAAATATCCAACATTAAACTTGCAGAGGCAATTCACCTATCCCCAACTGCGGTAATGGCAAGAGTTCAAAGACTCACTCGTGATCAATATATTCTTGGATATTATGCTCATCTAAATCCCAACAAATTAAATGCCAGTTTTCTGGTATTTGTTGATGTTTTATTAGATAAGACCACACCGCATTCCCTGGAAGATTTTATTGCAGCAGTACAAAATTACCCTGAAATTATTGAATGCCACATGACAAGTGGCGGCTTTGATTTTATTTTAAAAATTCGTTGTAAAAATATGGATGAATATCGACGTATTTCAGGGCAAATTCTCTGGCATCTTCCGGGTGTAAAAGAAACTCGTAGTTATCCTGTGATGCAAGTTGTCAAAGAAAGTAGCAATCTAAAACTTAACTTCAGAAAATAAAACATCAATACACTGTATAGCCACATGAGCATGTGGCTTTCGTTCATTTGTAGAATTCATCAAAATTTAATATTCAACGTATGTTGAGAATGAGGCATATATTCTATTTAAGCTAGACATAAAATATTTGTATTCTATTTTTGCACAAAAATGTCTAAATTAGCCGCCTACTACGTTAATCAAGTTGCCGATATATGCATAGTGACGGTACTAATTATTTCATCTAGACCATAATTCTTCTCATTTTTTATTAAACAAAAATCACCCTGCAACAAGCGCAGTCCAATTTCAAATTCTTACATTTTGTTTCAATTAAGTTTTTAATCAAAATTTTTCGCTATTTTAATCGTATTGAACCATTTTAAAGCATTAAAAGTAAAAATTTATCTAACGACATTTTTTAGATAAAAGTAAGAGTATGTTGAAAGAACGGTTACCCATAATGAGAATAATATATTTTCTCTTTTACTTTCATATCATTATATTTGTGTCTATCTATCCATCACTTAAATCAGTTGTTTTTTAAAATTATTTTCCACTACTCAATATCTAAAATTTAAATTCTATCTCTATATTTTTCGTTATTATTAGATTAAAATTCCAAAAAAAACTAAATCATATTTTTTTATTTATACATCAAAACATCGTATTTATAAGCAATGAATAACCTTTGCATGATTTTGATGCAGTGATGAACTTTTTTAATTCAAAAGTATTTTAGATAAAATCAAGCTTAATTTACACAAATTTACTTTTGTTTACATTTATTAACATTTCAAATATATTTCAATATGCTTAAATCTGCTCGGTCGGTACATGTATCCAAAGCTATTCCATTATTCTATTAGGAGCCGAAAAAGAACATGGAGTTATTCAATCCAACAGTAATTACTTTTATTTTATATATCATTGGGATGGTCGGGATTGGTTTATATGCATATAGGGCTACCCGAAATTTTTCAGATTATATTTTAGGTGGAAGAAGTTTAGGAAGTTTTGTAACAGCCTTATCTGCTGGGGCTTCTGATATGAGTGGCTGGTTACTCATGGGTTTACCTGGTGCAATTTATTTATCTGGATTGAGTGAGGCTTGGATTGCAATTGGTTTAATTATTGGCGCATGGCTTAATTGGTTATTTGTTGCTGGACGTTTACGTGTTCATACTGAAGTTCAACACAATGCATTAACCTTACCAGATTATTTTACGCATCGTTTCAATGATACCCATAAAGTACTTCGAATCTCGTCAGCATTGATCATTTTAATTTTCTTCTCAATTTATTGTGCATCAGGCATGGTAGCAGGTGCTCGCTTATTCGAAAGTATTTTTGAGATGCAATACACTACGGCATTATGGCTCAGTGCAATCGCAACAATTAGTTATGTATGTATTGGTGGATTTTTAGCGATTAGTTGGACAGACACCTTTCAGGCAGCCATGATGTTATTTGCCTTATTCTTAACACCAGTATTTACTTATCTTGCAGTTACTGGCGATTCACAAGATTTTATTACCTTGATTGATACTGCACGTCCACATGCTTTTGATATGTTCTCAAATGTCAGTTTTATTGCGGTAATTTCTGCAATGGCATGGGGGCTTGGTTATTTTGGTCAGCCCCATATTTTAGTACGTTTTATGGCAGCAGATTCGGTAAAGTCAATCCCAAATGCACGTAAAATTGGTATGGCATGGATGATTCTATGTTTGGCTGGTGCCGTAAGTGCTGGTTTTTTCGGGATTGCCTATTTTCAGTCACAGCCTGAATTAGCAACGCATGTTAATGCCAATTCTGAAGTGATCTTTATGGAGCTTACTCAAATTCTGTTCAATCCATGGATTGCAGGTATTGTATTAGCAGGAATTCTGGCAGCCGTTATGAGTACTCTAAGTTGTCAGCTACTGGTCTGTTCAAGTACCTTGACTGAAGATTTTTACAAATCCTTCCTACGCCCAAATGCTTCACAGAAAGAGCTGGTTTGGATTGGCCGTTTAATGGTACTGGCAATTTCTGTCTTTGCCATCTGGTTAGCCAGCAATCCTGAAAGCAAGGTCTTAGGTTTAGTTTCTTATGCATGGGCTGGATTTGGTGCTGCTTTTGGCCCATTAATCATTCTGTCTTTACTTTGGAAGCGCATGACTTTAAATGGTGCTCTGGTGGGGATGATTGTAGGTGCCGTCACTGTAATTGCATGGAAAAACCTGTTTGGTTCAACCGGTATTTATGAAATTATCCCAGGTTTTATTTTATCCATGCTATCTATTGTGATTGTCAGCTTATGTGGTAAAGCACCCACAAAAGATGTCACTGATCGCTTTGAAGAAGCTGATCGATTATATCATCAACAATAAATCGTTCATTTTAAAATGCCCATCAAGGGCATTTTTTATGGCTATTTTTCGATCTAAGATATGCAATGATTCCGACACAGCCATTGATCAAAATTAAACTAACCAACCATATAGGTAATAAAATTCCTATCAGAAACAAGATACTGAATAAGATTAACCTTTGCTTCTTTGACGCTGACAAATATATGTGCCCAAGTTGTTTTTGTAAGGTAAATAAAGTCTGTAGAGGTCGAGCATGTTGCCACCACATACGATAGGCCATAAAGATTAATAGCATCATCAACAAACCACCAACCAATAAAAACAGTTGATTTATCCAGCCAAATAACACGCCAATATGTAGATCTACGCCCCATCTGGTTAATTTTGCTGACCATGGAAATGATGCAAATGATAAACGATCCGTTATTTGCTGTGTACTCATATCCACTGCCAATGCATCAATTTGAATCGGCCAGCGATGATTTATTTCCTCGATTGACCAAGCTTTTTGCAGGTTATTACTTGGTTTAATTTGTAATGCCTGTGCTTGTAAACCCTGTTGTCGTGCAATATATATGATATTGTCAAAAGCACTAAGATCTAAAATAGGATGTTGATGCTGCGGCGTCATCTGTAGATGATGTTCTGCATGTGGATCAGATTTTTTTTGTATCGATGAATTCAACTGCAAATTTAAACTGGGTGTATTTTGATTAAACCAGTGCCGAATCTGGGCAATATTGGCTCCGGCCCATTTAGACCAAGTCAAACCTGTTAATGAAAAGAACAAAAGCATGGGTAATATCGCCAGACCAATAGTTTTATGCCAAAAACGATTATGGCTTTGTGGTTGCTTTTTGTGACGACTCAACCACCAAACCATTATACCGGTCATTGCAAAAATACCTAACCAACTGGCAGCCAATTCACTATAACTTCGCCCCCATTCACCTAATAATAAACTTCGGTGTAACTGATCCAAAAATAATCTTAATGGTAAAACACCACTGGTACCATAAACTTGTAATTGTCCTTGTATTGCTAAAGTATTAGGATTCACAAAAATCGCAATGTTCTTGTCGGGGTGCTGTTCCTGAACATACACAACACGAGTAGTATCCCGAACACTTGGTGCAGGTCGCACGCTAGTAATCACTGCATCATGTGGTAAAACCTGATAAGCGGCATAAACTTGCTGACTAAGCGGATAGGCCGTGTGTTTCGGTAATTGATCAACATACAATATTTTTTGATAAATCATTTGTTCTAATTGTGGTGTAGCGCCATAAAGTACACCAGTAAATGCGGCAACAAAAATAAATGGTGCCAAAAATATTGCAAGAGAATAATGGCAGAGATGCAAGATATTCAACCATAATGCTTGTATTTCTCGCATTTATTCCACCTTTTACATGATAAAAGTCATTAAAAAATAAAAACCGCCTGTTTTAAACAGGCGGTCAGATATGACAATTTTAATCAAGATTAATAGCGTTCAACCATTTTTTCTAGCGAAATTGGACGAATTTTTGAAGCGTTGCCTTCAGTACCAAACGCTTGATAACGATCAATACAGACTTGTTTCATACTATCCACAGTTTTTGCAAGATATTTACGTGGATCGAATTCAGCCGGATGTTCAGCCATAAACTGGCGTATTGCACCTGTAGATGCTAGACGCAGGTCTGTATCAATATTAATTTTACGCACACCATGCTTGATCGCTTCAACCAACTGATCAACAGGTACACCATAAGTTTCGCCAATATTACCGCCATATTCATTAATGACTTTTAGCCATTCTTGAGGCACAGAACTTGAACCATGCATTACAAGATGAGTATTTGGCAATGCTTCATGGATTTCCTTGATACGGTCAATTGCCAAGATATCGCCTGTAGGTGGACGAGTAAATTTGTATGCACCATGTGACGTTCCAACAGCAATTGCCAGTGCATCCACATTGGTATCATGAACAAATTGTCTGGCTTCTTCCACAGAAGTAAGAAGCTGGGAATGATCCAATACCCCCTCTGCACCCACACCATCTTCTTCACCAGCCATACCGGTTTCAAGGCTGCCCAAACAACCTATTTCACCTTCAACAGAAACACCACAAGCATGAGCCATAGCTACAACCTGACGTGTTACATCAACATTATATTCATAACTTGTAGGTGTTTTACCATCGGTTCCCAATGATCCATCCATCATGACTGAGCTAAATCCCAACTGGATCGAACGCTGACAAATCGCAGGGCTGGTACCGTGATCCTGATGCATCACCACTGGAATATGTGGAAATTCTTCAACCGCAGCCAAAATTAGATGACGTAAGAATGGAGCCCCTGCATATTTACGTGCCCCGGCAGATGCCTGCACAATCACTGGAGAGTTTGTTTCGTCCGCTGCCATCATAATGGCACGCATTTGTTCCAGATTATTTACATTAAACGCCGGAACACCATAGCTATGTTCAGCAGCATGATCCAGCAACTGGCGTAAAGAGATGAGTGCCATATTATCCTCCAAAAATCTTGCGCTATTTTACCCCGAGAATGATTTTGATTCAGCTAAAAATAACCTTTAAAAACAAAAAATCCCCACTACTGCGGGGATTTTTAGATCAAATTGCACAAATTAATTTGCTGCTGATGCGGCAACATCACCTGATGCACTTTCACCTTCAACTTTAATGGCTTCTGGATTTGGTTTATCCAGTGAGTCAATTGCTGCTTGTTGTTCTGGTGTAACTTCAGTTGAAGTTGTTGTTGCTGTTTGTTCAGAGGATGCTGCTTGCGCTGGCGCATCTTTTTTACCACACCCTACCAATACTAACGGTAATGCAATGATCAAGCCTGCTAACAAATTAATCTTCATGTTTTAGAATCCTGGGCAAATTTTAATTTTTTGCACGTTCCAGTAATACCGCTACTGCTGGTAATGTTTTGCCTTCGACAAACTCTAAGAACGCACCACCGCCGGTTGAGATATAGTCAATACGATCAGCGACTGTATATTTATCAATTGCTGCTAGCGTATCGCCACCACCTGCGATTGAAAACCCTGTACTTTCTGCAATTGCAAGAGATAATACCTTGGTTCCATCACCAAACTGGTCAACTTCAAATACCCCAACTGGTCCATTCCAAAGTATAGTCTTGGATTGTTTCAATAATGTTGCAAAGTGCTGTGCAGTTTCTGGACCAACATCCAAAATCATGTCGTTCTCTGCAACATCAGCCACATTTTTAACAAGCGCTTTTGCACTTGCCAGTGAACCGAGAAAATCTGAAAAGTCAATTTCAGCAGCATCAGCAACAACCACATCGGTTGGTAATGGAATATCTACTTTTGCAGCAATATTTTTGGCAGTTTCAATCAAATCAGCTTCATATAAAGATTTACCGACTGGATAACCTGCCGCAGCAAGAAAGGTATTGGCAATTCCACCACCAACAATTAATTGATCGCAAACACTGGATAATGAATTTAAAACATCCAGCTTGGTCGATACTTTTGAGCCAGCGACAATAGCAACCATTGGTTTCTCTGGCGTTTGTAATGCCCTACCCAGCGCATCAAGTTCTGCGGCCAATAAAGGGCCTGCTGCTGCTTGTTGTGCATAACGTGCCACACCTTCAGTTGATGCCTCTGCACGATGTGCTGTACCAAAAGCATCCATCACAAAGACATCACATAACGCAGCATATTTTTGTGCCAACTCAGCTTTATTTTTCTTTTCACCATGATTAAAACGCACGTTTTCCAGTAATACAACCTGACCAGCTTGCACATCGACCCCATCAAGATACTCAGTGATTAGCTTTACATTCTGTCCAAGAGCTTCTGTTAAATATATTGCTACAGGTGCCAAAGATTGCTCAGGCTTTACTTCTCCTTCTACTGGGCGCCCCAGATGTGAACAAACCATAATTGCTGCACCTTGGGCTAGCGCATGCTTAATGGTCGGTAAGGCTGCACGTAATCTTGCATCACTGGTAATTTTGCCATTTTTTATCGGAACATTTAAATCTTCACGAATTAATACTCGCTTCCCTGCCAGATCCAGTTCTGTCATGCGCTTAAAAGTCATCAAATTTTCCTCTTTATCATTTGTTTAAATTCGCTCAAATTTTATAGCAATCTGTGTAAAAAGGTAGTTCTATTTAGATTTTGTATGAACATTCCTTTAAATATCATTTATCATTATGATGCTAAATCATGTATAGGTATATGTATGTCGTTTCATCCCGATCCAGAGATTAATCGTTTAAATGTATTTGGCGAACCTTTAGCCAGTTGCTGTTTTGATCCAGTTACCGGATATTATCGAGATGGATTCTGTCATACAGGTTACGAGGACTACGGCCTGCATACCGTTTGCGCTCAGATGACTTCCGAATTTTTAACCTATTCACAGCAAATGGGGAATGATTTAATTACACCATTACCAGAAGTAGGTTTTCCAGGTTTAAAACCAGGTGACTATTGGTGTATCTGTGTATCTCGCTGGGTGGAAGCTTTTGAGCAAGATGTTGCCCCACCCGTCAAGCTTAAAGCCTGTCATCAAAGCGTATTACAATTTGTAGATCTGGAAACATTAATGGAGTTCGCTGTTTAATGTCAGCTACCATTATTTTGGCCTCAAGTTCAGCGACTCGTAAAACGTTATTAGATCGCTTACAACTGGATTATCTCAGTATTAGCCCTGATATCGATGAAACACCATTACCATACGAAACAGCGCAACAACTTGCCTTACGTTTAAGTATAGAAAAAGCTCAACGAATTGCTCAACAACATCCAGATGCAATCGTAATTGGTTCCGATCAAGTGGCTTACTGTGCAAATTCTCCCCAGCATTTTATTGGTAAGCCAGATAGCATAGAAAATGCAATCAACCAGCTACAACAGCAATCCGGAAAAATTATACACTTTAGCACGGGATTGTCGGTGCAATGCATCAATCAAAATATACATTATCAAACGGTTGTACCTTTTCAGGTGCAATTTCGTCAGCTTTCTAAGGCCGAAATTCAGCGCTATATCGAACTTGATCAACCTTTACATTGTGCTGGCAGTTTCAACTGTGAAAGTCTTGGCCTGACACTATTTGAATGGATGTATGGCGATGACTATACTGCATTAATGGGATTACCTGTCATTCAACTTTGCCATTATTTACGCAAGCTTAATATTCTTTTACCTTAATTTTTCATTCTTTTATTTTAGGTCAATTATGTCTGAACAACTGAGTATTTTAGGTGGCTTAACTGCCGAACAATTTTTACAAGAATACTGGCAAAAAAAACCACTTTTGGTTCGTAATGCACTACCTGAACTCATTGGAATGTTTGAACCTGAAGATATTCAGGAACTTGCACAAGAAGACCATATCACTGCGCGTTTAATCAGCCAAAATGGTAAAAATCATGACCAGTGGAAAGTAAAGAATGCCCCGTTAGAAGCTAAAGATTTTAAAAAATTACCCGAATATTGGACGTTATTGGTACAAGCTGTTGATCATTATTCCTTTGATTTGGCTGAATTGTGGAAAAAATTCAGCTTTATTCCACAATGGCGTCGTGATGATGTGATGGTTTCTTATGCAAACAAGGGAGGATCAGTGGGTCAACATTTTGATTTTTATGATGTATTTTTAGTACAAGGCTATGGTCATCGACGCTGGCAACTTGGACAGTGGTGTGATGAGAATACCGCTTTTATCGCCAATCAACCATTAAAATTATTACCGGATATGCAACCTGATTTTGATGAAATACTTGCACCCGGAGATCTATTATATGTTCCACCTCGTTTATCACATTATGGTGTAGCACAAGATGAATGCCTGACCTTTTCTTTTGGATTTAGAATGCCTAATCAGGCACAAATCATCGATCGGCTCAGTGATCATTTTGCAGATCAAAATAGTGCAAAAAATCCAATGCTTGATATTTGTCGCCAACAAGCCCAATCCATTGGAGAAATTGAACAACGGGAATTTGATGATCTCAAGCAAAAGTTAATAACCGCCATTCAGTCCAGTACAGGATTTGAAGAAGCAGTAATGACACTGATCAGCGAAGCAAAATATCCTGACAATATTCCCGAACCTGAGCCTATGGATGCTGAAGAATTACTGGATTATGCCGGACAGAATATTTTACTAGGCATTGAACCAGCAAGCCGTTTATTGTACCGTCAACTGGGAAATGAACTGCAATTCTGGGGTAATGGTGAGCTATTCGTAATTAATCCGGCCTCACAGCATTTGTTCAAACAATTGGCTGATGGCGAACATCTGGCACTCGATCTATTTTTACAAGACAAGAAGATTACAGAAGATTTGGCAGAAGCTCTTAATCAGGCACTCTTATTGATTATCGAAGAAGATGATTAGCTATAAATGCCTATTTTATTCATTAAATGATAAAAAAAGAGCCATACAATGATGGCTCTTTTTGAATCCAGCTCAAAATTAGCCGAAACGTCCTGTAATATAAGCTTCAGTTAATTGATGATCAGGTTGTGTAAATACTTTTTCAGTACTATTTACTTCAATTAAATCACCTAAATGGAAGTATGCTGTGCGATCCGAAACACGGGCTGCCTGTTGCATGGAGTGTGTAACAATTGCAATAGTGTATTGCGCAGATAATTCAGAAATCAGTTCCTCAATCTTTGCTGTCGCAATTGGATCTAATGCAGAACATGGCTCATCCATCAGAATAACTTCCGGACTCACAGCAATTGTACGTGCAATACATAAACGTTGTTGCTGACCACCAGATAAACCGGTTCCTGGCTGACTTAAACGATCTTTTACTTCTTCCCACAAGCCTGCTTTACGTAAACTATTTTCAACGACTTCCTCTAAATCATATTTGTTTTTTGCTAGACCATGCAGTTTTGGGCCGTAAGCAACATTTTCAAAAATTGATTTTGGAAATGGGTTTGGTTTTTGGAAAACCATACCTACTTGCGCACGTAGCAATACCACATCAAGTGTCGGATCATAAATATCGCGACCGTCCATTGTAACTTTACCGGTCACACGACAAATATCAATCGTATCATTCATGCGATTTAAAGTACGCAGAAATGTAGATTTACCACAACCTGAAGGACCAATAAATGCAATCACTTCATTTTGATAAATATCTAGATCAATACCTTTAATTGCTTCTGTTTCACCGTAGTAAACATGAACATCTGCAGCACTGATTTTGACTGTGGTATTTTCAGGTTTAGCCTTTTTCTGCACATCAAACTGTGCAGTGGTATGATGAGGAGTTGTCGTGTTATTGGTCAAGATTGCATCCTGATTAGCATTTTTCGTTGCTTCTGTTGTTAGCATATTTTTTCTCCAATTACCAACGAACTTCAAACTTTTTACGTAACCAAACCGCTAGACTGTTTAAGCCAATCATCATCGCTAACAACACAATAATTGCTGCGGCGGTACGTCCTTCAAAGAAGTTACGTAATTCGTTGCCTTGCCATAAATAAATTTGTACTGGAAGCGCTGTTGCCTGATCTACAGGCGTTGCAGGAATACTGGCAACAAAAGCACTCATTCCAATAAGAAGCAGTGGCGCAGTTTCGCCTAATGCTTGTGCCACTCCAATAATTGCACCAGTAAGAATGCCGGGTAGAGCTAATGGCAAAACGTGATGAAAAACACTTTGTACTTTAGATGCACCCAGACCTAAAGCTGCCTGTCTAATCGATGGCGGTACGGCCTTTAAGGAAGCACGTGTAGTAATAATCACCGTAGGTAATGTCATCAAACTTAATACCAGACCACCAACCAGCGGTGCAGATAACGGTAAATGAAACCAGTTAATAAAGATTGATGCACCTAATAAACCAAATACGATTGATGGGACTGCAGCAAGGTTATTAATATTGACTTCAATAATATCCGTCAACCAGTTTTGTTTGGCAAACTCTTCCAGATAAATTGCACTGGCAACACCAATCGGAATAGAAATAAAGATCACGATCAGCATCATAAACAGTGATCCCATGAAGGCACCAGCCAAACCGCTTAGTTCAGGTGCACTACGTGAGTCCGGATTTGTGAAAATTTTAGTATTAAAATTATTGGTAATGACACCGTCAGCTTTCATTTCATCTGCAAGTTTACGCACTTCAGGATCAAGTTGCTGCTGTTCGTCAGGTAAGCTACGATCAATATTGCCTTTTAACCAGACATCAACATTTGCATCAGCCAGAAATTTCAATTCCTGTTTTTTACCAATCAATGATGGATCTGCCAATACCATATCTCTTAATCGATAACTTTCCGAACTACTAAAAATATCAATAATACTGTCTTTTTGATTAGTCAGTTTTGGATCCTTGGCCAATACGCTATTCACCAATAAACTATCCCAATCAACCATGGCAAATTCACCTTGCCATTTGATATAACGTTGCTCAAAAGCAGCTGGTGTTTCACCTGATCTTGGTACAGGTTTTGGACCAACATTAATCACATTCGGATCAAAATAGACCGTGGTGGTTAATGAAGATTGCCAGAATGATGGCAAACCACGCGTTAAAATGCTGCCAAACAACAGAACCACAAAGAACAACCCAACCAATACCCCAGCAAACCCCATAGTACGAAAAGTTTTTTCTTTACGATGACGTTTCGTCAGAGAGCTTTCAATTAAGCGGCGGCGCTGTTCACGTTGCTCTTGCGCTTTTTGTGGATCTAATTGCGGCATCTGATCAAGTGTTGGATTATTTGATGTACTCATTCGTATTGCTCACGATATTTACGCACGATATAGAGTGCAATAATATTTAATCCCAAAGTAATCACAAACAATGTCAAACCTAAGGCAAAGGCAACAAGCGATTGTGGGCTAGCAAAATCGGTATCTCCAGTCAACTGGTTAACAATGGTCACTGTGACGGTTGATACAGCTTCGAGTGGATTAATATGAAGTAACGGACTATTCCCTGCTGCAAGTACCACAATCATGGTTTCGCCAATGGCACGTGATGCGGCTAAAAGGAATGCACCAACAATACCGGGTAATGCTGCCGGTAAAACAACTTTTAAGATTGTTTCTGATTTGGTTGCCCCTAACCCCAAAGAACCATCACGTAAAGATCTTGGTACCTGTGTAATAATGTCATCAGAAAGTGAGGATACGAATGGAATAATCATGATGCCCATGACAAAACCTGCGGTTAAAGCACTGGTTGCATTAATATTTAGACCAATGCTATCACCAACATGATGGAAAAATGGTCCAATTACCATTAAGGCAAATACACCATATACAATTGTCGGAATCCCTGCCAAGATTTCAATCACAGGTTTAACAATGGCACGAAACCTTGGTTTGGCATACTCAGCCAAATAAATCGCTGTCATTAATCCCACCGGTACTGCAACCAGTAAGGCAATGATACTAACCATGAGTGTGCCCCATAATAATGGTAGCAAACCGTAACTTCCGCCAGCGTCTCCTGTTGTACTAAATCCAGGATTCCATTCTGTACCAAAGAAGAAATTAACAGGACTAACAAAATGGAAAAAGCGTAAGGCTTCACTGAGCATTGACATCACGATGCCAATGGTAGTCAAAATTGCAATACCAGAACACAGTGCCAAAGCAATATTAGTAACCTTTTCAACCTGATTACGAGCACGGAATTGTTTGGAGATGCGATTTTTTGCATATAACAAACCAAATATTGCAGCACACAATACCACAGCAAATTTTGCATATAATGCAATCATTTCGAAACTTTTTAATTTGGCTGCTGCCGCAACTTCATAGGCTTTTGGTGTATCACTTACGCCAAATCCAGAGGCAATTGCCTGCACACGATCAACCAATACATCCACATCTGAAGCACTCAAGCTACCAATCACCGATTGTGGCAATTCACTTAATGCCAAATGGCGTAAAATTGAAGGTTCAGCAATATTCCAGACAATGAGTAAAATTCCTGCTGGGATACCACACCATAACGCCACTAAAGCACCATAATAGCCAGGACGAGAATGCAGTATTGCAGAATTATTTCCTTTACCAGCAATCGACTTGCTTCGTGTCAAGCCGATCTGATAGGCAATTGCAATAATTGCAAGCAGAATGCCAATCAGTAATAAATTCATGGATGCTCCAAGTGAGTTATTTTATTGGGAATAACCCTATTGTAAGTACAAGAAACTGATAATCCTTGGATTATCAGCAACTATACTGGTCATGTTAATTCACTGTTTTACCAGCTTTGAAATCTGCCAAAATTTGTGCACGCTCTGCATCACTCATTGGAATCAGACCGGCTTTAACCAATTTACTGCCTTTACCGGATACTTTAGGACTTAAGAAAAATTCTACATATTCCGGTAAACCTTTAATAGATTTTAAGTGCTCACCTTTTGCATAGAAGAATAATGGGCGAGATACCGGATATTTACCGCTAAGTACAGTCGCTTCAGAAGGTGTGACACCATTTACTGTTGCAACACGTAAGCGGTCTTTATTTTCATCATAAAAGCTCAAACCAAATACACCGACTGCATTTGGTGCAGTTTTCAAGCGAGCAAGTGTTTCAGTATAATCACCAGAAATCTCAACTACACGACCATCCTTACGGAAGCTTGAACATGCTTTTTCACGTTCTTCCTTTTCAAGATTTTTGAAATAATCGTAAGCTTCACAACCCGTAGTAACCATTTTTTCCTGGAAAACTTCACGTGTACCGTGGTTAGAGGCAGGAATCACCAATGTAATTGGTTCTTTTGGTAAGGTAGGATCAATTTGACTCCACATTGTATAAGGGTTTGGAATCAATTTACCTTTAGCTGGCAATTTTTCAGCCAATGCTGCAAATACATGATATGGTTTTAATTGATAGGCTGGTTTATTCGAATTAGATGCAAAGACGATACCGTCATAGCCAACTTTAACTTCCTGAATTTTATTTACACCAGCTTTTTTACAGCTTGCGATTTCAGTATCTTTGATTTTACGTGATGCATTGGCAACATCAATGGTGTTATCTCCAACACCTTGACAGAATTGACGCAATCCGCCTGAAGTACCACCTGATCCAACGACAGGCGTTTTAAATTGCGGATAAGTATTTCCAAACTCTTCTGCAACAATACTTGCAAATGGTAATACAGTAGAAGAACCTGCGATTTGAATTGTATCACGTGCAGCATGTGCAGTTGTCAATGCAGTAGCAGTTGTTACTGCCAAAGCCAGACCTAATTGACGATGAGTTAAGCGCATTCTTATCTCTCTTGATTAACTATAATTTAAGATTGCCGAAGCAGACCCTGCTCTTTGTGTTAATTATTGTGAAATTTAAATATGACATTTAAGTGACAAAAAAATGATTTTTTTATGAAAACAAAAAACAATTATGAAATATCAACAACTTATAAATTAGTGTCAACATGTTTCATTTACCCAATATATGATTTCAGTTTGTTACTTTGTTAATCAGTGTAATTTCATTGTATTATTTATTTAGAATCAATCATTTAATTATTATTTCAGGCATATAAAAAGCTGATAATGAAATATTATCAGCTTCTTTATTCGCATGATCTTTAAAGCAATTATTTACCAGCTTTGAAGTTTGCCAGAACTTTAGAACGTTCTGCGTTACTCATTGGAATCAGACCGGCTTTAACCAATTTACTGCCTTTACCGGATACTTTAGGACTTAGGAAAAATTCTACGTACTGAGGTAAACCTTTTACAGATTTTAAATGCTCGCCTTTAACATAAAAGTATAATGGGCGAGATACCGGATATTTACCACTTAATACAGTCGCTTCAGAAGGTGTGACACCATTCACTGTTGCAACACGTAAACGATCTTTGTTTTCGCTATAAAAGCTCAAACCAAATACACCGACTGCATTTGGAGATGTTTTCAAGCGAGCAAGTGTTTCAGTATAATCACCAGAAATTTCAACTACACGACCATCCTTACGGAAGCTTGAACATGCTTTTTCACGTGCTTCCTTTTCAAGGTTTTTGAAATAAGTATCTGCTTCACAACCAGCAGTGACCATTTTTTCCTGAAAAACTTCACGTGTACCGTGGTTAGAGGCAGGAATCACCAATGTAATCGGTTCTTTTGGCAATTTAGGGTCAATTTGATTCCACATTGTATAAGGGTTTGGAATCAATTTACCTTGTGATGGTAATTTTTCAGCCAATGCTGCAAATACATGATATGGTTTTAATTGATAGGCTGGTTTTTTTGCATTGGATGCAAAGACGATACCATCATAACCAATTTTGATTTCCTGAATTTTATTTACGCCTGCTTTTTTACAGCTTGCAACTTCAGTACTTTTGATTTTACGTGATGCATTGGCAATATCAATGGTGTTATCTCCAACACCTTGACAGAACTGACGCAATCCGCCTGAAGTACCACCTGATCCGACGACAGGTGTTTTAAATTGCGGATAAGTATTACCAAACTCTTCTGCAACAATACTTGCAAATGGTAATACAGTAGAAGAACCTGCGATTTGAATTGTATCACGCGCAGCATGTGCAGTTGTCAATGCAGTAGCGGTAGTTACAGCTAAAGCCAGACCTAATTGACGACGAGTTAAGTACATTCTTATCTCTCTATGATCATTGAAATATATTTTAAATTGCTGAAGCAACCCCTTGCTCCCCATACGTATAATTATTGTGAGTAAATATGACATTTCAGTGATAAAAACATGACTCTTTTATTAAATTGTTCCTCAAATATTAACCTAAATAACATTTTTGCTTTTTGGTTTTGCTATGGGTAAGCTCTGGATATTCTTGCATACCTGATTATTTCCAGATTTAATACGCCAACATCATTAAACTAACCGAACAGTACTATGAAAATTCGTATCCTGACTATTGGCCAAAAAATGCCAAGCTGGGTCATCACGGGTTTTGAAGATTATTTCAAACGAATCCAGCCATTTGTTACTACCCAGTTAATCGAATTGCCAATGGCTAAACGAGCTAAAAATGATTCAAAAGCTGATATTTTAAAATATTGCCAAACAGAAGGCGAAAGCATCTTAAATACTTTAAAACCGAATGAACTTTTGATTGCCCTTGAAGTAGGCGGACGAGAATTAAGTACAGAAAAACTTGCGCATACCATGCAGGAATGGACACTGGCTGGTCAGGATATTGTATTAGCAATTGGTGGGCCTGATGGTTTATCTGATGACGTCCGTCAGGCAGCAGCATGGCATTGGTCGTTATCCAAATTAACCCTCCCCCATCCGTTTGTACGAATTATGTTGATCGAACAACTTTATCGCGCCATGAGCATTAACCATAATCATCCTTATCATCGTGCCTGATAATCAACAATAGTCCTTTTTTATCATTGCAACATTAGAACAATACAACCCATGATCTGACTTGGTTTATTGATAAATTTGTCGCACAATAATACGTTTTTCTCAAGGTAGTACATAAAAAAATGGCTGATGCACTAATATTGCGTGACCTGTGTAAAACCTATAAAAATGGTTTTCAAGCACTTAAAGGCGTAACCTTAACTGTTCCAGAAGGGGAATTCTATGCCTTATTAGGACCGAATGGCGCGGGCAAATCCACCACGATTAGCATTATTAGCTCATTGACCAAAAAAAGCTCAGGTATTGTCAATATTTTTGGCTATGATTTAGATCGCCAGCCTTCATTGGCAAAACAACAGCTAGGCGTTGTTCCTCAGGAATTTAATTTCGGCCAATTTGAAAAAACCTTTGATATTTTAGTGACACAGGCAGGTTATTACGGGATTGCCAAAAAAGTGGCTGAACAGCGTGCTGAACATTATCTGGAAAAACTTGGATTATGGGACAAACGTCATGTACAGGCCAGAATGCTTTCAGGTGGGATGAAACGCCGTTTAATGATTGCTCGTGCCATGATGCATGAACCCAAATTAATGATTCTAGACGAACCAACTGCCGGTGTAGATATTGAATTACGTCGCTCGATGTGGGATTTTCTCACCGAATTAAACACTAATGGTACTTCAATTATTTTAACAACACATTATCTGGAAGAAGCCGAAATGCTGTGTCGGCGTATTGCCATTATTGACCGTGGTCAAATCAAGGAAGATACCAGTATGAAATCCTTCCTTGGACAGCTAACAGTAGAATCGTTTATTTTCGATCTGGAATACCCTATTGAAAATCTAGACTTAAATATTATTGGATTCAATTTTCAACTGGTTGATGCATTTACACTACAAGTCACCATGGATAAATCACACTCCCTGAATGATCTCTTTAGTCTATTTGAAGCCAGTGGTATCCGGATTAAAAGTATGCGAAATAAAGCCAACCGTCTGGAAGAATTATTTGTCAATCTGGTCGAAAGAAACCTTGAAGGAGCTGCATCATGAATGGGCAGCAACTTCGTATTGCCTTTTTCACTTTACTGCGTAAAGAAGTTCGACGTTTTTTAAGAATCTGGCCTCAGACACTTTTACCACCTGCCATTACCATGAGTTTATATTTTATCATCTTTGGTAATCTGGTTGGCTCACGTATCGGTGAAATGGAAGGATATAGCTATATGCAATTTATCGTTCCTGGTTTAATCATGATGGCTGTAATTACCAATAGTTATAATAATGTCTGCTCCAGCTTTTTCAGTGCTAAATTTCAGCGCAGTATTGAAGAATTAATCACTAGTCCTGTACCTCACCATATCATTTTATTAGGTTATATCATGGGTGGTGTTATTCGTGGCCTATGTGTTGGTCTAATCGTGACTGTCATGAGCCTGTTTTTCACGCATCTGGAATTACATAATTTATTTGTCACAGTTTATACGGTCACTGTGACAGCCATGTTGTTTTCCATTGGCGGTTTTATTAATGCAGTCTATGCTCGTTCTTTTGATGATATTTCAATTATTCCGACTTTTATATTAACGCCTCTCACCTATTTGGGTGGTGTATTTTATGCCATTAGCAGCTTAAGTCCATTTTGGCAAAATTTATCTTTGATTAATCCTATAGTATATATGGTCAATGCCTTTCGTTATGGCATTTTGGGGCATAGTGATGTTAATGTTTGGGTGTCTTTGGCAATAATTAGTGCAGCATGTTTTTTAATGTATGCTATTGCCTACTATTTATTAAGTCGTGGTACAGGAATGCGTGAATAATGAGTGTAGAAAGTTCTTTACTTGGTCAAGATACCGAATATCCAACCCAGTACGCCCCACAGGTACTTTTTCCAATTGCACGTGCACCCTCACGGGAAAGTTATACCAATATTAACGGTATTACACAAGGCATGGATTGGTGGCACATTTTTGAAATTTCATGGTTAAACGAACACGGTATACCTCAAGTTGCCCTTGGCCGCCTGCATATTCCGGCAACCTCTGAGTATCTTATTGAATCTAAATCATTAAAGCTTTATTTCAATAGCTTTAATTTTGAGAAATTAAGTCGTGCAGATTTTATTCGTACTGTGGAAAAAGACTTATCATCGGTTGCACAAGCCAACATTAAACTACAATTACTGAATGTTGATGAACTCCATATTAGTCAACCACAAGGTATTTGTCTGGATCTATTACAACCAACAAAAATCGAATTTGAGCCTAATGCAAGTCTGCTGGCACTGGATGATAACAATCATATCGTTGAACAAAGCTTTTATTCACACTTACTTAGAAGTAATTGTCCGGTCACTAATCAACCCGATTGGGGTACGGTATTTATTCGTTATCAAGGTAAAAAAATAAGTGAACACAGTCTGTTAGCTTACATTATCTCGTATCGAAAGCATAATGGCTTCCATGAGCAATGTGTTGAACATATTTTTGCTGATATCTGGCAACATCTTCAACCTGAAAAATTAATGGTATATGCTGCTTATACACGCCGTGGTGGTCTGGATATTAATCCATGTCGTGTATCTGATCCTACATGGCTACCACAACCCATTCGTTTAGCACGTCAATAACATCATCTCGAAAGGATAAGCAAAATATGTCTGGTTTTTTTGGATTTATTCCGTCTAACGATTTATTAAAAAACATTCAGGAAGCACAAGCCAAACGCAATAGCAAAGAACCACTATATCTATTGCGTGACAAAATTGCCATGCAAATGAACGATGAAATTCTAGATCATGTGCTCATAGATTTAATTCATCATTTTCCTGCAAGTGAGAAAAAAGTCACTGCAGAAAAACTTGTCGGTTATATAAAATCTACCGTACATGTATTATTAAAACAATTACTTAATAAAAGCAGTAATGAGCAGGTACAAGCTTCTCTTGACTTCATTGAGCGTAGCCTGTTTAAAGACTCTCAGGGGCAACTTCGTGTTGGTGCACCACTAGATCAAAGTTTTTCAGCCCAGCTTAAAAGTAGTTATACAGCACTACTTGATGGCGCAAAGGCTAAAGATATGCGACCAATTCTAGTGGAACAATACAAACAATTTGCTGACCAACTGATTCATCATTTTATGATTGAATTTAACCGAACACTTGACTTGGGTATGATCAAACGTAAGGCTGCTGATATTGGAGCCAGTGCTGTTACCAAAGCAGTTCATATTGGTGTTGACAAATTAATCCCTCATTTAACCAGTCAGGAATTATTAATTCTTGCCAAAGAACATGATGATCTTATTCATCAGAATTAGAATGTGCTGAGAAATAATCACATATTCTATTTAGGCTAGACATAAAGAATTTGTATTCTATTTTTTATTGAAGGTAGACTCACCGGACTTTAATCTGGTGAGTTGCATCTGGATACGTTTTTTCATACTTCCAGAGTGGGTTTTACTTAATCTGATCAAGGGGCTATGTTAGCATTAGCCAGCTTTTATCGATAAGTACCATTTTTCCTCATGTCCCAACCACAACTTACGCCGCCTAATCGCTTTTTGCGTTATGCACCTCGTGATGGTTCACAGATACGTTACGCCCCCACATTCTGGCAACGTATCCATCTTGATCCGTGGCTTCTAAGCTTTTTACTCATGAATGCCATGCTCGGATTAACTATTTTATATAGTGCTTCTGCGCAGGATACAGGTCTAGTTCTGAAACAGGCCTTGAGTTTCGGCATTGGATTCATCGTGATGTTTATCATGGCACAAATTCCTCCCAAAATTTATCAGGGATTTTCACCTTACTTTTATGGCTTTGGTGTAATGGCCTTACTGGCGGTTATCTTTGTGGGCGAAATTCGTATGGGGGCGCAACGCTGGATTGATATTCCCGGATTTGGTAGTGTACAGCCCAGCGAGTTTTTAAAAATTGGCATGCCAATGATGGTGGCATGGTATTTATCCCGTTATCCTTTACCACCAAAATTTAGACAGGTCATCATTAGCCTGATCATTATTGGTATCCCTTTTTTACTCATCGCAGAACAACCAGATCTAGGCACATCAGTACTGGTACTGGCCAGTGGCATGTTTGTTCTTTTTTTAAGTGGTTTATCTTGGCGTCTGATCATGGCAGCGGTAGCCGTGGCCGCAGCAATTATTCCAATTGCATGGGAATTTTTGTTACATGACTACCAAAAACGTCGCGTACTTACTCTACTTGATCCAGAAGCTGATGCATTAGGTTCTGGCTGGAATATCATTCAATCCAAAACTGCAATCGGTTCCGGTGGTTTTTCAGGTAAAGGTTATCTGGATGGTACACAATCTCATCTACATTTTTTACCCGAAGGCCATACCGATTTTATTATTGCAGCCTATTCAGAAGAATTTGGTTTAATCGGAGTTTGTATTCTGCTGATCATTTATTTTGCCATCATTATTCGTATTTTTCAGATTAGTATGCAAAGTTTTCATAACTATGGACGTTTGGTGTCTGGTGCTTTGGGTTTGTCATTTTTTGTGTATGTTTTTGTCAATGCCGGTATGGTCAGTGGTATTTTACCTGTAGTGGGCGTGCCCTTACCTTTTATGAGCTATGGCGGCACAGCAATTATCACATTAATGGCCACATTTGGCCTGATCATGTCCATCCATACTCATCGATAAATATCCAGACACCTCATAAATCAGGAGAAACTCTTGTTAAAACAATTCATAACAACATTAAGTTTAACAGCATGCTGTGGACTTGTTTTCGCTAATGACTTTTATACCGATCCTAACTATCTCACATTTAAACAAAAAACCATGACAACGTATGGGCTAACAGCACAGCAAATTGACTCAGCTATGTCTGGCGCAAAAAATCTGCCACGTATTCTGGATTTAATGGATCGACCAGGTGAAAATAAACCTTGGTACGAATATCGTAAAAACTTTTTAACCGAAGGTACAATCCAGCGTGGTGTGCGTTTTAAGAATCAATACAGCGATACCTTACGCCGTGCCGAACAAATTTATGGTGTACCACAATCAATCATTTTAGGTATTCTTGGTGTAGAAACCGGCTATGGTGCAAACAAAGGATCTATTGTGACACGTGATGCACTAGCCACACTTGGATTTGGTTATCCAAGACGTGCAGCCTATTTTCAGGATGAACTTGCAGCATTAATTGCATGGAGTTATCAAGATGGTCGTACAGCTTCTAGTGTAAAAGGATCGTATGCAGGTGCGATTGGCTATCCACAATTTATGCCAAGTAATATTAATCGCTTTGGTGTGGATTTTGATGGTAATGGTCATATTGACCTGATCAATTCACCGGTTGATGCTATTGGTTCCATTGCAAATTATCTGGCTAAAAATGGTTGGCAACGAGGTCAGCCTGTCGGCTATCGCGCCTATTATTCAGGAAACAATCTTGATGCCGTCATTGCAAAACCCTTTCAATTACAAGTTACAAAACCTTATGGCTATATGCAACAACAAGGATTTAAGGTATTGAATACTAATATAAAAATTGATGCACTAGATATGGTCAATGGCATTCAGTTAGAAGATACTTATGGTCCGATTTATTATTTAATCTATCCAAATTTTAATGTGATCACCACATATAATAATAGCCGTATGTATGCGACTGCTGTATGGCAGCTTGGCGAAGAAATCATTAATCGTTAAGTTATGTAATCAAAGCGTAAAGTTAAGTAAATTTTACGCTTTTAAAAGAAAGCAAGCAGTTTTTTTGTTAATTTGCTCACATTTTCCACTTTTTAAATAAAATGTTACATTTTTGATTATTTATTGATCTAAAATTTAGTAGTTTGATAACTTTTCGGCATTATTTTTGTAGCAATGATAGACAAGCTAAAAAGTTTAATTCTATCATCGCCCCATTCTGAAGGTCGCATCATACAAAATTTATGCGATCAATTTGCAAAAACGTTCATCAAAATTGGTCATGCCGACTAGTTCAGAACGGCAATGTATTGGTCGTATATGGGAGTAACCGCGTGCATAAATCTTTTAAATTTTTACTTCTAACTGTCACGAGTAGCTTGGCATTAAGTACTCAGGCAGATATGTTGCCTTCAAATTTACATAACAATAACGATTCTACTTCCCTTTCTTCTCGTGTTTTAGACAAAGACATCAAAACTCTAAGCAACAATTTGTTTAATGGCGATGGTAAAAAACTTACCGGTTTAACAATTACTGAATATGCTAACAATCGTGTTGTTCGTCATGAATCAACACCTGCTAAGCTAGATGTTGAGGAACCGGGGATTCTGGATAAACTAAATACCGTTGCTTCCAATACTGTTAAAAAATTTACCCAAAGTGGTCTGGCATCTTGGTATGGTCGCCAATTCCATGGTCGTAAAACGGCCAATGGTGATGTTTTTGATATGAATGGTTTAACTGCTGCACATCGTAGCTTGCCATTAAACTGCTATATTCGTGTTACCAATAAAAGTAACGGTAAAAGTGTAGTGGTTAAAGTAAATGATCGCGGTCCTTTCCATGGTAATCGGGTACTAGATTTATCTTATGGTGCTGCCAAACAAATTGGTTTGACCAATACCGGGGTAGGTAATGTCACCATTGAACGAGTTTCAGGGCCGAACTCCTAAATTGTTTTGATGATAAAACCGCAAAAATATTGCGGTTTTTTTATGTTCAAAAATTTATCTTTTTTATTTTTTAACTTGCTTTTGGTCTGTATCGAATTAATACTTCCTTTTAAAGCAGTCTAATTTACGCTCAGTAGCATTTTTTCTTCTGTTTTACGCTACCCTACATCAATTCAATGATAATGGCATGATAAGCCAATTAATCGTATCTACACACAATACTTACACATAATTTTTTTATGGAATAAATCATACTGAATTTTTCAAAATAAAACAGCTCACAATCTAGACTGCAAGCTGCGATTTTTTTATAAAATTATTCAATCTTTCAGGAAAAAATTATAAAAAATATTCCTCTGTAGGTTGTGCCAGATCCTGTAAACCTTTTTTCAATGCATCAGACCATTGTTTGCTAATACTGGCAAAATAAGGATCATTATCATAAACCCGTTTGCCTTCCGGTAGTTTCAAACTATCCGCACGATACACCATTACATCAAGTGGAAAACCAACAGACACATTAGAACGAATGGTCGAATCAAATGAAATCAATGAACAACGCAATGCTTGATCCAACGGTGTATAGAAATTCAGCGCTCGATCCATAATTGGTTTACCGTATTTAATTTCACCAATCTGGAAATAAGGTGTTTCTACTGTCGCCTTAATAAAGTTGCCTTGCTGGTAAATGTTATATAATTCCATTTCCTGTCCTGCAATTTGACCACCTAATAAAATACTGCACCCATATAGACTTTCCTGCTCCGGACTATCAGCAATATTTTTAATCACAGAACGTAAACTCTTGCCAACCAATTCAGCGGCATCAAACATGGTGGCCACCGTGTTAAGATTAGGCTCCAGATTTGCAGCAATTTGATGTTTCAATTGAGCAATTACTGCTTGTGTAGTCGCCAGATTTCCTGCCGTTTGAATCACCATAAACCGCTCATCATTCTTTCCAAAACGAAATAACTTTCTAAATGATGAAATGTGATCTACACCCGCATTGGTTCGTGTATCACTAATAAAAACTAAACCTTCTTTTAAACGTAAGGCAACACAATAGGTCATACAATTCTCTTAGCACGTCAATACCTGAACTACCGTACGCATGGTTTCTTCAGCACCTTGTTGTCGGACACCCCGAATAGGAGCAACATCTGCATAATCACGACCCACTGCAAGCTGTACATGCTTTGTAGGTGTAAATAGCTGATTACTCACATCAAAACAATACCATTTTCCATTTTGATAAACCTCTGCCCAAGCATGACTTGCCAAATGATTACCATCTTCAACATACAAATATCCAGAAACATATCGTGCAGGAAAACCCAAATAACGCGCTAATGCGACAAATACCTGAGCGTGATCCTGACATACGCCTTTTTTCTGTTCAAATGCTTCTGCTGCTGTCGTTTCTACATGCGTTAGACCCGAATTATAAGGAATATGCTCTAAAACTGCTTGTGCCAATTCAATTAAATTTTCAGGTTTTTTATCCGCAGCATACATATGCGCAAACTGCATCATTTCAGGACTACATTGTGTGGTACGTGTTGGTTGTAAAAAAATTTCCGGATGAATGCGATCATCAATGCTAAATTTTGCCTGATCATCAATTTCAACCATGCCCTGTGCCATGATCATTAATTGCTGATAAGAAAAACGCTGGTTACTGGTCAACCATAAATTGCCAAAACCATCAGTTTGCTGAATTTTTTCTCCCGGAACACTTAATCCCCACTGTTTGATTTTCTGGGTTGAAGTGTCCTGTGGTAACAAACGAATATACTGAATTGCACTAATTACAGGAGTGCTATATTGATAATGTGTTTGATGATTAATTAATAAATTCATTCACACACCTCAAACATTTGTGCCAGATCATCACTAAATTCGTACAGGGTATTCATATTAGAACTTTGACAAAGCTGTTGCCAACTTTCCCCACAACCATACCAGCCATAATTTTTTAGAAGTTCCAGAATGTCATCAATTTCATTTAATTTTGTCTGTGTAACTTCATCCATACGACATTGATGATCTAGATCCTCAACAACACGACCTAAACGATAGAACAAAAATATTTGCTCTATTTCGCCTTCCAGAATTTCAGAACATTCCTGTACAACCTGACAAATTGCTTCTGATTGTCCAGAAATATCTTTGGTTAAACGATTAAGTTCTGCATAAGTTACCGGAGAAAAAACTGCTCGTAACTGTTGTATATTGGTACGGATGTATCTAAATTGTGACTGAATAGAAAATGGTTGTTCAGGATCCAGAAATAAACCATTCAAACTTTGGGCATCCCAAGCTGGTAAACAAAAAGCATGTGCATATTTCACTGCTCTTTTATCATCAGTAAACGGTAACTGATGACATGCCTGTTGTATACGGGATAAATAACGACCTAGCCAAAAAATATTCTTTGCAGCTGTACTTAATAAAATCATACCGTCTTCCTTATTTTTAATTTAAGGTTTCTTTGCGTTGTACCACCCAGGTATCTTTAACGCCACCACCTTGGGAAGAATTCACAACTAATGAACCTTCCTGCATGGCAACACGGGTTAAACCTCCCGGAACAACACGTGTTTCTTTGGGTGAACTCAAAACAAATGGACGCAAATCAATATGTCGGTCAGCAAAACCTTGCTCTGTCATAATCGGTGATACAGACAATGCCAAAGTTGGCTGGGCAATATATAAATGAGGTTTATATTGTAATTTCTGGCGAAACTCCTCAATTTGCTCAGGACTTGCCTGAGGTCCGATCAACATGCCATAACCACCTGATCCCTGAGCTTCCTTAACCACCAGTTGTTCAAGATGATGAAGTACATAGTCCAGCTCTTCTGGCTTACGACATTGATAAGTAGGAACGTTCTTTAAAATAGGCTGTTCGTTCAGATAATAACGAATCATGTCATCCACATACGGATAAATTGATTTATCATCAGCAACCCCTGTTCCAGGTGCATTGGCAATCACTACACTATGATTACGATAAGCAGACATCAAGCCCGGTACACCAAGCACACTGTCAGAACGAAATGCTAGAGGATCAAGGAAATCATCATCCAATCGGCGATAAATCACATCTACCTGTTTTCGCCCAGCAATGGATTTCAAATAAACTTTGCCATTTTCGACAAATAAATCATGCGCACCCACCAATGGGACATCCATTTCACGTGCCAGAAAAGCATGTTCGTAATAGGCACTATTAAAATGTCCCGGAGTTAATATAACGATAACAGGATTATCAACATCAGTGCTTTCAATTAATGTTTGTTTAAGTAATTGTGGGTAATGATTAATTTCCAACAGTTCGTAACAATGACAAATATCCGGCATTAATTTTTTACTGATATTTCGGCATTCAAGCATGTAAGACACACCTGAAGGTGTACGTAAATTATCTTCAAGAACATAGAATTCCCCAGTTCCATCACGAATAATGTCTACGCCACTAATATGTGAATAAATACCACCTTTAACATCAAAATTTAGCATCCAAGGCTGATAAGCCTCATGTAATAGAACTTGTTCTGCCGGAATTACACCGTCTTTTAATATCTGTTGCGAATGATAAATATCATGCAGAAAAGCATTTAAGGCCTTAACACGCTGCTTAGATCCATCTGAAACAATATCCCATTGTTTTTTCTCTAAAATTCTAGGAACAATATCAAATGGAATGGTTCGTTCTGTACCTTCTGTATCATTATAAACTGTAAATGTAATACCTTCGTAAATAAAATGCTCTTTTGCAGCATTGTTTAGTTGTTCAATCTCAGCCAAGGATTTTTCAGATAACCACTTTTCTACTTGTACAAATTCTTCACGAATTGTTCCATCTTTATGGCGCATTTCATTAAAAAAATTTTGTTTCGGCGGTGTCAGTGAATTCATTGTCTCAGAATTGGGCAACACTGGATCTAAAGTAGTCAATTCTACGGTTTTCAGCATTTTTCCCTCCTCTTACCTATTCAGGTAATGTTATTGCAGCAATTCACTTATCTCTTACACTGATGTTATTTAAGCCACATCTTTAAAGCTGATTAAGCAAAATAAATGCCATGTTAATGTTATGTTTTTATCGATTTTAATCCTTTTAATCTATTGTCTTACTGAATTGAGCATAATATGAAAAAAATAGTGAACACAAGTAGTTTAAATCTTAATCATGTAAATCTTTAATTCAAAAAACATATTATCAATGCACCAAAATCATGCATATAAAATTTTTTAAAATTAATATGTTGAAAAATATAATTTTTTTAATAAAAAAAGCTTTCATTTATTGCAGTATTTAAAACATTTATAAAGCCATAACTTTAATTTTTGATAAATTGCCCTATTTTATAACCAGATATTCTAAGTGAAAAATTTTTTCATAAAATCTCTTCATCTCCCTGTGATAAAAAAATGCACCAAAACAGAATTATTCACAGGGAAAAATGATTTATAACTCTTTATCAGTATAGAGTCCCCAAGCAGCAAGGCCACCACCTAACCCAAGTCCTAAAAATAGATATCCCGCAATACTTGTTGCATCGTGATATAAGGTATAGGCGCCCACCGCAATAAAGATCAAAATAATCACTATCAATAATATAATGATCCACGGACGCGTTTTTTCCTGAGCCATAAATGATCTCAATCAATTAAAATCTTAAAAATATTTTTACATAGTTCAACATCAAAAAAAAGAAATTCATCGTTTTATCAAATCATACTTGAAAAATTCCACTGAACATGATAATTATTATCAAATATAAACAATTAACATTATCATAGGATGACCATGAGCTATTCATTACCTGCTTTACCTTATGCATACGATGCATTAGAGCCACATATCGACAGCAAAACAATGGAAATTCACCATACTAAACATCATCAGACCTATATTAATAATATCAATGCAGCGATTGAGGGTACAGAATGGGAAAAATTACCAGTAGAAGAACTGGTACGCCGTGTTAATGACGTCCCTGCGGAAATTAAAAATAATGTTGTTAATAATGGTGGTGGGCATGCCAATCATAGTTTGTTCTGGACAGTCATGTCTGCTCAAGGCGGTGGTGATCCTACAGGTAAAATTGCAACGGAGATCAAAGAAGTTTTTGGTAGTTTTGAAGCTTTTAAGGAAGAGTTTATTAAAGCTGCACAAACACGTTTTGGTTCTGGATGGGCTTGGTTATCTGTTACTCCTGAAAAAAAACTGATCGTTGAAAGTTCTGCCAATCAGGATAGCCCATTAATGCATGGCAATACGCCTATTCTAGGGCTTGATGTCTGGGAACATGCGTATTATTTAAAATATCAAAACCGCCGTCCTGAATATATTGGTGCATTTTTCAATGTCATCAATTGGGATGAGGTTAATCGCCGTTATGACGAAGCACTTGGCTAAATAATCTGGAGGTCAATATGTCACTAAAGCAACTACAGGATTATAAACACCAATTACAAAAAGGTCGTTTTGTAGTTGGTGCAGTGATATTCCTCGTGGGTGGTTATTGCCTGTTTGCACATCAATTACCATTTATACTGTTCTAAATTGTCAATAAAAGGTTTGAAACTGCAAAGCGTACCCACCGGATTTTTAAATACCTGTTAACTTGCCATGAGCCGCTGAGCTTTGGCAAGTAACTGTTCCTGAGTTTCACGATGCTCTGGATGATCAATAATGCAGTTGATCGGACATACTTGAATACATGTCGGTTGATCATAATAACCGACACATTCGGTACAAAGCTCAGCTGCAATTTCATAAACCTTTTTACCTTCAGAAATTGCCTGATTAGGACATTCTGGTTCGCACATATCACAATTAATACATGCGGAAGTAATGAGTAAAGCCATATATTTAACCTGCTTTGGTTGCCAGCACATTTAAATGCTTATTTTCAGGTAAAAAGCGCATTAACAAGGCATATTCAATCTGAATATTTTGATCCATTGCAATTTTAACTATATGCCCATCACCTTTGGCATCATGAATTGGTTGATCTTTTTTATCCAGCATATCTTCTAATATAAAGATATGATTACCCTGTGGGGTCATTAACTCAAGTTGATCACCAACCAGAAATTTATTTTTTACCGCAATACAGATATATTTACCTTCACGTTGCAGCACTTCACCGACAAATTGCTGATGAAAATTTTGTGATGTACCATTTTCATAGTTTTGATATTCGGCATGTACATGACGACGCAAAAAACCTTCGGTATAGCCTCGATGAGCCAAACCTTCCAATGTCGTCAGCAATGATTGGTCAAAAGGTTTACCGGCCAACGCATCATCAATCGCCTTGCGATATACCTGTGCAGTACGTGCACAGTAAAAATAAGACTTGGTTCGACCTTCGATTTTTAAAGAGCTAACGCCAATATCTATTAAGCGTTGTATATGCTGCACTGCACGTAAATCCTTGGAATTCATAATATAGGAGCCATGCTCATCTTCATCCATTTCAATCAGTTCAGGTTTACTGCCCTGTTGTAATAAAACCGGATCAGCCAATACAATCTCACCGGTTTCGTTTTCTTTGGCTGGATGAACCTTATAATCCCAACGACAGGCATTTGTACAAGCACCTTGGTTAGCATCACGTTTATTCATATAACCTGAGAGTAAACAACGTCCTGAATATGCCATACACAATGCTCCATGAACAAAAACTTCCAGTTCAATATCAGGAACTTGTGCATGAATTTCAGCAATTTCCTCAATGGACAATTCACGAGATAAAATCACACGGCTAATGCCATAATTCTGCCAGAATTTCACTGTTGCCCAGTTGACTGCATTGGCTTGTACAGACAAATGAATTACGACATTAGGGAAATGTTCTCGCACCATCATGATCAAACCAGGATCAGACATAATAAGTGCATCGGGTTGCATTGCCACCACAGGCTCAAGATCCCGAATAAAAGTCTTTAATTTTGCATTATGTGGTTGAATATTAACGACAACATAAAATTTTTTACCCAAAGCATGTGCTTCATCAATCCCGATTTTTAAATTATCATGATCAAATGCATTATTACGCACACGTAAACTATATCTTGGTTGCCCTGCATAAACTGCGTCTGCACCATAAGCAAAGGCATAGCGCATATTTTTTAAGGAGCCCGCAGGAGAAAGTAATTCAGTCATTACCGCATTAAAACCATAAAAAAATTATGGTTTATTATAGCGTAATTTGTTTTCGTCTGAATAGCTGGAAGCGACGTTTGAATTTATGGTGTTTCATAAAATTTAAACATTTAAAGATCATAAAATTTAATCGTACTATTCTTCTCCCCCAGCGATCTGGAATAATGTTAAAATCTTTAGCTAATTTTTCTTTTACAATATTGTCAGGTATGCCTTAAATATGTCGACTGCAAATGCTCCAATAACGTCTGCAAAAAAGACACATACCGAAAACTCAACTGACGACCAAAGTAAATCTTTTCGTACACCACCACATAATCTGACGATGGAACAGGCTGTTTTGGCTGCGTTAATGACTGTGGCAGATTCATGGGAAAGCGTTGCAGATATTTTGACTGAAGAAGATTTTTATGCAGCGCGTCATCGTCATATTTTTCAAAGTATTGCAAAGCTTGCTCAAGGCAATCAGCCCTATGATGCTGTATTGGTAAATGATTGGTTAGCTAGTCAACATTTGCTGGAAGCAGCAGGTGGTGAAGCTTATTTAATGCAATTAATGTCAGAATCACCAACATCACTATTTAACCTGCCAAGTTATGCCGAAAAAGTCAAAGAACTATCTACCTTAAGACACATGATCAGTGTTGGTAATGATATTTTACGCGATGCCTATGATCCTAAAGGACAAAAAGTCAGTGATTTGCTGGATAAGGCCGAAACCAATATTTTCTCGATTGCAGAACAGCATAATAATCAGCAAACCAAAGCTGGCCCGCAACCAATTAAAGATGTCATGACCAGTGTTGTCACCAAACTTGATGAGCTTTCCCAACTTGAAGGCAGTATCACAGGATTAAGTACAGGTTTCATTGAGCTGGATAATAAAACTTCTGGGATGCAAGCGGGGGATTTGATTATTGTTGCTGCCCGTCCATCTATGGGGAAAACTACTTTTGCCATGAATCTGGTAGAAAGCGTATTGTTTAATTGCAATTTACCTGCACTGGTTTTTTCCATGGAAATGCCTTCTGACTCAATTGCCATGCGTCTAATTTCATCCTTTGGTCGTGTACATCAGGGACATTTGCGTTCGGGTAAAATGGATGGTGACGAATGGTCCAAAGTGACCAGTACCATGGTGCATTTACAGGAAAAACATCTATATATTGATGACTCCTCCGCTCTACCACCAAATGAATTACGTGCCCGTGCCCGCCGTGTGGCAAAAAATCATAATGGTAAAATTGGCTGTATCATGGTCGATTATTTACAATTAATGAAAGTTCCAGGTCTTGGCGATAACCGTGTGGGTGAGATTTCTGAAATTTCTCGTAGCTTAAAAGCATTGGCCAAAGAAATGAGTTGCCCAGTGATTGCACTCTCGCAGCTTAACCGAAGTCTGGAAAATCGTCCTAACAAACGCCCGGTCATGTCCGATTTGCGTGAATCAGGTGCGATCGAGCAAGATGCCGATTTAATTATGTTTATTTATCGGGATGAGGTTTACAATAAAGAATCCAAAGAAGCTGGAACTGCTGAAATTATCATTGGTAAACAGCGTAATGGTCCTATCGGTACGGTACGCTTAGCCTTTGAAGGGCAATATACCCGCTTTAGTGATTTATCCCCTGAGTATTACAACAGTTTTCAAAATGATGATGAGTAATTCGCCCATCCTCTAAGGAGTTTTACGGTGCGCCAAGCAAGCATCACAATTCATAAAGCCGCATTGCAACATAATTTACAACGAGTAAAACAACTCGCACCCAAAGCAAAAACCATCTGTATGGTAAAGGCCAATGCCTATGGACTTGGTGTTGAAAATGCCATCCATGCATTGGATCAAGCAGATGCTTTTGGTGTAGCCTGCTTACAGGAAGCACTGGAAATTAGAGCAACCGGTAATCATAAACCCATTACCTTAATCGAAGGCGTTTTTTCTGAAACAGAACTGCTAACAGCAATCAAGGAAAAATGTGAATGTATTATTCATCATCGGCAACAATTGGACTGGTTACTCCATCACAAAACAGCTTATCAAAATGCCGGATTAAAAGTTTGGATCAAACTCAATAGCGGTATGAATCGACTGGGTTTTAAAGTACCCGAAATTATCAATGTCATTCATCAACTTAAAGATGAAAATTTTCATTGTGTTCTTGCCATGCACTTTGCAAATGCTGATGTGCCTGAACATCCAATGAACCAACAACAAATTGATCAGCTTCTACATGTCAAAGCAGTATGTGAACCGATAGAAGTGTCCTGCTGTAATTCCGCAGCCATTTACAATTATCCTGAATTACACTTCGATTATGTCAGACCCGGAATCATGCTTTATGGCGCTTCACCCTTTGATGATCGCAGTGCAAAAGATCTCGGTTTACAAACAACAATGACATTTACAGCCGGAGTTATGGCAATTAATCGGATTAAAGCCGGAGAAAAAGTCGGTTATGGTTCCCGTTTTATTGCTGAAAAAGACATCAGTATTGCAGTCGTTTCGATTGGTTATGGTGATGGTTATCCACGTGCTTATCAGGTACCAGTTTTTGTTGCAATTAATGGCCAACGTTTTGCACATGCAGGACGAGTCAGTATGGACATGATGACTATTGATATTACTGGCTATGAAGATCAGATTCACCCAGGCACTTCAGTTGAGCTATGGGGTGAACATATTTCAGTAGATGAGGTTGCGGCTGCAAATGGAACAATTGGTTATGAGTTATTATGTCGTTTAACTGAACGTCCAAAACGTATCATTCAAGACTGATCTGGAATACTGATCATTAAAAAATCAACTTAAATCCTTAGAGCGGTTGCAAGAATATGGATATCGCTCTCAAAATCTTCCCTCTAAGGAAAAATTTGAAGAAATGCCATTACAATAACACCTTTGGATTTAAAATAAAAAATGCCAAAGTTTATAAATTAACCTAGGCAATAGATAAGGACGAAAAAATGCAATGACTGCGCACAATAATGAAGTTATTAAAATAATTATCAATGGCGAAGTATGGCTGCTGACCCCAATAGCCCATAACATGGAAATTGCATACCCCAGTGCTATGCCCAATACAGCGTAAAGTATACTTGCGAAACAGCGTTCATACCCTGTAATTTCTATATCGTGTTTTGACATCTACTTTTAACCTTATAATTATTATTGATAAATTTTTCCATCATGCTTTAACCAGCCATCAGTATGATGTCCATTCGGATCACGATGTGTCCAATGAATTACACCACCTTTTTCACTATATTCATAATCTCCCTTGAACACAACAATGTCCCCTTTTTTTAGAGAATCTATACGAGGTGCCAAATCAATATTATGAGCGACCAAAACCGTTTGTCCATTACTCAAATTCAAAATAAATTTTTGATGTCGTGATCCTTGATTGTCATCTTTTAAAATTGCTTTTACAGTACCACTCCCTTCTACCTCCACATTCTGTTGTTTTTGAGCAAATGCCTGTTCAATTTTTATATTACTTTGTGAAGTTTCAGAATATTGCTGGTGCTGTATAGAAGATTGTTGTGGTGATAATTGTGTCGTAGTGTGCGCAGAATACTCAGATGTTCTAGATTCTGGTGTAAAAACATTAATACCAAAAACAATACTAATGATCAGCGCAACAAGTCCACCAATTCCCAGATTTTTTTTATTCATGTCTACCTCAAATGTATTACAGTTTTTCAATCGGTAAGATACACAATTTCAGACAGAATTACTGCAATAAAAAAACCGCCCCAACGCTTAGTTTGAGACGGCTTTAAAAACGATTTAGATTAGTGAGCGAACTGGTTCATCGTATTTTTGCTGTCATCGCCTGCTTTAAGTGCTTGTTCACCAGCAAAGATTTCTTTGTGATCATCACCAATATCAGAACCCGCCATTGCTTGATGTTTCACACACGCGATACCGCCACGAATTTCTTTACGTTGTACACCCGCAACATAAGCCAACATACCTTCTTCACCAAAGTAACCTTTTGCCAACTCATGTGTAGACAATGCAGCAGTATGGTAAGTCGGTAAAGTGATCAAGTGATGGAATACACCCGCTTCACGTGCAGCATCTGCCTGGAAGGTACGGATCTTGTCATCAGCATCAGCAGCCAATTCAGAATCGTCATACTCAGCACTCATTAACTTGGCACGGTCATAGGCAGATACATCTTTACCTTCAGCAGCCCAGCGATCATAAGACTGTTGACGGAAGTTCAATGTCCAGTTGAATGATGGTGAGTTATTATAAACAAGTTTCGCATCTGGAACTTGTGCTTTGATGTCATTTACAAAACCAGCAATACCTTGAACGTCTGGAGTAGGTGTTTCAATCCAGATCATGTCCGCACCATTTTGTAAGCTGGTTACACAGTCAAGTACAACGCGGTCGTGCTGTGTGCCTTCACGGAATTGGTATAAACCTGAAGCCAAACGTGTTGGACGATGTAATTTACCATCACGTTTGATCAGAATTTCATCTTCTTTCGCATCAGCAATGTCAATCTCTTGTGTATCTAAATAACTGATGTATTGAGAAGCTAAATCACCTTTCTCTTTGGATACAGGGATTTTTTGTGTTAAGTCTGCACCTTCAGAGTCAGTACGTGCAACGATTACACCGTCATCAACGCCAAGCTCAAGGAATGCGTAACGTACCGCATTGATTTTGGCAAGAAAGTCTTCGTGTGGAACTGTTACTTTACCTGCTTGGTGACCACATTGTTTTGCATCAGATACCTGGTTTTCGATCTGGATTGCAGCAGCGCCCGCTTCGATCATTTGTTTAGTTAACAAATACGTCGCTTCTTCGTTACCAAAACCAGCATCAATGTCAGCAATGATTGGTACAACATGCGTTTCGAAATTATCAATTTGTGATTCGATGTCTTTTACTTTTGCAGCATCGCCTGCAGCTTCCGCTTTTTGTAAAGCACGGAACAAATCATTTAATTCTTTGGCATCAGCTTGACGTAGGAAAGTATAAATTTCTGCGATCAATTTAGGTACTGAGGTTTTTTCGTGCATAGATTGGTCTGGTAATGGACCGAACTCTGAACGAAGTGCAGCAACCATCCAGCCAGATAGATAGATATAACGTTTGCTGGTTGTACCAAAGTATTTTTTGTTGGCAATCATTTTTTGTTGTGCAATGAAACCGTGCCAGCATCCTAGTGATTGTGTATATTTGCTGTGGTCTGCATCGTATTCAGCCATATCTTTGCGCATAATTGCAGCAGTATATTTTGCAATATCCAGACCAGTATGAAAACGGTTTTGAACAATCATGCGTGCAGCATCTTCTGGGCGGATCGCATTCCATGTGCCACCTAATTTTTCTTTAACTTTGCGTACATGCTCTAAAGCTGATTGGTAAGTCATGGTATATTCCTTGATCGTTAGGATTATCTTTTAGTGGATTTTCGGGGTTTAACCAGAGTCGCCACCAGAGGGTATGAACAAAGATTAGATCGAGATTTTTTTTTAATCCAATATTCTGCCTTGATTTTCATTATTCATATAAAAAATACCACAATCATTTCAAAACATATTTACTCACATTTAGAATAAATATTTGATTTTATTATTTATTATTTTTCATAAAATCTTTATCCTCTGTAACATTTCGTATATTTTTTCGCTTTTAGACTTATGTCTAATGCAAATAAAAGTTGCTTTTAAAGTTATTTTTTAGAATAAATTTTAAGCAAAACATGCTTGATGCTCATTCATTTAAAATTTTTTAAGGACTATTTTAAACAAAGAAATATAAATTAAGAGATGTAATTATAAAATATATCACTACCCTTTTTTAGGTATATAAAAAAGAGAATTTCAATTTATAGAAAATCATGCTAACAGCATGAATTATATATATTTATGCACTTTTTTGACTCATTTAATTGATATAAATGGTGCATTTTTTATACTAAGTGCTGTTTTTTAAACTAATTTGTTTATTTTTACATAAAAATCAAACACTTAAATATTGGCACACATCATGCATTCCCTTTAAGCATAAATATTTCTTATTAGTAATATTAAGTGAGGGCTTTACTATGCAAGACGCCATGTCAAGTACACCCCAATATACAGAGTCCAGTCATGGTCTTCTTTTAGCATCTCGCTATTTCATCATTTTACAAGATGAAAAGTCAGATTCAGCTTTAGAGTTAATGGATCAGTACCAAGCAAATAACAATGCCAAGATCATTATTTTGGCTAATCCAGAAGATGCGTTGGCTCTCCATCAACTTAGTCAAGCATTTAAACAAGCATGTATTGGCACATACGCCATTGTATGTGGTGATGAATATTTTCTCTGGCAAATTAAAAATAAATTACTCGACTATGGATTGGTCAGTGCTGAAATTTTACTGATTAAAACGCCAAGTCCAAATAAACAAATTTACTGTGTACATTGTTTTCATCTGTTTCAAAGCTCAGCCGATAAATTCTGTGATTGTCCACAATGTCATACCTCTCTTTTTATTCGCTCACATTTTTCTGAACGCTTAGGCGCATATATGGCTGTTTGCGCCAATGCTGAACAAATAGAGGAGCAAACAACATGAATAATTTAATGCCTGTGCGTATTGGTGATGTGAAACAAATTACACCGATTATCCGTGAATTTACTTTTGAAAGTTTGAATCAAGCATTACTGCCATTTTCATCAGGCAGTCACATTGTCGTTAATATGCCGTTAAAAGATCGTACCATCCGTAATGCCTATTCATTGATGAGTGATCCACTTGAATCTCATCAGTATCAGATTGCAGTACGCTTACAGGAAAATTCTCGTGGTGGTTCTCGTTATTTACATGAACAAGCCAAAGTAGGTGATATTTTACAAGTTTCTCCACCTTTAAATTTATTTTCGCTACATTCTCGGGCCAAACATCATATTTTTATTGCCGGAGGAATAGGCATTACACCATTTATTTCACATATTAAATATTTACTACATATCGGTGGTAGCTTTGAACTACATTTCGCCTGTCGTGATCAGTTAAGTAATGCTTATGAACAGTTATTAACATCACTTTTTCAAGATCAAATTCATATTTATTCAGAACGTACCAGACAACGTTTAAATCTTAAACAGCTATTTTCACGGCAACCGCTTAATAGTCATGTATATGTGTGTGGCCCAGATCGCTTAATTGAAGGTGTACAACAAAGTGCAACAGCGTTGGGGTGGTGTCAGAGCCGCATACATTGGGAAGCATTTACTTCTCCAGCGCCAGGCATAGCATTTGATGTCAATTTATTAAAAAGTCAGAAAAAAATTCATGTTGCCAGCGAGTTTAGCCTACTAGAAGCATTAGAAAACCACGGTATTGATGTTCCTAACTTATGTCGAGGTGGCGTATGTGGTCAATGTGCAGTGAAATATCATCACGGTGAAGTTGACCATCAAGATCATTTTTTATCTGAGCAGGAAAAACAACATCTACTAATGCCATGCGTTTCCCGCACCAAGCACGGTTGCTCTATTGATATTGATTTATAAGGAAATTTTTACATGACAGTTCAATTTAATCTTAATGAAAGTATGCGTGGACAATTCAAATATCATAATAGTCCGCTAGCAATTGCACGGTTTCCATTTCCATTTCCTGAAGACAGTTATATGTATTCAGTAAATCTGGAACCCGCAACAGCAAAACCAGATACCGTATTTGCACACTGGTTTGACATTGATGAGCATTATCTGACCGAAACCAATGAACGTGCTATGACACTGAAAAGTGATCCAAAGCGTTGCGTCATCATGCCACACATGCAACAGGCTGCATGGGATTTTCTGGAAATGGCAATGGAACATTTATCACAGGATTATCCGGAACAATTTGAATTACGACGCCATGGGAAACAATGGCATTGGATTAATCATCCCATGAAGATTGATGTGCAGTTCACCTTTGGTGATACCAGCACTTTGGCTATGGAACCTTTTGAATTTATCAGTCGTCAGGTACAAGGCGATATTGCCCTACTAGACCAGCGTGAAGGTGATTTATGGATGGATGCAGGCATGATTACTGGTGCTGCGGATTGGTCACTCAATTTTGATGCAGGCATGAGTTTTAGACAATGGCATGCACCTGTACCCCAAATTGCCCATGATCTTGGTGTATTTGAGCGTGCCTTAAAATTTCTACTCAATATTCAGGTGGGTCATCCTTATCGCCGTCTAAACTGGACCATGACCATTAACCCACGTATGGATACTTCATCAGAAACTTATCATCTGTGGGGACATGAACGCTGTATGGTCACCCCCGAGAACGTAGGCGAGCTGGTGCATTTACGCGTTGAGTTACAGTTTATGCCACGTTTGCCACGCAGTAATGCACTTTTATTTAGCATTCGCACTTATCTCATTAGCTTAAATGATTTGATTACACATCCCGACTGGGCCAAACGGTTACATCGAGTTTTACGAGATTTACCTGAAGAAATTGCTGAATACAAAGGCATTACCCGTTATCGAGCAACCGTTGTGCAGTGGCTCAGTCAATTTGATCAATAACATTTTTACAAACAATAGTGCAATACATTTAAAAAACAGGAAGGATATCACTATGGCAAACTCTTGGCGCATTTCAGCATTGGCAGAACGTCACCGACAAATGGGCTCTCATCTTGAAGACTGGAACGGTATGGGTACTGCATGGACCTATAAAGATCGCAGTGTAGCGGATGACCATGAAGCGATTCGTACAAAAGCAGGTTTAATGGACGTTTCAGGCCTAAAAAAAGTTCATTATGTTGGCCCACATGCAGAAAGTTTACTGGAATATGCAACCACACGGGATATTTCCAAAATCTATCCGGGTAAGTCTGCTTATGCCACCATGCTGAATGAAGAAGGTAAATTTGTTGATGATTGCATCATTTATCGCACTGGTCCAAATGCATTTATGGTGGTGCATGGCACAGGTATTGGTTTGGAAATGTTGACCCGTGGTGCAGTGGGGCGTCAAGTGGCCATTATTTTTGATGATGATCTACACGATCTATCTTTACAGGGTCCGGTTGCTGTAGATTTTCTGGCTGAACATGTCGCAGGCATTCGTGATCTAGCTTATTTTCATCACATGCAAACACGGTTATTTGGCTGTCCTGTGATGATTTCCCGTACCGGATATACGGGTGAACGAGGTTACGAAATTTTTTGTAAGGCTGCTGATGCACCAATAATTTGGGATACAATTTTAGAAAAAGGGAAAGATTTTGGTATTGTTGCCACCTGCTTTACCACACTGGATTATTTAAGGGTCGAAAGCTATCTTCTATTTTTCCCTTATGACAATTCTGAATATTATCCTTTTGCCAATGAAAAATCCGGAGATACGCTCTGGGAACTTGGTCTAGATTTCACCGTATCACCAAGTAAGGGCGAATTCCGCGGCTGTTATGAACATCGCCGCTTAAAAGGCAAACAACGCTTTAAAATCTTTGGCGTATTACTTGAAGGAGAACAAGCGGCTGAAATCGGCGATACATTATGGGCAGATGGTCAACAAGTTGGCATTATTACCTGTGGGATGTATTCGCGTTTGACTGGAAAGTCCATGGCACTTGCTCGTCTTGATCTCCCTTATGCCATTCAGGGTAAAGTATTACAGGTCAAAGGTAGCCTGGAAGTCGATGCCATTGCGCACACACTTCCATTTGATGATCCAGATAAACTTAAACGACTAGCAAAAGGCTAAGCAAATCGCTTTATCACAGTTCCCTCAACCAAAGTCAGAATCGGAAAATCCTATCTTCGGATGGGATTTTTCACCTTTAAAATCACATCATTAAAAGAATTTATTCTTATCACCAAGAGTGTGCGATTTTTTAAATGAATAGAATACATTGCACTATTATAGATATTTTTCAAAAAAAGAAAGATGAATGGAATACTTCCAGTAATTTTTAGCTGTATAAAAATAGATATCTATAGCAATGATCGCAACGGATTTATTATTAATTGCAAAAAAATATTCCTAAAAGTTAAAAATTATTCTTATGGCATCATATTTGCTTAATTTAATTGACTTCAACGCTCTGGAGTAACCGTTATGGAAGGTAAAAGCTTTTTTAAAATTAAAAGTATCAAACTACAAAATCCAGATACTTGTGAGCTGTATATGGAAAATGTAGATGATGCCTCAGTTAAAGGCTGGATTATTAATAGTAATGGCAGCCTAATCCATCGTTTTCATGAACATCTCAACACATTATGTAGTGCTGAAAATCCATTTCAAAGATTACTGGAATTAAAACAATTTTATCGTGTAGAAGTTCTTCATTAATGTGCAACCCATGATGCAAAAAAGAAGACATGCACCGTCATGTCTTCTTTTTTAATCAATGATATACAAAAACAATAAAAGTTTCCTAACAAGAAAAAAAAATTCAAAAAACTATAGACGGCAATGCAAATATCTTATAAATTAACTATCAGGAAAATAAATTTCTCAATAGGAATTTAATTCACCTTTTTTGAATCTTTATTCCGTGGCTTGAGAAGATAGCGATAAAAGCACGAGGATCCCCACATGCAACAAGATTTTGACCAATATGTATTAAAGATTAGTTGTCCAGCAGCTTCTGGTATTGTGGCCGCCATTTCAGGATATCTTTCAGAGAATCATTGTTATATCAGCGAAATGGCACAATTTGATGATGAAATTACCCATCGTTTTTTTACCCGTATCGTTTTTCGCTTTAACGAAAATGGTTCCGGAAATATCGAACAATTAGAAGCCGGTTTTACCGAAATTCGTGACAAGTTTAAAATGCAAGTTAATTTTTTCACCAAAAAACAACCTGTGAAGGTTTTGATTATGGTGAGCAAGTTTGATCATTGTTTCCTTAATCTTTTATATCGCCGTCAAAAAGGTGAACTGGATTTTGATATTACTGCGGTGGTTTCCAACCATCTGGATATGCGTCCAGTTGCCGAACGTGAAGGTTTACGTTTTATCTATCTACCTGTAAGTAAAGAAAACAAAGCACAGCAGGAAGAGGAACTTCTCAAAATCGTAGAAGAAACCAAAACAGATCTGGTCGTACTTGCACGTTATATGCAGATCCTTTCCGATAATCTTTGCAAACAACTGTCTGGTCGTGCCATTAATATCCACCACTCTTTCCTACCTGGTTTCAAAGGTGCCAAACCTTATCATCAGGCACATGCACGCGGTGTAAAACTGATTGGTGCAACAGCACACTTTGTCACCAGTGATCTAGATGAAGGGCCAATCATTGAACAGGAAGTGCAGCGTGTGGATCACTCCTACCTCCCTGAAGATTTGGTTGCCGTTGGCCGTGATACAGAAACCGTCGCTTTATCCAAAGCTGTGAAATATTTTGTTGAGCATCGTGTGTTTTCAAATGATGACCGTACGGTGGTATTCAAATGAGTATCCGTTTAAGTATAGAACCTGTGAATAAAGTCATTGATGGTAAAGCCACCGCCGAAGTGGTGCTGCAAGAAGTCAAAATCGAAGTCGAACAATTAAAACAGCAAGGTATTGAGCCTTGTTTGGCGGTTATTCTGGTGGGATTTGATCCAGCCAGTCAGGTCTATGTTCGCAATAAAGTACAAAAAGCCGAGCAAGTCGGTATTCGCTCACTTGAATTTCGTATGGATGCGGAGACCTCGACTGAAACTTTGTTAGCCAAGATTAAGGAGTTGAATGCCGATACTTCAGTAAATGGTATTCTGCTGCAATTACCTTTACCCAAACACATTGATGAAAACACAGTATTACAAAGTGTCTTACCTGAAAAAGATGTTGATGGTTTTCATAGTGAAAATGTTGGCGGATTAAGTCAGGGACGTGATGTGTTGGTACCTTGTACACCAAAAGGCTGTTTGCGTTTACTCAAGGATCATCTGGGTGATTTGTCCGGACTGAATGCTGTGGTCATTGGTCGTTCCAATATTGTTGGTAAACCGATGGCAAATCTGTTGCTACATGAAAATTGCACCGTAACGATTGTCCATTCCAGAACCCGCCATATTCAAGAGATCTGTAAACAGGCTGATATTCTGATCGCAGCCATTGGTCGTCCACGTATGATTAATGCAGATTACATCAAGAACGATGCGATCATCATTGATGTTGGAATTAATCGTATTGAAGAAAATGGTAAGACTCGTTTAGTCGGAGATGTGGATTTTGATGATGTATATCCACATGTAAGTGCCATTACTCCTGTTCCGGGTGGTGTTGGTCCAATGACCATCGCCTATCTAATGAAAAATACGCTGCATGCAACTTATATTCAGCACAGACATTAATATTTTAAATTGTAATTAGAGCGATACTCGGAGGAATTATGCCATTAGGTCTGCTTAAATATGGATTAAGTTCAGAATATCCACTTGAAGTTGATTTCCCTCTGCCCAAAGCGCTGAAATCAAGCTATGACGTGGTCATCATTGGTGGTGGTGGTCACGGTCTGGCAACTGCTTATTACTTATCCAAATATCATGGTATCAATAATATTGCTGTACTGGACAAATCATATCTGGGCGGAGGCAATACCGCACGGAATACGGCAGTGATTCGCTCTAATTACCTCACGTCTGAAGGTGTTAAGTTTTATAGTGAGTCTGTTAAGCTGTTCAAAAATCTGTCCAATGAGTTTGATTACAACATTATGTATTCAGAACGTGGACAACTCACACTTGCCCATACCGATTCCACGGTAAGGGCTTTCAGACAACGTGCAGAAGTCAATAAACATTTTGGTGGTCGCACAGAAATGCTGGATCGCCAGCAAATCAAGGAACTGGTGCCTTGCCTAAACCTTGATCCTGCACATTTACCTGTATTGGCAGGACTATGGCACATTGATGGTGCAACGGCTCGTCATGATGCAGTGGCGTGGGGTTATGCCAAGGAAGCCGTTAAACGTGGCGTGGAAATTCATCAGCTTACTGAAGTAGAGGATTTTGTTGTTGACGGCAACAAGATCACAGCGATTAAAACCAATCGCGGGACAATTCAGTGTGGTTGTGCAGTACAGGCGATTGCCGGTGCCTCATCAATCTTGATGAATAAATTAAATATTCGTGCGCCAATTCATACTTTCCCTTTGCAAGCTATGGTGTCACAGCCTTTTAAACCCTTTCTAAATCCTTTGGTGAGTTCTTCGGCATTACATTGTTATGTGCAACAAACCAGCCGTGGTGAAATTGTATTTGGTGGTGGTTCCGATCCTTATCCACTTTACAACACGCGTTCTACACTGGATTTAAAAGAAAGCTTGCTGGCTCATGCCATCGAGATGTTCCCGTTTATGGCCAATGTCAAATTAATGCGTCAATGGGCTGGAATTACCGATATGACGCCGGACTATAGTCCAATCATGGGGAAATCACCCTATGACAATTATTATCTAGATGCCGGTTGGGGAACTTGGGGCTTCAAAGCCACACCGATCTGTGGCAAAACCATGGCTGAACTTGTGGCAACCGGAAAAACACCGGAACTGATCACCCCATTTGCACTGGAACGATTTAGCAAATTCCATCAAGTCAACGAGATGGGCGCAACAGCTGCCAGCCATTAAGGAGAGAACCGATGAAAATTTTACATTGCCCACTTAATGGTGACCGAAACATTAGTGAATTTAGTTACGGTGGCGAATTTAAAGTAATGCCTGACCAGAATACCTGTACAGATGAAGCATGGGCTGATTATGTTTTTAACAGCGACAACATTGCCGGTGTCGTCACAGAATGGTGGATGCATACCCCAAGCAGTTATTGGTTTATTGCTGAACGCCATACTGTCAGCGATGAAATTCTTGCCACTTACGACCCACGGGAATTCTTTCAAAAAAAAGGCTTAAGCCCACAAGATTTTCTGGGTCAATCCGTTGAATATAAATCGGCTGAGGAGTCTAAATCATGAGTAATCCGACATCTTTATCTCGACTCCCACTACCTTACGGCTTGTTGATTGACCGTAATCAACCTGTTTCTTTTGAATTTGATCATCAACGATTTCAGGGTTTTTCCGGGGACAGTATTGCCAGTGCGTTGATTGCCAATCAACGCTGGATTATGTCACGTTCTTTTAAATATCATCGTCCCCGTGCACCATTAAGCATGGCCGGACAGGACGCCAATACTTTAATCCAGCTTAAAGAAGAAGCCAATGTTTTGGCAGATACCACCCTCATTCAACCCAACCTTGTGGTCGCAGGACAAAATTTCAATGGATCTTTACTCAAGGACTCAGATGCTTTCTTGGGTAAGTTTTCAAAATTTATGCCGGTTGGATTTTATTACCGTTCATTCTACAAGCCTAAAGGGATCTGGAAATTCTGGGAACCGATTATTCGTAAAAAAGCCGGTTTAGGCGTTCTGGATCTGGATTTCAAACCAGAATATTATGACAAGGCATATTTATTTACCGATATCGCCATTATTGGTTCCGGTCCTGCCGGATTACAGGCAGCGTTAACTGCAGCTGAAGCAGGTGCAAAAGTTACCCTGATTGAACAGGAAAAAATTCTTGGCGGTAGTCTGAACTATGCACGTTTTGACCTTGATGGACAAAAAGCCCAGTCACTGAAACAAAAACTCATTGAGGCTGTTCATCAACATGCCAATATTTGTGTGATGACCGATGCCATTTGTAATGCATGGTTTACCGATCATTATTTGCCGATTATTCAGGGTAAACGCATGTACAAACTACGTGCAAAAAAATGTATCGTAGCCAGCGGAAGTTTTGATCAACCGGTTGTTTTTCATAACAATGACCTACCGGGTGTGATCTTAACCAGCGCAGTACAACGTCTTATTAAACTGTATGCAGTTAAACCCGGAAAAAATGCGGTTATTTTAACCGGTAATGATGATGGCTATCTGGCAGCACTAGATTTGATTGAAGCGGGTATTCAGGTAAAAGCATTGGTTGATATGCGCAATGCACCTGCCAATCCATCTTTGCAATCCCGTCTGGAAAAACATAATATTCCGTGCCATCTCAATAGTACAGTCTATGCAGCACAGCATAGCAATGGTATGCAGCACATCACGGGCGTTGATATTCGTACAATTACGGGTGAAGGCAAAGTTGCTGAACAATCGACAAAAATCTCCTGTGATTTACTCTGTATGTCATCAGGTTATATGCCGGTTTATCAATTACTTTGTCAGGCAGGTGGCAAACTTAATTATCTGGATCATAAAGCCATGTTTAATATTAGTGGCTTGCCAAAAGGTTTATTGATTACAGGTTCAGTCAATGGCGTACATGATATTGACCATGTATTGATTGATGGCGCTCAGGCTGCCAATGTAGCGTTAAGTGAATTGGGTCTGGCGAGTCCACCACAGCAAGAAGTATTCGAGGAAGCTTCGGTTAATTTTAGCTGGCCAATCTTTCCTCACCCAAAAGGTAAAGAATTTGTCGATTATGATGAAGATTTGCAAATTGCAGATATCGTCAATGCAGCCCGTACAGGTTATCGTGACATACAATTAGTCAAACGTTACTCTACAGTAGGTATGGGGCCATCACAAGGACGTCATTCTGCTTTACCAACTGCTCGTCTGGTAGCAAAAACTACCCAGCGCACAGTGACTGAAACCGGAGTAACGACTGCCCGCCCACCATTTACTGTAGAAAAACTGGCGCATGTTGCCGGGCGAGGTTTTGATCCCTATCGTCAAACTGCCATGCATCAACGTCATCTTGAACTTGGTGCAAAAATGATGCCTGCGGGAACATGGCAACGTCCTGCTTTTTATGGAGATGCCAACACACGTCAGGAAAATATTGCCAGAGAAGTACAATGTGTACATCAGAATGTCGCCATCATTGATGTATCGACTTTGGGTGGACTAGAAATTCGTGGTGCAGATAGTGCAGAATTTTTAAATCGTATGTATACCTTTGGTTTTGCCAAATTACCTGTCGGTAAAACCCGTTATGCGGTGATGGCCAACGAACACGGTATTGTCATTGATGATGGTGTTTGTGCACGACTATCTGATCATCACTTTTATGTGACAGCCACCACCAGTGGTGTGGATCGTATTTATCAACAAATGCTGAAATGGAATGTGCAATGGCGTTTAAATATTGACATTACCAACGTGACTACAGCCATTTCTGCGGTCAATATTGCCGGACCAAACTCTCGTAAAGTGATGGAAAGAGTGTGTCAGGACATCGACCTGAGTGCAGAAGCATTTCCATATTTAGGCGTACGTTGCGGAACAATCCATAATATTCCGGTACGTGTCATGAGAGTTGGTTTTGTCGGCGAACTGGGCTATGAAATCCATTTCCCTACCCGTTATGGCGAATTTATGTGGGATCTACTGATGGACGCTGGCAAGCCCTTTGACATGCTGCCATTTGGTGTAGAAAGTCAACGTTTACTGCGTCTGGAAAAAGGCCATATCATCATCAGTCAGGATACCGATGGCATGTCACATCCAAAAGAAGTTGATCTGGGCTGGGCCGTCAGCCGGAATAAACCGTTCTTTGTCGGTAAACGCTCAATTGCCATTTTGGAAGCACAACCTTTGAAACGCAAACTGGTGGCATTTGAACTGGATAAAAGCAGCCAACAACCGCTGGAAGGTCATATCGTACTGGAAGGTGAAAATATTTCCGGCAACATCACCTCCTGTGAATATTCACCAACACTGGATAAAATCATTGGTTTGGCCTATGTTTCGATTAACCAGAGTGAAATCGATACCACCTTTCCAATTCGGGTTGAAGGCGGTGCAATGGTGCATGCCAAAGTTGTTAAGGCACCATTTTATGATCCTGAAAACAAACGCCAGGAGATGTAATCATGCAAACTGAAAAAATCTTGCAACCTGCTGAACGCAGCCCTATTGCCAACATTAAGGCATTGAACTATAAAGACTTTGGTCGAGGTAAAAGTTTTCTGGATCAAACCACTGCATCAGATAAAATTATCCAGCAATGCGCACTGGTAGATTTAACCAATCTTGCACGTGTTGGATTTCGTGGTACAGATAGTGCTGCTTATCTACAAAATCTAGGCTACCAATTACCGGAAACAGCAAATACAGCTGTACAGCAAAGCAACGGTGAATGGCTCGCACGCCTTTCAGCAACTGAATATCTCATTCTTGGTACACTGAATGATTTCGGTGTCCATGTCACAGATATTGAACAAAACTGGCAAATGACCGAGCAAGGCAATTACTTATTACCTCGTCAGGACAGTCATGCATGGTTGCAAATCAGCGGTCAATACATTGTTGATGTTATGGCAAAATTATGCGGCGTGGATTTATCCCCTGCTGCCTTTATCAGCGGACAAGTGGCCCAAACTTCAGTTGCACGAATTAACTGTATTGTGATCAACGCTTCTACCGATATTCCGAAATTTTATATGCTGTGTGATCGTGCCAGTGCATTATATTTATGGCATGTGATACTGGATGCCATGACTGAATTTGAAGGTCAGGTGGTGGGTGTGAACACACTAATCTAGGCATTAAAACCATCGCTCAGCCATTTTATGCAAGTAAGATGGCTGTTGTTTTTTTATCGTTAAATTTTTCACAAATCTATCGATTTTGCTTCACAAATTTGGCCATGCATTCATCAAAGTCAAGCAGTGATGTATAACCGATCAGCGTAAGCAATTTTTTCCTAAAATTTATGTTACCTTAATGCCATCGTAATACTGAAATGGCGCATCGTATGTCCGTGCATTTTTTTCATACTTCTGATTGGCATCTGGGACAATTCTTTCATGGTCACCCACGTCATTATGAGCATGAGCAATTTCTTGCATGGTTACTCGAACAAATTCAATCTAAACAACCCAATGCATTATTGATCGCTGGTGACATATTCGATGTAATCAATCCCGGCGCACAGGCACAAAAACAACTGTATCAGTTTCTTGCCGATGTACATCAGCTTGCGCCAAACATGCAAACCTTAATGATTGCCGGTAATCATGATTCAGGTTATCGCATTGAACAGGTTGAACCTTTACTGGAAAAATATCGAGCCAAATCCGTAGGCATCTTACAACGTAATACAACAGGCCAACCGGATTTGGAACGTTTGATTGTGCCCATTTACGATATCAATCAAAAAATTATTGCATGGTGTATTGCCCTGCCTTTTTTACGCCCTGCAGAAATTACTGGTTATCAGGAATTTGCTGAAGATAGTCAAACTGCAATTGCTCATTTACATGAAAAAATTATTGCACTGGCCAAAGTAAAGGCCCAACCGGATCAGGCATTGATTCTAATGTCACATGCACATCTACAAGGCAGTGAAACCTCCGATTCAGAACGTCCCATTGTTATTGGTAATGAAGAGGCTTTATCTACACAGCTTTTTTCAGACGGTATTGATTATGTTGCACTCGGACATTTACACAAACCCCAACAGGTTGGTGCTACAAATATTCGTTATTCCGGTTCACCTATTCCTTTGTCTTTTAGCGAAGTGCGCTATCCCCATCAAATTCTGGATGTGACCATTGATCCTTTAGCATCAGAGCAACGCCTTGATGTACATAGTATTCGTATTCCCCGCTTTGTTGACTTGATTCCTGTTCGAGGTGAGTTAAACGATGTACTACAAAAAATTCAACAACTTGAACACGGTGAATTTATTCCTGTCGAACAGCGACATTTTGTTGATGTAGAATATTATTCGCATAGCGCACCACCTTTGGATTTAAGACAACAAATTGAGCAAGCTTTACCGGACAATCGCTATCGTTTGGTTCGTCTGGCCCGAAAATTAACCGACTCAACCACGTCATCCACACAAGGCTCAAAAATTGATCTTGCCCCGCCTACACCACAACAATTATTTCAGCAACTTTGGCACAATATGGGACATACGCCAGATACACAGGTTGAACAGGACTTTATTAGCCTATTACATGAGGCAGAACAACAACAGCATTCAGATCATTAAAGGCTATCTATGAAAATTCTACGTTTGGGATTGAGTAATCTAGCCTCTTTATCTGGCGAACAAAATATTGATTTTGAATCAGAGCCTCTGGCACATGCAGGTTTGATTGCCATTACCGGAAAAACCGGTGCAGGAAAGTCCACTTTACTTGATGCCATGTGTCTGGCTTTATTTGACCAGATTCCACGTTTAAACGGTGCAGCAGGCACATTGCAGGATGCCAGTGGACAAGGCATTGCCATCAAGGATTCCAAACATATTTTAAGACGTGGATGTACACACGCTTATGCCGAAGTTGAATTTATTGCCCTGGATCAAAAACGCTATCAGGCTCGTTGGGAAATTCGCCGCGCCCGCAATAAATTAAATGGTAATCTTAAAGTTGATCGAACCATAACCTGCCTTGATGATGCACAGATTTTAACCAGCAGCAAATCTGAAGCCTCCCCATTGATTCAAAAACTGATTGGTTTAAGTTTTGAACAATTTACGCGTGCCGTATTATTGGCACAGTCTGAAGTAGGCGCTTTTTTAAAGGCCAAAGATCAGGATCGTGCCGATTTACTGGAGTATCTGACCAATTCCAATATTTTTAGTTTGATCAGCCAGTTATCCTTTGCAAAAACCAAGCATTATCGCGATGAACTGGAACAGCTACAACAGATTTTGGGACATATTGAACTGCTTAACCCAGAACAACTTGCTGCACTACAACAACAAAAAACCGAATTACAAAATCAGTTGCAGGCACAACAGCAGACACAAAAAAAACTGGAACAAACACAGCACTGGTATCAACAACAAAAACAACTGTTACATCACATCCATACAACTCAAAATGCACTGCAAGACATTGAACAACAGCAACAGGCTATTGATCAACAGCGTCATTTATTAACACAGCTTGACCAATTCAGCCAAATCCGTCCAGTATTTCATGAGCTTGATCAGGCCAGACAACAGCAAAAACAACTGGAACAAAAGAAACAACAACAGAATCAACACGTCATACACGCCCAGCAATCTTTACAACATTGCCAACAACAATTTGAACAAGCTGAAAAAAATCTTAGTCAACATAAAACGATGCTCAAAGATTTACAGCCAGTGCTACAAAAAGCATTCACACACGACTCAGAACGTGAACGCTTATTAACAAACTATAAAGAAAAAAATCAAGAATTTAAGGCTTATGAAACACAGCTTTTAGAAATACAACAGCAACTCAATACTGAAACCCAGCAACAAGAAATTTTAGAAAAGCAACAACAACAGATACAAATACAATTAGCACAAACTCAATCGATTGCAATTTTTGCTCAGGAGCCTAAAGCCAATATCGAAAAAATAACGTTTTTTCTCAATCAATGGCAACAATTACAAGCTCAACTTCAGACATCAAATTGCAAGACAATCCATGATCTACAACAACAGCAGCAACAGTTAATATTAAATATTGCACAACATCAGCAGCAATTCGGCACACTGGATGATATCGAACAGCACATTAACAAAAATCAGGTGGAACTACAGCGATTACAACAGCAGCAACATGCAGCACAAGCTTTTTCCCGAAGTTTGGCTGACTGCCGAAATCTGCAACAGCAGCAACGACACACCAATGAAAATATTGAAAAACTTCAACCACAATTACAACAATTGCAGCAGCAATATACGCAGGCGCAACAATCTTATTTGCAGGCAGAACAACATTTACAACACCTACAACAGATTCTAAATACACAAAAATTAATTCAAAATGAACATATTGAACATTTACGTAGTCAATTAAAGCCAGAACATCCCTGTATGGTATGTGGAAATACACAACATCCATTTATTGAACATGAATCAGCCTTACAGCATGCCATTGCCCAAATTCAGGATCTACAGGAACAACAAGCCCTGATCGCCAAACAAGATGCACAGAACCAAGCAGAACAATTACAGCAACAATATTTTCAAGCTCAATCCAGTTTACATCATCAGCAACAACGACAACGTGAACTTGAGCTGGCATTTACACAAAGCTGGCAACAACTGCAACAAGATTATGCTGTAACCAACATGCAACTTGAGCTGCAACAGGATATTGTTGCGCTAGAGCAAGATTTTCAAAATGCTTTTAAATATTTACAACAACAATTGCAAAAATCTCAGGAACAATTAAAACATTGGCAAAATTGCCATACTCGGGGCAAAACACTCTTTAATCAACAGCAGCAACACATAAATGACGTCATTAAAAACTATCAGCAGGCTGAACATGCCATTACGTCAAAACTTGATTATATTTGGCAAGAAGCATGGCAACGTCAACCGGAGCATACTGCGCAACAATTAAAAAGTGACATTGAACAAAGAGTTGAACAACTTGCAATTGCAGAACAACTTACGCAACGGGTTCAACAATCAGCTCAACAATGTTCAAATATTCAGGAAAAATTGCACTGGCTACAATCCCAACATCACAATTTACATCAGCAAGTTCAACAAATTGAACAGCAAGGTAAAGACAATAGTCGACAATTAATTGAATTAATTTCGCAACATAGCGAGCAAAAATTTACTTCAGCCCAGGCATGGCAAACAGCCTTATTGGGACAACAACAACACATTGAACAGGCTTATGAAGCAATATATTTGCAATTACAAAAGGATGACAAAAACTATCAACAACAATGTCAACAAGAAAATGAATTACTTAGCCAGCTCACTGTCTGGCAGCACCAGATCGAACATTACCAAAATCAGCAACAACAATGGCTAAGTCAACATCCTGAATTTGATCAACAACGAATTGATGACTGCCTGAGTCATTCATTACAGCAAATTCAAGCATTACGCAATGAGGTTCAGAGCTTCCAGCAAAACCAGACAAAAATTCAATCTAATCTGGCAATTTATCAACAACAGCTTGATCAACATCAACAACATCTACCCGAAATCGCACAGAATGCATTGCAACAATACACACAACATATCGAACAAAGCATTCAACAGCTTACACTTGAACGTGATGAAATTAATGCCAAAATCATCAGTGACAACGAACGACGTCATGAGCTACAACAATATCAGCAGCAATTGACCACATTACAACAGCAGATCAATCGCTGGGGGAAAATTTCTGAACTGATTGGCAGTAAGGAAGGTACAAAATTTCAGCGAATTGCACAGGAACATCATCTGGATATTCTCGTGGAATATGCTAATCAGCAACTCCAACCTTTGGCACCGCGTTATCAATTAAAACGCATTGACAATAGTCTGGGACTTGCCATCATTGATCATGATATGAATGCCGAACAACGTCCGGTTCTGTCATTATCCGGTGGAGAAACATTTCTGGTTTCTTTGGCATTAGCATTGGCCATTGCCAATATGGCATCAGGCAATATGAAACTGGAATCATTATTTATTGATGAAGGCTTTGGGACACTTGATCCGACGTCCTTGCACATTGTCATGGATGCACTGGATCGATTACAAAGTCAGGGACGTAAGGTGGTATTGATTTCTCACGTACAGGAAATGCATGAGCGGATTCCGGTACAGATTCAAGTGCAATCTATAGGTGCTGGTGCAAGTCAGATTAAAATTATAGGATAAATAATATTGATGCCAGACTTTAAACCGTTGACTGCCCGCTTTAGTTTACAGCTAGAAAGTTTGCGTGGCCTAAGTGCTTTTATCGTACTTTTCAGTCATGGTTATCAGGCATTTATTGCACCATTTTCAACCAGTTTATATCCAATTGTACGTTTACTTGGGCAAGGTGCCGTCATGACCTTTTTTGTCCTCAGTGGATATTTGATTGGTTATTCTATTCAAAAAAACATTAATAAATATCAAAAATTTAATCTTCATCAATATGTGCTGCAACGCAGCAAACGTATCCTACCACCACTGATTTTTTCTATCGGATTAATGATCATTTTATACCTGCTGGCACCCATGTTTTTTGCCTCAGGCTCCCGAGAAATCTTGCCGATTCAGGGTTTTATGATTCGTACCGAATATGCCATATCATGGCAGGATACTCTGGGCTGCCTACTTTTCTTAAACGAATTTTTAAGCCAAACAGTTTCTGCCAATGCACCACTATGGAGTTTAAGTTACGAAGTCTGGTTTTATGTTTTAGCCGGCTGTTTATTGTGTTTACGGCATATTATCGCAATCATTTTATTGATATTGATTCTTGCAATGTGGGGATGGCTTAACCCTCAATTTTTAGTTTATTTTGCGGTATGGCTACTGGCGTTTGCTTTATCTTTTGAAAGCGTTGAACAAAATATTGCAACAACCACATTAACTTGCTGCATGAATATATTTTTCATACTGGCAAGTGGCATTATGCTGTTTGATATTTATCAATTTTTTGTCATTGATTTTCAACAGCGTTATCGGGCTGCACAATTTACTGCCTTTAATAGCTGTTTGGGGATTATGCTTAGTTGCTGGTTAATTTTATTAAAACGTCAGCAAATAAATTGCGCTCTTCTCAATCAGCCGACACTGGCAAGCACTGCAAATTTCTCATACACATTATACCTTAGCCACTTTCCGATATTATTGTTTATTCTTGGGATATTTCCAGCCTATCAATATCAACAGTTTAGCACAAGCATACTCTTACTGATCCTCAGCATGGTAATTTGCAGTGTTTTTGCCTATATTTTCAGTCAGTTTTTGGAGCCACAACGCCAACATTTATCATAGTAAAGTTCCCATAAGTCAGGGTATTCACAGCCTAATCTGCTGACGAATAATCACGCTGTCCAAATAATGCTGTACCAATCCGCACGATAGTTGCCCCTGCTGCAATAGCCTGTTCCAGATCTCCTGACATTCCCATACTTAATGTATCCCAATCCTGTGGCTGGGCATGCAATTCTTTAACTTTTTGGAAAAGCTGCTGTGTCTGTGCAAAAGCTGCGTAATTTTCCGGTTTTGGAATAACCATCAAACCACGTAAACGTAAATTTGGTAACACGCTAATTTTTTTTACCAAATCTGCGACCTCATCGGGTTGGCAACCATCTTTGGAATTCTGATCATCAATATTCACTTGCAAACAAATATTTAGAGCAGGTAATTGCTCTGGTCGCTGGCTAGATAAGCGTTCGGCAATAATTAAGCGATCAACACCATGTACCCAGTCAAATTTTTCGGCTAAATGCTTGGTTTTATTACGCTGCACATGACCGATAAAATGCCATTCAATTTGTAAAGCCTGTAAAACATCAATTTTTTCTAGTGCTTCCTGCAAATAATTTTCACCAAATGCACGCTGCCCCAATTGATAAAATGCTTCTATACTTTGCGTAGAATGCATCTTGGACACGGCCAATAATTGTACGCTTTGCGGATCACGATCAGATTGTTGACAAGCACTCTGAATTTTTTGCAGAACTTTTTCATATTGCTTTGCGTATTGTTGCATTTTAATGCCCTTTGCACTTGTGAAAAGATAACTTTTTCTTCAAAATCACACTGTTTAGTAAAGTAACCATTTTTATATTCTAAACATAATTATGAATTTTGTGTAATTAAGGGGCAATCATGGATATTACCGAGCTCTTGGCATTTGCAGTAAAAAATGGGGCTTCGGATTTACATTTATCATCAGGTTTACCACCAATGATTCGTGTAGATGGCGATGTAAAACGTATCAATCTACCGCCGATGGAACATAAAGATGTCCATCGACTGGTTTATGACATCATGAACGATAAACAACGTCGTGATTATGAAGAATTATTAGAAACAGATTTTTCCTTTGAAGTCCCTAATATTGCCCGTTTCCGTGTCAATGCTTTTAATCAAAATCGTGGTGCCGGTGCAGTTTTTCGTACTATTCCGTCAAAAGTGCTGACCATGGAACAATTACACATGGGAGCAATTTTTCAAACCATTTCAGATTATCCTCGTGGTCTGGTATTGGTTACAGGGCCTACTGGTTCTGGTAAATCAACGACTTTAGCAGCAATGCTCGACTATATTAACGATAATCGTTATGAGCATATTCTGACCGTAGAAGACCCCATCGAATTTGTACACGAATCTAAAAAATGTCTGGTCAACCAGCGTGAAGTCCATCGGGATACACACGGATTTAATGAAGCATTACGCTCTGCCCTACGTGAAGATCCGGACATCATTTTGGTTGGAGAAATGCGAGATCTGGAAACGATTCGCTTGGCCTTGACTGCGGCAGAAACAGGTCATTTGGTTTTTGGTACATTACATACCACTTCTGCCACAAAAACCATTGACCGTATCATTGACGTTTTTCCAGCAGAAGAAAAGGATATGGTGCGATCCATGCTTTCGGAATCTCTTCAGGCTGTTGTTTCACAGGCACTTTTAAAACGTAATGGTGGTGGACGTGTTGCTGCACATGAAATCATGATCGGTACACATGCCATACGAAACCTGATTCGTGAAAATAAAGTTGCTCAAATGTATTCTTCAATCCAAACTGGCGCACCACAAGGGATGGTTACATTGGATCAATCCCTTAAACAACTGGTAGCCAAAGGTGTTGTAACCGTTGCAGAAGCACGCAAATATGCCAAAAATGCCGATACATTCTTATAAGGTGCAGCATGGATTTTAATGATCTACTCCTCATGATGATGGAAAAAAATGCATCAGATTTATTTATTTCTGCTGATGTAGAACCGTCCATGAAAATCAATGGGCAAATCAACCCAGTAATCAAAAACAAACTGACTGGGGCGACGATTCTACAATTAATGCGTAGCATTATGACCGAAAAACAATGGCAGGAATTTAACCAGACTCATGAGTGTAACTTTGCCATTACTGATCGGGACAAGACATCACGTTTTCGTGTCAGCGCCTTTCAACAACGGGATTTACCTGGCATGGTATTGCGTAAAATTGAAACCCGGATCCCAACACCGGAAGCGCTCAAACTGCCACCTATCCTAAAAGAATTATGCATGGCGAAACGTGGGATAGTTTTATTTGTTGGTGGTACAGGAACAGGTAAATCTACATCACTCGCAGCATTGGTCGGCTATCGTAACCAAAGCTCTCGTGGTCATATCATTACCATTGAAGATCCAATTGAATTTGTACATCAACATGCCGGCTGTATTATTACGCAGCGTGAAGTTGGTATTGATACAGAATCCTTTGAAATCGCTTTAAAAAATACTTTACGTCAGGCACCAGATGTTATTTTAATTGGTGAAATTCGTAGCCGTGAAGTGATGGAATATGCTGTAGCTTTTGCTGAAACAGGCCATCTGGTTTTTGCCACCCTACATGCTAACAATGCTAATCAGGCACTGGATCGTATCATCCATTTCTTCGGTGCAGATCGTCACAATCAACTGTATATGGATTTATCGCTTAATCTTAAAGCCATTGTTGCACAACAGCTTATTCCCAATAAAGATGGTAATGGACGCCGTGCAGCCGTTGAAGTCATGATCAATTCACCATTAATGTCAGATTACATTCGTAAAGGTGAAATTCATGAATTAAAGGATTTAATGAAACGTTCCCGTGAGCTAGGGATGCAAACTTTTGATCAGGCACTATTTGATTTATATCGTGAAGGCAGTATCAGCTATGAAAATGCACTAAAACATGCTGATGCACCAAATGATTTACGTTTACAGATTAAACTTGGAGAAAGTGATGCAAAATCCCTACTTAATGGAACCAAAGGTTTAAGTCTGGAAGATTATTAAAGTTTGTTAATTAACTTAATTGATTGTCTAATCCTAAAATAAGTTAACACTTATTTGAAATGTAAAAAAAGCGTATATCCACTATACGCTTTTTCCTCTATTCGGCGCTGACAAGGCGCTTACTTCTTCTTTAAAGCCTCCTGACATTCGGACTCATCACAATAACCATATAGGTTCAAAGAATGTCCTGTCAGAGTGAAACCATATTGATCGGCAACACTGTGCTGCTCTTTTTCAATCACGTTGTTGGTAAATTCAACAACTTTATTACAATGTTGGCAGACAAGATGATCATGATGATCTTCCTGCATAATTTCAAAAACAGAATGATTGTTTTCAAAATGATGGCGCTGAATAATACCCGCAGCCTCAAACTGGGTTAACACACGATAAACTGTTGCTAATCCAACATCCTCACCTTGTTCTAATAGTGTTTTGTAAATATCTTCAGCACTAAGATGATGTTGCTTTGAATTTTCAAGCAGTTCAAGTATTTTAATACGAGGTAAGGTTACCTTTAATCCGGCTTTGCGCAAATCTTGATTTGTAATTGGCATGTAAATAAATCTCTCAACAAAATTAAAGTGGTCATATGCAAGCGCACTTTGATAAAGTATGATCTAGACTTTATCTTAGCGCATTAAAAATTTGTGGGATAGTGTAGCAAAATGCAAAAACTAATGTTAACAATGTTGATCACCACCCTTCTTACCGGTTGCTCGGTGTTCGGCGTCTACAAAGTGGATATTCCTCAAGGAACACCATTAACACAGGCTCAGGCCGCTCAGGTCAAGGTGGGAATGACACCACAACAAGTTCGCTTTTTACTTGGTAGTCCAACCATTACTGATCCACTAAACCCACTACGTTGGGACTACGTTTATAATTACATTCCGGGCACATACGCCAAGAAACAAAAAATTCCAGCTGCTCATAATCAGCATCTAAAAATTTATTTTGACCAATCTGGCACAGTATCTCGTGTAGAAGGCTTGGAAAGCATTCCTGCCCAACAACCCGGTCTTCCTGCTTCCAAAGAAGCCATTTTAAATGCAGATACGCAGTAATTAAAGCATTATTACAATAAAAATAGCACCATAAGCATTGACTTAGGGTGCTATTTTTATGGAAGTAAGCATTTTGAAAACTACTGATGCTTTTTTTGCCATTGATTACCAGGCTGAAAACGTCCTACCGGATGTTGTTCAGCACGTTGACGTCTAACTTCTTTTGGACTCATTTTTAACGGACGATAAATTTCAACACGGTCGCCGGACTGTATAGTTTGTGTTTCCAAAGATTTAACTTTTAGACCAAAAATACCGACTTGTAATGGTTCAGGTAACATTACATATTGTGCAATTTTGCTTTGTTGAATTGCCTGTAATACAGTCATACCTTCAATCCACGGAACAAGAATACAATACTGTTGATCTTCAGCACAATACACCACAATAACTTGTAAATGCTGCACTTTACACGCCTACCAAAGCCAAAATCCAGCCAATCAATGCCAGAAGAATCGACACTGGAACAATAATACGAATCATCACTCGCCAAAAACTATATACCGCTTCACTGGAAAAATTAATCGCCTTGCGTAAATGACTAATTTTCATTAACCAACCGACAAAAATCGCATAACCCAGACAAAGTATTAATCCTACAAAAATCAAAATATGATAAAAGGCAAATGCCGTATTTGGGATTGCCCAGATTAATGCTGGCACAATTAATACAATAGCCTGAATGGGCAAAGCAATTTTTCGTTGCAATAATTGCTCACGGGTAAATTGTAACAATAAGCCGGATAACCCCAGTGCAGCCATCAACATTGCAATGGTATAAGGCATAGAAGTATTGCTATGGATCAGACTTAATAACCCGAGACCAACTACTTGTGCCAGCCAAATTGGTAATACAATTGGCATACTTTTTTGTTGCGCTTTTACAGCGTGTACAGTACCTTGCCAGTAAAACCCTAATCCCAAACCGCCTGTGACCAATGTTAAAGTCACTACTTTTGCCCATTCAGAAAATTCAATTGTGGTCCATTGCCAATGCGCATGTGCCATGCTTTGTGCAATTCCTAAACCGGCAACGGCCAAAGTCGCTAACAAAGTTATCGCAAATAATACTATACGCGGCAACATAGATGCGGCAACTGCAACAATCAGGATAACAAGAATAAGCAAGCTGCTGGCTGTATTGATCGCAAAAGCAAGCTGTAATTGTTGCACAACATAATTTAAGATTGCTCCCACAATAAATGGTGCAAAAATTACCGCAGCCCAGCCAATCAAACGCCAGCGAGTACTTCTATCGGCATCTCGTGTCAATTGCATAAATGCGACTAAGGGTGTGTCTTTGGCACGTTTTGCCAAAGCAATCTCCAAAATCATAACAGGTAAAGCCAATACCACCATGGTAACAAACCAGAGTAGCCAGAAATCATATTGTGAATAATTCACCAAACCAAGACTTGGAAGAAGTACAACACCTAAAATCAATGATAGACAAAATGCCAAAATAGGTGTTGTCCATGCAGGTAACTGATGCGCTTGCATTCGTTGTTCTCTAAATATTTCAATTCAAAACTAATGCGATATTTTGCCTTTAGCAACGCATAAAAGCAAAGTTTTCAGCATAAAATCCTGATGCTATTTACTGATAAGTGAAACTGAAAAGCCAACCTTTCAGGTAATAGCAAAATTTTTTAGATATTTCCCAAATGGTCATCTTCGACTGCATCATAAATTTCCTGAAAAATATTAGGGAATGCGGACTCTACACGATTCCATCCAGGAATAAATGGTTGATCATTTGGTCGATCAATAAAGGCTTGACCTGCATCTAAAATACATTGAGTAAATAGTTCGACTGCCATTTCTTCACTATGCTGGTCGAACTTCAAACCATTAAATTCAGCATCATGATGATAAATTTCTATGATATCTAATGCATTACGGTAATATGTTGCTTTTAAAATACGAAATGAATCACTGGTAATGGATACGCCCATGGTTGCCAATTTACGCAATAAAGACTGAATAATATCGCAACTCATACGCTTTAAACCGCCTGTGCCGTCCTCGTTCGCCAGAGGCTGATGTTTATGGTCATAATTATCAGCAATTTCCACCTGACAGCTACGTTTAGGGCTGTAATTTCTATAAATCTCTGATAAAACACCTATTTCCAGCCCCCAATCACTAGGTATTTTGATGCTATTCAACACACGAGTACGCATCGCAAACTCACCTGAAAGTGGATACCTAAAATTATTTAAATATTCCAAATATTCTGAATGACCATATACCATTTGTAAGGCTCGCAATAAAGGCCCCACCAATAATCGGCAAACACGTCCATTTAATTTTTGATTGGCTAACCGAGAATAATACCCCTTACAAAACACATACTGGAAAGTAGGATTAGCGACCGGATAAATCAATCGAGCCAACATCCCTCGATCATAGGTGACAATGTCGCAATCATGCAAAGCAATACAGTCTGTTCGATCCGATGCCAAGGTATATCCCATGCAATACCAGACATTACGCCCCTTTCCAGCTTCAGTTGGTGATAAACCTTCTTTTTGTAGTTTTTCATCAATTGCTCTAAGTCTAGGACCATCATTCCATAAAATTCGGTAACGTTGTGGTAATCGGCTAAAAAATTCCTGTGCATATAAAAATTGTTCCCGATCAGCACGATCCAGCCCAATGACAATTTCTTCCAGATACGTTGCCTGACTCAACTCATCAACAATATGATTTAGTGCAGGCCCTTCTAGTTCAGAAAATAAAGACGGTAAAATTAACCCCATTTTCCTACGCTTGGAAAAAGATATTAACTCCTGTTCCAGATCTTCAGTAGATCGCTCAGTTAAATTATGAAAATTTGTAAATAACCCATTTTGATAGAAATCAGACATTTATTTCTCCTTATCATTGTTCTCGTAAAGATGTTAAAAAGTAATCCAAACCTTCTGCCCAGCCTTGTGGACCTGTATTTTGGGTATAATAAACATGTTCATGTTGATCTAATTGAATGCGATCTGCATATTTGGATTGGATGACCACACTACAATCCGTATGTTGCAAGAACAATGCATCATTTGGACTATCTCCCAAGCCGATTGTACGAAATTCTAAATTCTGCTGCTGATAGTATGCCAATAACTGCTGCAAGGCATGATATTTATCACTCCCCTGATTCATCACATGCCAGAAACGTCCCCCTTTAATCAAATCAAGCTTTCGCAGTGCAAGTTGTTCTTTAAATTTTTGCAAATTCTCATCAGTATCCTGCCACAAAATAGGTTCTGAAGCCTGCCGCTGTTTGGCATACATTGCAGACTGAGAATCTAATCCTGTCCATGCTATAATTTGCTGCACCTCCACATCGGCAAAACCTGAATATTGCCATGCATATTGCTCTCGAATATTTTGTAGTTGGCTAACAATTTGCGAATAATCCTGCTTATGTTGCTGTGTTGATACAATATGATGTTCGCCATCCACATAAAATATTCCACCATTCTCACAAATGTAAGGCATGTCTATAAGCTGCATTTGCATCTGCAATTGCTGTACTTCAGTTGCAGTTTTACTGGTACAAAATACTACCGGAATATGATGTATTACAAACCTGTCTAACCATGTTTGTGCTGCATCCCATCGATACGTATCATGGTCAAGCAATGATCCATCCAGATCAGTAACGATCATCCATGACAATGATGTTGGCAACATGTTTATCCCCTATTGTTAACAAAATCAGTAATATGTCATCTTTGTTTGTAATCAATTCTATCTATATAGGAATTTTTAAGGAAAATATGTTGTACGTATGTTGGTCAAACCCCATGCTTTGGTTGTTCTGGTTGCATAAACGTATCCCATCTCTTTGACTACTGTAATTCACCAACATGATGTTACTTTGCAAAAAATGTTTACTTTTAAATCAAATAAATAACTTCATGTATTTTTACGCATTGAAATGCTTGACCAAATAAATTTGATGCCTATAATAGCACACACATTCTCCCATAGCTCAGTCGGTAGAGCGACGGACTGTTAATCCGCAGGTCCCTGGTTCGAGCCCAGGTGGGAGAGCCAAATTATAAAAAGCTCAACTCAATTAAGTTGAGCTTTTTTATTTTGTATTGTTCGGATCTCTCGTGTTCTTTATCGCTATTTCTGCTTTAATTTTTATTACACTTTTACTTGTATTTTTTTATTGCTCGGAACGTCAGCAGTTTTTTCCTCGTCCTGTGATGACACAATATGAACAACACATGTACCTTCGCCTAAAACAGGCTTTTCCGCAATACCATATTTTAGCTCAAGTTGCTTTTAGTGCTTTAATTACCAATCAAAATTATAAAATACGCAGTAAATTCAATCGGAAAGTGACGGACTTTGTCCTACTAAATTCACAATGTCAAGTTATTGCCATTATTGAACTAGACGATCCAAGTCACTTAAATAAAAAAGATGAAGATGCCTTTAGAGACAAAATGTTGCAACAGGCAGGCTATCCAGTCTATCGCTATACTCAGATTCCTACAGTGCGCTTATTACAACATGACATTAGCACTTAGAGCCAAATACAGACTTTATGCTCTCGTCTGATGATCTTCATAAGGTTTTTATAATAAATTTTGCTATAGTGACACTTTATTTTTCTTCCAGTAAGGTCATCAAACCATGTTGAATTTACGCCGTTTAAGAACTAATGCCAATATTCGTAATTTAGTCAAAGAAAATACCATTTGTCTTGATGAGCTCATTTATCCACTATTCATTGAAGAAAATATTGCCCAAAAACAAGAGATCAGCACTCTTCCTGGCTTATACCGTTTCACTGAAGCTGATATTGAACAGGAAATCAAAACCTTATACCAACTAGGTATTAAAACCGTCATGCCATTTGGTATTTCTCACCATAAAGATGAGATCGGTTCAGATACATGGCAAGATGAGGGTTTACTAAGCCGTATGATCAAAGCCATTAAATCAGCTTGTCCTGAAATGATCGTCATTCCCGATATTTGCTTTTGTGAATATACTTCACATGGTCATTGTGGTGTGATGTGTGGGGATACCGTTGATAATGAACCTACGCTTGAAAATCTAGCCAAACAATCTGTTGCAGCAGCCAAAGCTGGTGCAGATATGCTGGCACCATCTGCCATGATGGATGGTCAAATTGCTGCAATTCGTCAAGCACTGGATAAGGCTGGTTATGCGCATGTTAGTATTCTTGCACATGCAATTAAATTCTCATCAGCATTTTATGGCCCTTTCCGTGTGGCAGTAGATACACAACTTAAAGGTGACCGAAAAACCTATCAGGCAGATTTTCATAATGGCCGCCAAGCCATGATTGAAGCTGAACTAGATGAAATGGAAGGTGCCGATATTCTTATGGTAAAACCTGGGACACCATATCTTGATGTATTGGCCCGATTACGTGACCGTACAGACCGTCCTCTGGCTGCTTATCAGGTTGGTGGAGAATATGCAGGTATTAAATTTGCTGCATTGGCAGGTGCTATGGACGAACCAAAAACCGTCTATGAAACATTAATTGGTTTCAAACGTGCCGGTGCAAATATGATTGTCACCTATCATGCCAAACAATTTGCAGAATGGATCAAAGCTGGAAAAATTGAAATCTAATTCACTTATTGATACAGAAGTTTAAAAATTAGCCTCATTATTCTCCTTCCTCTACATAGGGGGGAGAATAATAAAATCATTTGCTGATTTGGCAGTGTAACAAATCAAAAAAAAGATTTTACAACAGCTTTATTTTAGTTAATTCCATACGATACAGCGATTCCCAACCAAATCAGCAATCCCACCCATCGATTATGCTGAAAAACCCAAAAACAGATTTGTGGATCACGTTGACGAATTTTCCATGTTTGATAAACAAAATCTGCTGCGACAATAAGTAGTGCCAAACCACCCCATAATAAAAGTTCTTCCCGAATAAATGCCAAACCCAACAAAATTAAACTAAGTATTTGTAAGCTAAAAATAATCTGTACATCAAATCGTCCGAATAAAATTGCTGTAGATTTCACCCCAATTTTTAAATCATATTCACGATCAGTAATTGCATATTGAGTATCATAAGCCACTGTCCATGCCAGATTAGCAAAATATAATAACCAACAGGTCAAATCTGGTGTAACACCTACAGCTGTATAAGCCATAGGAATAGACCATGAAAATGCCGCACCCAAAAATACCTGAGGTAAATGGGTATAACGTTTCATAAAAGGATAAATAAAGGCTAAAAATAACGCACCAAATGACCAATAAAAAGTTTCAATGGGCAGAAAGAATAATAATGCTGCACTGGCAAACACCAATAGTATAAATACGATAATGGCTTCAACGGGCTGAATAATACCTGCGGCTAGGGGACGCTGCTTTGTTCGTGCTACATGACCATCAACCTTGCGATCAGCAAAATCATTTATGGCACATCCAGCAGCCCGCATAAAAATCACCCCTAAAACCATCGGAATTAAAATTTTAACTTGAGGAACACCTGCACTGGCAATCCATAATGCCCACATGGTTGGCCAGAATACCAATTCTGTACCAATCGGTTTATCAAAACGACAAAGATAATAATAAGCTTGTAAACGCTCACACCATGTGGTCGCAACTTGAATGGTCATAGAAAATTATCCAAATGAATTTATTGGCTACTTTTGAATAAAGGCTTCAAACTGTGCTAAAAAAGTTTCCTGCACGATAAATTTGCAGCCATGCCAAGTATAACAGCTTTGCCGTGTCCAACCGTCATCTTGATAAATGACTCTACGCTGACACTCTGGCTGGGTACGCTGAAACAAATAATGGCCAATGGGTTTTTTACCAATATGTGGAAAAATTCTGGCTTTTTTTCTTAAACTCAATATTGGGAAAATACTTTTTGCTTTCACCCATGGCTGTCGCTCACAGCCATACAAATAACTTTCCCGTACCCATGCCAGATGATGTAGTGGCATATTCATCCATTGTGCATCCTGTTTTTGCATGCGCTGGTATTGCTCATTGATCAGTTCAACCTGAAATTGTCCTTGTGCCAAGTCGGTAAGTTGCTGAGTCAAAGAACCTTCTGCGTATAACCATGATTTAAGCGGTATTGAAAGATTATTCTGCCACTGATTAGATGGCTGGATATGATGCATAAATTATTTCACACTAAAATTTTATTTCATAAATTGTGCTATTTAATCATAAAGATCAAACTGTAATATGCAAGCAAGTTTAACTGAAAGAGAAAAGCTCTACTCCAAATTTTTTATTAAACTATAGTTTTTTAAGCTAATCTTTTTTAAATTTATAACAAAATAGATCAATAAAATGCCTCATTCTGTTTTACTCTGAATAAGGCATTTAGAATAAAAATTTTATGATGCAGTAATTACATTTAATGTCACATCAACGTTACCACGTGTAGCATTAGAATATGGGCAAACAATATGGGCTGCATCCACTAATTTTTGTGCTTCGGATTGATCAAAACCTGGTAGATGAATGTTTAGAGTAACTTCAATGGCAAATCCTGTTGGAATTGGACCAATACCCACTTCACCTTCAATAAATGCATCTTGTGGAACAGTTATCTTTTCACGGGCTGCAACAAATTTAAGTGCACCAAAAAAACACGCCGAATAACCAGCAGCAAATAATTGTTCAGGATTGGTTGCACCGCCGGGTCCACCCATTTCTTTTGGTACAGCGAGTTTAACATCAAGAATACCGTCATTTGATACTGCACGACCATCTCGGCCACCTGTTGCTTTCGCTTTAGCAACATATACAACTTTTTCTAAAGACATTTGTGTTACTCCTTTAAATATCGCTTACAATTATATCGTATACGATATAATTAATTAAGCAATCTATAATTACAAAAAATTATATATTACTTATTTAGATGATTCCGTAAATTTTCCAGTTGTCGCTTTAATTCAAGCAAATTCTGTAAATCACATCCTGCATCACACATCACTTTCTCAGGAATCATCAATGCTTGTTTCTGCATTAACTTTCCTTGTTCCGTCAAAGCAATAATAACTTGCCGCTCATCGTGGTGAGAACGTTGTCTTTTAACCAATCCCAATATTTCTATACGTTTAAGCAATGGCGTCAATGTAGATGATTCCAGAAAAATGCGCTTGCCAATTTCTGATACGCTAAGCTGATCATTTTCCCATAAAACCAGCATAACCAAATATTGTGAATAAGTGATTCCAAGTGGTGCAAGTAAACTACGGTATTTCTGATGAAGCGCAAGATTAGCTGAATATAAAGCAAAACATAATTGATTATCTAGTTTAAGCAAATCATTGTTTGTTTTCATATTTAACCCTATCCTCTTTACTTACCAGAGGCTAGATTATAACGCTTTTAAACCAATAAATCGCACACTACATATTTTTATCAAATATTTTATGGCACTATTTTTATAATTTTTTGAAATTTTACATTAAGGAAGTTAAATAAATTATATAAAAAAGCTTCATTCTTTTTTAAACCAAATTAATTTAAATCAGTCTGAAGCTGTTTAATCAGTTTATTCTTTTAATTTTAAGAATAACTAATTTTTTCACTTAGCTTGTTTAATTACTCATATCAGTATTCAGTATGAGCTCATAAACAAGCTATTGAACAAATCCGTATTACACAGAGTAATACATATCAAACTCAACTGGGTGAGTTGTTGTATTTAAACGACGTACATCTTCTGTTTTTAGCTCAATGTAAGCATCAAGCATTTCTTTCGTAAACACACCACCTTTCAATAAGAATTCATTATCTTCTTGTAATGCATCTAATGCCATTTCAAGGCTGTGTGCTACTGTAGGAATTTTAGCTTCTTCTTCAGGAGGCAGATCATACAAGTTTTTATCTGCTGCTTCACCTGGATGGATTTTGTTTTGAATACCATCAAGACCGGCCATTAGCAATGCTGCAAATGCCAAATATGGGTTTGCTGCTGGATCAGGGAAGCGTGCTTCGATACGTTTGCCTTTAGGGCTAGAAACATAAGGAATACGAATAGATGCAGAACGGTTACGTGCAGAATAAGCCAACATGATTGGTGCTTCAAAGTGAGGAACCAAACGTTTGTATGAGTTAGTTGATGGGTTAGTCAATGCATTTAACGCACGCGCATGTTTGATCACACCACCAATAAAGAATAATGCTAATTCAGAAAGACCTGCATATTCATCACCTGCAAACAGGTTTTTACCATCTTTAGAAATAGATACATGGACATGCATACCAGAACCATTATCACCTACCATTGGTTTAGGCATAAAAGTTGCAGTTTTTGCATATTGATGTGCAACGTTATGTACAACATATTTAAATTGTTGTACCTCATCAGCTTTACGCACTAATGTGTTAAAGCTTACACCGATTTCTAACTGACAAGATGCAACTTCGTGGTGATGTACCTCTACACGATCAGGTCCCATGATATCTTCGATTTTTGCACACATTTCTGCACGCATATCATGATGGGAGTCCACAGGAGGAACAGGGAAATAACCACCCTTAACACGAGGACGGTGACCAGAGTTACCTGCATCATAATCTTTACCTGTAGACCATGCAGCTTCTTCAGCGATCAATGTATGGCGTGCACCAGACATATCAATATCCCATTTGACTTCGTCAAATACGAAAAATTCTGGTTCTGGACCAAAAAATGCTGTATCACCAATACCAGTAGATTTTAAATATTCTTCTGCACGACGAGCAATGGAGCGTGGATCACGCTCATACCCCTGACCAGTTGAAGGTTCAATAACATCACAAGTGACAACAACAGTTGGTTCTGCAAAGAATGGGTCAACAAAGCCTGTTTCTGGATCTGGACGCAAAATCATGTCAGATGCTTCAATGCCTTTCCAGCCTGCAATGGAAGAACCATCAAACATTTTACCATCTTCAAAGGTATCTTCATCGATTGAACCTGCCGGATAAGTAACGTGCTGTTCTTTACCTTTAGTATCTGTGAAGCGAAAGTCAACCCATTTTGCGCCACTTTCTGTAATTAGTTTTAGAACCTTGTTTGACATGTGCAATCTGCTCCAATGTAATTTATTGCACCCTCAGGGTGCGCTTTCCAGTTGCTAGTTATATAGCAATTCCCATACCAACTTCTACAAAATATCCTAACACATTGAATTAAATAGAATAGTGTGATTATTAGTGTGGTTTATAAAGCATTATTATACTGAGCAATACAAAAAATGCACCATTAAGTAACACTCAATATAAAATAGTTCAAAGATCAATCTTTAGCGCACTAGATTTGCACACCAAATGCTGCTTACAAACTTTACGCACCATTATAAAGCAATATAAATGGATTTTTTATTAAAACTTATTTAAAAAAGCCCTTGTATTCAACAAGGGCTTTTTAAGCTTAATAGAGTATCAGACTTATAGTTTTGAGACTAATTCCGGAACAACTGTATTTAAATCACCGACTAACCAGTAATCTGCAATGCCGTTGATTGGTGCTTCTTCATCTTTATTGATGGCAACGATCACTTTTGAGTCTTTCATTCCGGCCAAATGCTGAATTGCACCGGAAATACCTACGGCAACGTATAAATCAGGTGCAACGATTTTACCCGTTTGTCCCACCTGAAAATCGTTTGGTACAAAACCGGCATCTACCGCAGCACGTGATGCACCTTGTGCAGCACCTAGTTTGTCTGCCAATGGATCAAGTACTTTATGGTAGTTTTCACCCGAACCGACACCACGACCACCAGAAACAATAATACGCGCAGCTGCAAGTTCAGGACGATCCAGTTTTACGATTTCTTCAGATACAAATGTAGAAATACCGGCATCTTTAACTTCACCCACAGTTTCAGTTGTAGCAGAACCGCCTTCCGCTGCGACAGCATCAAATGCTGTAGTACGCACTGTACCCACAATAATTGCTTCATCAGATTGAACAGTCGCAATTGCATTACCTGCATAAATCGGACGTTTGAATGTATTGGCATTTTCAACAGCGATAATGTCGGTAATCTGACTCACATCAAGTAATGCTGCAACACGTGGTAAAATGTTTTTGCCTGTGGTTGTAGATGCAGCCAATATATATTTATAACTATCTTTAGCAATATCGGCGACTAGAGTAGCAACATTTTCAGCCAGTTGATGGCCATATACTGTATTATCAGCAAGTAATACCTTACTTACACCAGCAACTTTCGCTGCTTGCTCTGCAACTGCCTGTGCTGCTTCACCTGCCACTAATACAGTAATATCACCACCGATCTTTTGAGCTGCTGCAACAACATTTAAAGTTGCGCCATTTAATGTTTTATTGTCGTGCTCAGCGAGAACTAAAATACTCATGATTATTATCCTTTGCTGTATTAGATGACTTTGGCTTCATTTTTAAGTTTGTCGATTAACTCATCAACAGACTTCACTTGTACGCCAGCTTTGCGTTCCGCAGGTGCTTCAACCTTGATGGTTTTCAGCTTGGTGCCGGTAGTCACGCCATAATCTGCCGGAGATTTAATCTCAAGAGGCTTTTTACGTGCTTTCATGATGTTTGGCAATGCAGCATAGCGTGGTTCATTTAAACGCAAATCTGTAGTGATAATTGCAGGAAGTGATAACTCGACAGTTTGTAAACCACCATCAATTTCACGGGTCACAACAGCTTTACCTGCTTCAACTTTAACTTCTGATGCAAATGTCCCTTGAGCAGCCCCAAGTAATGCGCCAAGCATTTGACCGACCTGATTAGAGTCATCATCAATGGCTTGTTTACCTAATAGGATCAGTTCCGGTTTTTCTTGTTCTACAATAGCTTTAAGTAGTTTAGCCACTTCAAGTGCGCCAATTTCATCAGCAGTTTCAACCAAAATACCACGATCTGCACCAAGTGCTAGTGCAGAGCGGATTTGTTCCTCTGATTTTTTCTCACCGATTGAAACCACTACGATTTCCGAAACTACACCTTTTTCTTTTAAGCGTACGGCTTCTTCCACAGCAATTTCACAAAATGGGTTAATTGACATTTTAACGTTTGTTAAATCAACCCCTGAGTTATCTGCTTTTACACGTACTTTAACGTTGGCATCTACCACACGTTTTACAGCGACAAGAGCCTTCATGTCATTCCTCGGCTGTTATTTTCCAAAAGATTATAAGAGTTAGTTATAGCAAACTCTCTTGATACGATTTATTGCCTTATCTTGCATTGCAACTGTCAATTCGGTCAAGCCTGATTCTTCGACTTGATGTAAAGAGAAGTAAACGCACCAGTCACAAGTCTAGCAAATATGATGATTTCAAAAAATATTTTACCGCATTATATGATCATATCCTGTCTAAATATATTATGGGAATTTGTCATTTCTCTATTTAATTTTTCTCATATAAGCAGTATAAATAGCTATTAGTTTTTGATTTTATTGATAATAATACTAATATTTTTTTGCTCGAGGATGTGCCTGATCATATACTTGTGCCAAATGATCAAAATCAAGATGCGTATAAATTTGAGTCGTATTTAAATTGCTGTGTCCTAGCATTTCCTGCACTGCCCGCAGATCACCACTTGCTGACAACAAATGACTTGCAAAACAATGTCTTAGTAAATGTGGATGTAAATCAGCACTTAATCCAGCCCGCTTTGCCTGTTGCTTGATTCTATTTTGTACTTGCCGGTCAGAAATCTGCTGCCCCGATCTGGCAATAAATACATAGTCATGAGAAATATTTTTTTGAAGACGATAATCCATCCAGATTCTTAACGCGCTATAAGCTTTTTGACCAAATGGTACAATACGGGTTTTATTCCCTTTCCCCGTTATTCGTAGCATCTTTTCTGTCCAGTCAATGTTTAGTAACTTTAATTTAACCAGTTCACTTAACCGTAAACCACTGGAATATAAAAGCTCTAACATGGCTTTATCTCTAATCCATAGCCAGTTTTCAGATTCATTTTCAGGTGCAGGCTGATCCAGTAATTGTTGAATGTTTTCAGGTGACAACATTCCGGGTAAAGCTCGTGGTTCACGTTTAATTTTAAAATCTTTAAATTTGGCATCTTCCGAAAATTTTTGTTGTTGCTGTAACCATTGCATAAATTGTCGAATGGCTGACAAAGCTCTCTGGATACTTTGATTTGACCAGTGCTTTTGCTCGACACAATAACTTAAATATTGACGTAAATCACTGAGTTGTATTTTATTAATTAAAATATTTTGTGTTTGACAATAATTTAAAAAAGCCATCACATCTCGATGATAGGCAGCAAGTGTATGATCTGAATGCTGTTGTATGGCAAGATGATCTAACCAGTTAGACACAGCATTTTGGAGAGATTGCATGTATTGGCCACCTTGCCTTTAATCATTTCATCTATCAAGCATAGCAGGCATGGATTAATGCCCGAATAATCAGGTCTACCCACATTGCATTAATAGACCTGATATCATCTACCCCTGAAAATATCTAAGATCAAAACGCCCTTCATAGACTTTGGCTGTTGGTCCAGTCATCCAGACCACATCACCTTCCTGCCATTGAATATTTAATGTGCCGCCAGCAAGTTCAAGATTAACATGATGATCCAATAAACCACGACGGATACCACTGACAACTGCTGCACAGGCGCCTGTACCACAGGCTAAAGTCTCCCCTGAACCACGCTCATAGACACGTAAGCGTGCTTGATTACGGGACAAAATTTGCAGAAATCCAACATTTACCCGCTCTGGAAACCGCTCATGCGATTCAACTTGAGGGCCTATTGCTGCTACATTTGCATGTAAAATATCATCTACCAAAATCACTGCATGAGGATTGCCCATATTGACAACATCAATCTTGATTTCGAGTTCTGTTAATTGCAAAGGATAAAGTGCTTGTGGTGCATCCGCAAGAAATGGAATTTGTTCAGGAAGAAATTTTGGTTCGCCCATATTGACTCGAACCCATCCATTACCGCCTAGCTCTGGTTCAATAATGCCAGATTTTGTTTCAACCCGAATTTTTGTTTTGTAAGTTAACTGACTTTCATAAACGAAACGTGCAAAGCAACGGGCGCCATTACCACACTGCTCAACTTCAGAACCATCTGCATTAAAAATCCGATATTTAAAATCTGCGGTTGGATCTTCTGGCGGTTCAACAATCAGTAATTGATCAAATCCAATGCCAAAATGACGATCAGCCATACGTTGAACCGTAATTTCATCCAAAAACGCACGCTGCCGTACCAAATCAATCACCACAAAATCGTTACCCAGACCATGCATTTTGGTAAATTCTAAAATCATGATCATGCCTCCTGTGGTAATAAATGTTCGTTGGCCCAAAGTGATTCAATGGTTTCCCGATCACGAATCAAATAAACCTGATCACCATCCACCATTACCTCGGCAGCGCGTCCACGACTATTATAATTTGAACTCATGACAAAACCATAAGCACCTGCACCTAATACCGCCAAAATATCATTCTGCTGTAATGATAATTCCCGATCTTTTCCCAGAAAATCTCCGGTCTCACAAATTGCGCCCACAATATCCCATTGTTTGGTTTCTAAATCCTGATGTGGTTTAACAGGGACAATATCCATCCATGCATCATATAAAGAAGGACGGATCAGGTCATTCATTGCTGCATCAACAATGGCAAAATTACGATGATTGGTTGGCTTTAATAAGTCCACTTTAGTTAACAACACTCCGGCATTTGCACTAATACTACGTCCCGGCTCCATATAGACTTTTAAACCCAATTTTTCCAACTGAGGACGCATAGCATTGGCATATTCCACAGCACTTGGCGGTGTTTCATCTTTATAAACTACGCCTAATCCGCCACCAATATCAATATGTTGAATAGTAATACCCAATTGTTTGAGTTCAGCAATCATCAGCTCGACACGAGCCAATGCATCTACAAACGGTTTAGTTTCGGTGAGTTGTGAACCGATATGGCAATCAATACCTACAATATTCAGATTGGGTAAGGTTGCAGCATACTGATAGGTGCTAAATACACTATCACTTGGAATACCAAATTTATTTTCTTTTAATCCAGTTGAAATGTATGGATGTGTTTTGGCATCTACATCTGGATTGACACGCAGCGAAATAGGTGCCTGAGTATTCAATCTGGCAGCAACATTTTGGATACGGTCCAGTTCAGCATGCGACTCCACATTGAAACAGGCAATCCCCACCTGTAGTGCTTTTTCAATATCTGCTTCTGTTTTACCCAAACCTGAAAATACAATTTTGGCTGGATCACCATCTGCGGCAAGTACACGAGCCAACTCTCCACCAGTAACAATATCAAAGCCTGCACCAAGTTTCGCCAGTACATTCAATACGGCAAGATTGGAATTTGACTTAACTGCAAAACAAATCTGATGATCAATAAACTCAAAGGCTTGATGCATATCCAGATAATGTTGGGTCAATGCTGCTTTGGAGTAAACGTATAAAGGGGTAGAAAATTGTTGTGCAATTTGTTCAAGGGAACAATTTTCAGCGTGTAAAGTTCCTTGCTGACGAGTAAAACTCATGGTTATTTACCTTATTATTAATCTTGGATTTGCGAATCAGTTGCAATATCATTTGATACAGCATCAGTCGTTTGTTGCTTGTTATGATAAAGCAAATAACTTGGACGCTTATCATGATTTGGATCAGAAGGTAACATTAATTCACCGGACTGGCCGCAAGCCGTGAATAGACTTGCCATTATGGCAGCGGAGATCAGCAAAACTAATTTGCGCATTGCTCTTTTAACTCTAAATCTTAAATTAAAATGAGTATAGCTTGAAATATAAACCGACCAAAGGTTTTCCTGATAGATTATTTCTGGTCCGTTGAGATTTCAACCATATATTTTCTACATCTTCTCGAATTTTAATCAAAGCATATATAAAAACTTTTAAATCATGGTTGCCCTCTTATACCAGTAAATTTTCGGCCATAAACAGACCAATGAAAGAATGAAAATCAGCATAAATACACCACGATATCCCAATATGTCGGTTAAAGCGCCTGATATCATATATAGCCCACCACTAACGAGTGTCATCATGGCAACTTGAAAGGTAAAATCTGTTGCTGCAAATTGTTGTCGGCTGTATTTCATGATTAAACTCAGCATGGCAACCAGACTCATCGCAGCAAAAGTTTCTTCAAGAATATTGGCAATATACAAATGCCAATCTGCCACAATAATCTGTTGTTCAAAGCACCAGGCCAATGCCAGGTAATATCCAATTGCCAGACTTTGCAATATTGAGAAAAAGATCAACATTCTGCCCAGATTAAAGCGCTTAATGAATATGCTGGCCCACCATGCGCCAAGCACTGCAAATCCCGCCCCTAGCATAGTCACATTTAAACCAATCTGGCTGAGTGATAACCCCATATCCACCATCATTGGTTTGATGATTGGCCCTGATAAACCATCAGCAATTTTGTAACTCAGTAAAACACCCAACCAGATACGGGTTTCTTGCTGTTGCCATAATGCCAAATAAATTGTTTTTAACTTGGTCATGATTGGCACAGCTTTTTTTGATTCAGGCAGTGTTAATGGACAAGATATTTGTTCTCGAAAAAACAAAATTGGTAAGCTATTCAAAACCACCACCAATGCCAATAAAATAAAACTGCTTTTCCATGTCAGTAAATCAATTGCATATAATAATGCACCACCACCAAAAATAAATCCTAATCGGGAACCAATCACCTGAAAAGTATTTCCCCAATGTAACTGATGATTTTTGAGGATCTTCACGGCTAATCCATCGGTGGCAATATCTTGTGTGGCGCAACTTAAATTCATCAATAATAAAATACCAAAAAATCCCCACAACACTGACATTTGCTGTAATTGTTGTGGTGGTGAAAATGCCAGTAATAACAGGCTAAATAGCGTACAAGCCTGCATAAATAGAATCCATGAACGATAATGCCCTAATCGCGAATGAGCATAATGGTCTATCAGAGGCGCCCACAAAAATTTAATCGCCCACGGCAACATCAACACACCAGATATACCAATTTGCGTCAAAGATACGCCATAAGAACGTAACAAAGCAGGCAAAGCCTGTGTCATAAAGCCTACCGGTAGCCCCTGAGCAAGATATAAACTTAATAACATCAGCATATTGAATTGTACTGTGTTGCGTATGCTGGTTTGCTTTAATGATTGAGGCATGATCAATTACGCCACGAAAAATAAATAATAAGACACCATAAAAATTTCACTCCAGCCGATACAAGTCGTTTTTTCTTATAAAACAAAAATCATAACAATGCAGGGATTGGGGACAGTCAAAAAAACCGTTAATATGTTTGCATATTTCATTCAATCTAAAGCAATCATCATAATGCAAAATCTGGTTAAATTTTCAATTGCTTCTGTTTTATGTTTTGCAATTACAGGATGTGATTTTGGTAAAAAATCCTCTACCGTAGTGACACCTACCGTGAAACCACGCCAACCTGTGATTGCTCTGGCACTTGGCGGCGGCGGTGCTAAAGGTTTTGCACATATTGGTGTAATTAAAGTACTGGAATCGCATGGGATTAAGCCACAAATTGTAACTGGAACCAGTGCTGGAAGCTTTGTGGGAAGCTTATATGCATCAGGCAAAACACCTTATCAGCTACAGGAAATTGCACTAAAACTGGAAGAGTCGGATATCCGTGATTTAACAGTCAGCCGTCAGGGTTTTGTGATTGGACAAAAACTACAAGATTTTGTTAATCGTCAGATTGGTAATAAGCCGATTGAGAAATTTCCAAAACGTTTTATTGCAGTGGCTACCGCACTGGATAGTGGCAAGAAAACCGAATTTAACCGAGGCAATGCAGGTCAGGCTGTACGTGCTTCTTGTAGTATTCCCAATGTATTTATTCCTGCCACAATTGCTGGTAAACAATATATAGATGGTGGGCTGGTCAGCCCTATTCCTGTAGAAACTGCCCGTAAAATGGGGGCAGATATTGTCATTGCTGTTGATATTTCTGCGCGCCCTAAAAGTGGACAATCTACCAATCTTTGGGGATTACTTGACCAAACCATTAATATTATGGGACAGTCCAGTATACAATATGAGTTGAAGCAGGCTGATATTGTAATTAAACCTGCCGTTGGACATCTGGGTGTTTTAGATTTAAAAGCACGTAACCAGTCTATTTTGGCAGGAGAACAAGCTGCTCAACAGCAAATACCTCAAATTAAGAAAAAATTAGCAGAGTTTGCAAAATCAACACGTGCTCTACAGGCACCAGCAAAAGCGCAAATTTAAAAACCTAACACATGTTTATTGCATGTACTGGCTCAATAATAAGGATAAAGATACATGAATTTTACACTAGAACCTTGGCACTGGTTTATTTTTGGCATCGCACTGGCAGTACTGGAAATTTTTATTCCCAGTTTCACCATTTTCTGGTTTGGGTTGGCAGCTGTAATGGTCAGTGCTTTATTATGGCTCTACCCATCGATGCCAGAAACTGTTCAAATCATGAGCTGGATTATTCTTTCCATCCTGATCGTCATTTTATGGTTTAAATTTATCAAACCCTTATCCAAAGACCACACCAAAGCAGGATTACCCCGTGAAGCAACCATTGGTCAGGTTGGTATGGTGATTCAGGTCATTCCTGAACATAATGAAGTCAAAGTACGCTTTCCAATGCCAATTCTGGGATCTGATGAATGGCTTTGTCGCTGCCTGCAACCGATTGAAATTGGTGATCGTGTCAACGTTATTGATATTCTCGGCAATCAACTTGTAGTTGAACCACATTCCACACAAAATAAAAATTGAGGAGTAACGCATGCCTTTCGTAATTATTCTGGCTATTCTGGTAGCGATTGCTGTTTATAGTTCTGTTGCAATTGTACCACAAGGTTATAAATACATCGTACAACGGTTAGGAAAATACCACACCACCCTAACGCCTGGGATCAGTTTTATTATTCCATTTATGGATAAAGTTGCTTTCAAAGTTACAACCAAAGACATTGTTCTAGATATCCCTTCTCAAGAAGTCATTACATTAGATAATGCCGTACTCGTTATGAATGCTGTATCTTATATCAATATCACCACACCTGAAAAAGCAGTTTATGGGATTGAAGATTACACTTGGGCAATTCAAAATTTGGTACAAACATCCTTACGTTCTATAGTAGGTGAAATGAATCTGGATGATGCATTATCATCACGAGATCACATCAAAGCCAAGCTAAAAATGGCAATTTCTGATGATATTGCAGATTGGGGAATTACCTTAAAAACTGTAGAGATTCAGGATATCAAACCCTCTCCAACCATGCAGGCAGCAATGGAGGCACAGGCTGCCGCAGAACGTCAACGCCGTGCAACTGTAACCAAGGCAGATGGTGAAAAACAGGCAGCTATTCTGGAGGCAGAAGGCCGTCTGGAAGCCTCTCGTCGTGATGCCGAAGCTCAGGTTGTTTTAGCTGAAGCCTCTCAAAAAGCCATTGCTATGGTTAGTGCTGCAGTAGGTGAAAAAGAAATTCCTGTGGCCTACTTACTGGGTGAACAATATGTAAAAGCCATGCAGGATATGGCAAAATCAAATAACAGCAAAACTGTCGTTCTGCCTGCGGATATTTTAAATACCATTCGCGGTGTTATGGGCAGAAATCCACAATAAACTTCCTTTAGGCTTTTCTATGCTATATGAGCAGCAGAGAAAAGCCTCATCATGATTGAATGATCAATATGATATCATTGGGAAATAATCTACAACTTTTTAATTTATAAGTGTAAAAATCTCATCTTATTACAGTTTTTAGATAATCAGCTTTTTTTATTTTCAATCTATTACTGGTATCCACTTATACTACTCAGATCAATTCATTCAACATATTAATTTGGGTTAAGATATAAATTTCCCTACAAATAAAACATGTTGGATATTATTTTGAATAAAGACTTCATTATTATGAATATTTTTTTGATAAAAACTGGAATTTAGCAATAAAGCTGCGCCATAAGTCATTGACCAGATATAGGATAAATAATCCCGAATAGATAAAGTACTTTTACATTTTAATAAATGTGCTTGTGTTGTACCTTTCAGTGTCAATATTCTTTGTTCACGAAGATGATATAATTCTAAAAACTGATGACTGGTGAAAACATCTGACAGTATTTCTTCAATCTGATGTAGTAAAACAATTTTATATGAGTTTCTTAGATTATAATTCATGTAGGCTATAATAAAATTTTTTAAGTTTTTTTGATATTTATGTGTAATATCCAATAAAGCTGCCTCATTTTCCAGTAATAAATGAAATAATAAATTATTTTTATCAGGAAAATAGCGATAAATTGTACCTTTGGCAACGTGCAATCGTCTAGCCAGAATATCCATATTAATATCCTGTTTATTTTCAATCAGAAGTTTTTCTGCTTCCTGTAATATAATCTGTTTTCTTAAATTTTTTGACTTGATTTTTAATTGTACCATATCATAATATTCCATATTAAAATAAAGTAGTATCTGCACTCTGGAAAATTCCACGATCATAAAGGATTAGAATCCTGAAATTTTATTCCAGAAAATATGCAGTGCAGAACCTCATCCCTGATTAAAACTCTTTTAATCTGTGCTGTATTACACTAAATCCTCCATAATTTTTGCTTCTGGCCAGCATAATGACATCCCTAAACCGCTACGACGACGCAACCATGCGCTGAGGCGATAACGTGGATCTCCTGTGATGTGATAAATTGAACTTAAAATTTCTGCTATTTTTTCTGCACCAAGCTCATCGCCCCATTGTAACAGGCCGTGAGGATAGCCTAATCCAAGCTGTACACCCTGATTCAGATCTTCAATGCTACAAATTTTTTGCTGTACAATGTCGGCAGATAAATTAATCATCATTGCCAATATGCGCTGCGCCACAAAACCGACACTATCATTAATTACAGTCACGCCAACCCCATCCTGTGCAAACAAGGCATGTGAATAATTTCTATACTGCGGATCAGTCGCAGGGTTTTGCATTAAACAACGATGCCTGTTCAAATCCAGTAACAGATCTATGCCGATGCTGTGTGCAGGGGCAGTACCAAACTGCTGACAAGCCATTGAAGTGTCCATGCCATAAAAACCAAGTATACATAGCGCTTCACTTGAAGGGGTTGGAAGATCTTCGACAATCACATTTAGTTTCTGTAATAGTTGGCTGAGCCTATGCCGATCCTCTATATGTTCCGTACCAATCCAGACAGATGGAAATTGATGCACGACAGGTACAGGTTGCTGCATATTGGTATCAATACGCTTGCCCTGCTGATATTGATAAAATCCCTTACCTGCCTTACGTCCTACAAACCCTGCATCCAGCATTTGTTGTGTAATCTGTGCAGGACGGTAACGTGGATCCTGATAAAACTGATGATAAATGGATTCATTCACTGGATGTGATACATCAAGAGCAGTCAGATCAAAAAGCTCAAATGGCCCCATACGAAACCCCAGACCTTCACGCAAAATCCGATCTATATCCTGTGGTCTGGCAACGGATTCTTTTAGAATCTGTAAGGCTTCTGTACCATAAGCCCGTCCTGCATGATTAATAATAAAACCTGGTGTATCTTTGGCCTGAATTGCATGATGCCCCATTCTTTTGGCAAAAGCATTGAGTGTTTCACAGACCTTTTGATCTGTAGCCAGGCCATTGATGACTTCTACGATTTTCATTAATGGAACGGGATTAAAGAAATGGAATCCTGCCACCCGTTCTGGATGATGGCATTTTTGGGCAATGGCTGTTACTGAGAGTGATGACGTATTGGTTGCCAAAATACATCGTGGTGAAACTATGCTTTCTAATTGCTGAAATAAATTCAGTTTAATTTCCAGACGTTCAACAATAGCTTCTATCACCAATTGGCTATCAGACAATTCTGCAAGCGTATCCACAGGCTGTAAATTTGCCAAAGCATTGGTCAGTTGTTGCGATGTAATTTTTTTCTTTTCCATTAAAGTTGTTAATGTCTGTTGCAATTGATCAATCGCTTGCTGCGCCATGCCTTGCTGTTGATCAAATAATTTGACATGAATCCCTGCTTGCGCTGCAATCTGGGCGATACCTGTTCCCATGATACCAGCACCAATAATTGCAATTTTTTCAATCACATTTAACATATCAGTGTCCTTTGAAATGTGCGGTTCTTTTTTCCAGAAATGCCTGTGCGCCTTCTTTTTGATCGTGTGAATCGAACAATAACTGAAATGCTTTACGTTCCAGAATCAATGCATTTTCCAGTGGTAAATCTGCACCAGCCAGCATAATTTCCTTAATTTGTGCCACTGTCAATGGGGAAAATGCTGCAATTTCGGTTGCGATCTGAATAGCTTTATCCAGAGTTTGGGAGGCAGGCACAACTTCACTAACCAGTCCCATTTGTAATGCTTCAGATGCCGATACAAAACAACCTGTTAACACCATTCTCATGGCCTGAAACTTACCCACAGCACGAATCAAACGCTGAGTACCACCAGCACCTGGCATTAGTCCCAGTTTGACTTCTGGTTGTCCAAATCGGGCATTATCTCCTGCAATAATGATATCGCAATGCATTGCAAGCTCACAGCCACCACCCAATGCAAAACCATTGACTGCGGCAATCACGGGTTTGGGGCAACGACTAATGGATTCCCAGAGATATTCTGTATGTCTTAAGTACATTTCTGTACTTGAAGCATGGGCAAACTCACGAACATCTGCACCTGCTACAAAACAGTTTTCATTACCTGTCAAAACAATGGATCTGATGTCATGCTCAAATGATAATGTCTTAAAAATATTGGCAAGTTCCTGACGTACTTGCATATTGAGTGCATTTTTTGCTTCTGGTCGATTAATCTTTACAATGGCAATACCATCATCCTGACGTACTACATTCACCATATTATCCAAGAGAAAATTCCTTTATATGTAACTTATTCAGGATATGGACATGGCATATATACAACACCATGTCCATTGAAACTGGCATTGCAATAATTATTGATTAACGGCTTTGACGACATCACGACCAAGTGCCTTATTAATGGCAGGAATAATGGTTGTTCCCCATAATTCGATCTGACGTAACATGGTCTTTTCATCAAAATCACCCAATTGGGTTTGAATCGCGATCTGATCAGGTTGTAGAATTTCAATTTCTTGCAGCAATTTGTCGATCACATAATTCACACTGCCGACGGGCAGATTTTTACGCATTTGTTCAAAAGACAAATCCTGCTCGGTTGGTATTTCCTTGATTAAATAGCCATCTTCACTTTGTTCCTTACGTTTTTGTAGTGCTTCGGAAAGACGGCGCTGAAAACGGGCATTATCCAGATAACTATCAATTTCTGCCTGATTATCACTGGCATAACAACAACGTAAAAATGCGATTCTGGAATCCTTAACCTGTTTACCTTCACTTTCCGCTGCGGCAACCAAATTATCCCGCACACTCTGAATTGTATCGTTGCCATCATGAAAAGCTGTGACAAAAATATTATGACCTTCTCTGAATGCACGAGCCATACTACGTTCTGAACCTGCTGCAACCCAGATTGGTGGTGTGGGTTGTTGTACTGTGCGTACAGATATTGCTGTAGGCTGAATCTGGAGATGTTGTCCCTGATGTTCAAAAATTTTCTGTCGCATCCCTTTCATCAGAATGTCCAGATATTCTGAAAAGACTGCGGGTGCATCACTGACATTCGTACCAAAACGCTCAAATTCAAATTGCTGATAACCAGATCCGACACCCAATTCCAGACGACCATTGGTTACTGTATCGGCAAAACCAATTTCTGATAACAAACGTTGAGGTTGATAAAGTGGTAATACACAAACAGCTGTTCCCAGACGTATACGCTCAGTTAAACCGGCACAGGCAGCCACCATCATTAATGGCGACGGAACCAGACTATAATTATTAAAGTGATGTTCAGCGAACCATGCTGCATCAAATCCTGCTTTTTCTGCTGTAACGGTCTGTTCTATTGAATGACGAATAACTTGCGCCGAAGTCTGATGATAACCACGTTGTGCAGCAAGAATAAATGTACCAAATTCCATGTCAACTATCCTTTTCCATAAATATAATGTGTGCTTACATTGTGTTTTCTTCCACAAATCATGCTGTTTTTTTGGACTGCACTTTACCAGGGAAAGAATGCCTAATCAGCCTTTCCTACACGGTATTTACAGTGCAACTTCTTGTTAGAAGATGATTTTAAGTTTACGAAAATTTAAAAATTTTTCTAGATAATTCATAAATTTAGACGCATAATTCATATATATGAATTATGCGTCTAATCTCCAGAAAATTGTGCAGTTGTGCCATCAAAAAAAGCCGCAATGCCACGTTTATAATCAGCACTAAAACCTGCCTGACGCTGCAATGTTGCTTCCAATAGCAATTGTTGTTCCAGATGATTTGTTGCCGAATGAGTAAATGTTTGTTTAATGGCTGCAAATGATTGTGTTGGCCTGGAAGCCAATTGTTTGACGAGTTGTTCTGCTTCGGGTAATAGTTGATCTTTAGGTAATGTTTGCCAGATCATGCCCCATTCTTTAGCCTGTTGCGCCTGAACAGGTTCTGCCAGAATGGTTAGGGCTTTTGCTCGAGCAGTACCAATTAACCTTGGTAAATGCCAGCTAATCCCTGCATCTGGTGCCAAACCAATTTTAGAAAAAGATAAAATAAATCGGGCATTTTCTTCTGCCATGACCAGATCACAGGCTAAAGCCAGACTTACACCTGCTCCCGCAGCCACACCATTTACAGCACATACAATGGGTTTTGCTGCCTGATGAATGGCCATAATCACTGGATTATAATGATTCATTAAGGAATCGCCCAGATCTGCACTATTCTCCTGATCTTTACGTTCATTTAAATCCTGTCCTGCACAAAAGCCACGTCCTGCACCTGTCAATAAAATTGCCCTACAGCTACGATCTGCCGTAGCAGTAAAAATGGCATCCTGTAATGCCTGCAACATGGGTTCGTTAAAGGCGTTTAATTTCTCAGGTCGGTTAAGGGTAATCACTGTATAATTACTTTCTTTACGTACCAATACAGTCGGCTGGATATCTGAGAAAGATGTAGCAGGTAACCATTCAATATGTGCTTTTATGGCATTGGTTTCTGGGTGAATCCAGCCATATTTTTTTGCTCCCTGTAACATTTGGTTAAAATCACTCAACCATTGCTCACTGCTAGAAAAACGCTTTACCTGCTCTGGAAGAATCCAGACATGATCTGCATTTTCATATTGAAAATCAGTAATTTCTGGTTGCTCACCAACATGAAATCCTTCCAGAATAAATTTAAATGACTTGAAATTCTCTACATCATCCAGACGTAATCCCAGATCTTTATTAAAAACCAGCTCCATAATTGTTATTTCCTCATAATTCCTGATTCAGATTGATAATATAGTCTATTTCCCAAAGCTTTCCAGCCACCATCAACATAAAACGCTGCGCCATTAATATAGGTGGCAGCATCTGAGGCAAGGAAGAATGCAGCATCTGCTACATGCTGTGGTTGCCCCAGATAACCCAATGGGATTCGCTGGCAAATACTTGCCACATCAATGTATCCTGCCCGTTGCAATTGTGTCATGCCTTGTGTCTGAATATGACCTGGACACAAGGTAACAATTCGTATTCCTTGTGGTGCCAATTCGGCAGCCAGACAACGGCTTAACATTTCCAGTGCTGCTTTTGATGCCTCATAAGCATGTCCTGATGACAAAGGTAGATAAGCATGACTTGAATCAACATTGATGATCATGCCTTGACCATTCTGCATTGCAGGTACAATCTCACGCATACAACAAAATGCACCCTCAAGATTCGTTGCAAAAAGTTTTTCAATCACCGCAATAGATGATTGCTCATTCGGTAGATCCTGCGCCACCAAACCTGCATTAGTGATTAGAATATCTACTGTTGAATATTTTTGCCTGATGGTAGAAAACACTTGTTTAACCTGTTGTTCATCACCAATATCCAGACAAAAACTGAGATGTTGTAATCCAAGTTTCTGGTTAAACTGTGTCAGTTTTTCCTGATTACAATCCAGTAAAATCAATTGATCGCCCTGTTGGGCAAATCGTTCGGCAATGGCTTGTCCAATGCCCTGTGCTGCTCCAGTTACAATAACTACTCTTGGTTTTTGTTGTGAGTTTATGGCATGAATTTCCTGTTCTGGAATACCATTGATTGCTGGATAAGCAGTCCCTGCCTGATTAAAACAGGCCCAGCCGCCATCAACAGTAACGATGCTTCCTGTAATATAAGCTGCCTGTGTTGAAGCAAGAAAATTCACGACTTTTGCAATTTCTTCAGGGCGAGCCAGCCGCCCCATAGGAATCCGTTGTCGTACCTGTTGAAGATCAATTTTTCCTGAGCTTTCCAGTGCTGCAACCATAGGGGTTCTGACATAGCCTGGCGCAATGGCATTCACTCGTATACCCGTTGCAGCCAATTCACAGGCCAAAGTATGCGTTAAACTAATCATGGCAGCTTTGGATGCAGAATATGCATTTCTTTTTGGATTGGACACCAATCCTGCCAATGAAGCAATATTGACAATAGCGGCTTCTCGTGAAGACATCCACGCTAGACATTCCCGAATCAATTGTAATGGGCCAGTCCAGTTTACTGAAATTGCCTGTTTAAATTCATCAATTGAAGTATCAATGGTTGCTGACATGGTTGGCCCCACAGCAGCATTATTCACAATCAGATCAATCTGTCCAAATCGTTCACCGACGTTCTGAACAACACGGCCAATTTGTGCATAGTCTGATAAATCACATCCAAATCCTGTATGTTGATGGCCCAATTCTGCCATTTGCTGTTGAACTTTTACACTGTCGATATCCAGGCCAACAATCTGATAACCTGCCTGAATCAGGGTTATACAAATTGCCTGGCCAATACCTCCTGTTGCCCCTGTTACAATGGCAATTTTCTGTTGTTGTTGCATTGCAGCCACCATATTCAGAGTTTCAGACCATTCTTTCCAGTTTGCGAAATAAGCCATCACGGTATAACAGTACATTTTGATCCTGATATTCCGCTGCCAATACTCGCCCAATATATAAATTGTGTGTCCCAGAAGAAATACATTGCTCTACGACACAATCAAATGCAGCGACTGCCCCTTGTAATACAGGCGCACCTGTCATCAGAGTATGCCATTCACCTTCGCTATAGCGTTGTTCTGGCGTTACACCAGGTGTAGAAAATAATCGGGCAATACTGTGTTGTTCCTCTGTCAGCATATTTATGGCAAATACACCACTCTGGGCAATCATTTTTTCAGCACTGGCATTTCTATTAACACAAACCAGCATACTTGGCGGTTCCATGGAAACAGAACAAATGGCCGTAGCAGTTAAACCATGTCGTAAATCTCCCAGAGAGGTAGTAACAATAGCAACTGGAGAGGCAATATGGCGCATAGATTGTTTAAAGGTCGCAATTTCTACACTTTGCACTACCGAACTATTTTCCATGATTTCTGAACATTTTTTTAAAACTTGAGCTTCCATTGACATATTCTGATCCTTTAATTTCCCTGGATTCTATCCCTGCAAGAGATCATTACGATGTCTTGTTTAAGGAGGTCATGCAACAAGTTTTACCACCTGCTGCATACATTCACACATATGAATTTTGATGCTTATTTCTTCGGAATAATTAAGGCATCCAGTGCCACCACACCTTTTCCTTTAGGTCGTACAATCACTGGATTTAAATCTATACTTTCAAACTGATGAGCATTACTTGCAGCAAATTGTGATAAATCTGCCAGCATGTTTGCCAATGCATCAATATCGGCAGGCAACTCTCCCCTTACCCCTTCCAGCATGGCAGACCCTTTGATTTCCATGATCATGCGATAGGCTTCCTGATGATTAAATGGGGCGATCCTAAAGGTAATATCCTTCAATACTTCAACAAAAACACCCCCCAGACCAAACATCACGACAGGCCCAAAGGTATCATCATTAAACACGCCAACAATGGTTTCAATGCCACCACTAATCATGGGCGATAAGATGACGCCATCAATATGTGCATCTGGTGCAAGTTGACGCACACGATCCAGCATATCTTGCTTGGCCTGTCGAACTTCCTCGGCACTATTTAAATGTAATTTTACTCCACCAACTTCTGTTTTATGGGGTAAATCTGCCGATGCAATTTTCATCACCTGCGGATAACCAATACGATTGGCAGCCTGTGCAGGATCCTGCATGACATCAACAAATTCTTCTGCTGGAAATGGAACGCCCGCTTGCCCTAGAATATGTTTTGCTTCATGTTCATTCATCATTCGCTGAGGAATCGCAATCGTTGAACCTGACGAGGCTTTTAACTGGTCTTTTGCTGCCTCTTGCCATTGTTTTAATTGCACTATCGCCCCTAGTGCATGTATCAGCGCGGCACCATCTTCATAAACCAGAAAACCCTTATCTTCATAATTGCGTATGATGTCTACAGGAGCCGACATGGTTAAACATTTGATACAGGATGTGGCATTCTCGGTTGCTTCATCAAGTGCCTGACATAAAGCATCAGCAAAAGTCGGACTACTTGGCCCACTGCCCAATATGCCAGCAAAAAAGTGATATTGTCCTTTTTCGATCATGGCCCGAATAAACGCTGTCATCATTGGCAAATCTGTGACTGCCTGTGCCGTAGCATCAACAGGATTAACAGGAGATGCGTAAGGCAGTAATTGTCTTAATTCATCCTGTGCAGCTTCGGGCATTGGTGCAACATCAAGACCTGCTGCCTCGGCATCATCTGCCATCTGGATACCAAATCCACCTGATAATGTAAAAATGCCTAGCCGATTCCCTGTTACCTGACCCGCCCGAGTGACGGCATAAGCAATATCAATCTGTTCTGCTGTAGTTTTCGCACGGTATACCCCATATTGCCGCAAGACCGCATCAAATACTGTATCTGAACCTGCCAATGCGGCAGTATGAGAGCTAGCTGCCTGCGCACCCACTGCTGAACGTCCAACTTTCATAAAAATAATGGATACACCATTCTGCTGTGCCTTTTCCAGTGCAGCAATAAAACGATCCCGATGCCGAATACCTTCGGCATATGCCAGAACCACTTTCACTTCAGGTTGCTCGACAACCCAGCCAAGGGCTTCGGCCATATCAATATCACATTCGTTTCCTGTGGTTACCCAATAACCAACTCCCAGACCACGCTTTCTACATAAATGTGCAATATGTGAACCATAAGCACCACTTTGTGAAACAATAGAAACTGCACCAGGCTCAATAAAATGCCCGTCCAGTACAGTTGAAAATGTGCCATAAAATTTTTTATAGGCATTAAAAACACCAAGACAATTCGGCCCTAAAAGTCTGAGCTTAGTTTCCTTTGCAGCATCTAGCATTTGCTGCTGCATGATTTTGCCTTCATCTCCTGCTTCAGCAAAACCAGCAGAAAAAACGATTGCGGTCTGGATCCCTTTTTCGGCGCAGTCCCTTACCGCCTGTACTGTTGCAGATGCAGGTACCGCCAGTAAAGCAACATCAGCCGCTTTGGGTAAACTTGCCAGATCTGGATATGCCCTGACCCCCTGTACATGCTCCCGATTAGGATTAACAGGAAAAATTTCTCCTTGATAACCACTGGTCATTAAATAACGTAATGGCCGACCACCAATACGGGCAGGATGATCAGAAGCACCAATCAGGGCAACTGAATCTGGATTGAGCAAAGCATTTAATACTGAATGAGTCATCATCAATTCCTGTTATTTATCTGATTATTGTTGATATCGTGGTTCTGCAATTCCCTGCACACCCAAACCATGAATTGAAAATAAAAAACCACCATCTGGATGTCTGGAAATAATACGTCCTGTTCCCGAATTCTTGATTGATGTCACAAACAGGGTTGCCAGATCATCACCACCAAAAGCCAGACAGGATGGCATGTCTACAGGTGATTTAATGAGACGATCCAACACGCCATCTGGCGAAAATCTGGCAATTTTTCCAGCTTGTACCAATGCCACCCATAAGTATCCTTCTGCATCTACCGTTGCGCCATCAGGTGCAGAACCCAGTATTGATGTTTCTGCAAAAATACGTGCTGACGTTAAGGGTTGTTGGCCATCGCCATACTCATAAGCCCGAATATTCTGATCCAGACTATCCGCAAAATAAAAAATCGTGCCATCTGGGCTAAATGCAATACTGTTGGAAATACGAATCCCATTGGCCAGCCTCTCAGCATCACCATTGCGATTTAAGCGATATAACTCACCTACTGGTTTGGCATGTACGCCCATTGAACCGCACACAAAATTGCCATAACGATCAATACGACCATCATTAAAACGAACCTCTGGATTAGGTGGAATAGGTTGCATCAAAGCATGGAATGTTCCTGTTTCCAGATTCAGTTGATAAAATCCATCTGACAACCCAGTAATTAAGCTATTTTTTGGCCCAAGTGCGACACAACCGATGCTTGAAGGTGTTTTCCATTGGGAAAACTGCTGTGTAGACGGAATATAGCGCCGAACATAACACCCCACGCTATCAACCCAATAAAGGCATGAATGTTGTGCATCCCATACTGGACTTTCACCAAGTAAATCAGGCTTATGACTGATCCTTGTATATGTAATTGACATCCTTTTCTCACCATATTCAACGAGTAACTGTTAAATTTTTCCATGTTTGGTGTTTTGTGTGCGTCATTGTTTATTGATCTGTTTAATGAGGCACGGTTTTAGCCAGATTTTTGCCATACGTCAGCATCAATATCACAACCTCATTGCCGCCCACAAAATATCATCCTATTGATTGTAGACTTTATGATTTATCCAAAGATTCAGGAAAATGCATAAGTGCTTGCACCATCAACAAACAGCACGTCACCCGAAATAAAACTGGAATCTTCACTTGCAAGAAATACTGCGGCTTTGGCAACATCTTGCGCAGAACATAAGCGACCTAATGGAATCCGTTGACGGCGGCGTTCCCAGGCTTCTTCAGATACCACCAACTTGGCGCCTTCTGTAGGTGTAGAACTAGGAGCAATGGCATTAACACGAATATTATATTCACCAAATTCGGCTGCCCCAGAACGAGTTAAACCAGAAACAGCACTTTTAATGGCGCTATACATGACGCCATGACGCATTGCCAGTACAGAAGATGGAGAACCAATATTGATAATGCTGCCACCGCCCGCCTGAATCATATCGTTTAATACCGCCTGATAACCCCAGACAACGCCTTTTAATCCAACATCAATCATTCTATCAATCATGCTTTCAGTCTGTTCCATCAATGGCCCATAACGGTTCCACATGGCATTATTGACCAGAATAGCTGGCGCTCCGAAATGCTGTCTGAGTTGCTCAACGGCATGTTCAACATCCTGCTTGATTGCCACATTGCCAACCAGTGCCACAGCTTGTCCACCTGCCGCCTGAATGGCATGCACGGCTTCCAGTGCAACATCCTGTTTTAAATCCAGTACACCAACCAGTGCGCCTTCCTGAGCAAATGCTTCACAAATTGCACGACCAATGCCTCGACCACCACCTGTAACTAAAGCCACTTTTCCTTTTAGCTTTTGCATTATTCTTCTCCCTATATCAGTTTTCCATAATTTTTAAGGTGTTTGACACGCTGCTTGACAAATACATCGTGTCACGTAATGCTAATTAGCGACAACAAAAATATGGATATGCAATTAAATTTCACAAATGTGAAATTCAGGGAAAAGGAGTGTTTTTATTATGCATTCATCACAAGTCAAATCTGCCATGCGGGCACTGGAAATTATGGAATTGTTCCGTGCCGTCAAACAGCCACGTTCTATGAGCGAAATCTCTATTGCTCTGGGCTATCCGCAATCCAGTACCACTGTTTTATTAAAAACACTGATTTCACTTGGTTATCTCAATTTTAATCGCAAAGAGCGTTTATACTTTCCGACCTTAAAAGTGTCGGCTCTGGGGGACTGGATAGCAAACAGCCTATTTTCTTCTCGTGCAATTCTTGAAATTTTACAGGATGTTCATGCAGAAACAGGCGAAACTGTTGCCATCACAACAAAAAACGACATCTATGTACAATATATCCAGATTATTCAATCAGTTCACGCTTTGCGTTTTCATGTTAATGAAAATGAAATCAGACCATTAACCATGTCTTCTACAGGCTGGATGTTAATGTCTACTATGGATGATAAAACACTAGATAATACCATTCGGCGAGCCAATGTGATCACCCAGAAAGAAGGGGTACGCTTTGAGATTAATGAAATGATGACACGCATTCATCGTATTCGGGAACAAGGCTATGCCAGTGCAGAACACCTGCCTTTTATTGGAGGTGGAACAATCTGTGTGTTATTACCCATCACGATTCAGGGACAACCCGTAACCATGGGGCTAGGTGGCGCTCTTGATCGCATTAAGCAGAATTATGACCACTATCTGGAATTATTATTGCAGGGTGCCAAACAGCTTAAAAGTAGCGATCGTTTTCATGAACCCATTGAATTACCTTATTAAATGGCTGGCATCTCTTTTCCATAACTCACATAAAAATGAGGCTTTAACCCTGAGTTATCGCCTCATTTTTTCCAGTTAAGGAAGTTTTAATACGACTTTTGCCAGAATATTACGCTGAATTTCGTTAGAGCCGCCAAATATAGCTGGGGCTCGGGAATCAAGAAATAAATTCATGGCATCGACTGCACCCAGATCTGTTTGAATATCGTCATTATAACGTGCCTGCTCTCCTGCCAGTGTGAGCATTTCTTCAGTAATGCGCTGATAAAGTTCTGTCGCAAAAATTTTTAATACCGAAACATCTGCCCCAAGTTGTCCACCACTACGCAACACTTTGGCATAACGTTCATAACTGGAACTTAAATCGTATACATCCAGTCTAAGCTGAGCATATCGGGATAAAAAAGCAGAATCAGCAAAAGCATTCATGCTTTCTGCCAGTTTATCCAGTCGCCCAAGGGCAATCTCTGCACGAGTTGGCGCTCCCAGAAAAATACGTTCATGCCCCAAAACAGATTTTGCAATCGTCCATCCCTGATTTAATTCACCTACCAGATTTTGTTTTGGCACACGGACATTATCAAAGAAGACTTCACAAAAATCTTCTTCTCCACGTAAATTGGCAATTGGACGTACATCAACACCAGCAGTTGTCATATCAACCAGTAACACTGAAATACCACGCTGAGGTTTTACCTCCCGATCAGTTCGTACCAAAAGGAAAATCCAGTTTGCACAGGTTGCCAGTGTTGTCCATATTTTTTGTCCATTGACAATAAACTCATCGCCTTCCTGTATGGCATGAGTTCGTAAACTTGCTAAATCGGAACCTGCATTTGGTTCAGAATATCCCTGACACCACATATCTTCACCCGATAATATTCTGGGTAAAAAGTAATTTTTTTGGTCTTCAGTTCCATAATGCAGTAATAACGGCCCCGTCAAGCCAATACCATGATCTGGAATACGAGGACATCCTAAACGCCCCCATTCTTCAACATAAATCATATGTTTCGCTGGATTAAGTCCCATTCCACCATATTCTACGGGCCAGACTGGTGCTAACCAGCCTTTCTGAGCGAGTGCCTGATACCAGACTTTTACTTCTTCATATAAAGGACGCTGTTTACGCATATAGCGCAATTCTTCTGGGCAATTTTCCAGTACCCAGTCCCGAAAAATTTGACGAAATTCATCATCAGATAAACTGTTCCAATCTGTCATTACAAACTATCCTTAAATACAGGTTGACGCTTTTCCAGAAATGCCCGCATGGCTTCTTTTGAATCCTCATGTCGGGTCATTTCGACCGTTAAATTCTGCTCAAAACGATAGCCATCTTTTAATCCCATTGTTTCCACAGTATTAATTGCCCGTTTGGCAAGTTTTAATGCTGCTGGACTTTTACTGGCAATACTTTCTGCAATGGCCATGGCTTCTTCCATTAATTTGTCTGGCGCAGTACAAGCCTCAATAATGCCCCGACGGTATAATTCTGCTGCGGAAACCCGATATCCAGAAAGTACCATACGGCGGGTGAGCGAATGTGGGAACAAACGCATGGCATGTCGTACACCACCCATTAAGCCAATATCAATTTCAGGTAATCCAAATACTGCATTTTCAGAAGCCAGAATAATATCCGAACATAATACCAACCCTAATCCCGCACCAAGTGCTGGGCCATTTACCGCAGCAATGACAGGTTTATTGGATTCCATAATACAAAATCCAACCTCACGGGTACGCCGAAGATGTCGATAGGTTTCTCCAGGAATATCTCCTACATTACCTCGTGATTTAATATCAGCTCCCGCAGAAAAGACTTTTCCTACAGCCGTAAGCAGAATGACCCGTACTTCTGGCGTATCATTCAGCTCATCAAATACACTAATCAACTCATCGGCAAATTCCCGTGATTGTGCATTTACAGGAGGATTGTCCAAAGTCACAATTGCAATATGATTTGAAATCTGGGTCTTGATTAATTGATTTAACATGATGATTCCTTTCGCTGTTTCAGGCAGCACGTTCCATTGCAATAAATTGCATTCGTAGTTTTTCAGCATCGCCAAGAGATGCCGCCAGATTAATAGATCGTTTTAAATACAATCCAATATCGCATTCATCAGTAAACCCCATCGCACCAAATAAATGTACAGCTTGCCGACCAATGCCTGTTGCCGCATCACTACAGCGAATTTTTGCAGCCAATATTGCCATATGGGTTTTCGATGAATCCTGCAAAGCCAAACATTCAATGGCATTATCAATGCTGGCACAGGCAAATTCTGCCTTGGCCCACATATCAACCAGTCTATGTTGGATCACTTGAAAACTTGCAATTGGTTTTCCAAACTGTATACGCTGCTGGGTATATTCACTGGTTAATAAAAATGACTTGCTGGCTAGCCCCGCAAGCTCTGCTGATAATGCTAGTCTAGCCATATCTAATGCATATTGTATTTGCTGATCCAGATTACCAGAAGCCAGCACTTGATCTGCAGCTACAGTAAATTGTTCAAGTTGCAAACTAGATAAAATCGTACCATCTACTGCGGGCCGATCCGTTCTAAAATTCTGGACATCCTGCGCTGAAATACTGAGTAAATAATGTTGTGTATCATCCTGTGCCAACACAATAAAATCTGTTGCCTGACAGCCAGCATCCAGATATTCACAACATCCAGTAATATAAAATCCATCATCCTGCTTTTGAGCCTGCAATACATGATTGATCGCTGGAATCACCAGTGCTTTTCCTGTAATCATGTCGGAAGCTAATCGGCTGCGTTCCAGAGATACGTCCGATTCAGCCAGTAAAACACTGGTTAACACAGATGCTGTCACCATTGGCGAAACAATCAGGGCTTCCCCCAAAGCATGACTAATAACAACCTGTTCCCGCAAGCTCAAGCCTGAACCACCCAATGTTTCTGGCAATAATAGCCCAATCCAGCCTGCTTCAATCATGGCCTGCCATTGTGCTTTATCCAGTCCCTGTCCCGAATTTCTAATATTTCGTAATCCCTTTGGGCCTGGATATTTTTCGGAAAATGACTGAACACTCTCCTGCAACATGGCAAGTACGCCATCTGTATCTTCTATCATTAACTTTGACATTTTTAATCTCGCATCATCACCATGAATTATTGATCTGTACTGAACACAAAATCTTTGAACTGCTCGCGTAAAACATTTTTCTGCAACTTTCCTGTTGCGGTATGCGGTAATGAATCCACAAAAACAATATCATCAGGTAACCACCACTTCGCCACATGACAGGCAAGAAAATCCTTTAACTCATCCTGAGTTACTTCAGTATCAGGCCGTTTAATTGCAACCAGTAAAGGTCTTTCCTGCCATTTGCTATGGTGTAAACCAACAACCGCAGCCTCTAGAATTGCCGGATGTGCTACAGCCGTATTTTCCAGATCAATCGAACTAATCCACTCTCCACCAGACTTGATGACGTCTTTGGAACGATCAGTAATTTGTAAATAACCCTGCGCCGAAATACAGGCAATATCTCCTGTAGAAAACCAGCCATCCTTATCCAGCACATCATGATCAGGCATTTTAAAATAGGCATTCGCAATCCACGGCCCTCTAACCTGTAAGTGTCCAGCCACAATGCCATCTCTGGCTAGAATCTTGCCTTCATCATCTACTATGCGAATTTCAACCCCGTAAATGACCCGCCCCTGCTTCGCTTGTAAATCAAACTTTTGTTGCTGCGAAAGATGTTGATGTTCTGGCAATAAATTACCAATCGTTCCCATTGGGCTGGTTTCAGTCATGCCCCATGCGTGAATTGTTTTGGCTCCCAGATGGGTATGAATACGATCAATCAAAGCTCGAGGTGCTGCTGACCCACCCATCACAATACGATTTAATTTAAGCGTTTTTGCCCGATCAGGAGCGCTCTCCAGATAATTCATAAAACCTAACCAGACTGTCGGTACCCCAATTGACATGGTACATTGTTCATTATTGGCCAATTCGCAGATACTTTCTCCATCCAGTCCCAGACCCGGTAAACAGAGTTTTGCCCCACACATTGCAGCGGCATAGGGAAAACCCCAGGCATTCACATGAAACATTGGTACAACCAACAATACACTATCCTGTCTTGAGAGCTGCAAACCATCTACCGTACATACAGTGAACGCATGTAATACTGTAGAACGGTGACTATATAAAACACCTTTGGGCTGTCCTGTTGTCCCTGAGGTATAGCATAATGATGCTGCCTGTGTTTCCTGAAACTGAGGCCAGTCATAAACGTCATCCTGTGCATTGAGTAAATCTTCATAACACAGACAATCAGGTATTTCGGCAGGGAGATGTTCACGGTCTGTCATGGCAATAAATGCTTGGACATGTGTTAATTTCGATAATAACGGAAGCAGTAATGCCGTAAAACTGATGTCAAAAAACAATACTGTATCTTCGGCATGCTGAATAATATATTCAATCTGATCAGCAAATAATCTTGGATTAATGGTATGCAATACTGCACCCATACCAGGTACAGCAAAATATAATTCCTGATGACGAAACGTATTCCAGGCCAATGTTCCGACCCGATCACCGGTATTAATTCCCAAAGCCAGCAAGGCTTTTGCCAGTTTTTTTGATCGCGACCTCAAATTAGCATAATTACTACGAACTTCAACTCCCTCACAAGTTTGGGATACAATTTCTACATTTGAGTGATTTAATCCAGCATATTCTATCAATGTAGATATCAATAGTTGCCTATCTTGCATTAATCCTTGCATTATAGTGACTCCATATATTCACTAACATCCATTTTATTTGTAGCAACATACTTAATTTATTATGTATTACAAGCTGATTTAAAGAATGTAAGATTTCACTATTTTTTGTCAAACAATAACATTACCACTCATACAATATTACATATATGAATTTGAGTTTTTAAGCCTAATACATTTTTAAAAAATCTCCCTTCCAGTTTAATAAAAACAATTATCCATATAAATATTCCAGATATACAGGATAAATCTTATTTTAATCAGACAATAAAACCATCATTTAATCGTATCATTGTAGATCTTAATCTTTATCAAAGTTCTGAAATTGACTGATCTATATTTTCAGGATCATACCGTAAGGTTGTAGAAGGTAATTCTCCAAACTTTTGTTTATATAATCGAATAAATGTACCTAGATTGAGATATCCAGATGCATAAGCAATTTCTGCAATACTGGCGCCAATCGGGGCATTCATTAAATCCTTGCGCACAATCTGAAGTCTTAAATCTCGGATAAATAGACTGGGTGAGATATTTCTATACTTCCTGAATCCATTGCTTAAGGTACGAATACTGACATTTGCATAGGCTGCAATTTCTTCAATTTTCAATGGAGATTGACGAATATTTTCTGCAATATATTGCTCTGCAATTTTTATAAATTTTGGAGCAATATATTTTTTTAATGCTTGAGTTTCAAAATGATTTGTATTCCACAAATGAAGTAAATATGTCATTTTTTTTTGCTGTCTTACACCTTCATTACACGCTATACTGCGGGAGTTTAAATTCACATGATAAGATTGTTGTTTTAATACAAAACTCTCTCTAAAATTATAATAGCATGCATATGAAACATATTTTAATCCATGATCATCACTTAATAAGTGCTTAGATGATCTATTCAAATTTATTTGATTCATTTTATTCATCCCTGATACATAATAAACTTAATTCCATTTACATTCCTTAAATGTCAATAGTTCCTGTATATATAAATTACTATCTTAGCGAATAACGCAATGTATAACTCAAATATTAATAAATCCTAAATAAAAAAATAGCTGTTCAACTTATCTTACTTTTATGCATTTCATTGTCAAAGTGCTTATTCTTTAAACTAAAAACATTCACATATGTGAATATTAGAATAATCATTGCAGAAATTTTCAGTCTGATTACATTAGGATGTGTAGACATTTCACAAATGCTTGCACCATAACCAGCATATAGCACAAGATTTTCTGCACGATGCCAGATAGATATTGTGAAATTCGGTCACGCCATAACCGCATTTAAAAGGAATTTATAAAATGGATATTAGTACAACCTTAATTCAGGAGTTATTGGATAAGGAAGCCATTCGGGATTGTTTATATCGTTACTGTCGGGGTATAGATAATGCAGATGAAGCCGCCTTGCGGTCTGCTTATTGGCCTGATGCAACAGACCAACATGGTGCCTATCAGGGTAATGCAGATGGTTTTATTCATTATGCACTGTTGTCCCTGCCAAATTTTGAATTAAGTATTCATCAAATTAGCAATATTCTGATTCAATATCAGACAACCTCAGCCAATGTAGAGTCAAAATTTAGTGCAATTCAACGTATGCCTGATCAAAATGGTCGCATGCAGGAAATATTCATCTGGGGCAGATATGCCGATTATTTTGAAAAACGTAATCATGAGTGGCGTATTGCTCAACGTACCGTTATTTATGACTGGTTGACTGAAACACCTGTTAATGCGGTCAATAAAAGTGAATTATTTGGGGTCAGACAGCCTATTGGTGGACAATGGCCAACAGATCCTATTTATACTGTATTTAAATAATTTAAGACCTGTCATCTGAGCGGTATGCCATTTTATCGTTCAGAACCGATACCTTAATAAATCAAACCACCCAATTGGCTGCATTATCCAGCAATCATTATCATCAAAAACAAGCCCTGCTGATTACATCAGGGCAAGAGAGATACATGACTATGAGCAATGGAAACTGCCAGCTTTATTCACCCATTAGCTGGCTATATTTTTGTTGCTTTTCAATAAAATAATTGCAATTGCTGCAATGATTGCAGGGACACTAATAATCACAAAATTTAATAGATGCGGCAGATTTAGCAATAACAGCATTCCTGCAAGAATTGGCCCTGCAATGGCTCCTGTACGACCAATAGCAGATGCCCAGCCAATACCTGTAGAGTTTGCAACCAGTGGGTAAAACTGAGCAACATAACTATAGAGTAAAATAGATGCACCTTGTATAGAGGCACCTGCAATCGCAACCAGTGTATATAAAATAACTGCTGAGGAATTAAAGCCCAGCGCAATCAATGATAAAGCTGCAATGCAGAATAAACTGATCACCACTGGCTTGATATGAAATTTATCTGCCAACATGCCACTGGTTGTTCCACCAATAATTCCACCTACATTCATTGCCAGTAAAAACAAAATACTTTTACCCAGTGGATAACCAGCGTTATACATCAGTTTGGGTAACCAGCTACTCAAGGCATAAACAATCAATAAACACATAAAGAATGCCACCCAAAATTTAAATGTACCGGCAGCTCTTCCTTCCTGAAACAACACCCGAACTGAACCATAGGATTTTTCTATGGATTCATTTAAAGTGAGTGTGACACCCTGAGAAATTTTAGTTTCTGGGCTAACTTTTGCAATTAAAGCATGTGCTTGATTTGTTTGTTTTTGTTTCACTGAAAAGACCAAAGATTCTGGTAAATATTTCCACATTACAGGTATAAATAACAATGGAATACCTGCAATCATAAACATGATTTGCCAGCCAAATTTTTCTACCAGAACTGAACCAACTAAAGCAGAAATGATCGCACCTACCGCATAACCACAAGACATGATACTGACCATAGTAACCCGCATTTTTTTAGGTGCATATTCAGATGTCAATGCAACTACATTCGGCATAGCTCCGCCAATACCTAATCCAGCTAAAAATCTTAAAATCGCAAATTCTGTAGGCGTTGAAGCAAAGCCGCCCAAAAACGTAAATGTACTCAAAAAGAAAACACTTAGGAGTAATAGTTTTTTACGTCCAAATTTATCAGCCAGAATTCCACATAACAATGCACCACAAAGCATGCCACACATTGCTGTACTGGCCAGCATACCCGCCTGAACCGAACTTAGTGACCATTGTTCCATTAATCTAGGTAAGACCACACCATAAATCACCAGATCATAACCGTCACAAATATTAATTAATGTACACCAGAAGACTACACCAAAATGAAATCTTGAAAATTTTGCATGATTCAGCAAATTATTGACATTAATTGCACCTACAGACATCATTCACCTCCATTGTGAATACGTTCAGGAAAAGCTCTCAAGTCTGATGCACAATATTGTTTCGATATTCAAAAATAATTTTTATGATTAAATCATTAGAAGCAATATATCATCATGCATCAGATCATATATTCAAATGCTAAAAAAGCTTAACAAACCTAAAATTAACTCGCTGATTTTCCTTAAAACCATTTTCTACTTTTATATCTCTACCAACATATAAAATAAGGTTTGTAGTTTTACTGGGTGAATAACTGGTGCCTACCCAAAATTTGGTTTGCTTCATACCATCTGCTTTTACACCATTTCGTTCTGTATCTCCCATATCCGCATAAGAGAGTGCAGCTCGCACATCCCAATTATCTTTTAAGAAATATCGAGTATTGGTCTGAAGCTGAAATCCATTATCCTGTTTTAATTTTCCACCAGTGGCCAATTTATCATTCGTGCCATAGAAAGTTGTATCTCCTATAATTTCCCATGCAACTTTTGGTAAAATCTTTCTGGTATAACTCAATTGTGCAACATATTTATAGCGATTTTCTCCAACATTCAGGTTTTTATCCTGATCATAAGATCCTGTTGGCAAAGCCAAATATTGAGTAAATAAAGCAGAACCTTTAATTGCATCATTTCTATATAAATAAATCCCTTGAGTTAATACCACATCTCCAATACCTGAATCTGATCCCAAAGCTGCACTGTCCTCTTTGGCTTCCATTCTGGCATACGGAATAATTAATTGCGTGGTCATCGGGATATTCTTAAACTTATAATAATGCCCAAATCTAAATAACATCACATCTGAAACCAATTTTTGATTTCCAGCAACTTCCTTATCTCCTGAGTAAAGTTCATCACGTTCTGCATGTTGATAATAATATGCAAAAAAATTAGTGCCCGCAGGTACAGGTCCTATTCCACCAGCATCAACATCCACAGCATATGATGATGAAATCATGCTTGAAAGAGCTAAACTCAAACATGCGTATTTCATGATATTCTTCATTGATTCATCCTTAAAAATCAAACCGACATAACATCCATAATCTTTGATATTTGAATGCAGAATAAAATTGGCATTCAAACTTATGTCCAAATCAACTCTATCGTTATTCTTTGTTTTCTTCTTTTCAAAAATGACGCCTGATTTTCATTTTCGGTAATTATTTTAAATATAATGAGTATGATTTTATTAATAGACAAATTTTTAAAATAATTTAATATATTTAAAAAAATTTGAAATCATATTTGATATAAATTCAAAACTTACCATGATCAACTTTCTGATCCACAAGTAATTTATTCTGATATTCACATTAAAATCACGTAAACTATCCACTATCTTTTCTATGGCAAGCTGCTGTCGTGCTAGTCGAACATTTTATTTTTTCACCAAGCGTTAATTTCTATCGTCTACAACAAGCCATGTCACAATATTTTGGCTTTGTTTTTTTACAGGATCAGGATCAACCCTTTTTTGCCTGTTACCCCAAACAATTACAATTACCGGATGATCAGCAACTCTGGCAGCGACAAGCTGATTTTAGCTATGTCAATCATACGCAGGCTAACATAATAAGCATTCAGTTCAATGGATCTAATCAGCAACAGCAAGCTCTTTCTTTTCAGGGCGGTTATATTGCTTTTATTTCTTATGATTTTGCAGCAGCGCAATGGATTAAGCCAAAACATCCTGTATCTCAGCCCACTATAATCATTGCTGAATATGATCTGATCATTAAACAGGTTCAGGATCAATGGATTTTATTTTGTGATTCAACATTAACCAACCATCCGAAAATTTTACAGCTCATTGAAGTGATTGGACAGGTAACTGTTCCGGAAGTTCCATTATTCACACTAAAACATGCCATGCAAGCTCGATGGCAAAAACAACATTATCAACAAGCTTTTACTCAGGTACAGAACTATTTGCATGCGGGTGATTGTTATCAAATTAATTTAACTCAGGAATTTTTCACAGAGATTCAATCAGGGAAATTATTATCCTTGCTTCCTGAACTTCTGGATTTAACTCAGGCGCCATTTGCAGGATATATTGCTTATGAACAGTTTGAATTATTGAGTTGCTCACCTGAATTATTTATTGAATTTAGTTCAGATGGTAAAATCATTACTCGCCCGATTAAAGGCACTTTACCACGTCATGCCGATCCAAAACAGGATCAAGCATTAAAACAACAATTGTCACAATCAGAAAAAGATCAAGCTGAAAACCTTATGATTGTTGACCTATTACGCAATGATCTGAGTGTTTATGCAAAAACTGGATCGGTCAATGTGCCAAGCTTATTTGAAATTGAAAGTTTTGCACAAGTACACCACATGGTCAGTGAAATTCAAGCCACTTTAAAGCCGAATATCGATCCATGGCAAATGTTATTATCAGCTTTACCGGGTGGCTCAATTACTGGTGCACCAAAAATTCGTGCCATGCAAATTATTGATGAACTTGAAGGTGACGCCCGTGGCGCCTACTGTGGCAGTCTTGGCTATTTTAATTATGATGGTTCAGGACGTTTTAATATTCTGATTCGCAGTTTACAACGTTATCAAAATCAACTCAGTATTTGGGCAGGCGGTGGCATTACGGTGGCATCACAATGTGAAGCTGAATATCAGGAATGTCTGGATAAGGTATCGGCTTTACTTAACTTTATTAATCAACATCAGTAACTTAATTTAAATGCTGCCATGTATTGTCATGACAGCATTCCGATTAAACTTATTTATATAATGCTTTTTAAGCTATCAATTAATCGTTGATTCTGTTCATCCGTACCAACCGTAATCCGCAGAAAGTTGTCAATACGTGGCTTATTGAAATAACGAACAATCACACCTTGCTGTCGCAATTCAACCGCAATTTCAGCCGCAGGCTTATGGGAATGTGACGTAAAGATAAAATTGGCTTTTGATGGTAAAACATTAAAACCCAACTGTTGTAATTGTTCGACTAAAGCTTCACGACTATCAATGACTTTTTGACACTGCGCTGTAAAATAAGCCTGATCTTCGAATGAAGCAACGGCCGCGGCAATGGCTAAACGATCAATTGGATAAGAATTAAAACTATTTTTAACAGCTTCCAGTGCAGCAATCAAATGTGACTGAGCAATCGCATAACCGACACGCAAACCAGCCAGAGAACGTGATTTGGATGTGGTCTGGCAAACCACCAGATTTTCATAGCGATTAACCAAACACACTGCTGATTCTGCACCAAAGTCCACATAAGCCTCATCAATCACAACAACTGAATCACGATTGACCTGTAATAAGGTTTCAATATCTTGTACAGAAATCGCACAACCTGTCGGTGCATTTGGATTAGTAATGATAATACCGCCATTATCCTGCATATAATCTGTAACATTCAGGGAAAAGTCTTCACGCAAGGCAACAGGCTTAATATTGACCAAATCAAAAAACTGACTATATACAGGATAGAAGCTGTAACTAATGTCTGGATAAAGTAATGGTTTTTCCTGCACAAAGAATGCTTTGAAAATATGGGCCAAAACTTCATCTGAGCCATTACCGACAAAAACCTGACTAATCTCAACCTGTTGTTGTGTAGCAATCGCCTGTTTAAGTTGCATCGCATCAGGGTCAGGATAAAGTTTTAAAACGTCTGCCTGATTGACTAAGACTGCCTGTACGGCAGGCACGACCATAGGAGATGGTGGATACGGACTCTCATTGGTATTAAGTTTAAGTAAATTCTGAATTTTAGGTTGTTCACCCGGCACATAAGGTTCTAATTCACGAACCAGTGGACTCCAGAAACGTTTCTGTTGTTCAGTTACAAAGGCCATTTTTTATCTCTGATTAAAATTAACCTCACCTGACCTCCTCTTGATCACAAAGAGAAACTTCATGAGTGATATACATCATGAACACTGTAAAAGCTTTTTCTCTTGCAAAACAAATGTTTTCAGAAAAAATTTCAGGCAAGGTAAATGATATTAATATTTACAAATAACGATAACGCGCTGAACGGGCATGAGCATCCAAATTTTCCTGTTGTGCCAGAATATCCGCTGTTTTCGCCAAAGACTTCACACCGTCCTGTGAACACATAATCAGGCTGGAACGTTTCTGAAAGTCATAAACACCTAAAGGAGATGAAAAGCGCGCTGTTCCAGAGGTTGGCAAGACATGATTTGGCCCTGCACAGTAATCACCAATAGCTTCCGGTGTATAACGTCCCATAAAAATTGCGCCTGCATGACGGATCTGATGACTCATTGCCTCTGCATCATCCAGACAAAGCTCCAGATGCTCCGGCGCAACTTGATTAATCAGTTCAATGGCTTCTGTACGATCTTTTACCAAAACCAAAGCACCACGATTTTTAATTGAAGTTCGAGCAATGTCAGCTTTAGGTAAATTGGCTAAATGTATTTCCACCGCCTCAGCTACAGCATTCAATAGCTGTTCATCCGGTGTAATAAAAATTGCCTGAGCCACAGTATCATGCTCAGCTTGCGATAATACATCCATCGCTAACCATTTGGCATTATTAACACCTTCTGCATAAACCAGAATTTCCGATGGGCCGGCAATCATATCAATTCCAACCTGTCCGAATACCGCACGTTTTGCAGCAGCAACGAAGCGATTCCCAGGTCCAGTAATTTTATCGACCTGTGGAATAGTTTCTGTACCATAAGCCAATGCGGCAACAGCTTGTGCGCCACCAATGGTAAAAACCCGATGTACACCGGCAAGATAAGCCGCAGCCAAAACCAATGGATTTAATTCACCGTTGGGAGCAGGAACGACCATAATGATTTCTTGAACACCGGCAACATGGGCTGGGACTGCATTCATCAACACAGAAGATGGATAAGATGCCAAACCACCCGGCACATAAATCCCAACACGATCCAGTGGCGTAACTTTCTGTCCCAATGTATTGCCCAAAGCATCTACATAAGTCCAGCCATCCTGTTTTTGTGCCTCATGAAATGCCCGAATACGTACTGCTGCCATTTCTAGTGCTGCACGAACGTCTTTGTCCAAATCATCAAATGCTGCTTTTAATTGTTGTTGGGAAACTTCCAGATCCGAAAATTGATGCGCAGGATGTCGATCGAACTGTTGAGTGAGTTTTAATACATGTGCATCACCGTATAATCGTACATCGGCAATAATCTGATCTACAGTTTTTAAAAGTTCAGGATCACTCACTGTTTCAAAAGCCAGCAAATCAGCGAAGACCTGCTTAAAGTTTTGCTCTTGAGTCGATAAACGTCGCATCAATTTACCCACAAAGTTATTTAGGAAACAATTAGTTTACCTTGTTTAAGACAATTATGGGCAAGATAAATTTATCAAATTTGTCTGGTTTTATAGAAAATTACTTTTAAGTCGATAAGAAGTTTCTTTTAAGTACTCACATCCGGATGATCCCAATCACTGTCTTGTTGAATAAGCCAGTTCAATGCACCATGACGTTCAACAACAACTGATGCATTTAAATTCGCAGGTGCTGGCTGCTGTTTCAAACGAGCATTTACACATGCCCAGTCATATCGGTAAATCAAATCGGCCTGATCCAGAATATCTTCAATATTCCGCAGTTTTACTTTTGCCATAAATTCAGCCAGAGATTCACAGGAAGACACAGCCTGAATAGCAAAATCACAATCTATGGTGTGATCAGGATAATCTAGTTCATCCACAATTCCCAGCGCCCACAATAAAACCCAATAAGCCTCATATTTCCAGATCATATTAATCACATCTTGAGCAGAAGCCTGATCATTAAAAATTGCCAACTCTTTAAATGTTAGCTCATTTTTGACCACAAATTTATTTAGTAAAGTGTCAATAAATTCTTTGGTCTCTGCATCATATTGTTGATTGTTTATATCACAGGCAATCTGAATCATCAGTAAACAGCTTATGGCTCGCTTGGCGATATTATCTACTGATCGCAATACAACTTCATCTGACGATTCAATACAGGGAAGCCAATCAATATAAGGAATATTGTTTTGTTTCAATTTTAAAATGGATTGTTGTTTACGCTGCTCTGGATTTTTCATTTTGATTAAACGAATACGATGAAAAATTCTTTTTAACACGAATAACATATTTGGCAATTTAGGAGTTTTGTTAAATCTATTATTAACATATAAAAAATCGCCAACTGAGGACGATTTTTTATATGTTGAGATTTAATCTTTGCCATAAAAAATGAGAAAAATTATGGCTTAATACGACAATCAGTGAAGCCAATATGAGTGGTATATTGACAAGCTGTTTAATGCAGCAATCAGTCTAATTTAGCTATTTTTATGCAAAAATAGAACATAAGCGTCTTTATTTAAAGTTCCAATTTAATGTGCAATTCATTCTCAACACACCTCAGTAACTTTAATTGTTATTGACGTTGTTCCACTGCTTTTTCAAGCTGGCTAAGGATCGGATTTAATATCGCATGTTTACGTTTAAAACTGGCCTTATTCACGATTAATCGTGAAGATACCTTGCAAATTTCTTCCAGTGGCTCAAGACCATTTGCTCGTAAAGTATTACCAGTATCTACCACATCAACAATATAATGTCCCAAGCCAACAAGTGGTGCAAGCTCCATTGAACCATACAGCTTAATCACATCAACCTGTTCACCACGGCTAGCATAATATTGACGGGTCAAATTGACATATTTAGTCGCGATACGTAAACGTCCTTGAGGTTTAATCATACCGACTTTTCCCGCAGTCATTAATTTGCAATTGGCAATTTTTAAATCTAGCGGCTCATAGACATTTTCCGAACCATATTCCATCAGAACATCTTTGCCTGCCACACCAAAATCTGCTGCCCCATGTTCGACATAAGTGGGGACATCACTGGCACGTAGAATCAAAATCCGTACATTTGGATTTGTAGTTGGAAAAATGAGTTTACGAGATTTTTCAGGATCTTCAAGCAATTCAATACCAGCTTCAGCAAGTAAAGGCAGAGTTTCTTTTAAAATCCGTCCCTTACTGAGTGCCAAAGTTAATCCATGATCAAAATTCCCCATGATGGCATTTTCACTTTGTGAATTTGCATCTTGTTGTTGCATGACTTATTCGCCTTTAATTCTTTGAATATCTGCACCAAGTGCTTGCAGTTTTGTTACGATATTTTCATAACCACGGTCTATGTGATAAATACGATCAACCACGGTTTCACCTTCTGCGGCAAGAGCAGCAATAACCAAAGAAAATGATGCCCGTAAATCTGTTGCCATCACTGGAGCGCCTTGTAATTTCTCAACACCCGTAATCACGGCATCATTGCCTTCGACCTGAATATTAGCACCCATACGGCACAATTCAGGAACATGCATAAAGCGATTTTCAAAAATGGTTTCTGATACCGTAGCAAAACCACGACCAATAGCATTTACCGCCATCAGTTGTGCCTGCATATCTGTGGGAAATTCTGGATGCGGTAAGGTACGGAAACTCACTGCTTTTGGACGTTTTCCAAGCATATCCAACTCAATCCAGTCATCCCCACGTGTGACTTCTGCACCCATTTCTTCAAACTTATCCAGTACCGCTTCCATTAAATCTGGATCAGTATGTGTCGTTCTAACTTTCCCACCAGTAATAGCTGCTGCAGCCAGATAAGAACCCGTTTCGATACGATCTGCTACCACTGCATGCTCACAACCATGTAATTGCTCTACACCTGTGACCACTAAAGTATCTGTATCGATTCCTGTAATTTTTGCACCCATTTTATTGAGCATATTGACCAAATCTGTGATTTCCGGTTCCCGTGCGGCATTGCGGATGGTTGTGATGCCATCAGCCAATACTGCTGCCATCAGAATATTTTCCGTACCACCTACTGTCACCATATCAAAGACGACTTCACCACCTTTTAAACGACCATTAACCTTGGCATGAACATAACCGGCTTCAACTTCGATTTCGGCGCCTAGTGCTTCCATGGCTTTTAAATGTTGATCGACTGGACGTGAACCAATCGCACACCCACCCGGCAAGGAAACTTTGGCCTGACCATAACGTGCCAATAATGGACCAAGTACCAAGATAGATGCCCGCATCGTTTTTACCAATTCATAAGGGGCAAATTGATTTTGTAAAGTGCTGGTATCGACCTTGACAGTGTCACCTTCATAACTGATGGTTACCCCCAAGCCTGCAATCAGCTTAATCAAGGTATTGACATCCTTGAGATTTGGTACATTGGTAATGGTAATAGGCTCATCGGTCAAAATGGTGGCGGCCAACAAAGGCAAAACCGCATTTTTTGCACCAGAAATTCTAACGCTGCCATTTAAAACATTACCGCCACGAATTAAAAATTTATCCATGTATTGTTACACTCCAAACATGCTAGCTTTACGCCATTCTTCAGGCGTCATGGCACGAATGGTTACGGCATGGACAACACCAGATGCAATATGTTCATTTAGAGGCGCATAAACAGCCTGTTGGCGAGCCACAGTTCTTTTGCCTTCAAATCCGGCATCGACAATACGCAAATCAAATTTACCTGCCTGACCTGTAACAACAATCTCGGCTTGCGGAAATGCTTGCTGTAATATTTGTGAAAGCTGATCACTATTCATTGCTGTGGTCTCTAAATCATCTAAGTCAACGACTAATAAAGCCGCCTAGTTTACTATAAGTTTGAATCAGACTACAAAATCTCTATAAAAATAAATAAGGGTGCTTCAAATTGCACCCTTATTTATGACTTGGATCATCAGGCAACAAGTTTTGCAGCCTTATGACGCTCTAACTGACGGCGGACTTTTTCAGCCAAAATATTAATGGCCTGATACATATCATCGGCGGAAGCCTGCGCGAATAATTCTTTGCCTGGCAAACGCAAAATGATTTCAGCACTATGATTGTCCTGCCCTTTATGGCTGCGGGATGTTAAACGATGATCTTTTTGTAATTTCACCTGCATACTACAAATTTGATCAAGATGTTTGGTTAACTTGGAAAATTGTATTGTTATTTTTTCTTCAATCGCAGGTGTGATTGCTAAATGATGTCCACGAATGGTTATTTGCATGTTACGCCTCCCATGATTGTGATGGTCAAACAAATCAAATGACAAAATACGTTGAATACACTTTGCAAATGATCAATTCATCATACTAGATTGCTAGTTAAATCTGTACTTCATGTACACTTCTAAATAATCATATCCCTGCGCTTAAATCAAGATTTTTCGATCTGAAGATGATGGAATATTTAAAGACTCACGATACTTGGCAACGGTACGCCTTGCCACATCAATCCCCTCTTCTTGTAACATTTTGGCAATCGTATTGTCTGACAATGGTTTTTTAGAGTTTTCAGCAGCGATCAGTTTTTTGATCATTGCCCGAATGGCTGTTGACGAACACTCTCCTCCAGTTGCGGTACCCACATGACTGGAAAAGAAATACTTTAATTCAAACAAACCACGCGGAGTCAAAATATATTTATTGGTCGTAACTCGTGAAACAGTGGATTCATGCAATTCCACCTCATCTGCAACATCCCGAAGTACTAAAGGTTTCATCCCTTCCGGACCAATTTCAAAGAAATCTCGTTGATGTTCAACAATACACGTCGCTACTTTCAATAATGTCTTATGTCGCTCATCAATACTTTTAATAAAATTTTTGGCTTCCAGCATCTGATTTTTTAGATACTGATTATCATCACTTTGGTCTGCTCTTTTAATTAGTCCTGCATAATATGGATTGACCCGTAATTTTGGCAAAATATCTGGATTTAAAAACACATGCCAGCGATCGTTTTTTTTCTGTAAGATTACGTCAGGTGTTTGATATTCCTGCTCCTTACTTTGAAATTGTGCACCGGGTGCTGGGTCAAATGATTTCAGCAAAGTCATGGCATGTTTAAGCTGTTCAAGGCTTAACTTGGTTTGCTTCATTAAACGGTTAATATCATTGGCCATTAATAGATCGGCATGCGCTAGCAGTGCATGTGCATTGGCTTTTAGTTGTAAATTTTGATGATAAGTTTCTAATTGTATTGACAAGCATTCCACAAGATTACGACAAGACACACCAACCGGATCCAGTCGTTGAATATATTTGAGAACCACCACCACTTCGGCCAACTCAAGTTCTTCTTCAATGCCAGCTTGTGTCAGCAAATGCTGCGCTGCTGTCAGAATTTCTTCAATTTCACAATCAAGATAACCTCGTTCATCTAACGCATCTACAATACAATAAGCGATCATTTGTTCGATTTTTGATAGATGTAATAGATTAATTTGCCAGAGTAAATGATCACTTAGGCTTTCTGTACCACTGCGATTATCTTCACGTTCTTCGTATTCAGGTGTTGCCAATGCAGTAGGCTGATGTGTATAAATTTCATCCCAATCGGTATCCACAGGAAGATCATCAGGAATTAATTCATTTTGATTATATTCTTCATGACTAGATTGATCGGTATCATGGTCATTCGCCGAAGAAGTTTCTTTAAAATCATCATCTATTGCTTCTAGCAGTGGATTACTATCAAGCTGATTCTGGATTTCCTGCTCAAGTTCTAGTGATGAAAGCTGCAAGAGTTTGATCGCTTGCTGTAGCTGAGGTGTTAGCGATAAAGTATTCGCAACTTTTAGACCTACAGATAGTTTCATAAATATACTCTACATCAGGATTTGTGGTTAGCAAATATCGTGCCTTTTTAGCATGGTAACTACAAAATTTAGCAAAAGCAACGCATCAACCTAAATTTACCTATCTGGCTTATTAGATCTTTTTTCTAATTATTTTAATTTAATAGATTTTACATCACATACTATTTCAGAATATTTCATTTATCATTTTGATGCACTTTCATAAGTAAATTCTACACGATCCGCACAAAGCACAACATTTCCATCCAATAGGTCATGTTAGCCTGAATAAGTAATTTTTAATTGACTGATAACAAGGATATTCAAGATGACAAAAAAAGCATTATTCATTACCAGTAATTCAGGTGTAGAACATGATGAACTTATTAAACCTTTTGAATTTTTACAATCTAAAGGTATTGAAAGTATTTTAGCGGCCATCAAATCTGAAGATATTTATACTGTAAAAAATGATACTGATCCCAGCACAAGTTACTCGCCACAGACGACTTTACAAAAAGTAACTCCTGATGATTATGATATTTTGATTATTCCTGGTGGAACCGTGAATGCTGATCAATTGAGAATTGATACTGATGCACAAAAAATTGTGCAATATTTTACAGATCAAGGTAAACCTATTGCTGCCATTTGCCATGCACCATGGATTTTGATTAATGCCGAACGTATAAAAGATAAGCATCTTACTTCTTACCTGTCGATTCAACTAGATTTAATTCATGCGGGAGCTCACTGGCATGATGAAACAGTGCATCGCTGCATCACCAATAACTGGCCTTTAATTACCTCCCGTAATCCCAATGATATTCCTTATTTCAATCAAGCCATTCTGGATGAATTAGAAAAATAATCAGTTCATGCTTACCAAAATTTAAACAACGATGTTGTGACTTAAAACAAGCTTGTTGAAGTTTCTTCAATGATTTTTCAACAAGCTTTTATGATTCAGGCATAATATTATCCATGAATGGATAACATGTAAGTTATGAGTCACCCATGAAAAGATCAAATACACTGTTAAAAAAAATTGCTCGTGGCATTTCGGTCACATCAACCATCACTGCAAGCACTTTTCTTCATGGCCCACCTGTTCTGGCTCTTGGCTTGACCAAATTGTTTGCCCAATCAAAAAAAATTGATGAAACCAATATTAAAATTACCAATAGTTGGCTAAATATAAATAATTGGTTAATTGATCACGTTTTACCGGAAACAAAATGGGATATTCATATTGATGAACAATTAGATTTAAATATGCAAGGGCGCTATTTAATGATTTGTAATCATCAAAGTTGGGTGGATACTACGGTCAATCAATATTTCGGGGTAAGTCGTATGCCCTTGACACGTTTTTTTACCAAATGGGAACTTATTTTCATTCCGTTTGTAGGGCCGGCATTTAAAATTTTAGGCTTTCCAATGATGAAACGACATAGCAAAGCCGAAATTGCAAAAAATCCAATACTTAAACAACGCGATATGGAAGAAGCACGCCAAGCCTGTGAACAATTATTAACCCAACCATTTACTCTGCTCAATTATCTGGAAGGTACACGTTTTACTGTAGAAAAACATCAGTCACAACAATCACCTTATCAACATCTGCTTAAACCTAAGGCAGGCGGGTTAGCTTTAGCTTTACATATTCTGGGAAATCAGATTGATGCATTGGTAGATATGACGATCGTCTATCCTGATAGCATTCCGGGCTATGGTGAATTCTGGCTTGGAGATGTGCCACGCATTGCCGTAGACTTGCGTAAAATTACATTACCTGATTGGATCAATGAGGCAAATTATGAAGATGATGCAGAGTATCGTCAAAAATTTCAGCACTGGGTTGACCAAATCTGGCAGGAAAAAGATCAACGTATTAGTCTGATGAAGCAACGTTTACAACAGTCCTCGCTGAACTAGGATATCGTCTATCATGCAGAACCCGAAACCATCTCATCCACTTTTGAAAAATATTGATCACACCACATGGCAATGGAAAGTTTTTCTAATTTATGATGCTCTAATGATGTTATTGATTGTCTGTAACCTGCTTACCTTACTGGTTCAGGCATTCATTCTCAGTGGATTTGGCGCATGGATCACCGAGTTATTGCATTTATCGACCTTCCGCTCACATTACATTCAAGTCTGGTATCCGATTGTAAACACCATTGATTTTTACTTTATTTGCTATTTGATTGCAGAACTGGCTGCACGCTGGTTATTTTCAATCATTGCCAACCACCATCGTCGCTGGTGGTTTTTCCCTTTTATCCATTGGTATGAAGTTCTTGCTATTATCCCCATGTTCAGATTCTTACGTTTGGCACGTGCCGGTATTATTGCCTATCGTTTGCATGAACTGGGTTATCAAGTTGTTCCTGGAAAAATTATCCGTCAAGTGAAATTTTATTATGATGTCGTAATGGAAGAATTAACTGATCGTATTGTACTCACAGTAATTAAAGGTGTGGAAAATGAACTGGATACCAGCACCACACATCATCAAAGAATTCATGCCATTATCGATCATCATCGTCAACCTTTTGCGCAAGCGCTTGCAGAAATTTTACAACTTTCTGTTGCACAAACTTTGGCAAAGCAGCAACAATTGATAAGTAATGACATTGGTCAAATTGTAAATCAGGCTATTATCGATACACCGGAATTAAAACAATTATTAAGTGTAATGCCAATTATAGGACATAAACTTGAGCAACAGATTCAATCGATTGGACAACGTATCGGCGAGAATATAACAACTGGTATTGTTGATCGTTTTTCCCGCCAACCCAATCCAGCCAGCACAGCCAATCCATTACTCACAGAAATTTCGGATCAAATCAGCCAGACACCGCTTGATACTGCTCAAATTGATCAATTGATAGAATCAATTGTACGAGAAAGTTTTATTGGTATTCGGGAACAAGTAAAAATTAAGCAATGGCAACAGAAATTGGATAAAAATACCGATTCTATAAGCAACTCTGTGTAAAATAAGCCATTGTACTGGTACTTCATGCGAATTTAAATTAGCATGTGTGACTACAAATAATTTCAAACAAGTTTAACTATTGAAGCAATAAGGATTCATCATGGCAGATATTCGTATCACAGGACGGATGGTCAATTTTTCAAGACTGACTTTTGACACCAATGATCTCGATCATATCCGCCAACAATTGATCCAATTACTGGCTACTGACGATTACACTGGTACACTGGTCATTATTGATAGTAGTGTGACACAAGAATTGATTGCCCTCATCCAGCTATTGATTGAATTTAAGCTACAACCAATGGCAGTCATTGATGGTCTACTTGGTGATGATGCGCGTGCGATTCAATTTCCGGTTTTACCCCCAGATCAACCAGTACAACGTATTAAAGCCACCTCAAAAGTGGTACAGCAACCTACACCTAGCACTGAACCAACTGCAATCACAGAAACAGAAATATTAGTTCCTGTCAGCACAGCACAACATGCCACGATTTACCATGATGAAATTTTACGTACTGGACAAAGTCTGGTTGAAGACAATGGCGATATCATTTTGACTGCCAGTATGAATAGTGGTTCAGAAGTGATTGCATCAGGTAATATTTTTATTTATGGAACAGCTCGTGGACGAGTAATTGCTGGCGCCAGTGGGGAGCAAACAGCTCGTATTTTTTGCCAATCATTAGAAGCCGAATTGATTTCGATTGCAGGAACATATTGTGTTGCAGATGACATTCCCAAGGAATATTTAAAACAAGCTGTGCAAATTCATCTAAATAACAATCAAGAACTTGAATTTGCCCTATTATCCATTTAAGGTAAGTTAAATTTTAGCAATAGCCCATAGGGCAATAAAGTCCAAACAGGAGTATATTCGGTGGCCAAAATTGTTGTCGTAACTTCCGGCAAAGGCGGAGTAGGTAAAACCACTACCAGTGCTTCATTTGCAACTGGCTTAGCGCTTCGAGGTCATAAAACCGTTGTCATCGATTTTGATGTAGGCTTACGTAATCTTGATTTGATTATGGGCTGTGAACGCCGTGTTGTTTACGATTTTGTCAATGTCATTAATAACGAAGCACGTTTACAACAAGCATTGATTCGTGATAAAGACATCGATAATTTATATATTTTACCTGCCTCCCAGACCCGTGATAAAGATGCGCTTACGGATGACGGAGTACAACGTGTTATTGATGAATTATCAGAAGAATTTGATTACATCATCTGTGACTCCCCTGCAGGTATTGAGCGTGGTGCCATTCTTGCAATGTACCATGCAGATGAAGCGATCATTGTAACCAATCCGGAAATTTCGTCGGTACGTGACTCTGATCGCATTATTGGTATGCTAGATAGCAAAACCAAAAAAGTAGAACAAAAAGAAGGGCGTATACGTAAACACTTATGTATTACCCGCTTTAATCCAGAACGAGCTGATCGTCAGGAAATGCTAACAATTGAAGATATTTCAGAAGATATCCTGCGTATTCCAACATTAGGCGTCATTCCAGAATGTCCAAGTGTATTGCAGGCATCAAACGAAGGTAAACCTGTTATTCTTTATACTGAAGCTAAAGCCGGTCAGGCCTATGATGACTTAGTCGCTCGTTTCCTTGGTGAAGAGCGCCCTTATCGTCACATCAAAGCGCAACCTAAAGGTTGGTTAGCTCGTTTATTTGGAGCATAAAATGGCAGGATTCTGGAGTAGACTTTTTAGTGCAGACGACAAGCATAGTAGTGCACAAACCGCAAAAGATCGCCTGAAAGTAATTGTCGCATCTGAGCAAGGTCTAGGACGTCGGTTAAGTCAGGATAAAATCAACCAGATGAAAAAAGAAATTCTTCAGGTTGTCAGTCGCTATGTCCGAGGCGTTGATGAAAATAACATCAATATGTCGGTACGTTCTGAAGCAAATATCGAAATGCTGGAAATGAATATTAATTTACCTGAAGATAAATAAACATTCTTTTTGGCAATTTCTGTAACGAATGGCAAAGTAGAAGGAAGTAAGATTTGTCTTACCTCTTCTGCAATAAAGCACAAAGCGCTATTTTCAATCAAAAAAGTAGTGCTTTTTTGCCATGAGATTATTTTGCGCTTTTAAATTTTGAGGAAACAAATATGGCAGTTTCTCAACCTGCTACCTTTAATGAAGAATGGTCTGATGATCGTGTATTTGCTTATCTAAATCATCTTCCACCAGAAGGTGTAAATGCCGATTATCATATCCTTTATAATGCGTTTAAACACATGCGCCCACATGATTATGAGCGGCTTCTTACAAAATTCGTCGCAGACGGTCATGATGTTCATGCAACCAACCCAGAAGGGCAAACCATTAAAGATGTGATTTCCCAATATCCACGTCAAAAAGATGGTTTTCTGGAAGTACTGGCAAAATTTCTATAACTCAGTATCAAATTTAAAAGTAAAATATAGCCTGATAAACAGGCTATATATTCAAAATAATAAGATAGATCATGTTATTTCAATAATATATATCGAATATTAATTTTGTATTTTCATAATTTTTTCACAAAAAAAATCTGACTAAACACCTAAAGATCTTGATTACTTTAAATATTTTAAAGATATCAGTGATTACCAATTAGGTATACACCTAATGCGGTAAATAATCCACCAGATATTCCATCAATCCACTTTGCTGAATTTTCATAAGCCAGTTTAAACTTAGGTAATGAAAAAATAAAGGCAACCAAGCTAAACCACAATAATGTTTCCACAGATACAATAATAAATAATAATGAATGCCACTGATCTAATGCTGGATTAGTTAAGAAAACTGAAAATATACTACCAAAATAAATAATAGCTTTAGGATTAGATATATTGGTTAAAAATCCTTTCAAAAAATAAAGCCATGCAGATGTTGGCATATCAACTGTCGGAGCTTGCTGAAATGTATTTTCTTTCTTAGTAAAAGCAGAACGTAATAATTTATAGCCTAACCAACATAGATATAACCCACCTAACACCAGCATAATATGTTTTAACCAGCTCATTTTTTCAAAAATAATATTTAATCCCATTAATGCGAGTAATGCCCATACCATGACACTGGCAGTAACACCTAAAGCTACAATAAAACTATCTTTACGACTACGGCTAATTGCAGTTTGGGACACAATCAAAAAATCTGGTCCTGGTGTAATCAATGCACAAAACTGAATAAAAGCTAATGTGCACAATGCAATCAACATATCTTCATTCCTATTTTTAAACTTAAAACAGCTAAACTAAAATATCCCGTTTCCCATTTGGTCCCATCGGACTAACCAGTCCGTTTTCTTCCATTTGGTCAACGATACGGGCTGCACGATTATAACCTAAACTGAATTTACGCTGTAATGAAGAAACAGAAACTTTGCGACTTTCCAGTACAAATGCTACACATTGATCATATAAGGCATCACGACTTGGATCACTGTCGCCAGAATCAAAACCAGCACTTGATCCGCCCTCTTCATCAAATGGTGTAAGAATCTCGTCAATATAATTCGGTGAACCACGTTCACGCCATGCATCACAAATACGATTGACTTCATCATCAGAAATGAATGCACCATGTACACGTTCAGGTTCAATTTTACCTGGTCCTAGAAACAACATATCACCATGACCAAGCAAATCCTCTGCACCCCCTGCATCCAGAATAGTACGTGAGTCAATTTTTGAGTTGACACGTAATGCCACACGGGTTGGAATATTGGCCTTAATTAATCCAGTAATGACATCTACAGAAGGTCGCTGTGTTGCCAATAACAAATGTATTCCTGCAGCACGAGATTTTTGTGCCAGACGTGTAATCATTTCTTCGGCTTTTTTGCCCACCTGCATGATCATATCAGCAAATTCATCAGCAACAATCACAATCATCGGTAATGGTTGCAAGCGTGGTGCTCGATCTTGTGTTGCAGAATCATTTGGTTTCCATGTTGGATCTATTAAATCCTCACCTCGTGCCAACGCTTCTTCAACCTTACGATTATAATCAGTAATTTTACGAATTTTAAGAAAAGACATCAGTTTATAACGGCGTTCCATTTCATTAACACACCAGTTCAAGGCACTCACTGCATCTTTCATATCAGTGACAACAGGTGTTAACAAATGTGGAATATCATTATAATTTGCTAATTCAAGTTGTTTAGGATCAATTAAAATTAAACGCAATTGATCCGGTGTATATTTGAGCAGCATGGATAAAATCATGGCATTGACTGCAACCGATTTACCAGAACCAGTAGTTCCAGCAACCAGCATGTGCGGTGCTTTGGCCAGATCGGTTAATACTGGATGTCCAGAAATATCCTTACCCATGGCCATACTAATCAAACCTGTAGGATCACGATAAACTGGTGTTTCAAGCAACTCGATTAAACGCACCATTTCCCGAGCGCTATTTGGCACTTCAATACCAATGTAAGGTTTTCCGGGAATGACTTCTACCACACGAACAGATGCCATCGACATGGATCGTGCTAAATCACGCGAAATATTGGTAACTTTCGATGCTTTAACTCCAGGCGCTAAATCCAGTTCAAAGCGAGTAACAACTGGACCAGGCTGTGCTTCTACAACTTTGGCCTTAACATTAAAATCCTGTAATTTGATTTCAAGCAATTCTGATAATCGTGTTAACTGTTCGGCAGTAAAATTTACTTTCTTATTCGGATCAACACGATCCAACATGTCAAGACCAGGTAAGGCAGATAAGTTTCTGCGTTTTTCTACGACTTGAAAAGCACGAGATACAGGTCGACCTGATGCATCAGTTAAAGGTGCATCCAAATCCTCCCAATCCTGCTCCTCATCAGGTTTACCAGCTGTTTCCTGCCATGCCTCAATAAATGCTTCCTTACTTAACGGTTTATTGGTTGAATTCTTATTTTCTTGAGCTTTATCGAATAATTGATCAAATTGATCAATATCCAATTCTGCAAAATCATTAATCTCTGTGACTTTAGATGAGAAATTCTCTGGCAAATCAATATCTATAGTAGATGTCAAAGCAGTCATTGGCTTAGTTTTTTGTTCATTTGGTACAGCAGCCAATAATTCATCAAACACCTGATCATCTGTCCAATCCAGAAGACTTTCTTTTTTTTCTTGATTAACATCATCATTCGCAGCCAGAATAGAAGTTTCTACTTCATTATGTTGTTGTAAATGTCGATCTGCTTCTGCAATGAGTTGTTCAATTGCATCATGAGAATCAGATGATGGCATAGCAATAATCGGTTCAATCGAAACTACTTCATCAATAGATTCAGGAGAAGTTTGCTTTTTATCTTCAATAGTTTGCCGTTTTATATCAGAGGCTTTCCAGACCTCACCAGTATGTACCACCGAATTTTCAGCTTCTTGTATTTTTGCAATAATGGTTTCCGTCGCAACAGTCGATACAGGCTGTTTAACAATTTTTTTCTCAATTTCACGCAGTTGTTGTTCTTCTTTAGTTGCTTCATACAAACTTTGTGAAGATTCTACTTGTTCAAGTTCACGATGTTCCTGCGCTACATTTTCTGTTTTAGTTTTTGCTCCATAATGTTTTTTATCCAGAGTTAAATCATAATCCTCTACATCTGCTGGTACATTTTTATAAAATAAATCCTGTAAATATCCCGGAATAGCACTTAATAATGTTTTTGTTTTTAACCATTCAATTTTAAATGCCAGCGTCCACAATACAACACTAAAAGCAATCAGAAAAATTATTGCGCCAATCTGAGTTAATACTGATGATAAGCTTTTGGCAATTTCATAACCAATAACACCGCCTGATGCATTAATTAATGAGTCACTGGGTACATTCCAGAAAAAATATAATAATGCAGCAGTAGTAATTAAAATAAAAAATTGTGAAGCATAACGGAATGGGTGTGTTAAATAACTACGAGGCCACCAAACCTGAATTGCTTCAATAAACATAAATATTGGTAATAAAACGGCTGCCCAGCCAAACAAACCATAAAGCATATCGGCAACCCATGCACCGGCAATTCCACTGGCATTACTTACCTGTTGCGTATCACTTGATACATGCATCCAGCCTGGATCAAATGGTGTATAAGTGACGGTCGCTAAAAAAAGATAAATGCCAAACGACACCAAAAAAATGGTACTTAACACACGTTGTGCATAATTACCGCTAACTACACTCATCGATTATCCTATTATTGATTTACCACTTAAAATAAGCCTGAACGACACAATTGATTATTCGTCCTATATTATGCACTGCTTCAAATAGAAAATCTTGTTACTTTATATGAATAGCGCACTTTCACTCAAAAATAACACAAATCGAGAATATCTATTGCTCTGATCAAAATTACATGACAAAAGTCCCCTCCTCTCCTGTCAAATTTCACGTATAATTTTAACAGTTGAAAATTTATCTCAATGTAAGGAATAAACATGAGCGCCCGTCACTCAAGACTCATTATTTTAGGTTCAGGTCCAGCAGGATATAGTGCTGCGGTTTATGCTGCTCGTGCCAACTTAAAACCACTATTAATTGCTGGCATGCAACTTGGGGGCCAATTAACCACCACAACAGAAATTGATAACTGGCCGGGTGGCGAAGAAGGTTTAACCGGCCCTGCACTCATGGAGCGTATGCAAGCCCACGCTGAACGTTTTGGCACAGAAATTTTATATGATCACATTAATGAAGTGGACTTAAAGACTCGTCCTTTTGTCTTAAAAGGAGACATGGGAGAATACACTTGTGATGCACTCATTATCGCAACTGGAGCAACCGCGCAATATTTAGGCCTTGAATCTGAACAAAAATTTATGGGCCAAGGTGTGAGTGCCTGTGCAACATGCGATGGTTTCTTTTATAAAAACCAGAATGTTATGGTGGTCGGTGGTGGAAATACGGCAGTAGAAGAAGCGCTTTATCTTTCCAATATTGCAGGGCACGTTACACTAGTGCATCGCCGTGATAGCTTACGTTCAGAAAAAATTCTTCAAGATCATTTATTCGCTAAAGAAAAAGAAGGTAAAATTTCAATTATCTGGAATCATCAAGTCGATGAAGTGTTGGGTGATCAGACAGGTGTTACTGGCGTACGTTTAAAATCAACGCAGGATCAATCAACGCAAGAAGTTGCTGTACAAGGCTTCTTTGTTGCGATTGGTCATAAACCTAATACCGACATTTTTCAGGATCAATTACAGCTTAAAGACGGTTATATCGTGGTGCAAAGTGGCCTGAATGGTAACGCTACAGCAACCAGTGTTGCAGGAGTATTTGCCGCAGGTGACGTTGCAGATCATGTTTATCGTCAAGCCATTACTTCGGCAGGTTCGGGCTGTATGGCTGCCCTAGATGCCGATGCATATCTTGACCAACATTAATCACAGAGCCGCAAGGCTCTTTTTTATTTACTTAAATTAATATGAACTTTGATAGTATTTACGATTTTCCTGATCCGGAACAAGTTGACCCTGATGGTCAGGGCTTAATTTGTATCGGTGGTGATTTAACACCAGCAACATTACTTCATGCCTATAGTCAAGGTCTATTTCCTTGGTTTAATGAAGATGAACCTATTTGCTGGTGGTGTCCAGAACCACGCTGCATCATTGAACCACAGACATTTAGGCCAAGTAAAAGCCTGATTCGCAACATGAAAAAATACAATTATCAAGTGCGTATTGATCAAGCATTTGCACAAGTCATCCAAAACTGTGCGGCACCAAGAAGTTATAGTCAGGCAACTTGGATTAGCTCACGCATTATTGAGAGCTATATCCAGCTACACCAACTTGGTTATGCTCACAGTATTGAAATCTGGGATGAAAAAGAATTAATTGGTGGTCTATATGGAATTAGCCTAGGACAAGGTTTCTTTGGTGAATCTATGTTTAACCACCGTACAGATGCTTCTAAAATGGCATTTTATAGTCTAATGCTATTATGTGCCCAACAAAACTGTCCGTGGGTTGATTGCCAATTACCTAATGACCATCTTATGAATCTGGGAGCAACCACCACTAGCCGTAAAAGTTTTCTAAAATCGTTACAAAACGTTATAAATAAACCAAATATAGATTGGAAACTCTACCAAAACAGTGTATTTTCAACCTATGATATTGCTATAAAGAATAACTTAAACGGCTAGAGGTTGGGTTTAAGGCATGAAATCATATACACCTCCGATAACGCCTTTGGATGATTTACAGTACTACATCACGCCACCGCATGATTGTAGCTACTTAACTCATCGCTCTGCTCGTATGGTTTTTCTAGATCCGGTACAGCGTATAGATACAGTGACCTTATCTGAATTGTCTCGCTCAGGTTTTCGTCGTAGTGGTGATTTTATTTATCGCCCTGAATGTCATCTATGTCGACAATGCCTTACTGCACGAATTCCTGTACATCTATTCGAAGCAAACAGTAGCCAAAGAAAGGCGATTAAACGCAATAATGACTTGCGTATCACAATTACACCAACAATAAAAGCACAAGACTATCATTATACACTTTACGAACGCTATATTCGTTTACGTCATCATGATGGTGATATGTATCCTCCTTCACGTGATCAATTTGAGAAATTTTTAGTTCATAGCTGTGCAGAAAGCTTCTTTTTAGAATTATGGAAAGATGATCAACTCATGAGTGTCGCAACCTGTGATCAATTAGATGATGGATTGTCAGCGGTCTACACTTTTTTTGAGCCTGAAGAACATCGTCGTAGCCTTGGTGTCTACTCAATTTTAAGTCAAATTGAATATGTTAAATCGCAGGGATTAGATTATCTATATTTAGGCTATTGGGTTCCTCATTCTGCAAAAATGACATATAAAATTCAATATACGCCACTTGAAGTCCTGCTTGATGGGCAATGGTTAAGATTTTCCCATCATCTAACCCAGGAAGAAGTTGAACAAATTGGCACCTCATTAATCAATACTTTCCCAAGTCGCGTGAATAAATAGACGAATGGTCACAGTACTTATCATTTTCACCTAATTATCATTCCTTTGTGCAAAAGCCAATATAAAAGTTTTTGCATAAACTTGATATATAAATATTTTAAGAAGAAAATTGAAAAATGTTGGCATTCAACATATTCACCATAATAATCGCATGTTCTTTTTTATGATTCGCAGTAGGATAGTAATTTTTACGCATATCAATTTGATGAAATCCGGTCTTTTCATATAATTTAATTGCAGCCTGATTGCTCTCACGTACTTCAAGAAAAATTTGAGAACATTTTTCACCTAAACGATTGATTGCAGCCTCAAGTAATGTGAAGCCAAGTCCTTGTCCCTGAAATTCGGGATCTATCGCCATTAACAATAAGTTCGCTTCATCCAGTACAGGCTGCATAATACAAAATCCCACAACCCTTTGATAATTTTCGATCACTGTACACTGATAACTTTGCAAACTGTCTATAAATTGATTTTTTGTCCATGGATGATACTGAACTTGTTGTTCTATATTGATCACAGATTCAAGATCAATTTTTTGCATTGGACGAATGTTTATCATATTTTAATCAATATTAGATCAAGTAAAGATGCTGCTAAGTATATAGACATCAATACATAAAATTGAATATTTTTTTAAATTATTTAAAACTGAAAATAAATCACATATTTTAAAAATTCACTTAAAATAATCACAATAATACTTATTTTAAGAAAAATATAATGTGTTAAAACAAATTCAAATAAATTTTATTAATTTATTAATAATACCTAAAAATAATACCAATATACACAAAATTAATGCTGAAGTAACTTATTGTTTCACATTGTTTTATTTTATCAATACTCTCTATTTTAAAATAAAAATCAATGGTACATTTCTTTTGCTCAAAATTAGATTAAATATCAAGATGCCATTTATAAATTGATAGTTAATCAATTTTATTTTGAGTATGAGAATACTTAGATATCCTAAGTATAAGCATTGTGTAAAATGATAGGATAGATTATGAATCTTTTAAAAAATACTGCTTTGATTGGTGCCATTTCAATTGCAGCATTTGCTGTAACAGGTTGTGCAAGTACCCATGACTCCCAACCCGCTGATGATGCTGCTACAACTCAGACTGCTCCAGCTCCAGTAGAAAGCCAACCAGTAGCATCAGCTCAACCTACTGATAGCTATGCTCCAGCAAGTGATATCCAATCAACTGATCCAAGTCAAGCAACCAGTGCCGATAGTTCTGTACAATAATTACTCATATAAATCCTCACTTCTGTGAGGATTTATATAAATCAATATCCAATCCTTTAAATCTATCAAAATCATATTTAGTAATTTATTTAGAACGCAACAATATATTCATAAATTTTCAATATTATTTAGATAAAAAATATCTAAAATGATTTAATGCTTATCAATTATTTTATTATTAATGCAATCCTAAATATACAAATATCTAAGTCCACATTAATAGCACGGTATCATTTTTTATTATTGATAATAAAAAAACGCCCCAAAGTGGGGCGTTTTTTAATAGCATAAAGTGATTATGCAGTTACTTTAGCAACTACACCCGCACCTACAGTACGACCACCTTCACGGATTGCAAAGCGTAAACCAGCATCCATTGCGATTGGGTGGATTAATTCTACTGACATTTCTACGTTGTCACCAGGCATTACCATTTCCACACCTTCTTTTAACTGGATTGCACCAGTAACGTCAGTTGTACGGAAATAGAACTGTGGACGGTAACCATTTAAGAATGGTGTATGACGACCACCTTCTTCTTTAGAAAGTACATATACTTCTGCATCGAATTTGGTATGTGGTTTGATTGTGCCCGGTTTAGCCAATACCTGACCACGTTGTACTTCTTCACGTTTTGTACCACGAAGTAACACACCACAGTTTTCGCCTGCACGACCTTCGTCTAGCAACTTACGGAACATTTCTACGCCAGTTACTG